>NZ_JBFUDG010000028.1:0-511 GCF_056404835.1 Allobosea sp. P2_B12 | reverse complement strand
GGTCAAGATCAACGCGGTCGCGCTCAAGGGCGTCAACGAGGACGAGATCGAGAGCCTGATGACCTGGGCCCACGGGCTGGGCATGGACCTGACGCTGATCGAGGTGATGCCGCTGGGCGAGATCGAGCCGGGCCGGATCGACCAGTTCCTGCCGCTCTCGGTGGTGCGGGCGCGGCTGATGGACAAGTATAATCTTGTCGAGGACCCCTACCGGACCGGTGGACCGGCGCGCTATGTCCGCGTCAAGGAGACCGGCGGGCTTGTCGGCTTCATCACGCCGATGACGCATAATTTCTGTGAGAGCTGCAACCGGGTGCGGCTGACCTGCACGGGCACGCTCTACATGTGCCTGGGCCAGGAGGACGCCGCCGATCTGCGCGCGCCGATCCGTGCCTCCGCAGACGACGCGGCGCTGCATCGCGCCATGGAAGAGGCGATCTCGCGCAAGCCCAAGGGCCACGACTTCGTCATCGACCGGCGCCGCGGCAAGCCCGCAGTCGGACGCCATATG
>NZ_JBFUDG010000027.1:0-518 GCF_056404835.1 Allobosea sp. P2_B12 | reverse complement strand
GCCGCGGGGCGGAGGACCGATGAACGCGTCACAGCCCATGTCGGGTCGGATCGTCGTCGTCACCGGCGCGACCGGCGGGATCGGGAAGGCCACCGCGGCGGGCCTCGCGGCCCTCGGAGCTCGTGTCGGCATCGTCGGCAGGAGTCCCGACCGGCTTACGGCGACCGCCGCCGAACTGGGCGGCCTGGCCGGCCCCGGCCCGATCGACGTGTTCGCGGCCGACCTGTCGTCGCAGGAGCAGGTGCGCCGACTGGCCGCCGAACTCGAGGAGCGCTACCCGCGCATCGACGCGCTGGTCAACAACGTCGGCGGGTTCTGGGCCCACCGCCACGTCACGGCCGACGGCCTCGAGCTGACCTTCGCCCTCAACCACCTCGCGCCGTTCCTGCTCACGGGCCTCCTCATCGACCGGATGCGGGCGCACGGCGATGCCCGCATCGTCGCCGTGGCGTCGAGCGCGGAGTCGCTCGGCCGGATCGACTTCGACGACCTCCAGGGCACGCAGCGCTACTCCGGCC
>NZ_JBFUDG010000026.1:0-705 GCF_056404835.1 Allobosea sp. P2_B12 | reverse complement strand
CATATGGCGTCCGACTGCGGGCTTGCCGCGGCGCCGGTCGATGACGAAGTCGTGGCCCTTGGGCTTGCGCGAGATCGCCTCTTCCATGGCGCGATGCAGCGCCGCGTCGTCTGCGGAGGCACGGATCGGCGCGCGCAGATCGGCGGCGTCCTCCTGGCCCAGGCACATGTAGAGCGTGCCCGTGCAGGTCAGCCGCACCCGGTTGCAGCTCTCACAGAAATTATGCGTCATCGGCGTGATGAAGCCGACGAGCCCGCCGGTCTCCTTGACGCGGACATAGCGCGCCGGCCCGCCGGTCCGGTAGGGATCCTCGACGAGGTTGTACTTGTCCATCAGCCGCGCCCGCACCACCGAGAGCGGCAGGAACTGGTCGATCCGCCCGGGCTCGATTTCGCCCAGCGGCATCACCTCGATCAGCGTCAGGTCCATGCCCAGCCCGTGGGCCCAGGTCATCAGGCTCTCGATCTCGTCCTCGTTGACGCCCTTGAGCGCRACCGCGTTGATCTTGACCCGCAGGCCTGCCTTGCGTGCCGCCTCGATGCCACCGAGCACCTTGCCGAGATCGCCCCAGCGCGTGATCTTGCGGAACTTGTCGGGGTCGAGCGTGTCGAGCGACACGTTGATCCGGCGCACGCCGTAATCGGCCAACTCCTGCGCATAGCGGTCGAGCAGCGAGCCATTCGTCGTCAGCGTCAGTTCCTCGAG
>NZ_JBFUDG010000025.1:0-1235 GCF_056404835.1 Allobosea sp. P2_B12 | reverse complement strand
TGACGTGCTCCCCGAAAACTCGGCCAGTCCGAACTGGAATTTTCCACTTATGATCCCGGGATCGGGACGAGGAGAGTTCCATGAAGGCATCGAAGTTCACCGAGGCGCAGATCGCGTTCGTTTTGAAGCAGGCTGAGAGTGGCGTGCCGATCGCAGAGGTCTGTCGGAAAGCCGGGATTTCGGACGCGACGTTCTATAACTGGCGTAAGAAGTATGCGGGCCTGATGCCGTCGGAGATGAAGCGGTTGCGGCAGCTCGAAGATGAGAATGCGAAGCTGAAGCGGATCGTGGCGGACCTGTCGCTCGACAAGGCCATGCTGCAGGACGTGCTCTCAAAAAAGCTCTGAGGCCTGCACGCAAACGCGAGCTCGTGGACAAGCTGCGGGGTGAGTGGAAGGTCTCGACGCGGCGCGCCTGCTCGGCGCTGCGAATCGACCGCTCGCTCTACGTCTACAAGTCAAAGCGGGGCGCGCAGGCCGAGCTGACGCATCGGATCAAGGAGATCTGCGAGACGCGTGTGCGATATGGCTATCGCCGCGTGCATATCCTGCTGCAGCGGGATGGCTGGGCGGTTAACCCGAAGCGGATCTATCGCCTTTACAAGGAGTTGGGCCTGCAATTGCGCAACAAGGTGCCCAGGCGCCGGGTCAAGGCGAAGCTGCGCGAGGACCGTCGGCCGGCGACGCAGACGAACGAGACCTGGGCGATGGATTTTGTCCACGACCAGCTCGCGACGGGCCGCAAGATCCGGGTCCTGACTGTGGTCGACATCTTCTCCCGGTTCTCGCCGGCCGTCGATCCGCGGTTCAGTTATCGCGGCGAGGACGTCGTCGTGACGCTTGAGCGGATCTGCGGCGGCATGGGTTATCCCCGGACCATCCGCGTCGACCAGGGCTCGGAGTTCGTCAGTCGGGACCTCGATCTGTGGGCCTACCAGAAGGGCGTCGTGCTCGACTTCTCCCGGCCAGGCAAGCCGACCGACAACAGCTTCATCGAGTCCTTCAACGGCAAGTTCCGGGCCGAGTGCCTGAACACGCACTGGTTCATGAGCCTTGACGACGCCCGGGCAAAAATGGAGGCTTGGCGTAGAGACTACAACGAGGTCCGGCCACACAGCGCCATCGGCAACAAGCCGCCGATATCGCTGATGAACGGCTCTCCGGCGCCCCCGCCGGCATGAGCCCTAACCCCGGAAGATTCCAGCTCGCGCTGGCCCAAAATCGGGGAGCACGTCA
>NZ_JBFUDG010000024.1:0-2492 GCF_056404835.1 Allobosea sp. P2_B12 | reverse complement strand
GGGTGTGGACATGGGCGTTGGCATAGGCCCCGGCATGGCCGAGCGAAAAGCCGTTCAGGATCGAGCGCACCTGTGCCGCCACCGCGACGCCGTCGAGCGTGCCGCGCCAGACCGGCTCGCCCGGGCGCCAGTCGCTGACGACCGAGAGGCTGCGCGGGCCGAAGCCGATCACCACTGTCTCGCCCTGCTCCGTGACCTCACCTTCGAAGCGCTCAGCCCCGAGCACGACGATGCGCGTGCGCTCGAAGGCGACCTTGCGCCAGCCCTCCATCTGCGCGCTGACATGACGCTTGCGCTGGTTGAGCTTGTGGTCGCAGGCGATCGCGATCGCGGCCATCCGCAAGGCGACTTCGCCGACAGGCACCGGCAGCGCAAAGCCCTCGGGGAATTCCTCGGCGATGAAGCCGGTCGAGAGATTGCCGGCGATCCAGCGCGGATGGTGCATCAGCGCCGAGACGAAGGGAATGTTGTGGCGGATGCCCTCGATGGCGAAGGCGTCGAGCGCGCGGCCTTGCGCCTCGATCGCGGCCTCGCGCGTCGGCGCATGCGTCACCAGCTTGGCGATCATCGGGTCGTAATAGATCGAGATCTCGCCGCCCTCGAAGACGCCGGTGTCGTTGCGCACCATCGCGTCGCCGTCCGGCCCCTCCACCGGAGGCCGATAGGTCACGAGCCGCCCGGTCGAGGGCAGGAAGCCGCGCGTCGGGTCCTCGGCATAGACGCGGGATTCGACCGCCCAGCCGTTGAGCTTGACCTCGCCCTGCGTCAGCCCGAGCTTCTCGCCATAAGCAACGCGGATCATCTGCTCGACCAGATCGATCCCKGTGATCATCTCGGTGACCGGRTGCTCGACCTGAAGRCGCGTGTTCATCTCGAGGAAATAGAAGGACTTGTCCTGGCCGGCGACGAACTCGACCGTGCCGGCAGAATCATAGTTCACAGCCTTGGCGAGCGCGACCGCCTGCTCGCCCATCTTGCGCCGCGTCGCCTCGTCGAGCAGCGGCGATGGTGCCTCCTCGACGACCTTCTGGTTGCGGCGCTGGATCGAGCATTCGCGCTCGCCGAGATAGATCACGTTGCCATGCTTGTCGCCCAGCACCTGGATCTCGATATGGCGGGGATCGACGATGAACTTCTCGACGAAGACGCGGTCGTCGCCGAAGGACGATGCGGCCTCCGACTTGGCGCGGGCGAAGCCCTCGGCGACCTCCCCAGCCGAATGGGCGATGCGCATGCCCTTGCCGCCGCCGCCGGCCGAGGCCTTGATCATGACGGGATAGCCGATCGCGTCGGCGATGGTCACCGCATGCTCGGGGCTCTCGATGATGCCGAGATGGCCGGGCACGGTCGAGACATTCGCGGCGGCGGCGGCCTTCTTCGATTCGATCTTGTCGCCCATCGCGGCGATGGCACCAGGGTTGGGGCCGATGAAGACAATGCCGTTATCCTTCAGCGCCTGGGCGAAGGCCTCGCGCTCGGACAGAAAGCCGTAGCCGGGATGGACGGCCTGCGCGCCCGTCGCCTTGCAGGCCTCGATGATCTTCTCGATCACCAGATAGGATTGGGCGGCGGCGGGCGGACCGATATGCACTGCCTCATCGGCCATCTCGACATGCAGCGCGTCGCGGTCGGCATCCGAATAGACCGCGACGGTCTTGATGCCCATGCGCCGCGCCGTCTTGATGACCCGGCAGGCGATCTCGCCGCGGTTCGCGATCAGGATCTTCGTGAACATGGCTGTCACTGCCTCGAGGAATCGTAGGGCTGATGAACGTCGCTGACGGCCCAAAGAAGCTGGGAGATCTCATCGATCCGCATGGCGGATTGCTGTGGCGCGGCTTCGTGGTCACTGGCGCTCCACAGCAGCTTCGCGAGCAAGGCGAAGCGCTCGTCGTCGCCGCTCGAAGCCGTTTCGGCCATGCGCGTTTTCACAGCGGGATATTGTCGTGCTTGCGCCAAGGCCGCTCGACGCTCTTCGTCCTGAGCATCGCCAGCGCCCGCGCGATGCGCCGGCGGGTCGAGTGCGGCATGATCACCTCGTCGATATAGCCGCGCTCGGCCGCGACGAAGGGCGACATGAAACGATCTTCGTATTCCTTGGTCTGGCGCGCGATGGTCTCGGCGTCGCCGCCCCGGAAGATGATCTCGACCGCACCCTTGGCGCCCATCACCGCGATCTGGGCGGTGGGCCAGACGTAGTTCACATCGGCGCCGACATGCTTGGAGGCCATCACGTCATAGGCGCCGCCGAAGGCTTTTCGCGTGATGATCGTGACCAGCGGCACGGTGCATTCGCTGTAGGCGAAGAGCAGCTTGGCGCCGTGCTTGATCAGGCCGCCATATTCCTGCGCCGTGCCCGGCAGGAAGCCGGGAACGTCGACGAAGGTGACGATCGGGATCTCGAAGGCGTCGCAATAGCGCACGAAGCGCGCGGCCTTGCGCGAGGCGTCGGAGTCGAGCACGCCGGCCAGCACCATCGGCTGGTTGGCGAC
>NZ_JBFUDG010000023.1:0-2557 GCF_056404835.1 Allobosea sp. P2_B12 | reverse complement strand
GTCCAGGAGATCGCCCGCCAGACCGACCTCCTGGCGCTGAACGCGGCGGTGGAAGCGGCGCGGGCCGGCGAGCACGGCAAGGGCTTTGCGGTGGTGGCCTCGGAGGTGCGCAAGCTGGCCGAGCGCAGCCAGGCGGCGGCTGCCGAGATCGGCACGCTCTCGGTCGATACGGTGAAGGTGGCGCAGGAGGCCGGCGCGATGCTGGCCAAGCTGGTGCCCGACATCAAGAAGACGGCGGAGCTGGTCGAGGAGATCACGGCGGCCTGCCGCGAGCAGGATGTCGGTTCGAGCCAGATCAACCAGGCGATCCAGCAGCTCGACAAGGTCACCCAGCAGAACGCGGCCGCCTCCGAGCAGGTCTCGGCCACCTCCGAGGAACTCGCCGCACAGGCCGAGCAGCTCCAGACCACCATCGCCTTCTTCCGGATCGACGAGGGCCAGACAGATGTTGTCCCGCCGCTCGCTCGCGCCGTTGGCCAGCTCAAGGCCAAGGCGGTGCAGATGAAGGCCGCCGCCGCACCCAAGAAGCCCAGGTCTGCGCCGGTGCGCGCCGCCAAGGCGGCAAAGGGAGGCTTCACCTTCGATCTGGACGAAGCGCAAGACGAGCACGACGCCCAGTTCCGCCGCGCCTCCTAGACGCTGTCGGAGTTCCCGCCCGCCTGCGGGGACTCCGCCACCCAAGCCTGTGCCCACGCCTACGCCTGTGCCGTCCTGATTCCCCCTTCATCGACCTTTGAGTGCGAGTTGAGTCATGCGTTTCACCATCAAGGCCAAACTGGCTGCCGCCTTTGGAGTCGTCATCGTCCTGTCGACGATCGCGGGTGCCTTGTCGTACCAGCAGCTGTCCAACATGACGCAGACGCAGACCGAACTGGTTCGCTGGACCAACCGGCTCGATCTGATCGGCGACATCAGGACCTACTTCAACCGCTCGATCCGGGCCGAAAAGAACGCGGTGATGGCATCGACCGACAAGGACATCGGCGGCTATGCCGAGACCGCCATAAACGCCCGAAATGAGGCCCTGAAGATCCGCGACCGCCTGCAAGCGGCTGCGGACGAGGCCGGCAAGCGCCGGTGGGAGGCGATGGTCCCGAAGATCGCCCGCTTCACGACCGTCCAGGATCAGATCCTCGGCTTCGCCAGGCAGAACTCGAGCGCCCACGCCTTCGAAATCTGGACCAACGAGACGAACCCTCGCATCGCAAACATCACGGCCACGACGAATGCGATGCTCGCCGAACTCCTCAAGCCGGGCGCCTCGGCTGCCGCGCTGCCGGCCGCCTATGAATTCCAGAACACCCGCCTCGAATGGCTGCGCCTGACCCGTACGGCGACCCAGCTGTTCGGCGCCACGACCCCGGAAGACGTCCAGCGGCTGAGCAAGGCGACCATGGATCAGATCCAGACGGTGCGCACGGCCCTCACCAAGGCTGCAGGCCCGATCGCGGAGGCCGGCACCTCCACCGAGAGGACGCTTGCGGCCTTCTCGAGCGCCCTTGAGTCGATCACCAAGGTTGCGCAGATCGCGGCCGAGGCCGGCACGATCCGCGCCGGCAACATGTCCATGGGCGAAGGCACGGTCGCCGTCTCCGAGATGATGGCCTTGCTCGACGAGTACACCGACTACATCAAGGGTGCGGCTGATGAGGCTGCCAAGAGCGCCGCAGACAATGCCGCCTTCGCCCGCAACCTGCTGATCTCCATCGTGCTCGGCACCCTTCTCATCGCCATCGCGGCCGCGACCTGGATCGCGCTCAACATCAGCCGTGGCCTGTCCAGCGCCGTCGGTCTCGCCAATGCGGTCGCCATCGGCGACCTCAGCCAGTCCATCGTGGTGAAGAACAATGACGAGATCGGCGATCTCGTCACCTCGCTCAACACCATGACCGCCAATCTCAACGCCACCGCTGCGGTGGCCGACGCGATCGCCAATGGCGACCTGACGGTCGAGGCCAGGCGCCTCTCCGACAAGGACACGCTCGGCATCGCGCTGGAGAACATGCTGGAGAAGCTGCGCACCATCGTCACCCAGGCCATCCAGGCTGCGGAGAACGTGTCGTCTGGTTCGCAGGAGCTGTCTGCGAGTGCCGAGCAGCTGTCGCAGGGCTCGACGGAGCAGGCCTCGTCGACGGAGGAGGCCTCGTCCTCGATGGAGGAGATGGCGGCGAATGTGAAGCAGAACGCCGAGAACGCGGCGACGACCGAGAAGATGGCCGGCCAGTCGGCCAAGGATGCGGAGGCTTCGGGCATCGCGGTCGGCAAGGCTGTCGAGGCGATGCAGACGATCGCGGCCAAGATCAACATCGTCCAGGAGATCGCCCGCCAGACCGACCTCCTGGCGCTGAACGCGGCGGTGGAAGCGGCGCGGGCCGGCGAGCACGGCAAGGGCTTTGCGGTGGTGGCCTCGGAGGTGCGCAAGCTSGCCGARCGCAGCCAGGCSGCGGCTGCCGAGATCGGCACGCTCTCGGTCGATACGGTGAAGGTGGCGCAGGAGGCMGGCKCSATGCTGGCCAAGCTGGTGCCCGACATCAAGAAGACGGCGGAGACGGCGGAG
>NZ_JBFUDG010000022.1:2500-5841 GCF_056404835.1 Allobosea sp. P2_B12 | reverse complement strand
TTCTTCCCTGCGGAACGTCAAAAACCCCGCCGCTGGTGCGACGGGGTTTTGGTGTGTTTTGGTTGCGGGGGCAGGATTTGAACCTACGACCTTCAGGTTATGAGCCTGACGAGCTACCGGGCTGCTCCACCCCGCGATAAGGCTTGCTGGACTTAGTCCTTTGGTTGGACTGGTCCTTAAACGGCAACGCGGCGCTGGGGCTTTCGCTCCAACGCCGCGCGCTGATTGTCATGTGATGAGGGCATATTCTTTGCAGGCCCGGCAACGACCTACTCTCCCGGGTCTTGAGACACAGTACCATCAGCGCTGAGAAGTTTAACGGCCGAGTTCGGGATGGGATCGGGTTCTGGCTTCTCGCTCAAGCCACCGGGCCGGCAAAGAATATGGCAAGCAAAAACGGGATTTCTTGTTTCGTCGCGTCGTCGTTTTGTCCCGGTTGAGATGAACCAGGCGAGGACGCGGTGTTCGCATTTGTAAGTGTGCGGACATTGATCATGAGAACGATCAAGCCGATCGAGCAATTAGTACCGGTAAGCTGAGCACATTACTGCACTTACACACCCGGCCTATCAACGTGGTCGTCTTCCACGGCTCTCAAGGGATATCTCGTTTTGAGGTGGGTTTCCCGCTTAGATGCATTCAGCGGTTATCCCGACCGTACATAGCTACCCTGCACTGCGGCTGGCGCCACAACAGGTCCACCAGAGGTACGTCCACCCCGGTCCTCTCGTACTAAGGGCAGATCCTCTCAAATATCCTACACCCACGGCAGATAGGGACCGAACTGTCTCACGACGTTCTGAACCCAGCTCACGTACCACTTTAATCGGCGAACAGCCGAACCCTTGGGACCTTCTCCAGCCCCAGGATGTGATGAGCCGACATCGAGGTGCCAAACGATTCCGTCGATATGGACTCTTGGGAATCATCAGCCTGTTATCCCCGGCGTACCTTTTATCCGTTGAGCGATGGCCCTTCCACGCGGGACCACCGGATCACTATGGCCGTCTTTCGACTCTGCTCGACGTGTCAGTCTCGCAGTCAGGCAGGCTTATGCCATTGCACTCAACGAGCGATTTCCGACCGCTCTGAGCCCACCTTCGCACGCCTCCGTTACTCTTTGGGAGGCGACCGCCCCAGTCAAACTGCCTGCCATGCGCTGTCTCGGACCCGGATGACGGGTCGCGGTTAGACATCCATGACGATAAGGGTGGTATTTCAAGGATGACTCCACCAAAGCTGGCGCCTCGGCTTCAAAGTCTACCACCTATCCTACACATGCCGACACGAATGCCAGCGCAAAGCTACAGTAAAGGTGCACGGGGTCTTTCCGTCTGACCGCAGGAACCCCGCATCTTCACGGGGAATTCAATTTCACTGAGTCTATGCTGGAGACAGCGGGGAAGTCGTTACGCCATTCGTGCAGGTCGGAACTTACCCGACAAGGAATTTCGCTACCTTAGGACCGTTATAGTTACGGCCGCCGTTTACCGGGGCTTCAATTCGGTGCTTGCACACCTCCTTTTAACCTTCCGGCACCGGGCAGGCGTCAGACCCTATACGTCATCTTGCGATTTCGCAGAGCCCTGTGTTTTAGTTAAACAGTCGCTACCCCCTGGTCTGTGCCCCCAATGAACAGTTGCCTGAACACTGGGCCTCCTTATCCCGAAGTTACGGAGGTAAATTGCCGAGTTCCTTCAGCATAGTTCTCTCAAGCGCCTTGGTATACTCTACCAGTCCACCTGTGTCGGTTTAGGGTACGGTCTAATGTTGGAGCTATTTCCTGGAACCCCTTGGAAGCCAGATCAATCCAATAAGATCTGACAGCGTACGGGATCCGTCACTACCAACTGGCTGAGGAATATTCACCTCATTCCCATCGACTACGCCTTTCGGCCTCGCCTTAGGGGCCGGCTAACCCTGCGGAGATTAACTTTACGCAGGAACCCTTGGACTTTCGGCGACAGTGTCTTTCACACTGTTTGTCGTTACTCATGTCAGCATTCGCACTTCCAATACCTCCAGCAGCCCTCACGGGTCCGCCTTCGTTGGCTTATGGAACGCTCCGCTACCGCTTGCACAAAGTGCAAACCTTAAGCTTCGGCTCGTGGCTTGAGCCCCGATACATTTTCGGCGCAGGAACCCTTGTTTAGACCAGTGAGCTGTTACGCTTTCTTTAAAGGATGGCTGCTTCTAAGCCAACCTCCTGGTTGTTTTGGGATTCCCACATCCTTTCACACTTAGCCACGAATTAGGGGCCTTAGCTGTAAGTCAGGGTTGTTTCCCTCTCCACGACGGACGTTAGCACCCGCCGTGTGTCTCCCGCATAGTACTTCTGGGTATTCGGAGTTTGGTTAGGATCGGTAATGCGGTAAGCACCCCTTGCCCATCCAGTGCTCTACCCCCCAGAGTATTCGTGCGAGGCGCTACCTAAATAGCTTTCGCGGAGAACCAGCTATTTCCGAGTTTGATTGGCCTTTCACCCCTAGCCACAAGTCATCCGAGACTTTTTCAACAGGCACCGGTTCGGTCCTCCAGTAAGTGTTACCTTACCTTCAACCTGCTCATGGCTAGATCACCCGGTTTCGGGTCTAATCCGACGAACTGAACGCCCTGTTCAGACTCGCTTTCGCTGCGCCTACGCCTATCGGCTTAAGCTTGCTCGTCAGATTAAGTCGCTGACCCATTATACAAAAGGTACGCGGTCACTCAGGACGAACCTTGAGCTCCCACTGTTTGTAAGCATTCGGTTTCAGGTGCTATTTCACTCCCCTCGTCGGGGTGCTTTTCACCTTTCCCTCACGGTACTTGTTCACTATCGGTCGCTGAGGAGTACTTAGGCTTGGAGGGTGGTCCCCCCACGTTCAGACAGGATTTCACGTGTCCCGCCTTACTCATGTCTCTCAAGGTTTCGTATCCGTACGGGGCTATCACCCATTGATGCGTGGTTTCCCAACCACTTCCGGTTAATTCCAAGAAAGCACTGGCCTGGTCCGCGTTCGCTCGCCACTACTAACGGAGTCTCGTTGATGTCCTTTCCTCCAGGTACTTAGATGTTTCAGTTCCCTGGGTTAGCTTTGAAACCCTATGTATTCAGGTTTCAATACCTTCATGTGACAATTCGTAGTGCAACAACAGCCGAGGTTTTCACCCCGTCTGCGGTCACAATACGAATTGTCGAAGGTGGGTTTCCCCATTCGGAAATCCGCGGATCAAAGCTCATTCGCAGCTCCCCACGGCTTATCGCAGCGTATCACGTCCTTCATCGCCTCTCAGCGCCAAGGCATCCACCGAATGCTCTTAAGGCACTTGATCGTTCTCATGATCGATGTCCGCAAGCT
>NZ_JBFUDG010000021.1:0-10262 GCF_056404835.1 Allobosea sp. P2_B12 | reverse complement strand
CTTCATCTCCGACGGCATCAGGCCCGCATACTTCTTACGCCAGTTATAGAACGTCGCGTCCGAAATCCCGGCTTTCCGACAGACCTCTGCGATCGGCACGCCACTCTCAGCCTGCTTCAAAACGAACGCGATCTGCGCCTCGGTGAACTTCGATGCCTTCATGGAACTCTCCTCGTCCCGATCCCGGGATCATAAGTGGAAAATTCCAGTTCGGACTGGCCGAGTTTTCGGGGAGCACGTCAAGTCCCACAACATAGTCGATGGCCGCTTGCGACGCTCGTTCGTGGGTGGCCGGCGCAGTGCTTCGTTTCTGTTGCAAATATTGGCCTACCGCATGCTGGACCAGCTCCCGCGCCGGTGTGTCCCCAAGCCGCAGCTGTCGAGCCATCCCAGCCCGATGTCGCTCGAGCTCTGCCTCTTCGTCCGTAGTTCGATTGACCTTGGCCGCAAGCGCGACATAGCGGATCAATTCCGCCTCAACCGCCGGATCCTCCGTGGTGAAGAGACCAAACAGGTCCGAGGTCAATAGCTGCTCAACCGAGAGCCCTTGAACGTTCGGTAGGTCTTTAATTAGCTCAACCCTAGATCCTTCCGGGTCAGTTAAGACTTCCCGGCGGAGGACCCGCACTTCGCCGTCGTACATTCCCCGTAATGTGAGCGGGTCATGCGTGGTGGCGATAAATTGAACCTGCGGCAAGGCGCTACGCAGCCTTCGCATGATCCACATCTTCCATCTCGGATGAAGATGTGTCTCCACCTCATCGATGAGAACAATTCCTTGCGCTGTTTCGAGGTAACGCCAGTAGCGAAGCATTTCGCGCATCACGTCCACGCTCATTGCCACCGTCGTCTTGTATCCATCGCTGAGGCGATCGAGAGGCGAAGCATTTCCGTCTAACTGGAACATGATCTCGCCTTCGGTCTCATGGCCCGCTGCGGGTCTTTCGACGAACGCCTCATCCGGCAACGCGAGCAGCTTACGAAGAGCAGCGATGCTTTCATTGTAGCTGCTATCGGTGCAATATTTCAGCCAAGGTGACGGATTGGTGATGATAGCGGTTGGGTCGATGAGAGTTTTCACCCGCGCCGAAGGCGCGCGGGGCCGTCTGGTGCCTTTGCCTTCCGCGAAGAATCGACGGGGTCCATACCCGAGCATCACCATAGCAGGAGCCTCGGTTCCCTCGAACTCTCCTGTGCGTGGATTAATCTTGAGGCGCTGAACGATACCGGGTTTCTCGAAATATACGGTGATTTCAGTTGCTTGTTGAGCAGGAGACAGTTGCCAGTCGTTATCGCGCCGGAGAAACTCTCGGCCCCTCAACCCAAGCTTCTTTATTTGTGTCGTACCGAGCAGTGCGAGGGCAATGGCTTGCAGGATTGTGCTCTTGCCCGTTGCATTTTCACCGAGGATCATCAAAGCGCCAGCTCGTCGATCTTCCTCGCTTGTTTCGGTCGGGATATCGAGATCGAGTTCCTGCAGTGTGCGAAAATTACGTATTTCAACCCGCTTCACGCGCTCACGAGCGTAGGCCGGTAGCGCCTCTTTGCCAGGGTACCGGTTCGGAGCCATGTGAGAAGGTAAGACGGGTGCGGGCTCCAACGGGCTCGATCGCTCCTCATCGAGGATCCCTCGACTGACGGCTTCTTCCAAACCACCCTGGCTGATTATGACAGGCAACCCGTCCGCACCTATTTCGATTTCCAATCCCGACTTGCGCAGGCGCTCCCACAGGTTACGAATCGCAGCGCGGCAGACCGCAGTATAAGGCTCGGTGCCATCAACTCTGTTCCGCAACCGCAATAGAAACGGTGCAAGCATATCTCCTGAGAGAGTCATTTGAAGGAATTCGTTCGCAAGCAGGGTTGCTTCGACCCAAGCTTGACGACGGGCTTTTACGAGTCCCTCTCGGACATTGAGACCAAGGACCTCGATTGTAGTTTCGCCCCGGTCGCTTAGCGAGCGACAACTGCCATCGGAACGAAACGAGAGATGCTCATCGGGACGATCGTAACAAGGGTCAAGCAGGAGCGGTTTTTCGAACTCACGGCACGTAGCAACATCAGCCATCAGCGGTGCGCGAGAACCCTTGACTGGAAAGTGCTCGGCCTTGCCGGCCCTGCCCTCACGATAGGACCGGTTCCGATTACAGTCGATGCAAGCTATAAGAAGGTTGTCCCAGTCATATGCAAGCCATGCGTAATAAAGTTGATTGCGTTCGGCCGTGAGCGATCGCGCTCCTTGTTTAGGACGGAAATGTTCTACGTCGCCCGATTGGTTCGAGAGTATCCCGGTCTCGCAATAGGCGCATTTGCCCTTGAAGAGACGAAAGAGATCAGGTCTAGCTGTCAAATATATCATTGGCTCAAATGTTATTCGAAGTTGTTCCAGGTGATCAGGTGAGCTTGATGACAGTAGATGTCGAATTTTTGCGCGCGCTACTTCGGCGCGTGATGAAACCAGAATCTCTGGTATCGTTGCAATCGAGCGATCTACAAAAATCATATTAACTTCACAGCTTTGATAGGAAACGAGGCGAGAGAATTGTACAGAATGTAAAGCTGAATACTTAATTCATGACCGGGTACGCGGCGCGAGTGGTGCCCCCCCGCGTCATTATTAACTATGGACTGAACCACGCGTTGGTCCATTTCGCATGGCCGGCGCGGGCGAACAGCAGGCTGAGTATGAGCCCGGCTGGTCCTACGCCGACAATATCGCAGCCGGCGTGGACGTCTCGCACCGAGAAAAAGCCCCGTTAGCGCCACGGTAAGCTCCGATAGAATTCTTGGACCAGGGCATACATCTCGTCGAAGTCCGGCAGGGTGCCGATCTCGACCTCCATGGTGTGCCAGTTGGCCTGGGCTAGCCGTTTGATCTCGGGATCTTCGAATGTGTTGCGGTCCACGGCGACGTCGCGAGCTCCGGATTTTTTCAGGAATGCGTCCAGAACCCGTGCCCGGGCGTCATCATCAAGCGGGACGTGCTGAATCAACCAGGCGATATCGTAGACGTCCTGGCGCCGCTGGCGCTTCCGGATCACCTGCTGGACCAAGGCCCGCAGTTTCTCGGCGATTAGCTCCTCGAGGCTGTAGGCGTGAACGGTTCCTTCGGTGTGCCCCACCTCGAGAACCTGGACGTTGATCACCGGCTCCTTGAAGGAGATGTCGACGCCCAGCACTTCGCTCGCCTGGCCTTTGTCGAACCATTTGGCGGCGCCGGTGCCCTTCTCGGCGATGCCGATGGTCATCTGCAGTGCTGACCCGTGGGCGGTTTCAAAGGTCTTGCCGGGTTCGCGGGAGATCTTCTGGACCCGCATAAGCAGGTCCAGATAGCCCAGATCGACCGCGGCTGACGACATTGCCTTGTCGAGATTGTCCCGGATCTCACTGGCGAACGGCTCTGGCGGGACCGCCGCCGTGAAATCCACGTCGCCGGTCTGACGGCTGCTGCCGTAGAACGCGGACATCAGGATGCCACCCTTCAAATAGAGGGCGTCACGCAGCTCCGGTGTGCGGGCAACCGCATGCAGGAGGATATGGGTGACCTGGCGCTGACGATGACGCACTGGGTCGGCCGTGACGGCATCGACCCAGGCGTCAAGATCAGCCGGCGGTGGGGAGGAATTCGGATTCGACATTCAAGGAGAGCATCCACTTCTCCGAGAAGATTGCCAAGTAGGGCGCGCCAGAGTCGAGCTTGCGGGAGCCGCCTCTTTGGGCAAATTTCTGCCAGGCGTCGATCCGGGGGTCCCGGGCTTCCGCCAGGGTCTCAAGAAGATACCCGGCCCGCACCTTGATGATGCTCTGGTCGTGGCCGTCGACCGCTTTGATGATCTCGTCCAGGTAGGTCTTGGACTCCCCTGCCCACACCTCGAGAGCGTGGTTGATGCCGCCGCAGAGTTCCGGCCGGTCGATCATCTGGACGAACACTTCGCCGATCGCCGGTATGCGGGCGAAGGACCCTCGGATTGGCCTCAGTTCGGTTCGATGTTTGGTCGTGTGCTTGTCGAGCGCCCGCCCACGCAGCATTTCGGGCAAATCGATCTTTTCCAGCGGCATGCGGGTCGGCGCGCCCAGCTCGAAGCGCTCGTCGATCTGCACATGCGCATAGTCTTTGGCGATTTTGGCATCGCGCTGCTCACGCCAGAGCTTCACCTCGGGGGTGGATATGACCAGGCCGGCCGGGCTCCGGTTGGTCAGTCCATAGCGCTGCATGGCAGACAAATGGGACAGGTAGCAGAACGGGTCGACCAAGGCGCTGATCTCTTCGGCGCTGGCATCCGGCACATCGGCTATGCGCAGCACTTTATAATGCTGACCGCCGGAACTGGGATCGCGAGGCTCGCCGTCATTGACGCCCGGGTAGAAGTCCTCGTCTGGCCGCGCGTACCGGCCTTTGAGCAACGACCGGATGCGGCTTCGCAGGGTGTCTCGATTGGCGACGCTGGAGCTTTTGACCTGCCGGATCGGTACCCCGTCCACGGCCTTGTCGCTGATCAATTGGCGGAGAATCAAGAATAAGGCATACTCGGTGACTACCGGTCGCTGGTTCGCGACAAGCGCTTTTCTCAGAGCTGCGTCAATTCCAATCACGTGTGCCCGCCGCTAATGTCCTGAGGACATTAGCGGCGGGCACACTGGGTGTCAATGAATCATTCTCAGCAGGTAAGTCATTGAAATTGCTGAAAATGATCGTTTTTACTGCTCTCTAGTATTAAATGTCCTCAGGACATTTAATACTAGAGAGTCTGATAAACATAGATAGCGTTGTCAAGTGGCCTTGTCAAGGGAAATTCAAAATTTTTTAAACTGAACGGACTGCGCCCTAGAATCGAGCGGCAATTGTCGCGCGAGACTCGGGATCTGTATGTTGTCGGATGCCCAAGGTAGCAAGTGAGCTAGGATTGCTGCGTCTCGGGGCCGTACCGAGGCACGAGCAGGGAGCATGACGTGACGTATCGCTTCGTCCATGCGGCGGACATCCATCTGGATTCACCGCTGCGCTCGCTTGCGCTGCGCGACGCGGACCTCGCCGACCTGATCGGAAACGCCACCCGGCGCGCCTTCGTGCGGCTCGTCGATCTATGTCTCGACGAACAGGTCGATGCGCTGCTGCTGGCCGGCGATCTCTATGATGGCGACCAGACCTCGATGAAGACGGCAAGGTTTCTGGCCGAGCAGCTTCGCCGACTGCACGAGGCGGGCATCCGTGTCTTCATCATCCGCGGCAATCATGACGCGCTGTCGCGGATCAGCAAGGAGCTGACCCTGCCGGAGTCGGTGAAGCTGTTCGGCGGCCGCGCCGAGGCGATTGCGATCGAGCGGAGCAACGGCCAGTTTCCCGTCGCGATCCACGGACTCAGTTTCGCACAGTCCCATGCCCCCGAAAGCCTGATCGGCAAATACAGGCCGCCGGTCGAGGGCGCCGTGAATATCGGCCTGATGCACACCAGCCTCGCCGGCGCGGCCGGCCATGATCTCTATGCGCCGTGCAGCCTGGCTGATCTGCAGGGCACCGGCTTTCGCTACTGGGCTCTCGGTCATATCCACAAGCGCTCGGTCATCGAGGGCGGCTGCGCGATCGTGATGCCCGGCATGCCGCAGGGCCGCGACATCAACGAGGCCGGCGCCAAATCCGTGACCCTGGTCACGCTCGGCGACGATCGCTCGATCCGGATCGAGGAGCGCGTCACCAGCATCGCGCAGTTCGAGAGGATTGCCGTCGATGCGACGGGGATCGACTATTGGCGCGATCTTGTCGCAGCGCTGGCGCGAGGGCTGGAGCAGGCGCGCGGCGACGTCGCCTCGGAACATCTCGTCGCCCGTTTGCGGGTGACGGGAGCGACGCCGCTGGCCTGGCGCATTCGGCGCGATCTCGATCTCCTCAAGACGGAGGCTGACGATCGGGCGTCCGTCATCGGGAACTGCTGGGTCGAGAAGCTTGAGGTCGACTGCCGGGCGCCCGGTATGGTGGCCGGCTCATCGGCCGATCCGCTCACCGAACTGCGCCGCCTGATCGATGAGGAGATCATCGGCTCCGACGCCTACCAAGCCGAGGTCGCGGCCATCGCAGAGGAGCTGAGAACCCAGCTTCCGCAGGAATGCCGCGGCCTGCTCGGGTCAGACGAGGAGGCGTTCAAGGCCACGATCGCCGCGCTGGCGAGGGATGGCTCCGAGGATGTGCTCGCCCGGCTTCATGCGGGTGCGGAAGGCGGCGTTTCCTGATGCGCCTGAAGTGCCTTGATCTCACGCGCTACGGCAAGTTCACCGATCATCGCATCGATTTTGGCGAGCGGGTGGAAGGCCAACCCGACCTGCACATCGTCTACGGACCAAACGAGGCGGGCAAATCGACGGCCCTGGCCGGTTTTCTCGATCTCCTCTTCGGGATCGAGACGCGCAGCCGCTTCAACTTCATCCATCCCTATCCGACGATGCGCATCGGCGGGACACTGGAGCTTGCAGGGGGGCCCCAGCAGCTCGTTCGGATCAAGCGGCCGCAGAACAGCCTGCTCGATGCGCGCGACCAGCCGATTCCTGAGGGCGTCCTCCTGGGAGAACTCGGTGGCATCGATCGTGAATCCTATCGCACGATGTTCTCGCTCGACGATGCGACGCTGGAGGCGGGCGGCGAAAGCATCCTGTCGAGCAAAGGCGATCTCGGCCAGCTCCTGTTTTCCGCAAGCGCAGGCCTGGCCGATCTCAGCAAAGGCCTCGTCGATCTCAAGGCCGAGGCAGAGGGCTTCTACAAATACCGCGCCCGCAGCGGCGAGCTTTCGGAGCTCAAGGCCCGTCTCGGGGAGCTCAAGGCGGAGCGGGAGCGGATCGACACCCTGGCGTCCGACTATGCCCAGCTGATTGAGGCGCGCGATCGAGCTGCCGTCCAGTACGAAGAGGCGATCGTCAGCCGCGGCAAGATCCAGGCGCGCATGGACGAGATCCAGCGTCATCTGAATGCCTTGCCGCGCCTGACGGATCTGCGCGCGCTCCGTCAGCGCATCGCGCCTTTGGCCGATCTTCCCGACGCTCCGCGCGGCTGGGCCGACGAACTGCCGCAATTGCAGAAGGACGAGATCGAGCTCGGCATTCGCGCGCAAGGTCTTACCGAGGAGATCGCGGAACTGTCAGCGCAACTCGATGCGATCGTGGTCGACGAGACGGCGCTGCGGCTGGCCGACAAGGTCGAGCGGCTTACCGATCTCCGCGCCCGCCATGTCACAGCCGAGAAGGATATCCCGGAGCGCCGCCTGCAACTGCGCGAGGCGGAATTCGCGATCTCCACGATCCTGGGCCGCATCGAGCGGACCGGAGAGGCAGATCCGCATAGCCTTGTTTTGGGAGCTTCTGTCGTGGGCGCTCTTCGCGCCCTGATCGAGACGCGCTCGGGCATCGAGGCCGCGCTGAGATCGACTTCCAATGAGCTGTCCGAGACTCGTCGGCGATTGGACGAGGCACAGGCGAGATTGCGCGAGGCCGGCGGCGACGCGGAGAGGGGGCAGGGGCGAGAGACGCAGATGTCAGCGCTCGCGGCGACGGTTGCGGCGGCGCGGGCGGACGACCATGCGGCGCGCCGCCGGCTGGCCGAACGGGCTCGGGATGCCGCCCGCGCGACGTTGGCGGATCGCCTCCGCGAGCTGCGGCCCTGGAACGGTGACGTCGATGAACTCGTCGATCTGCCTGCTCCCCCTGCGGCTGAGATACAGCGCTGGACGCTGGCGATCGCTGAGACACAGAAGCGGATCGATCAGCATGCCGGCGAGGTCGAGCGCCTGACGACGGAGCAGATCCGCCTGACGGCCGAGCTGGACGCATTCAGCGGAATCTCAGGTCTTGTCTCTGATCAGGAAGCTGCGAGCATTCGTGCAATCCGGGAGCAGGCCTGGGCCGCTCATCGTGGCAAGCTCGATACTGCTTCCGCCGATGGTTTTGAAGCGGCGTTGCGGCGTGACGATATCGTCACAAGTGGGCGCCTCGGTCATCTGGCGGATGTCGCAAAACTCCATCAGGTGAGCCAGTCCCTGGCCATTGTGAAGGCAGAGTGCCATCGCGAAATCGAACTCCAGGACGCCGCAGCAACGACTATGCAGGGCCTCCAGCGCGAGATCGCGGCGGCCGTAGCTGTGACATGCCCTTCGTTGCCGGACGGCATCTCCCTACCTCTGTTCGAAGCCTGGCTCGGCCGTCGTGACAAGGCGCTGGAGTCGCGGGCGCTTGTCCGTGCGACCGAGAGCGATCTCCGAGAGGCGGATGCCGACGCCGTGGCTGTGCGGGATAGGCTGGCCGCTGCGCTCAGCGTGGCTGGTTTGCCGAAGGGCGCCGATGCTGGCTTTGAGGCGCTGCTCGCAGCGGGGCAGGGGGCGCTCGACCGGGAGGTCGAGCTGAAGGCGTTACGTGCCATTGTGGATGAGCGGCAGCGCGACCTGGCGGACCGCGAACGCGAGCTTGAAAAGGCCACCGAGGCCGACCGGGACTGGAACGCCTCATGGACCAAAGCCTGCTCGGCCTGTTGGCTGGGACAGGGCGGCACAGCGCCGACGCTCGCGGCCGTTCGCGAAATCCTCGCGGCCATCGCTGAGCTCGGTCCGGTGCTGGAGAAGAAGGCCAGCCTCGTCGACCGGATCGGCAAGATGGAGAAGGATCAGACCGCATTCCGCGATGAGGCTGAAGCGCTCGCAAGTGAGATGGGGGTCGTTGCTGCGTCGGGCGATATCCTCGACTTGGCGCAGGCGGTCAGCGCTCGGATTCAGGAAGCCCACGCCGAACGCACGCGGCGGGCGACCGCGGCCCAAAACCTCGAGGCTGCTCGGACCCGGCAACGCTCGCTCTCCGAGACCTTGGCAGTTCACGATCGCCGCAAGACGCAGGTGACCGCGTTCTTCAGCGTCGCGACCTTGGCGGAGGTCTCAGGCAAGCTGTCGGCCATCGAGAAGAGGGGAGAATTGGCGGCGCAGGCCGAAGCCGCAGAGCGGGACATTCTCGCTGCGCTTCGGCTGCCCACGATAGACGAGGCGGAAGCTGCCCTCGATCTCGCCGATCACACTGCCCTGGAGGCTGAGCTTGTTGAGCTGAAGGCCCGCTTCGGTGATCAGGATCAGCGCAGCCGAGACGCGTTCTCTGTCCACAGCAAGGCGCAGGACCGGGTCGAGGCCGTCGGCGGCGATGGCGCGGTGGCGAAGATCGAGGAGGAGAAGCGTACGCTGCTGCTCGACATCGAGGATCGCGCGCTCCGCTATCTCCGGCTGAAGCTTGGCGCTGCAGCGGCCGAACAGGCGCTGCGCGCCTATCGCGACCGGCATCGCAGTTCGATGATGGCGAGAGCCTCTGAGGCCTTCGCGACGATCAGCCGTGGCGCCTATACCGGACTCGCCGCCCAGCCGGAGAAAGACGGCGAGATCCTGATCGCGCTGGCGGCGGGCGGAGGCTCGAAGGAGGCGGCGGGGCTGTCGAAGGGCACGCGTTTCCAGCTCTATCTCGCGCTGCGCGTCGCCGGGTACTACGAATTCGTCGCCTCGCGGCAGCCGGTGCCGTTCATCGCCGATGACATCATGGAGACGTTTGATGATTTCCGTGCCGAGGAGGCGTTCCGGCTCTTCGGCGAGATGGCTGGGGTTGGGCAGGTGATCTACCTCACCCATCATCCGCATCTGTGCGAGATCGCGCGGCGGGTGTGCCCGGGTGCTAGGATTCATGAACTGACTGCACGCCTGCAACGATAGTAAGATTGCTTGCGCACGCCGATCTCTGGACGTTAGTCACATGCACTTCCTCGCAGAGCCTGTCTCTGCTTCGGTGCCGTTTATCAGCACCCGCCATTCTCCTAGACGCAGGAATCCGAATGTCCGAGAATCATGAAGAGCTACTGGAACTGACGGCTTCTATCGTCGCGGCCTATGTGAGCCACAATAATGTTCCTGCTATTGACGTGGTCGGCCTCATCGCCAGCACTCATTCCGCGCTGGCGAAGCTCGGCAGCGCGCCGGCAGCGGCGCTGGCGGAGCCACTCGTACCCGCTGTCTCGATCAGGAAATCGATCACCCCAGACTTCCTGATTTGCCTGGAAGACGGCCAGAAATTCAAATCGCTGAAGCGTCATATCGGGAATAAATATGGGCTGACGCCGCAGGAGTACCGCGTAAAATGGGGCTTGCCAGCCGACTACCCGATGGTCGCTCCCAGCTATGCCGAGGCGCGGTCAGTATTGGCAAAATCGATTGGGCTTGGGCGCAAGCCAGCGGCGGCCCCAGTCCCGGCCCCCGGCCCCC
>NZ_JBFUDG010000020.1:0-27143 GCF_056404835.1 Allobosea sp. P2_B12 | reverse complement strand
GCCCGAGCTTCTCGCCATAAGCAACGCGGATCATCTGCTCGACCAGATCGATCCCGGTGATCATCTCGGTGACCGGATGCTCGACCTGAAGGCGCGTGTTCATCTCGAGGAAATAGAAGGACTTGTCCTGGCCGGCGACGAACTCGACCGTGCCGGCGGAATCGTAGTTCACAGCCTTGGCGAGCGCGACCGCCTGCTCGCCCATCTTGCGCCGCGTCGCCTCGTCGAGCAGCGGCGATGGCGCCTCCTCGACGACCTTCTGGTTGCGGCGCTGGATCGAGCATTCGCGCTCGCCGAGATAGATCACGTTGCCATGCTTGTCGCCCAGCACCTGGATCTCGATATGGCGGGGATCGACGATGAACTTCTCGACGAAGACGCGATCGTCGCCGAAGGAGGACGCGGCCTCGGACTTGGCGCGCGCGAAGCCTTCCGCCACCTCGCCCGATGAATGGGCGATGCGCATGCCCTTGCCGCCGCCGCCGGCCGAGGCCTTGATCATCACGGGATAGCCGATCGCGTCGGCGATCTCGACCGCATGCTCGGGGCTCTCGATAATGCCGAGATGGCCCGGCACGGTCGAGACATTGGCAGCGGCCGCCGCCTTCTTCGATTCGATCTTGTCGCCCATCGCGGCGATGGCGCCGGGGTTGGGCCCGATGAAGACGATGCCGTTATCCTTCAGCGCCTGGGCGAAGGCCTCGCGCTCGGACAAAAAGCCGTAGCCGGGATGGACGGCCTGCGCGCCCGTCGCCTTGCACGCCTCGATGATCTTCTCGATCACCAGATAAGACTGGGCGGCGGCGGGCGGGCCGATATGCACGGCTTCATCCGCCATCTCGACATGCAGCGCGTCCCGATCCGCGTCCGAATAGACCGCGACGGTCTTGATACCCATGCGCCGCGCCGTCTTGATGACCCGGCAGGCGATCTCGCCACGGTTCGCGATCAGGATCTTCGTGAACATGCGTGGCGTCTCCCCGGCCGTTGATAAGCCCGGAGCATGTCGTCGTCCGAAAACCGGTGCCCACTTTTCGGCGACATGCTCTGGATGCTCAGTTAGAGCATGTCGGACAAAACCGGCTACCGGTTTTTCGCACAGCCCCAATAGCAAAACCCGGACCGTCGCGTCCGGCTGGCGCGTCGATCCGGGTCAGGGTGTATGGGACGCCGCAAGCGGCGTCCACTGATGCGAAAGTCGGCTATTGGCCGGGTGCGGGGCGCAGATGCGGCGCGGCGCGATCAGCTCGCCAGCAGAACGCGCTCAGGGCAGAAGCGCGGCGGCGCGGCCAGCCCCCTGCTGAGCGCGAAGCCGATCAGGGCCTCGTCGCAGCGCTCGGCCTCGCGGACGATCTCGAAGGCGATGCGTCGCGCCGTCGGGGTGGGGCCCTCGCCGGCCGAAAGCGTCGTCACCAGCCAATGCGCCTTGTCGCGGTCGATCAGGCCAGTCGGACGGTTCTGCCAGACGGCGAAATCGACGACCAGCGCCACCAGATAATCGCCGAAGGCCTCGCAGCGCTCCGGCACCGCCCGGTCGAGCGCCACCAGCACATCGATCTCATCGCGGGTCAGCGCGCCATCGACCAGAATATCGCGCTGAAGAAACTTGACGTCTTCATCGTCGATCGCGCGACAATCCATCACGCGATCGACGAATTCACGAAGCTCATGACCAATCATTGTTCGACCCCTGTCCGGCGTTGTTTTGTGCCGGTACGTTCCTGCTGTAGGAACACCATGGATCGACGCTCGCCATCAGGTGGTTAACAGCCAAACCTGAACGCGTGTTCAGGTTAAACGGGCCTGAGCGGACGTGGTTGCGAGGATGTTACTATTCGAGCAGAGCATGCTGGCACCGCCCCGCGACGTCGAGCCGTCATTCTCGGGCGGAGCGAAGCGCAGATCCGAGAATCTCATGACGCGAAGGCACCGGTTTCCGAGATGCTCGGGTCAAGCCCGAGCGTGACGCCCTTGCGTCAGACTGGCTCGGAAAACGCGGCGGGATCCCGCAACCCCAGCGCGCCGGGCAGATCGGCAAACCCGTCCAGCACATGCCGCGCGCCCAGCGCGACCAGGCTCGCAGGCGGCTGGAAGCCCCAGGATACCGCGACCGGCACGACGCTGGCGGCGACCGCCATCTCGATGTCGAAGGAGCTATCGCCGACCATCGCGGTCCGTTCCGGCGCAGCTCCCGTTTCCGCCATCGCCCGCAGGATCATGCCGGGATGCGGCTTCGAGGGCGCATCGTCGGCGGTCTGGATCGTGGCGAACAGATTCTGCCAGCCATGGCGCTCGATGATGTAGTCGGCGCCGCGGCGGGATTTTCCGGTCGCGATGCCGAGCGTGAGCCCCGGCCGTGCCGCCAGCAGCGCCAGCGTCTCCGCGACGCCGGGAAAGAGCGGCTCGTCCAGCGCGGCGTCGGTCTCGGCCTGCAGCCGCATCGCGCCGAAGACCTCGCGATAGGTCTCGGTCAGGGCCTCGTCAGGCTGCTCGAGACCGGCAAGCCGCATCAGGGCGACGTTCAGCGTCAGTCCGACGATCCCCAGCCCGGCCTCGCGGCCGGGATGAACGAGCCCATGCCGCGCGAAGGTCTCGACCTGCGCAGCGAGCAGGATCGCTTCCGAGTTGATCAGCGTGCCGTCGAGGTCGAAGATGATCAGGTCCATGGCGGCGCTGTAGCCCGGATCGCCGGCGCGATCCAATGCGCTGCGATCATGGCCCACCCGCCCCAACTCCGGCCGTCACGCTCACTCAGGAGCGCGCCTCGCGGGCACAGCTGTCGACCGCCTTGCGCAGGTCGTCGCCGTCGAGACCCTTGCCGCGCGCCTCCTTGCGGCATTCGGCGCGCTGGGCCAGGTCCGGGCGCTTCGCATTGAAGCAGGCGACAAGCGCCGCGGTGCGGGTCGAGCCTGTCAGGCTGCGGCCGTCGACCTCCTCCTTGCAGGCGGCGCGCGTCGCCACGGCGGTCGGCTTGCCATCGCGCGTCACGCCGTCGCGGGCATAGAGTTGCACGCCGGGGAACTTCGCCTGGATGCAGTCGCGCATCGCGGCCCGCAGATCGTCCCCGGACAGCGCGACATGCTCGGCCAGGCAATCCTGCCGGGCCTTGGCCCGCTCGGCGCGCGGTACCGGTTCGTCGGCAGGCACAGCAGCCGGTACCGCTGCGGCCCGTGCGGGCGCGCCAGGGCTTTGCGCAAAGGCGGGAGCGGAGGCCGCGAGAACGAGGCCGGCAAGCAGGAAGGCGAAACGGATCATCGGAGCACCTGCGTCAGAGTGATGGGAACACAATGAGAACACAGTCTCGTTTGTTCCGCAATCGTTCTCTTACGTTCGGTCAGCGAAATTTTGCCCGCCGCGCCCCATCACTCGTCCGGGGCGTCCACGATCGGATCATAAGGCGCGTCCTCGAAGCCGAGCAGGTTCCAGGACTGGCGCATATGCGGTGGCAGCGGCGCGCTCACGTCGATCGTGCCCTTGCCGCGCGGATGCGGCAACACGATGCGGCGCGCCAGCAGATGCAGCTTGTTCTGGATGCCGCCGGGCAGCTCCCAGTTCTTGATATTGAAGTATTTCGGATCGCCGACGATCGGATGGCCGATATGGGCGGCATGGGCGCGCAATTGGTGCGTGCGCCCGGTGACCGGCTTCAGCGAGAGCCAGGCGAGCTTCTGCGCCGCGGTCTCGACCACGGCATAATAGGTCACGGCATGCATCGCCCCGTCGTCGCCATGCTGGGCCACCGCCATGCGCTGGTCGCCGTCATAGGCCTCCTCGCGGGCGAGATAGGTCGAGACCCGGCCCTGGCGCACGCGTGGCACGCCGGCGACCAGCGCCCAGTAGACCTTGCGGGCGGAGCGCGAGCGGAAGGTCTTGGCCAACGTCGCCGCGGCGAAGCGCGACTTGGCGATGACGAGACAGCCCGCAGTATCCTTGTCGAGCCGGTGGACGAGGCGCGGCTTCTGCCCGCTCTTGTCGGTCAGCACCTCCAGCATCTGGTCGACATGGCGCGTCGTGCCCGAGCCGCCCTGCACGGCGAGCCCCGCCGGCTTGTTCAGCACGATGACGTCGTCGTCCTCATAAAGCGTGATCGAGCGCAGGAAGCCGAGCGTGTCGTCATCGGCCTTGAGCGAGCGCGGGCGTTGCTCCTGCGGCTCGAGCTTCAGCGGCGGGATGCGCACGGTCTGGCCCTCTTCGAGCCTGTCCTTGCTGTCGGCGCGCTTGCCGTTGACGCGCAATTCGCCCTTCCGGACGATGCGCTGGATATGGCTGAAGGAGAGCTGCGGAAAGCGGCTCTCGAGGAAGCGGTCGATCCGCATCTCGTTCTCGTCGGCGGTGACGACAAGTTGCTGCACGCCGGTGGCGAGCACCTGCGCCGTCTCGGCCTTGACCTCCGCGCGCGTGGGCGCATCACTCACCGGCGCCTTGCGCGTCGGAGCCGACCTGGCCGCCGGCTTGCCGGTCTGTTGGACCGGCTTTCGCGGCCCGGCCGCGCGCGGCACAGGATGGTGCGGCGCCGGGTTGCGCGTCGGCTCGGTGCGGATCTCGGCCTCCTCGCGCTCCGGCCGAGGCCGCGCAACGGCACGCGCCGAGCGGCGCGCGTCATGGCTCGGCCGCTTGCCTTTCGGCGCGCCTGCCGCAGGTGGCCTGCCGCCACGCCTCGGGCCGGCGCCCGCGCTCTTGCCGCCGGTACCTTTGCCGCCCACACCCTTGCCACCGGTTCTCATGACAGGCTCCGGACGAATGCGAGGCCGGCGCACAAAGCTGCCAGCGAGAAGATGACGGAGCCGAGGACATAAGCCGCGGCGAACCCCAGTTCGCCGCGCTCCCAGAGCAGGACCGCGTCGAGCGAAAAGGCCGAGAAGGTGGTGAAGCCGCCGAGGATGCCCGTGGTCAGGAACAGCCGCACGGGCTGCGACCAGTCGGCCTGCGCCTTGAAGGCGAGCCAGCCGGCGATCAGCCCCATCAGGCCCGAGCCGAGGACATTGATCGCCAGAGTCCCGGCCGGGAAGCCGGTTCCGAACCAGCGCGGCGAGACGAGATTGACGCCATGCCGCAGCACGCCGCCGATGCCGGCGCCCAGGAAAACGAGAAAGGTGGAGGTCATCGCTCTGCAATAACCAGCGCAAAGCCCGCGCACAAACGAATTCGGCCCGTTGCCGGGCCGCGATTGACTCGAGCCGGACGAAAGCCGCTTCATGATATCAGGCCGGGGAGCTGAGGACGGCGATGCGGGAGGGAACGGACGACGCGGTGGATCGCCTGAGCCTGCCGCATTGTCTCGCCCTGACGCTGGCCCTGGCGATCGCGCCGATAGCGCTATGGCAGGCCCAGGCTGCCTCGCCTCGGCCGCTTCCCGCCAGGGCACCCGTGCTGGCCCGCAGCTGCGTCATCAAGCCGCCCGACCTCTCCCCGCTGTTTCCCTCCCCGACTGAGGCCACCGACACCAACGCGTCGGCGCCGGCCGGCGAGGACGCTTCGGATGACGACGAGGACGATGGTGACGACGCCGTGCCGGGCCTGGTTCTTCCGGGCTCCACCACCTGCCTTGCGATCTCCGGCACCGTCAATGCCGGCCTGCAATTCGACAGCTACCGGGTTCCGCAGGCCACCAGCGCCGTGCCGCCACCGAGCTTTTCGTGGCTGCCAAATGCCTCCTTTCGGATCGCAACCTCGCATGATCTGGCCTCCGGCCTGCGTGTCGGCACTGCCTTCGAGATGTCGATCGCCCCGAGCAAGGGCCAGCCCGATACGGTGACGATCGACGAGGCGACGGTCACGGTCGGTGCCATGACCTTCGGGCTGGCGGGCTCGCGCTTCAGTTTCTGGACCGCGGATGAATTCGCCTTCAGCGCCCGCCTGCCCAGCCGCAATGCCGGCCTCATCGCCTGGGAGCGCGACCTCGCCGAGCGCTGGAACCTCGCGCTTTCCCTCGAGGATCCGACGCTGGCGACAACGTCCTCCGTCCCGACCGTGAATGGCCGTGTCCCGGACGGGATCGCCCGCCTCACCTATGTGAATGGGCCGCTGACCCTGCATCTCGCCGGCGCGCTGCGCGACGTGCCCAGCTCGGCCTCCGGTTTCGGCCGCGCCGGCATTATCGGTGGAACCTATGAGATCAAGGTCCTCGACAGGCCAGGCGAGGTCACCGCGCAGATCGCCGGCGCCGTCGATGGCGCGCCCTATATCGGCTCGTCGCTCGATGCCACGATCGCGCGGCAGATCCTGCTTCCCGCCGATTCGACGCGAGGCTTCTCCGCCGTCATCGCCGCGCGCCGCGAATGGACCGACGAATGGGCCAGCAACGTCTATGTCAGCCGCTACCAGATCTCCGTGCCGCTGCTCGGCCAGAGCAAGGGCAAGCTCAGGATCGACCGCATCGCCGCCAACCTCGTCTGGACACCGGTCGAAGGCTTCAAAGCCGGGATCGAGGGCTCGATCGCGCAGACCCGCATCGCGATCGCCAGCCGCGTCGTGCCGGCGACCTTGGGCGGGCGTCTGCTCTCGGCCCAGCTCTTCGTCGAGCGGGCGTTCTAGCGTCCTGGCCCCCTACCCTACTCTCCGCGCTCTTCCCGCAGCTTCTCCCAATACTCCAGCCGCTTCCTGATTTCGCGCTCGAAGCCGCGCTCCGGCGGGTCGTAGAAGCGCTGCCGGCCGAGCGCGTCGGGCCAGTAGTTCTGGCCGGAGAAGGCGTCCGGCGCGTCGTGGTCGTAATTGTAGTCCGCGCCATAGCCCTCGCTCTTCATCAGCTTGGTCGGGGCGTTGAGGATGGTCTTGGGCGGCATCAGCGAACCGCCCTGCTTGGCAGCCCTGACCGCGTTCTTGTAGGCGAGATAGGCCGCGTTCGATTTCGGCGCGGTCGCGAGATAAATCACGGTGTTGGCAAGCGCGAGTTCGCCTTCGGGTGAGCCGAGCTGCTCATAGGTCTCCGTCGCGGCGCGCGCATGCATCAGCGCCTGCGGGTCGGCGAGCCCGATATCCTCGACCGCCATTCGCACCAGCCGCCGCGCCAGGAAGCGCGGATCCTCGCCAGCGTCGAGCATGCGCGCGAAATAGTACAGCGCCGCATCCGGGTCCGAGCCGCGGATCGTCTTGTGGAGCGCCGAGATCAGGTTGTAGTGGCCGTCCTGCGCCTTGTCGTAGATCGGCGCGCGACGCTGGATCACCTCGGCCAGCCCGGCCTCGTCGAAGACTTCGCCGGGCTTGGCGGCGCGCCAGAGCTCTTCTGCCAGCGTCAGCACGGCGCGGCCATCGCCATCGGCGAAGCGGGCCAGCGCCATGCGCGCCTCCGGGGTCAGCGGCAGGTCGCGCTTCTCCAGCAATTCGGCCCGGCCGAGCAGGAACAGCAGCGAGCCTTCGTCCAGCGACTTGAAGGTCAGGACGCGCGCCCGCGACAGCAGCGCTGCGTTCAGCGCGAAGGACGGGTTCTCGGTGGTGGCGCCGACCAGCGTGATCGTGCCGTCCTCCATCACCGGCAGGAAGGCGTCGAGCTGGGCCCGGTTGAAGCGGTGGATCTCGTCGACGAAGAGCAGCGTGCCCTTGCCGCCGAGCCTGCGCCCGCGCGCCGATTCGAAGACCTTCTTGAGATCGGCGATGCCGGAGAAGATCGCGCTGATCTGCTCGAAGCCGAGATCGACCTGCCCCGCCAGCAGCCGCGCCACCGTGGTCTTGCCGGTGCCGGGCGGCCCCCAGAAGATCAGGCTGCCGAGCGAGCCCGAATGGACCAAGCGGGTCAGCGCCCCGTCCGGCCCGGTCAGATGCTCCTGGCCCGCGACTTCGGCGAGCGTCGTCGGACGCAGCCGGTCGGCCAGCGGGCGCGGCCCGGACTTGTCGAGCCCCGAGGCGGCGAAGAGATCACTCACCCCGGGAAGACCGAGGTCACACTCTGGCCGCCGCGCGAGATCGTCACCTCCCACTGGCGCTTGCGCTCCTTCAGCGCGGTCTCGACATCGCGCGACTTCGCCATGCGCTCGCCGTTCAGGGCCTGAATGATGTCGCCCTTCTGGAAACCGACGCGAGCGGCCGTGCTGCCCTCCTCGATCTCGCCGACGACGACGCCGTCCGTGCTGGCATCGATCGCCAGCTCCTCGGCCAGCGCCGGCGACAGGTTCATCACGGTGAGCCCCGCCAGCGGCGAGCGGCCCGACAGCGTCACCGGCTCGCGTGGTCGCAGTTCCGGAGCCGGAATGAGCTTGACGGGGATGACGACCCGCTTGCCCCCACGCAAAACACTGAGCGTGGTCACGCCGCCCAGGGGCCGCGTCGCGAAGCGATAGCCGAAGGATTCCGGATCATCGACACTGACGCCGTCCACGGCCAGGATCACGTCGGAGCGCTGCAGGCCGCCTTCGGCCGCAGGCCCCTTCTCGACGACGCTTGCGACGACGGAACCGGCCGGCCGGTCGAGCCCGAGTCCGTCCGCGACTTCGGCCGTCAGAGCCTGGAGACGCGCCCCGAACCAGGGCCGGCGTACCGTCTTGGCGCCGGCCTTTGCGCTTTCGAGCACGACCCGCACCATCGACGAGGGGATAGCGAAGCCGATGCCGACGCTGCCGCCCGAGCGCGAGAAGATCGCGGTGTTGATGCCGACGACGCGGCCCTGCATGTCGACGAGCGCACCACCCGAATTGCCGGGATTGATCGCGGCATCGGTCTGGATGAAGGACTGCGCATCGCCGACGCCGATCTGCGTGCGGGCGAGCGCCGAGACGATGCCCTGCGTCACCGTCTGGCCGACGCCGAAGGGATTACCGATCGCCAGCACGATGTCGCCGATCTCGACCTTGTCGGAATCGGCGAGGTCGATCGCCACAAGATCCTTGGGCGCCTTGAGCTTGAGCACCGCGAGATCGGTGCGTGGATCGCGCAGCAGGATCGTCGCCTCGACCTCGCGCTTGTCGGCGAAAGCGACCTTGACCTCGCTCATGCCCTCGATGACGTGGTTGTTGGTGACGACCAGCCCGCTGGTGTCGACGACGACGCCCGAGCCCAGCGAACGCTGCACCCGCTCCTGCGGCACGCCGAAGCCGCCGTCGCCGAAGAAGCGGCGGAAGAACGGATCATCCATGAAGGGGTTGCGCGGCTGCTTCTCGACGCGCGCGCCATAGACATTGACGACGGCGGCGGCGCTCTTCTTCACGACCCCGGCAAAGGAGAGCGAGATCTCCTGGCGCGACTCGGGCACCTGCTTGAGCTGCGCGCTCGCAGGACCGGCCGCAACCCCGAGCGCCAGCGCCAGCACAAGCGCGCCGGCGGCAGATCGGGGCCGGAAACTCACGAAACGTTTGGTCATTCCTGTCCTCGCGATGAAACAAAGGCGTGGTGGCAACGTTTCAGCTCCACTATCGATCCATGGATGCCGCCCGTCGCCGTTCCGGTGCCGAGGGCCTGGTTTCAGCCCACGATCACCGGTCACTTGCGTCGAAGGAATGGCCCATGAGCTTGATCCGACTTGTCTATGCCAGCCAAAGCCGGCTCGTCGAGGCCAATCGTCAGGTCGAGCTCGACAGGATCATCGAGAGCGCCCGCCGCCTGAACGCCCGCCACGAGATCACCGGCTTCCTCCTTGCCACGACCGGCGCCTTCGCGCAGGTGCTGGAAGGCGAAAGCGCGACCGTCGCGGAGACCTATGGCCGGATCGTGGCCGATCCCCGTCACGCCGAGGTCCGGTTGCTGGCGGAAAGCCCGATCGACCAACGCGGATTTCCACAGTGGTCGATGGGCCTCGCCGAGCGGGACGAGACCACGATGTTCATCTTCGGACTGTATGGCGTGACACCTGAAGACGACCTGCCCCAGCACGCGGCCGACGTTCTCGTCGATCTCGCCGGCGAACTCTCGCGCCAGCGCGCCTGACGGCCTTCGCCGTCGATCACTTGTCGCTGAGCAACACGCGATACTTCTCGATCTCGCCTGGAATCATCGCCGCGACAAAGGCCGGGGTCATCTCGTCTGGCGTCGGCACGACCGATGACAGTTCCTTGAAGCGGCCTTGCAGGTTTGAGCTCGCCAGCGCCGTCCGCAACGCCGCGTTCAGCTTGGCGACGATCGGCTCGGGCGTGTTCTTCGGCACGAAGATCGCGTTCCAGCCCTGCGCCTGGAACGCGGGCAGGCCGGCCTCCGCCGAGGTCGGAACATCCGGCAGGCTCGCCAGCCGCGACGGCGTGGCGACCACAAGCGCCCTCGCCTTCTCGCCCATGACAGCGCCAGACAGCGACGTCGCCGCGTCACAGACGCCGTCGATCTGCCCACCCATCAGGTCGTTCAGGGCAGGCCCCGCGCCGCGATAGCTGACCAGCGCCACATCGACGCCCGCCGCCTTGATGAAGGTCCGGCAGATCAGATAGTTCGAGGAGCCGACGCCGGCATGGCCGAGGCTGACCTTGCCCGGGTTGGCCTTCGCATAGGCGACGAACTCCATCAGCGTCTTGGCCGGAAAGTCGAGCTTCAGCGCGATCATCGGCGAGGTCTTGGCAACGAGGCCGACCGGCGCGAAATCGGCCTGGGTGTATTTCAGGTCAGGATAGATCGAATAGGAGGCGGCATTCGTGCCGCTGTTGCCGATGACGATGGTGTAGCCGTCGGGCTCCGCGCGCGAGGCCCGCGACAGCGCGGTGGCGCCGCCCGCCCCGCCCATGTTCTCCATCACGATGCGCTGCCCAAGCACCCGCCCCATCTCGTCGCCGACGAGCCGGGCGATCACGTCTGACGAGCCGCCGGCCGCGAAGGGCACGATCATGGTGATCGCCTTGGAGGGGTAGTCCTGGGCAGAAAGCGGTGAGCCCATCGCGACGAGCGCGAGCGCCGCCGCTGAAACAAGTGATCTGGCGTTCATGCTAAATCCTGCTGTGGCGATGCCGTGTTGACTCAATGAACAGCCTAGCATCGCCGGCCGACTCTAACCAAGGGGCCGAGGCCGGGACAGGGAACGCAGGCGTACCGGCGAGGCCGGATGCACGAGCAGCACCTGCGCGAGGAGGATTGCCACCACGCCGATAACGCCGAGCATCAGCGCTTGCTCCGTCGTCCAGCCGGGTTCCCGGATCGAGCGCCCCATGAACAGAACTCCGCCGCTGAATTCCGGCTGCGACGAGAAAATCAGGAAGGCGCCGATGTTATTGCCGAAATGAGCGCCCATCGCCGCCGCGAGGTTGCCGGTCTTGATCAACAGATAGCTCATGCTCAGCGCGAACACGCCGATCGTCACCAGAACCGACAGGTTGATGGCCGAGGACGCCTCGCCTTCCCAGTGCAGGAGCGTGAACAGGATCGTCGGAAGACCCAGCCAGATCGCAGGCGTTGCATAGCGTGCGGCCAGCGTCTGGTGCAGATAGCCGCGGAACAGGATTTCCTCCGCCGAGGTTTGCACGAAGCAGCAAAGCATCAGCGGCAGTGCGGCGATGAGCCAGCCCGACAGGCTAATGTCTCCGCGCTGTACGGTCGGATCGACCAGCAGAAGGAACGGAATCGCGATCAGGCCGACGACAAAGGTGACAAGAGAAGCCCGCAGGAAATCCGACCAGAGCACTCTGCGTTCGACACCGAAGAGATCTCGGATCGATCGCCTGTGAAGAATCCGCATGATCAGCCAGACGCCAGCCCAAATACCGGCGAAGGACAGCAGAACTGTGCCTGAGCCCAACGGGTCGGCCGCCAGCGCCTGATAATCGAAGGTGGCGAAGATGGCGTCGATGCTATCGGTTCTGCCGCCGCTACGCGCCACGAACAAAGCGGCGCCCGCCACCACGATCGCGATACCTAGAGCGATCCAGATGATCGCGACGGCAAGAAAACCCGTGAGAATCCGCCAGATGCCGTTCCTGCCATCGCGCGCAAGACCGACATATGCATTGAAACGACCCTGCTCCATCGATCTCGCAGCCCCATCCCGCCGAACCGCGGCACATACTCCCGCCTACATGACGGCAGCGCCACCAACGCAAAAAAGGGCGACCCGTGGGCCGCCCTTTAGAAACCAGTGAGACCGAGGAAAACCTCAGGCTGCCTCGTCTTCCGCCGTGAAGACCGGGCCGGAATCCTTGCCCTTGGCCTCGACATCGCGATCGACGAACTCGATCACCGCCAGCGGGGCGTTGTCGCCGAAGCGGAAGCCCGCCTTCATGATGCGAAGGTAGCCGCCATTGCGCTCCTTGTAGCGGGGGCCGAGCACCGCGAAGAGCTTGGCGACCAGGACGACGTCCTTGATCTGCGCGATCGCCTGGCGGCGGGCATGCAGGTCGCCGCGCTTGGCGAGCGTGATCAGCTTCTCGACGACCGGACGCAGATCCTTGGCCTTGGGCAGCGTGGTGGTGATCTGCTCATGCTTGATCAGGGCCTGGGACATGTTGGCAAACATCGCCTTGCGATGCTCGACCGAGCGGTTGAAACGACGACCGCGAAAACCGTGACGCATTGGGTGGCTCCTTCGTTGATTTACGGCCGCCGTGCCACGGTACGGCCGTCCTTTATGCTCCGGCGCTCATGCACCGGGCGGGAAAGCGGCGCTGGATCAAGCCCGCGCCGGCTGGATCAGTAATGCTCCTCGAAGCGCTTCGCGAGCTCTTCGATGTTCTCCGGCGGCCAGCCGGTGACGTCCATGCCGAGGTGGAGGCCCATGGTGGCGAGCACTTCCTTGATCTCGTTCAGCGACTTGCGGCCAAAGTTCGGGGTACGCAGCATCTCGCCCTCCGACTTCTGGATCAGGTCGCCGATATAGACGATGTTGTCGTTCTTCAGGCAGTTCGCCGAACGCACCGAAAGCTCGAGCTCGTCGACCTTCTTGAGCAGCGCCGGGTTGAAGGGCAGCTGCGGCGCGGTCGAGACGGCCTCTTCCTTGCGCGGCTCCTCGAAGGTGATGAACACCGCAAGCTGGTCCTGCAGGATGCGGGCGGCCAGCGCCAGCGCGTCCTCAGGGGTCACCGAGCCGTTCGTCTCGATGTTCAGCGTGAGCATGTCGCGGTCGAGGTTCTGGCCCTCGCGGGTGTTCTCGACGCGATAGGACACCTTCTTGACCGGCGAATACAGGCTGTCGACCGGAATCAGGCCGATCGGCGCATCTTCCGGACGGTTCTGCTCGGAGGGGACGTAGCCCTTGCCGGTGTTGACCGTGAACTCCATGCGAATCTCGGAGCCCTCGTCCAGCGTGCAGAGCACGAGATCGGGGTTCAGGATCGAGACGTCGCCGATGGTGTTGATGTCGCCGGCGGTGACGGTGCCCGGGCCGGTCTTGCGCAGGGTCATGCGCTTGGGGCCCTCGCCCTGCATCTTGACCGCGATGGCCTTGATGTTGAGGACGATATCGGTGACGTCCTCGCGGACGCCCGGGATCGACGAGAATTCATGCAGCACGCCGTCGATCTGGACGGCGGTGACGGCTGCGCCCTGAAGCGAGGAAAGCAGCACGCGACGCAGCGCGTTGCCGAGCGTCATGCCGAAGCCACGCTCCAGCGGACGGGCGACGACGGTCGCCTGACGCTTCGGATCGTCTCCGACCTTGATTTCGAGCTTGTTGGGCTTTGACAGATCCTGCCAGTTCTTGCTGATCACGACCGCACTCCTGGTGCTTGAATTCAATGGCGGCGGCGGGCCGCCCCGGACAGGCGCCCGCCGGTGCGGGCGCCTCGAAGATCGAGTGTCAGACGCGGCGGCGCTTACGCGGACGGCAGCCGTTATGCGGGATCGGCGTCACGTCGCGGATCGAGGTCACGGTGAAACCCGCCGCCTGCAGGGCGCGCAGAGCCGATTCACGTCCCGAACCCGGGCCGGTGACCTCGACTTCGAGCGTGCGCATGCCGTGCTCGGCAGCCTTGCGGGCGGCATCCTCGGCTGCGACCTGAGCCGCATAGGGGGTCGACTTGCGCGAGCCCTTGAAGCCCATCGTGCCGGCCGACGACCACGAGATCGTGTTGCCCTGCGCGTCGGTGATGGTGATCATGGTGTTGTTGAACGAGGCGTTCACATGGGCGACGCCAGAGACGATGTTCTTGCGTTCGCGGCGCTTCACGCGCTGGGCTTCCTTGGCCATAGGTCTTTCATCCTTCGAGCGCGCCCGTGATGCCAGGCGCTGGGGAGAGGTATTCCGCCGTCATGCTCGGCCTTGTGCCGAGCATCTCAGGCAGGAGAAGGCGCCAAAGGCGCCCTCGTCACGAGATCCTCGAGTCAAGCCCAAGGATGACGATCGCCTCAGGCAATCGTCACTTCTTCTTGCCGGCGATCGCCTTCGGCTTGCCCTTCCGGGTGCGCGCATTGGTATGCGTGCGCTGGCCACGAACCGGCAGGCCACGGCGATGACGCAGGCCGCGATAGCAGCCGAGATCCATCAGGCGCTTGATGTTCATCGAGACTTCGCGACGCAGGTCGCCCTCGACGAGATAATCGCGATCAATCGCTTCGCGGATCTGAAGCACTTCGGCGTCAGTCAGCTGGTTGACGCGGCGCTCGGCGGCGATGCCGACCTTGGTGCAGATTTCCTGGGCCTTGGTCGCGCCGATGCCGTGGATGTACTGCAGGCCGATGACGACGCGCTTGCCGGTGGGAATGTTGACGCCCGCGATACGAGCCATGATCGTCTCTCCATGTCGGCCAGTCGACGCCCGATGGCGTGCCGGCGGTTATTGATAACCTCGCGCCGGTGGAGGCCGGCCTTTGCGAAGCGTTGAACCCGTTCCACGCGAGAACGCGACGTCGCTCCTTCTCGCGAAGGTAACGGCATCGCTCGCATGAAACCGGAAGTGGGGTCGTTAGTCGCTTGGCCGCGACGAGTCAACCCTTGCGACCAAGAAACGTGCCAACACTGAATTCAGTGTCCGACCAGAGCCTTCTCGATCGCAGCCGTCACTGCATCGATCGGCTGCATGCCGTCGATCTCGATCACCTGGCCGCGCGCGGCGTAATAGGGGGAGACCACCGCAGTGTCGCGGTTATAGGCTTCCAGCCGGGTCTTGAAGACCTCCGGATCATCGTCCTTGCGGACCGGCTGTCCGGCCGCCTTCGCCTCTTCGGCGCGCTTGACGATGCGGTCCACGAGCTTGGTCTGGTCGACCTTCAGCTCCAGCACCGTGTCGAGTTCCAGGTGCTTGGAGGCGAGCATCGCGTCGAGCGCCTGAGCCTGGGCCAAGGTGCGCGGAAAGCCGTCGAGGATGAAGCCCTTCTTGGCATCCGGTTCCTCGATGCGGTCCGCGACGATGCCGATGACGATCTCGTCGGAGACCAGCCCGCCTGCATCCATCACCGCCTTGGCCTTGATACCGACAGGCGTGCCGGCGGCGACAGCCGCACGCAGCATGTCGCCGGTCGAGAGTTGTGGAATGCCGTGCTTCGCGACGATGCGCGCAGCCTGAGTGCCCTTGCCCGCCCCCGGCGGCCCCAGGAATATGATTCGCATCAGCGTTTGGCCCCTCGCAGCTTCGCCTTCTTCACCAGCCCCTCATACTGATGGGCCAGCAGATGTCCGTGGACTTGCGCCACAGTATCCATGGTCGTCGTCACCACGATGAGCAGCGACGTGCCGCCCAGCAGGATGATCGGTATCTGGGCATAGGTGATCATGAACTCGGGGATAAGGCAGACGATAGTCAAATAGCCCGCGCCGAGCACCGTGATGCGCGTCAGCACGCGGTCGATATGCTCTGCCGTGCGCTCGCCGGGACGGATGCCCGGCATGAAGCCGCCATGCTTCTTGAGGTTGTCGGCCGTCTCGGTCGGATTGAACACGATCGCAGTGTAAAAGAAGCAGAAGAAGATGATCAGCGCTGCGTAGAGGAACATGAACAGCGGCCGGCCATGAGCGAGATAGGTCGCCACGATCGACAGGAAGCCGGTGCCGCCCGAAGCTTGCGAGAAGCTCGCGATCGTCGTCGGCAGCAGCAGCAGCGACGAGGCGAAGATCGGCGGGATGACGCCGGCGGTATTGAGCTTCAGCGGCAGGAACGAGGTCTGGCCCTCATACATCCGGTTGCCGACCTGGCGCTTGGGATAGTTGATCAGCAGGCGGCGCTGGGCGCGCTCCATGAACACGCAGAACGCGATGACGCAGATCGCCATGACCAGGATCAGCAGCAGCAGCCCCGTCGAGATCGCGCCCTGACGGCCGAGTTCGAGCGTCTGCGCGAGTTGGGAGGGGAATTCGGCGATGATGCCGGCGAAGATGATCATCGAGGTGCCGTTGCCGATGCCGCGGCTGGTGATCTGCTCACCGAGCCAGAGCAGAAACATCGTGCCGCCGACCAGGGTGATCGTCGTGGAGAGCAGGAAGAACGGCCCCGGCTCCAGCACGAGATTGCCCGAACCCTGCAGGCCGACGCCGATGCCATAGGCCTGGAACACGGCGAGCACGAGCGTCAGGTAGCGGGTGTACTGGTTCAGGATCTTGCGGCCCTGCTCGCCTTCCTTCTTCAGCGCCTCGAAGGTCGGGATCACGCTGGAGAGTAGCTGGACGATGATCGAGGCCGAAATATACGGCATGATCGCCAGCGCGAAGATCGCAAGCCGGCCGACGGCGCCGCCGGAGAACATGTTGAACAGGCCCAGCACGCCCGACTGCGACTGCTTGAACAGGTCGGCGACGGCGTCGGGATTCATGCCGGGCAGCGGGATATACGTGCCGAGCCGGTAGATGATCAGCGCACCCAGGGTGAACCAGATCCGCTTCTTCAGCTCGTCCGCCTTGGCGAACGCCCCGAAGTTCAGGTTTGAAGCAAGCTGTTCAGCCGCCGATGCCATGCGTCCGGTCCTTGGGTGATGTCGTCATTCGGTCGTCAGACAGGCGAACGGCGGCCAGGGCTTCTGGCCCGGCCGCCGTTCGCTCAGTCGTCATGTAAGCGCTCGGCTCACGCCTGTGAAGCGGCAGCCGCCAGGATCTTGACCGAACCGCCGGCCTTTTCGATCGCTTCGACGGCCGACTTCGACGCGCCATAGACCTCAAAGGCGAGCTTGGTCTTGAGTTCGCCGACGCCGAGGATCTTGACGCCGTCCTTGGCCTGACGGGTGATCACGCCGGCGGCGACGAGCGCCTCGATCGTGACCACGCCCTTGGCGTCGAGCTTGCCGGCTTCCAATGCCTGCTGGATGCGACCGAGATTGACCTCGTTCAGATCCTTGGCGAACAGGTTGTTGAAGCCGCGCTTCGGCAGGCGACGATACAGCGGCATCTGGCCGCCTTCGAAGCCCTTGACCGCGACGCCTGAGCGGGCCTTCTGACCCTTGACGCCCCGACCACCGGTCTTGCCCTTGCCCGAGCCGATGCCACGGCCGACGCGGATGCGCGACTTGTGCGCGCCTTCGTTGTCACGGATGTCGTTGAGTTTCATCGAACGATACCCCTCACTTCGCGTCGACGACGCGCACGAGGTGCCTGACCTTATCGATCATGCCTCGCACGGACGGCGTATCGACCAGGGTCGACTGCCTGCGGATCTTGTTCAGGCCGAGACCGATCAGGGTCTGGCGCTGCGAAGCCTCGCGGCGGATCGGGCTGCCGATCTGCTCGACGACGACGGTCTTGTTGTCAGACTTTGCCATGATCGCACCCTCACGCTTCAACAGCGGCGTCAGTGCCGGCATCGCGGCGACGCGTCTGCAGGGCCGAGACCTTGAGGTTGCGGCGCGCGGCAACGCCACGCGGGCTGTCTTCGTTCTTCAGCGCGTCAAACGTCGCGCGAACGAGGTTGTACGGGTTCGAGGAGCCGAGCGACTTCGACACCACGTCCTGCATGCCGACCGCCTCGAAGACGGCGCGCATCGGGCCACCCGCGATGATGCCGGTACCGGCTGGAGCCGCACGCAGCACGACCTTGCCGGCGCCGTGACGGCCCTGGACATCGTGATGCAGGGTACGCCCCTCGCGCAGCGGGATACGGACCAGGCCCCGCTTGGCGGCTTCCGTCGCCTTGCGGATGGCCTCGGGAACTTCACGGGCCTTGCCGTGGCCGAAGCCGACGCGGCCCTTCTGGTCACCGACGACGACGAGAGCGGCGAAGCCGAAGCGACGACCACCCTTCACCACCTTGGCGACGCGGTTGATATGGACCAGCCGGTCCACGAATTCTGAATCGCGCTCTTCGCGATCGCGGTCACGAGGCTCTCTCGCCATGGTCTTTCCTCTTACTTGCGCGGTCGCCGGATCGATGTCCCGCGCCGCTCGCTCGAGCGTTCCTGTTGGAACGACGTCTCAAACATAGGGACCGGCCCCTGCCATCACGCCGTTGAGCGCGATGGCAGGGGCCGGGTTAGCAGAACTCAGAAGTTCAGGCCAGCTTCGCGGGCCGCATCGGCCAGCGCCTTGACGCGGCCGTGATACATGTAGGAGCCGCGGTCGAAGACCACGTCCTTCACGCCGGCCTTGGTGGCGCGCTCGGCGATCAGCTTGCCGATCGTTGCGGCCGCCTCGACATTCGCGCCCGACTTGATGTCGCCGCGGATGTCCTTGTCCAGGCTCGAGGCCGACGCGACGGTGACACCCTTCACGTCGTCGATGATCTGGGCGTAAATCTGCTTGCCGGTGCGATGCACCGACAGGCGGGCGCGGCCATTGGCAACAGCCTTGATCGCGCGGCGGACGCGGGCCTTGCGGCGCGCAGTGTTCTCTGTCTGCTTGCTCATGGCGGTTACTTCTTCTTCCCTTCCTTGCGGAAGATGAATTCGCCGGCGTATTTGACGCCCTTGCCCTTGTAAGGCTCAGGCCCGCGATAGTCGCGGATTTCGGCGGCGGTCTGGCCGACCACCTGCTTGTCGATGCCGGTGATGACGATTTCGGTCGGCTTCGGCGTCACGATCGCAACCCCTTCCGGGATCGCATAGTCGATGTCGTGGCTGTAGCCCAGCGAGAGCTTCAGAACCTTGCCGTTGACGGCGGCCTTGTAGCCGACGCCGTTGATCTCGAGCTTCTTCTCGAAGCCGGCGGTGGTGCCGACGACGAGATTGGCGATGCGGGCACGCGAGGTGCCCCAGAGCGAGCGCGCGCGCTTGCTCTGCGAACGCGGCTGAACCGCGATCGCGCCATTTTCCATGGCGACCGAAACGTCGTCAGGCACGGTGAAGGAGAGTTCCCCCTTCGCGCCCTTTACCTTGACGAGCTGGCCGGCGACGTTGGCGGTGACGCCAGCGGGAACCGGAACAGGCTTCTTACCGATACGAGACATTGGATTTCTCCTGAAAACGAGCGGCGCGAAAGGTCAGAAGACCTTGCAAAGCACTTCGCCGCCCACGTTCTGCTCGCGGGCAAGATGATCGGGCATCACACCCTTCGGGGTCGAGATGATCGTCACGCCAAGGCCATCGGCCACGCGCGGCATCGTCTCCACCGAAGAATAGACGCGGCGGCCGGGCTTGGACACACGCGAGATCGACCGGATGACCGGCAGTCCCTCATGGTACTTCAGCTCGATATCGAACTCAGTCCGGCCATTGCCGAACTCGGTCTGGGTATAGCCGCGAATGTAGCCCTCGGATTCGAGCACATCGAGCACGCGGGCCCTCAGCTTCGAACCGGGCGTCGAAACGCGCGACTTGCGCCGCATCTGCGCATTGCGGATGCGGGTCAGCATATCTCCAAGCGGATCAATGATCACGATGCGTCCTCCTCACCAGCTCGACTTGACGAGGCCGGGAACCAGCCCCTTGTTGCCGAGCTCGCGCAGCGCAATGCGCGACATCTTCAGCTTGCGGTAGACGGCGCGCGGACGCCCCGTGACTTCGCAGCGGTTGCGCACCCGGTTAGGCGCCGAGTTGCGCGGCAGTTCGGCCAGCTTAAGGCGAGCGAGGAACCGCTCGTCCATGGACTGGCTTTCGTCATTGGCGATCGCGAGAAGCCGCGCGCGCTTACCGGCGAATTTCTTCACCAGAGCCTTGCGGTGGTTGTTGTTCTCGACGGAGCTTTTCTTAGCCATCGATCTCTCCTGGTTTCCGCGTATGAACGCTTAAGTTCACTGCCGGAACGGGAAGTTGAAGTGCTTGAGCAGGGCGCGTGCCTCGTCGTCCGACTTCGCAGTCGTGCAGACGATGACGTCCATACCCCAGACCTGGTCGACCTTGTCGTAATTGATCTCCGGGAACACGATGTGCTCCTTGATCCCGAGCGCGAAATTGCCGCGCCCGTCGAACGACTTCGGGTTGAGGCCGCGGAAGTCACGCACGCGGGGAAGCGCGATGGTGACCAGGCGATCGACGAACTCGAACATCTTGGTCTTGCGCAGCGTGACCTTGCAGCCGACCGCCATGTTCTCGCGCAGCTTGAAGCCGGCGATGGCGAGGCGGGACTTGGTGATGACCGGCTTCTGGCCGGCGATCAGGGCGAGGTCGCCGGCAGCGTTGTCGACCTTCTTGCGGTCGGCAGTCGCTTCGCCAACGCCCATGTTGATGACGACCTTCTCGATGGTCGGCACTTCCATGACGTTCTTGTAGCCGAACTCGGCGATCATCGCCGGACGAACGACGTCCTCGTAATGCTGCTTCATGCGCGGCGTAAGCGCCGCCTGCTGGTTCTCAGCCATCGATCAGATCCCCCGAACGCTTGGCGAAACGGACCTTGCGGCCATCATCCAGGACCTTGAAGCCGACGCGGGTCGGCTTGCCATCCTTGGGATCGGCCACGGCGAGATTCGACAGGTCGATGGTGGCTTCCTTGGAAATGATGCCGCCCTCCGACTGCGCCGAAGCCTTGGTGTGCTTCTTGACGAGCATGACACCGCGCACGATGGCGCGGGCATCCTTCGGAATGACCTGGAGCACTTCGCCGGCCTTGCCCTTGTCACGGCCGGCCAGCACGACGACCTTGTCGCCCTTCTTGATTTTCGCAGCCATCACAGCACCTCTGGCGCAAGCGAGATGATCTTCATGTGGTTCTTGGCGCGCAGCTCGCGCGGAACCGGTCCGAAGATACGGGTGCCGACAGGCTCCTTCTGGTTGTTGATCAGCACGGCCGCATTGCGGTCGAACCGGATCACCGAACCATCGGCGCGCTTGACGTCCTTGGCGGTGCGAACGACGACCGCCTTCATGACGTCGCCCTTCTTCACGCGACCGCGCGGAATGGCTTCCTTGATCGAGACGACGATGATGTCGCCAATGCGGGCATAGCGCCGCTTCGACCCGCCGAGAACCTTGATGCACATCACGCGACGGGCGCCGGAGTTATCCGCGACCTCGAGATTCGTCTGCACCTGGATCATGGCCTTGATCCTTCCAGTGTGTATCAGCGCGGTTTCCCGAAAGCATCAGTGCCTCCGGGACTACGACTGACGGGGGTCGATCGCCCCCTGGCCTCAAAACAAAGCACGAACCGCAAAAGTGCACGCACTCTTGCGGCTAAACATGCCCGACTTATCCTATTCCGCCCTCCCCGCCACCCGATATGATTCGGGCAACAGAGACCGCGTTGACCTACGCCTTGGGGGCGTTGTCGAGCACAACCCAGCTTTTCAGCTTGGAAATGGGCTTGGACTCCTCGATCCAGACCTGATCCCCGACCTTGGCCACCTGCGCCTCATCATGGGCGTGGTAGTTCTTGGTACGGCGAACCGTCTTCTTGAGGAGAGGGTGCGTATAGCGCCGCTCGACCTTGACCACAACAGTTTTGTTCTGCTTGTCGCTGACGACGACGCCCTGCAGCACGCGCTTCGGCATTGTCTGACTCCTCAGGCGCTCGCCGCGACGGTCTTCGACCGCTGCAGCGTCTTGATGCGGGCGATGTCCTTGCGGACTTCGGTCACCCGGGCGGTGTTCTCGAGCTGGCCGGTGGCCTTCTGAAAGCGCAGGTTGAACTGCTCCTTCTTGAGCTTCAGGAGTTCGTCCTGGAGCAGGTCCACGCTCATGGCTGTCAGGTCGGACAGGCGTTGCGAAGCTTTCATCTTGTCCTCCCTCTTACTCGGCGATGCGCTGGATAAAGCGCGTCTTGATCGGCAGCTTGGCCGCGCCGAGGCGCATGGCCTCGCGTGCGGTTTCCTCAGGCACGCCGTCGATCTCGAACATGATCCGGCCCGGCTTGACCTTGGCTGCCCAGAATTCAGGCGCGCCCTTGCCCTTGCCCATGCGGACTTCGGTCGGCTTCTTCGAAACCGGCACGTCCGGGAAGATGCGGATCCAGACGCGGCCGGCGCGCTTCATCGCACGGGTGATCGCGCGGCGGGCCGCCTCGATCTGCCGGGCCGTGACGCGCTCGGGCTCCTGGGCCTTCAGGCCGAACTGGCCGAAGTTCAGGTCCGTGCCGCCCTTGGCGACGCCCGCAATGCGTCCCTTGAACTGCTTGCGGAACTTGGTCTTCTTTGGTTGCAACATGGCTCTTCTCGATCAGCCTTATGCATGCTCGCGACGATGGCCACCGCCGGAACGGCTGCCCTCGTCTGCCATGCGCTTGTCCTGGGCCATCGGGTCGTGCTCGAGGATCTCGCCCTTGAAGATCCAGACCTTGATGCCGCAGGTGCCATAGGTGGTGAAGGCGGTGCCAACACCGTAATCGACATCGGCGCGCAGCGTGTGCAGCGGCACCCGACCTTCGCGATACCATTCGAGGCGCGCGATCTCGGCGCCGCCGAGACGGCCCGAGCAGTTGATGCGGATGCCCTCGGCGCCCAGACGCATGGCCGACTGAACGGCCCGCTTCATGGCGCGACGGAACGCGACGCGGCGCTCGAGCTGCTGCGCGATCGAGTCGGCGACCAGCGTCGCGTCGATCTCGGGCTTGCGCACCTCGACGATGTTGATCGTGACGTCCGCCTTGGTCAGCTTCATCACCGACTTGCGGAGCTTCTCGATATCGGCGCCCTTCTTGCCGATCACCACGCCCGGACGAGCCGAGTGGATGGTGACACGGCACTTCTTGTGCGGGCGCTCGATGATGATCTTGGAGATCGCAGCCTGCTTCAGCATCTTCATGAGCATGGCGCGGATGGCCATATCCTCATGAAGCAGCTTGCCGTACTCGCCCTTCTGCGCGAACCAGCGCGAATCCCAGGTGCGATTGATGCCGAGGCGAAGCCCGATCGGATTGATTTTCTGACCCATCGTTCTCTCCTCAGGCCTTGGCCGCAGCGACTTCGCGCACGATGATCGTAATGTTCGCGAAGGGCTTCAGGATGCGGGCGCCACGGCCACGGGCACGGGCGTGGAAACGCTTCATGACCAGGGCCTTGCCGACGAACGCTTGGGCGACGACGAGATCGTCGACGTCGAGATCATGGTTGTTCTCGGCGTTGGCGATCGCGCTCTGAAGGCACTTGCGCACGTCCAGCGAGATCCGCTTGCGCGAGAACTCGAGATCGGCGAGCGCGGTCGAGACCTTCTTGCCGCGAATGAGCTGGGCGAGGAGGTTGAGCTTCTGCGGCGAGACGCGAAGGTTGCGAGCGATCGCAACGGCTTCGTTCTCGGGCAGCGCACGGGGGGCGGATGCTTTTCCCATGGCTTACTTCCTCTTCGCCTTCTTGTCGGCGGCGTGACCGTGGAAGGTGCGCGTCGGCGAGAACTCGCCGAACTTGTGGCCCACCATCTCCTCGGAGACGTTCACCGGCACATGCTTGTGGCCGTTGTAGACGCCGAACGTCAGACCGACGAACTGCGGGAGGATCGTGGAGCGACGGCTCCAGATCTTGATGACCTCAGACCGGGCCGCCGAACGGGCAACCTCGGCCTTTTTCAGAAGGTATCCGTCGACAAACGGACCTTTCCAAAGCGAACGCGCCATGACGGACCTCAGTTCTTCTTCTTGCGGGCGTGACGGCTCGACACGATGAACGTATCGGTCCGCTTGTTCGAGCGGGTCTTCTTGCCCTTGGTCGGCTTGCCCCAGGGGGTAACCGGGTGACGACCACCGGAGGTGCGGCCTTCGCCGCCGCCATGGGGATGGTCGACAGGGTTCATCGAGACACCGCGGTTATGCGGGCGACGACCGAGCCAGCGCGAACGCCCTGCCTTGCCGTCATTCCGGTTCATGTGGTCGGGGTTCGAAACCGCGCCCACCGTAGCATAGCACAGGCCGCTGATCAGGCGCTGTTCGCCCGAGTTCAGGCGGACGATGACGTAGCCCTGGTCGCGACCGACGATCTGGGCGTAGTTGCCGGCGGAACGAGCGAGCTGCCCGCCCTTGCCAATCTTCAGCTCCAGATTGTGGACGATCGTGCCGATCGGCAACGAGCCCATCGGGGCCGCGTTGCCGGGCTTCACGTCGACCGACGGACCCGAGATCACGCTGTCGCCGACGGCGAGGCGCTGCGGGGCCAGAATATAGGCCTGCTCGCCGTCGCTGTACTTGATCAGCGCGATGAACGCCGTGCGGTTGGGATCATACTCCAGCCGCTCGACGACGGCCGGAATGCCATCCTTGCCGCGACGCTTGAAGTCGATCAGGCGCAGCGTCCGCTTGTGTCCACCGCCGCGGAAGCGGACGGTGATGCGGCCGAGATTGTTGCGGCCGCCGGAGGACGACTTACCCTCCGTCAGCACCTTGAGCGGCTTGCCCTTGTAGAGCTCGCTGCGGTCGACGATCACGAGCTGGCGAAGGCTCGGCGTGACCGGCTTGAAATGCTTCAAAGCCATGGTTTGCGATCCTTCCTTACAGGCCCGTTGTCACATCGATGGAGTGACCTTCCTCGAGGGTCACGACCGCCTTCTTGACGTCCGAGCGCTGGCCGAGCCGGCCCCGGAAGACCTTCATCTTGCCCTCGGTGACGAGCGTGTTGACGCTCTTCACCTTGACATCGAACAGCTTCTCGATCGCCGCCTTGATCTGCGGCTTGGTCGCGGTCTTGGCGACCTTGAAGACGACCTTGTTGTGCTCCGAGAGCATGGTCGCCTTTTCGGTGATCACCGGGCCACGAATAACGTCGTAGTGGCGCGGGTCCAGATTCTTCGCCGTGCTCATGTGAAGCGCGCCTCCAGCGCATCGACAGCCGCGCGGGTCAGGACAAGCTTGTCGCGACGCAGGATGTCATAAACGTTGATGCCCTGGATCGGCAGGACGTCGACATTCGGGATCGAACGCGCCGCCAGGCCGAAATTCGTATCGATCTCGGCGCCGCCGATCACCAGCGCGCTGGACAGGGCCAGCTTGCCGAAATGACCGAGCAGGACCTTGGTCTTCGGCTCGGAGAGCTTGGCGTCATCGATGATGATGATGCCGCCATCCTTGGCCTTCGACGAAAGCGCATGGCGCAGAGCCAAAGCGCGGACCTTCTTGGGCAGGTCGTGGGCGTGGTCGCGCACGATCGGGCCGAAGGCCTTGCCGCCGCCGCGGAACTGCGGAGCGGAAGCTGCACCGTGACGGGCGCCGCCGGTGCCCTTCTGCTTGTAGATCTTCTTGCGGGTGCGGTCGACTTCCGACCGGCCCTTGGACTTGTGCGTGCCGGCGCGGCGCTTGGCGAGCTGGTAGCGCACCATGCGGGCCAGGATGTCGGCGCGCGGCTCGAGGCCGAAGATCGCATCCGAGAGCTCGACCGAACCGGCCGAGCCACCTTCGAGGGTGGTGATATCGAGCTTCATCACGCGTTCTCCTCAACCGTCTCGGCTGCGGGAGCCGGCGTTTCGCCGCCATTCAGCTTGAACTTGCCCGGCAGGGGCGCATCCTTGGGCAGGGCGCGCTTGATGGCGTCCCGCACATGGATCCAGCCGCCGGCATGGCCGGGAACGGCGCCTTCGACCAGGATCAGGCCGCGCTCGACATCCGTCTGGACGACGCGCAGGTTCTGCGTGGTGACGCGCTCGGCACCGAGATGGCCGGGCATCTTCTTGTTCTTGAAGGTCTTGCCAGGGTCCTGACGACCACCGGTCGAACCGATCGAGCGATGCGAGACCGAAACACCGTGCGTGGCGCGAAGACCACCGAAGTTCCAGCGCTTCATGCCGCCGGCGAAGCCCTTGCCGAGCGTCGTGCCGCTGACATCGACGAACTGGCCGACGACGAAGTGGTCGGCGGTGAGCTCGGCGCCGACCGGGATCAGCGCGTCATCGCTGACGCGGAACTCGACGACCTTGCGCTTGGGCTCGACCTTGGCGACGGCGAAATGGCCGCGCTCAGCCTTCGAGACATTCTTGACCTTGGCCAAGCCCGTCCCGAGCTGCACGGCAACATAGCCGTTCTTCTCGATCGTGCGATGAGCAACGACCTGGCAGTTATCGAGCTTCAGCACGGTGACCGGGATATGTTCGCCGGCATCGGTGAAGATGCGGGTCATCCCGACTTTCTGTGCAATCACACCGGAACGCATCGGTGCATACCTTCCCTTGGGGTCTTACTCATCCAGCCAAAACGCTGGAGGCAGAGGACCCGGCTAAATTAGGATCAGAGCTTGATTTCGACGTCGACGCCGGCGGCGAGATCGAGCTTCATGAGGGCGTCGACCGTCTGCGGGGTCGGGTCGACGATGTCGAGAACCCGCTTGTGGGTCCGCATTTCGAACTGCTCGCGCGACTTCTTGTCGATGTGGGGCGAGCGGTTGACCGTGAACTTCTCGATGAGCGTGGGCAGCGGGATGGGGCCGCGGACCTGGGCGCCCGTCCTCTTTGCGGTCGACACGATCTCGCGCGTCGAAGCGTCGAGAATGCGGTGGTCGAACGCCTTGAGGCGGATCCGGATGTTCTGACCGTTCATGGTCTTTTCTTCCTCGTGACGTGAGAAGGCGAAGGCCGCAGGGCCATCGCCCTCACGAAAACGTTTGTTACGCGATGATGCTGGCGACGACGCCGGCGCCGACGGTCCTGCCGCCTTCGCGGATGGCGAAGCGCAGCTTCTCTTCCATCGCGATCGGCACGATCAGGTGGACTTCCATGGCGATGTTGTCGCCAGGCATCACCATCTCGGTGCCCTCGGGCAGGTGCACCACGCCGGTCACGTCCGTCGTGCGGAAGTAGAACTGCGGGCGGTAGTTGGTGAAGAACGGGGTGTGGCGACCGCCCTCCTCCTTGGTCAGGATGTAGGCCTCGGCCTTGAACTTGGTGTGCGGCTTGACCGAACCCGGCTTGCACAGGATCTGGCCGCGCTCGACGTCCTCGCGCTTGGTGCCACGCAGCAACGCGCCGATGTTGTCGCCGGCCTGGCCCTGGTCGAGCAGCTTGCGGAACATCTCGACGCCGGTCACCGTCGTCTTCACGGTGTCCTTGAGGCCGACGATCTCGATTTCCTCGCCAACCTTGACGATGCCGCGCTCGACGCGACCGGTCACCAC
>NZ_JBFUDG010000019.1:0-32162 GCF_056404835.1 Allobosea sp. P2_B12 | reverse complement strand
CAACCGCTTCATCTCCGACGGCATCAGGCCCGCATACTTCTTACGCCAGTTATAGAACGTCGCGTCCGAAATCCCGGCTTTCCGACAGACCTCTGCGATCGGCACGCCACTCTCAGCCTGCTTCAAAACGAACGCGATCTGCGCCTCGGTGAACTTCGATGCCTTCATGGAACTCTCCTCGTCCCGATCCCGGGATCATAAGTGGAAAATTCCAGTTCGGACTGGCCGAGTTTTCGGGGAGCACGTCACAGCCTGGGCGGAGGACGCCTATTGGTCGGTCGGCGAGCCTGTCTCAATCCAATGGACCGTCAACCCGGATGGACGCAGCTTCAGCCTGGCCAGTATGAACAGCAACGCGTGGAAGGGGAAGCCTTTCAGCGATCTGTTCGCGGTCATCTACGACTGAACGACCATCACGCTCCAAGCCCAACTCAACTGGATCACAAGAGGCCCAGCATGCGCATGCCCTTCATCCTCGCGGCCTGCCTGGCGGCGTCCACCGCCACGGCGCAAACACCGCGCATCAAATGGCGCCAGATGGACTTTCCTGTAGCAACCCAAGTCAAGGTTCATCTGGACGGCACGGAACATCGGCTGGGCAATCTCAAGCCGTTTTACGACTACGTGAAGGCGTCCGGTTGGTCCTGCACGTTCGACAATGCCGGCGGTCCTCGATCAGGCCCTTCGACGCTGCGCTGCCACGGCAAAATGCTGCCCCAGCCGAATGAGTTCCTTGTTGAGTACCTTCCGGAAATCAACGAGCTCAATTTCGTAGAAGAGACCGGGGGGCTGCTTATCGAGATTTACGGTGAGTATAATTATTCTCGATAGCCATTAGAGGCTCTCCACGAAACCCCTTCGCTGGCTCGACGGCGGGTCACAGGAGTGGTACACACGATCGAAATTCGCGGCTCTCAAGCCATTGATTTTGCTGAATTCTCTGGAAAATTTGGACAATCCCTCCCTGTCCGCCACTTCCCCTATCTTAATCTTACGCCGATTTGCTTCGCTCAGGCTCCGATGGAGCGGCCTGAGCGGCCGGTGACGTCAGACCTTTGGCGGCAGCGATCCGCGATCGAAGACGGGGACTGTGTCGGCCTGGCCTTCGGGGCGTTGACCCGTCGGAATATCCTCGGCCGCGTGACGTACCGCCTCTTCGGATTCCGTCAGGCCGTCGGCCGTATCGTTGGCATCGCTGCCTTCGTCGTGAACATTGGTCTGCGGGCTGGTCTGATGGCTCGCCGCGGCGCCCTCTGCTTCGGCGATGCGACGCCCGTCGTCCTCGACGAGCAGCGTGGGGTTTTCGCGGGTCCTATCCATGTGAGATCTCCCTGGATGGGTGACTGCCCCGGCTCAGTGCGCGGGTACGTTGCTGGCCGGCGTGCCGGATTCGGCGCCGTGCTCGTGCTCCCATGCACGAACCGCGGCGACGAGACCCGCGGCCTCGATCGTTTCTGGCGTGCCGGCCGGCAGGACGCTGGCGGCGCGGATTTTTGCCAGCGCTTCCTGATATTCGTCCTCGCTGGCGATCACGACGAGAGGCACGTCCTGCGGAAGTTCCATGTTTCGTTTCCTTGGCGGGTTTGCTTCGACAACGCGCGTCGCACCCGCAATGTTTCATCGGCGAGCTTTGGCCATGCCCGCGGCGCGGGCGGCCATTCTTGACATCGCCGCATGCGCGCCGTCATGCTGATGGCGTTCCCAGGGGGGCCTCGCTAGGAGGCTGAGATTCCGCCGGTTCGGGCCAAATCCGGACGACGCGGTGACCCTCCGAACCTGATCCGGTTCATACCGGCGTAGGGATGCGGGACATCGGGCGGGCAGCTGCCCCTTTTCCAAACTCGCGCCGAAGGCCGGATTCTCAGGCCCCGTGCAAGGCATGTCGCCGGACCATGGGTGCCTTTCGGGAAGGCGTGGCTGGACGTGACGGAAGCTGAGATCATAGAGGCCTTGTTGGCCTTCATCGACCGCGACGCGGCGAGCGAGGCGGATTTCGAGCGCGTGGCGCTCGACGTCTTCGCCTACCAGTTCGCCCACAACCAGCCCTATCGGCGCTTCGCCATCCAGCGTGGGCGCACCACGCTGACCGTCCGCGACTGGCGCGACATTCCCGCCGTGCCGATCACCGCCTTCAAGGATCTGACGCTGAGCTGCAGCCAGACCGAGAGGGCAGAGCGCGTCTTCATGACGAGCGGCACGACGCAAGGGGGCGTCCGGGGCTGCAGCTATCACCCGACGCTTTCCGTCTACGACCGCTCGATGCTGGTGAATTTCCGCGCGCGCTTGATGAAAGGGCTGGAGCGGATCGAGATGGGCATCCTCTTCCCCGACGAGGAGGCGATGCCGAACTCGTCTCTGGCGCATTATCTGGCGCTGGCGAAGCGGGAGTGCGGAACAGCGGCCAGCGAAGGCTTCATCGGGGCGGATGGTCTCGACCTGGCCCGGCTGATCGCGGCGCTGGAGCGGGCGCAGGCCTCGGGGCAGCCCTATGCGCTGCTCGGCGCGAGCTACAGCTTCGTGCATCTGCTCGATGCGCTGGCGGCGGAAGGGCGGCGCTTTGCCCTGCCCGAGGGAAGCCGCATCCTCGATACCGGCGGATTCAAGGGGCAGTCGCGCGAGATGGGCGCCGATGCGTTCTATGATGCGCTCTCGGACGCGCTCGGCGTGCCGCGCAGCGCCTGCATCAACATGTACGGCATGACCGAGCTCAGCACGCAGTTCTACGATGACGGCAATGCGACCTGCCCGCCGGTGAAGTCCGGGCCGCACTGGATCCGCAGCCGGGTCGTCGATCCCGTGAGCGGGCGGGACCTGCCCGAGGGTTCGACGGGTGTGCTGGTGCATCACGACCTCGCTCATTTCAACTGCGTCTCGGCGATCCTGACCGAGGATGCCGGCATCATGGTCGAAGGCGGCTTCAGGCTGCTCGGCCGCGTTGACGGGGCGGATTCCAGGGGCTGTTCGCTCGCCGTCGCCGAGTTCCTGAAGGCGGCGCGGGGTTAGCCGTGACCGAGTTCGCCGGGCATCTGCCGGGATTGTCGACCGAGGAGGTCGAATGGCGCGTGCTCGACTTTGCCGCCTGGGGCGAGAGCGCGCAGGTCTCCGTGCCGGTGCTCAGCGAGGCGCAGAGCCTCGCGCTGGCCGTCCGTGTTCGGGAGAATGCGCGGGCGTATCTGAAGACGCTCTCCGTCGCGCAGATCGTCGCCACAATCGACAAGGCCGTGGCGCGGCTGCTCGACCGCGACGACCCCTGGCGGCGCAAGGCGGAAGCTGTGCTGCCAATCGTGACCGGATATGATGCCGAGACGGTGCGGCTCGGACTTTCCGGCTATCTCAGGACCTTTCGCGCACCGCAATTGCAGCGCTTCCTCGCCGAGGATTTCGCCAATCCGGGCCTGCTCGACGCTTTCCAGCCGGCGATGAAGGGCGGCTTCACGCGGGCCTATGGGCCGGAGCTGCTGCTGCATATATGGGCCGGCAATGTGCCCGGCCTGCCGCTGTGGAGCCTGATCTCGGGGCTGCTGGTCAAGGCGGGCACGATCGGCAAGGTCGCGAGCGCCGAGCCGCTGCTGGCGGGCTGGTTCGCGAAAGTCCTGGCCGAGATCGACCCGAAGCTTGGCGAGTGCATGGCCATCGTCTGGTGGAAGGGCGGCGATGCGCAGAGCGAGCAGGTCTGGCTGAACGAGGCGGACACGGTCGTTGCGTTCGGCGGAAATGCAGCGCTGGCGGCGATCCGGGATCGCGCGCCGGTGACCGCGCGCTTCTTAGCCCATGGTTACAAGATCGGCTTCGGGCTGGTCTCAGGCGACGCGCTCGACACACGCCGGGCCGGGCCGCTCGCGCGGCTCGTCGCCCATGATGTGATCCGTTACGAGCAGCAGGGTTGCTACGCGCCGCAGATGCTGTTCGTCGAACGCGGCGGCAAGGTTTCACCGCGCGATTTCGCCGAGCAGGTCTCGCGCGAGCTGGCGGGCTTCGCGCGCCGGCATCCGCGCCGGGCGCTGTCGGTGGCGGAGGCCGCCGGCGTCGCCTCCTGGCGGAATGCCGAGGAGATGCGCGCCTTCGACGGGGAGGGCCGGGTCGTGCTCGGCGATGCCGCCGATCCCTGGAGCGTCGTTCTGGTCGAAGAGGCCGAGCCGCTGGCGCCGAGCGGGCTGAACCGCACACTCAAGATCGTTGCCGTCGACAGGCTGGACGATGTCATTCCGTTGATCGTGCCGTTCCGGGCCTTCCTGCAGAGCGCGGCGGTTGCGGCTGCACCCGAGGAATTGTTCCGGATCGCGGCCTTGCTGGGCGAGGCCGGCGTGACGCGGATCTCGGCCTTCGGGCGGATGACCGCGCCCGAAGCCGGCTGGCACAATGACGGGCGCTTCAACCTGCTCGACCTCGTGACGATCACCGAGATCGAGCAATCGGCCGAACTCGCCGCCGAAGGTTTCGCTGATTATGTCGATTGAGCCGGCAAAGGATAGCTTTGTCGCAATCGAGCGGGCGAGTTTCCGCTATGGCGCGGAGCCGGTCATCGTCGACCGCGTCGTCTGGGCGATCCCGCGCGGCGCCTTTCATTGCCTGGTCGGCCGCAGCGGCAGCGGCAAGACCACACTGCTGAAGCTGGCGGCCGGGCTGATTGCGCCGGACCAGGGCAGCGTCCGGATCGATGGCGCGGCACTGACGGGGCCGGGTGCGCGCATCGGATTCGTCTTCCAGCAGCCGACGCTGCTCGATTGGCTCAGCGTCATCGACAATGTGCTCCTGCCGGTGTCGCTGAAGCGCCGGCCGACTGCGCAGGATCGCGACAAGGCCCGGGCCCTGCTCGAACGGGTCGGGCTCGGCGTCTATGGAGAGCGCCATCCGGGACAGCTTTCGGGCGGGCAGCAGAGCCGGGTCGCGGTGGCCCGCGCGCTGATTACGGAACCGGATCTGCTGCTGCTCGACGAGCCCTTCGCGGCGCTCGATGCGCTGACGCGGGAGGAGCTTCAGGATGATCTGCTGGCGCTCTGTGCGCTGCATGCGACGACCGTGCTCTTCGTCACTCATGACATCACCGAGGCCGTCTATCTCGCCGACCGGGTCGCGATCATGGCGGTGGGCCGGCTGCATCACGATCTTTCCATCGACTTGCCGCGCCCGCGCCGGCGCGAGATGCGCTACGCCCAGCCGTTCAACGCGCTTTGCCGGGAGTTACGGCAGGCGATGGACGCAGCGCCATGATGGCCCGCCTCGCCTCGGCCCTCTTGCTGCTTGCCCTGCTCGCCGCATGGGAAGCCTGGTGCCGGCTCGGCGGCGTGCCGGCGCTGATCGTACCGGCGCCGTCCGCTGTCTTCGCGACTTTGTGGAGCGAGATCGTGACCGGGCGTCTTTGGCCGCATCTGCGGATCACCGCCACCGAGATGGCGCTGGGTCTGGCGCTCGGCTGCGCCGTGGGGCTCGGAACCGGCTTCCTGCTGGCTGAGGCCAGCTTCCTGCGCCGGCTGCTGCACCCCTATATCGTCGCCAGCCAGGTCGTGCCCAAGCTCGCGCTCGGGCCGCTCTTCATCGTCTGGTTCGGCTTCGGCATGACGCCGACGGTGGTGATCACCGCGCTGATCTGCTTCTTCCCGCTGATGGAGAACACGCTGACGGGGCTCGCCCAGGTCGATCCGTCCAGGCGCGAACTCTTCCGCATGCTCGGCGCCAGCCGGCTCCAGACGCTGCTGCGGCTGAAGCTGCCGAGCGCCCTGCCGGTCATCCTCGCCGGGCTTCGCGTCGCGGTCGTATTGGCGCTGGTCGGGGCCGTCGTCGGTGAGTTCATTGGCGGCCGGGCCGGGCTCGGCGCCTCGATCATCGCCGCCCAGAGCGTGATGGATTCGAGCCTGATGTTTGCGCTCTTCATCGTGATCACGCTGCTCGGCATGGTCTTCTACCAGGCCGCGCTCCTGGCCGAGCGGCTGCTGCTGCGCCACCATCTGAAAGGATAGGCCGATGTCTTCGATTTGCCGGTTCAGCCCCATGAGCCCTCATCCTGAGGAGGCCCGCAGGGCCGTCTCGAAGGATGCTTTAGGAGGCTCCCGCACCATCTGGAGCATCCTTCGAGACGCCGCTTCGCGGCTCCTCAGGATGAGGGCTTGGGGGATAGCGACCGCTTTCATGGCGATGTTCATCGGCGCGTCTGCCCAAGCCCAGACCCTCGACAAGGTCACCGTCGCGGGCTGGAGCCAGCCGATCAGCGAGATCACCAATCTGCTGGCCGAGCCCGACAAGGGCTTCTTCAAGGCCAAGGGCATCGATCTCGGCTATGTGCCGGGCACCGGCGGGGGCTCGGCGATCCAGACCATGCTGACCGGCCAGGCCGACATCGCCTTCACCGATCCGGCCGCGCTCTATCTCGCGCTCGACAAGGGCGAGAAGCTCGTCGCGATCTACAATATCTATCCGCAGAATGTCTTCAACGTCGTCGCGCCCAAGGCCAACGGCATCAGGGGCCCGGCCGATCTCAAGGGCAAGCGCATCGGCGTCTACAGCCTGTCGAGCGGTACGCGGCAAAACCTGCAGGTGCTGCTGCATCAGGTCGGCCTCACCGAGAAGGATGCGACCATCGAGGTCACCGGGCTGCTCAACTTCGCTCCGCTGATCCAGGGCCAGGTCGATGCCACAGCCGCAACCGATACCGGGCTGCTGGTGGCGAAGTCGAAGGGGCTGGCCGATTTCGACGTCATCGAGGTGAAGGACCATCTCAACCTGCCGAGCGACATCTTCGTCGTGACGCAGGCGACCTATGAGGCGAAGAAGCCGCTGCTAAAGCGCTTCCTCGAAGCCTATCGCGACAGCGCCGCCTGGATGATCGCCAAGCCCGAGGAAGCCGCCAAGGTCGCGGTAACACGGGCGATCAACGGCCGCGACGAGACGCTCAATCTCGAGATCATCAAATTGCGCAACATCTCGACGGTGTCGCCGACGACGGCCGCTAAGGGTCTCGGCCATTTCGATCCGGAGCTGATGCAGAAGGGCGCCGATACCTTCCACACGCTGGGGCTGATCGTGAAGCCGATCGATATCGCGCAGGTCGTGAAGTCGGATTTGATCCCTTGAGGCAATGCCGATGAAATTCCGCGACAAAACCATCCTCGTCACGGGGGCGAGCCGGGGCATCGGCGCCGCGCTCGCAAAAGCATTCGCCGCCGAGGGTGGGCTGGTGATCGTGAATTACCGGCGCAGTGAGGCGGCGGCGCAGGCGGTCGTCGAGGCTTGCCGGGCGGCGGGTGGCAATGCGCTGGCGATCGCGGCCGACGTTACCGTGCCCGACGAGGTCGAGGCGATGGTGGCGCGCATCGGCGAGGAGGCTGGGCGGATCGACGCCGTCGTCAACAACGCCTTTGCGCCTTATGTCTTCGACCCCGACGACCGGGCGCGGTTCTGGGAGACGCCGTGGTCGGCCTATCAGGCGCAAATCGATGGCGCGTTGAAAGCAACCTATCATGTCTGCCAGGCCGTGCTGCCCTTGATGCGGCAGCGGGGCAGGGGGGCGATCGTCAACATGGCGAGCGACCTCGTGGCGCGCCCGAGCATCGCCTATCACGACTACACCACCGCCAAGGCCGCGCTGATCGGCTTCAGCCGCAATCTGGCGACGGAACTCGGACCGCTCGGTATCCGGGTCAATTGCGTCGCGCCCGGCCTGGTTTATCCGACCGACGCCAGCAGAGGGACGCGCGAGGCGGTGAAGGACATGCTGATCGCGCAGACGCCGCTCGGCCGGATCGCGACGCCGGAGGATGTGGCCGGCCCGGTGCTGTTCCTGGCCTCCGACTGGAGCGGCTTCGTCACCGGCCAGACGCTGCATGTCGATGGCGGGCTGGTGATGGCTTAAGGCTTTGAGCTTGCGCATCGCGGATCGCGCGCCAGATCCGGGCGGGGGTGGCCGGCATGTCGAGATGGGTGACGCCGAGCGGGCGCAGCGCGTCGAGCACGGCGTTCATCACCGTCTGCGGCGCGCCGATGCAGCCGGCCTGGCCGGAGCCCTTGACGCCGAGCGGGTTGGCCTTGGTCGGCACCTCGACCATGGCGAGGTCGAAGAATGGCAGGTCGTCGGCGCGAGGCATGGCGTAGTCCATGAAGGTCGCGCTGAGCAACTGCCCGGAATCGGGATCGTAGACCGCCTCCTCCAGCAGCGCCTGGCCGATGCCCTGCGCCAGCCCGCCATGAACCTGGCTTTCGGTCAGCAATGGATTGACCAGCGTGCCGTAATCGTCGACCGCGACATAGCGCTCCAGTGAGATGGCGCCCGTCTCCGGGTCGATCTCGACCTCGGCGACCTGCGCTCCGTTTGGAAAGGTGATGATGTCGCAGACATTGTCGCCATGGCTTTCCAGCCCTGTGCCGGTGCTGTCGAGCACATGCCTTGCCACGGCGAACAGGTCGATCTCGCGCTGCAGTCCGTCCGGCCCAGCCGCGGCATGGAAGCCGCCGTTCTCGAAGGTGAGTTCGTCTGCGCCCACCTGCAGCAACTGCGCCGCGATCGGCTTTGCCTTGGCGATCAGGTCGTCGGCCGCCATCACCAGCGCTGTGCCGCCGAGGTGGAGCGAGCGGGCGCCGCCATGGCCGCCGCCGCGCGGGACGCGGGTCGTGTCGGCCTGGACGAGATTGAACGTCTCGACCGGCAGACCGAGCTTGGCCGACGCGACCTGGGCGAAGGAGGTCTCGTGGCCCTGGCCGTTGGACTGCGTGCCGACCGCCATGTCGATGGTGCCGTCATCGCGCATGCGCAGCCAGGCTTCCTCATTGGGCTGGCCGCGCGAGGTTTCCAGGAAGCAGCCGATGCCGAAGCCGCGCAGCTTGCCGCGCTTCTTCGCCGCGCGCTTACGGGCGGGAAAGCCCGCCCGGTCTGCGGCCAGCAGCACTTGGTCGAGATTTTCGCCAAAGGTGCCGCAGTCGATCGTGGTGCCGAAGGCGGAGCGGTGAGGGAATCTGCGGATGAAGTTGCGCTGGCGCAACTCGGCCGGGTCGATGCGGAGCTTATGGGCCGCCTTTTCGATCAGGCGTTCGATCAGGTAGTTCGCCTCGGGCTTGCCGGCGCCGCGATAGGCATCGATCGGGGCGGTGTTGGTGACGACGCCGCGCACATCCATCGTCATCGCCGGAATGTCGTAGAGCCCGCCCATGGCGGCAGCGGGCGCATTGGTCGAGCTTCCCGGCCCCAGCGAGGAGACATAGGCACCGAGATTGCCGATCGTCTCGACTGCGAGCGCGAGAAAGCGCCCCTTCCGGTCGAGCGCGAGTTTCGCCGTGCTGACATTGTCGCGACTGTGAATACCGCCGGTGAAATCCTCGATGCGCTCGGCGCTCCAGCGCACCGGCCGGCCGAGCTTGCGCGCGGCCCAGAGCACCAGCGCATGTTCGGGATAGGTGACGTTCTTCATGCCGAAGCCGCCGCCGACATCGGGGCAGGAGACCTGGACCTTGTCGAGCGGCAGGCCGAAGACGCCCTCCGCCAGCTCGCGGCGGATGGCGTGGACCGAGGCGCCGCTGATTTCGAGATGATAGACGCCGGTTTCCGGATCGAAATGCCCGACCGCGATGCGCGGTTCGAGCGCGGCGGCGACGATGCGGTTGTTGACGAGGTCGCAGGTGACGACATGCGCCGCCTCGGCGAAAGCCTTCGCGACCGCGGCCGCATCGCCGCGATGGAACCGGTAGGAGAGATTGCCCGGCGCCTCCGGCCAGATCTGCGCGGCATCCGGCTCTGGCGCGCTGCGCAGATCGGTGACCGAAGGCAGGATGTCATAATCGACGACGATATGCTCGCAGGCCTCGCGTGCCAGCGCCGCGCTGTCGGCGACGACGAAGGCGACGGGATCGCCGACATGCCGGACCCGCCCGTTCGCCAGCGGCAGGCGCGGCGGCACGATCAGCGGCTCGACGGTCGCCACCACGATATAGGAGGGCAGAGGCCCGAGCCCGTCGAGATCGGCTGAGGTGTAGACGCCGCGCACGCCGGGCAAGGCTGCGGCGTTAGCTGTGTCGATCGAGACGATCGTGGCATGGGCGTGGGGCGAGCGCAGCACGGCGGCGAAGAGTTCGCCCGTCACCAGCCGGTCGTCGAGATAGTCGCCCTGCCCCGTGAGGAAGCGCCGGTCCTCGCGGCGACGCAGGGAGCGTGGGTCGTCGGGAGCTGGCGTCATGCGACGAGAATCCAAAGCAGCAACGCCGTCATTCATATCGATTCACTCTCGCCCGAGGGCCGCGTGATGCCGTTGCCGATGCAAGCGCCGGTGAAGCCGCCTTGCGGGCAGTCTGCGGTGCATAGCGCATGCCGATGGCGGCAGGCAGCGCGGGCTCGAGACACATCGCTGCGACGGCCTGTCGTCACCGGCGCAGCCGCTATCCCGTGAACTGCCATGGATTGAGGATGGTCAAGCCGATGTCTGCGAAATCGGCCACATTGCGGGTGGCGATGGCGGCACCGCGCGACAGCGCTATCGCTGCGATCTGGGCATCGAACTGGCTGATCGGTCGGCCGGCCTGTCGGCGAGCGGCGGCGATGCCTGCATAGATATCGGCGGCCTGTGGGTCGAAGGACAGGACGCGATCTTCGAAATCCTCGGCGAATATCGGCCGGATCGCCGCTTCAAGGTCGGTTCGGCGCTTTCCGTCCGGGAGAAGGCGGAGCCCATAAAGAATCTCCGCCTGCGTAATCGCCGTCGTGAAGATCGATGCCGGCGGCTGTGCGGCCAGCCATGCCTCGACCGACGCGTTCGGCGCCGGTGTCAGCATTTCGGATATCACATTGGTGTCGAGAACGATCATCCGCCGAAATCGACGGGTTCACGGATGGGCTCGCGAGGCGGCAGGTCCAGCTTCACGCCGCCGGTCTGCGAGATGCGCGCGCGGATCGTCGCGGCCAGATTGCGCGAGGGGCGCTTTTCGGTCGAGAGCGCCGCGCGCAGAATGTCGCGGGCCTCGTCTTCCATGGAGCGACCATGCGAGGCCGCACGCATCCGCAGGCGTGTCTTCAACTGGTCATCGATATTGCGGATCGTCATGCTCGCCATCGCCGCGCTCCGTCATCATTGATGGCAAATTAAGCAGTGATTGCATTCGAGGCAAGCGAAGGCTCCACCTGCCCGCTTCGCGTCATATTCAGGCCTGGCCTGCGAGATAGCAGGCGAGGCCGGCGGTCGAGGAATCATGCGTATCCGCGGGCGCCTTGCCCTCGATCACCGGGAGCAGGGCGGTGGCGAGCTCCTTGCCGAGCTCGACGCCCCATTGGTCGAAGGCGTTGATGCCCCAGATAGCCGCCTCGACGAAGACGCGGTGCTCGTAGAGCGCGATGATGCGGCCGAGCGTGAAGGGGTCGAGATTGCGATAGGCGATCGTCACCGAGGGACGGTTCCCGGGGAAGACCTTGTGGGGGGCGAGCGCTTCGATCGCATTGGGCGCCATGCCCTGTTTGGCGAGGATTTCGCGCGCCTCCTCCAGTGTGCGGCCCTTCATCAGGGCCTCGCTTTGGGCAAGGCAGTTGGCCAGCAGTAGCCGGTGATGCTGTGTCAGTTCCGGCTCATGACCCTGCGCCGCGACGAGGAACTCGCAAGGGATGGTGTCGGTGCCCTGATGAATGAGTTGGTAGAAGGCGTGCTGGCCGTTGGTGCCGGGCTCGCCCCAGACCAGCGGGCCGGTCGGCCGCGTCACCGGAGAGCCGTCCTTGCGGACGCGCTTGCCGTTCGATTCCATGTCGAGCTGCTGCAGATAGGCCGGCAGGCGCAGCAGGCGCTGATCATAGGGCAGGACGGCGCGGGCACCGTGGCCGCAGACATCGCGATGCCAGATGCCGACGAGACCGAGCAGAACGGGCAGGTTCTTGGCTAGCGGCGCGGTGCGGAAATGCTCATCCATCGCATGGGCCCCGGCGAGGAAGGCGCGGAAATGCTCCGCGCCGATCGCGATCATCACCGGCAGGCCGATCGCCGACCAGACCGAATAGCGCCCGCCGACCCAGTCCCAGAAGCCGAAGATGCGGTCCGACGCGATGCCGAAGGCGCCGACCTTGTCGAGTGCGGTCGAGACCGCGGCGAAATGGCTGCCGACCGCCGCCTCGCCGAGCGCAGCCGCGATCCAGCGCCGCGCGGTCGCGGCATTGGTCATGGTCTCGACGGTGGTGAAGGTTTTTGAGGCGACGATCACCAAAGTGCGTGCCGGATCGAGCTTCGCCAGCGTGTCGGCGATATGGGCGCCGTCGACATTGGAGACGTAGTGCAGCCGGGGGCCGTCATGATAGGGCGCCAGCGCCAGCGTCGCCATGACCGGGCCGAGATCGGAGCCGCCGATGCCGATATTGATGACGTCGGTGAAGGGGGCGCCGTCGGACGCGGGAATCGTGCCGCTGCGGACGCCCTCGGCGAAGGCTGAGAGCCTGTCCAGCGTGGCATGGATTTCGGGCATCACATCGGCGCCATCGACCATGACGCGACTGCCGGCGGGTGCGCGGAGTGCAGTGTGGAGCACGGCGCGGTTCTCGGTTGTGTTGATCGCCTCGCCCGCGAACATGGCGTCGCGCTTGCCGGCGATATCGGCGGCTTGTGCCAGCTTGAGCAGCAGCGCCAGCGTCTCGGCTGTAACGGCGGTCTTGGAATAGTCGAGCAGCAGATCGTCGAGCGTCGCCGAAAACGTGCTGAAGCGCGCGGCATCGTCAGCGAAGAGACTGCGCAGATTGCGCGCCTTCGTCGCAGCGCGGTGGTCGGCGAGCTGCGCCCAAATCTCATCCTGCACGATGAAGCTCCGTTCGATGCGATGGGCCGCTGGCGCAGCCGCTGCGGCAACCCGTCGGGCGGACGCCGGTTCCAGGTCGGTTGGCGGAAGGGTGGTCCGGCGGGCGGCGGGAATCAACCCCGTCGCGCTGCTCAGGCGACGCTGAGGCCTTCGACGCCATGCCTAGCGATCAATCCGGCAACGAGGCCGGAGGTCTTCGCCGTCTCGACGAAGCGGGTCAGCCAGGCGATGGCCGCATCGGTCTGCGCGTCGCCGTTCCGGGCGATGCCGATGGCCTGCTGCACGGTCATGAAGCGGCCATCGAGGATGCGGGCACCGGGCAACTGCGCGACATCGGAGATAAGTCTTGCGCGCAGACCGGCGAGCGCCTCCAAGCTCCTGTCGCTGAAATCTGCCAGCGTCTCGTCCATCGTGGCTGTGCGGACAAGCTCGGCATGGCGAATGTTGCGGTCGAGCCAGAGGCCATAGGCCGTCTTGCCCGTGACCGCGATCCGGATGCCGGCCGCATCGACCTCGGCGATGCTGGTCAGCGCAGAACCGGCCGGCACGAGATAGGTCGCCTCGATCTCGGCATAGGCCGGCGTGAAGGCAATGGTTTGCGCACGCTGTGGTTCGGCGCCGATCAGGCCGATATCCCATTCATCGCGCCCCGCCGCATCGGCGAGGAGGGCGGGGGAGGCATAAGGTACGAGACGCAAGCCCACGCCGAGATGGTCGGCGATCGCGCGGGCCATGTCGGGCGAGACACCGGCGGGGCCGCCATCGGGCGTGCGGTCGGATACCAGCAGGAAGTTCGAGAGGTTGATGCCGGCACGCAGCGTTCCGCCGGGCGCGAGGCGCTCGCGCAGGGCCGGCGAGACCGGTTCGAGATCGTCTTCAAACCGCATATCGGCTTCCCTGGTGGCGCGCCCTGATCAGGCTGCGGCGAAGGGGGCAAACAGTGCCGCCACTTCGCGATAGACACTCTGTTTGAACGGGATGATCAGCGATGGCGTCGCGTCGAGGCGTTCCCAGCGCCAGGCGTCGAATTCGGCCTTGTGACCGCCGGCCGGCGTTTCGATGTCGATCTCGCTGTCGGGACCGGTCAGGCGTAAGGCGAACCATTTCTGCGCCTGCCCGCGCCAGCGGCCCTTCCAGGCCTCCTTGCCGATATCATCGGGCAAATCATAGGCGAGCCAGCCCGGTGCCTCTGCCAGCAGGGTAACGGAGGTGACGTTGGTTTCCTCCTGCAGCTCGCGCGTGGCGGCCTGGAGGGGCGTCTCGCCCTTGTCGATGCCGCCCTGCGGCATCTGCCATGTGTGCTGATCGTCGACATGCTCGCGCTGGGATTTGTTGGCGCGCCGGCCGATGAAGACGAGGCCCTGCGCATTGAACAGCGCCAGCCCGACGCAGGGGCGGTAGCCCTCCGGCGCCATGTCGGTCATCAGCGTTCTGGTCATCGTAGCGATCCGGTGGTTTTCGGGCTGCGCAGGCCGCGCGCCGCGCTCATCGGCACGAGCGCCAGGCCCTTGCCCTCGAGCGACTGCGCCCAGCGCGTGATCCGCTCGATCGAGACCGGCAGGGCGCTGGCGCTCGCCACCGCCACGCCCTGCTCGCGCGCCATGGCCTCCAGCGTCGCCAATTCCTTGTCGATGGCGTCGGGGCGGGCGACGCTATCGAGGACGCGATCGACCTTCATCGCCGGGATTTGCGCGCGGCTGGCCGACGAAGCGAGCAGGCTGCGCGAGGACGAGCCATCATCGACCACCATCAGCCCGCGGCCGGCGAGTTCGCGCAGGATCGGGGAGAGCGCGGCCTCGTCGGAGGTCAGGCGTCCGCCGAGGAAATTGACGATGCCGACATAGCCGGTGAACCGGCCGAGCGCCCAGTTCAGACGGTCGATATTCTCTGCCGATTTCGGGCCGGTCAGCAGGGTATGGGGGCCTGGATCGTTGTCGGGATAATCGAACGGCTCCATCGGCAGCTGGAGGAAGACCTCGTGGCCTTCGCCGCGCGCGCGCTGAACCGTACGTTCCAGCTCGGCGCCATAAGGGGCGAAGGCGAGCGACACGGCGCCGGGAAGCCGCGTGATCGCATCCGCGGTGCCGCTCTGGCTGATGCCGAGGCCGCCGACCAGGATGGCGATGCGCCCTGCGATCTTGCCGGCGGGTGCGGGACCGGCCGGGCGGGCATAGATTTGCGCCGGCGTCGATCCGTCGGGGCCGATCTTGGGCAGCAGCCCGTAGCGGGTGCGCTCGACCAGCCGGCTGTCGGGGGCCGGCGCCAGCCTGACCGTGGCTTCGCTGTCGGGGATGGTGATGACGATGGCGCCCGGCGCCTCTGCGCCGGGCCGCACGACATTGACGCCGGATTCGTTTTCGAGCTGCCGGGCGCTCGACTGGCTGCGCGCAACCTGCATCGTGTCGGGTTGGGCCGTGCCTGGCTGGGAGGTCGTCGGCGCGGACTGGACTGGGGCGGCGCGCTTCTCGATCTGGGCGATCACCATCGGTTCGCCGCCATCGGGATCGCGGCGAATGGCGACAATCAGGGCGATCGATGCCCAAACCAGACCGACCACGCCTGCAAGCGACAGGGCGAGCCAGCGGCCCCATGGCTTGCCAGGGGGCGCGGCACGATCCTGGCCCAGCGGCCGGTTGAGCTCAGTGAGCGGCATTTCGGCCAAGCGAAGCTGTCCTCAGCTTGCGAAGCGGACCCGAATCAGTGGCCGCAAAGCGAGACTCTGCCAGATTTGGATGGAATCAGACAGAGTTCGCTGCGGTGTCGCCGTTGCTCTTCGCCTGCCCGTCAAACGGCAGACTTCAGCCAGGTCTGGGCTCAGTTCGGCTTCGGCGCTTCGGTCGCGGGCGCGGCGGCGTCCTTCTTGACGCCGCGGATCTGGTTCAGCGCCGCGATCAACTGGGTGTCCTTGGCCGGATCGCTGGGGACATAGGAGCCCGAGCCCGACTGTTCGTCCTTGCCGTCGCCCGTCTTGAGGTGCCCCTTGAGCGAGGCCTCGCCCTTGTTCTCGGCGAGCTTGTCCTTGAGCTCGGGCGGGATGTCCTGGACGACCTCGACGTCGGGCGTGATGCCCTTGGCCTGGATCGACGAGCCCGACGGCGTGTAGTAGCGCGCCGTTGTCAGGCGCAGGCCACCATTGCCGGCGAGCGGGATCACGGTCTGGACCGAGCCCTTGCCGAAGGAGCGCGTGCCCATGATGGTCGCGCGCTTGTGGTCCTGCAGGGCGCCGGCGACGATCTCCGCGGCAGAGGCCGACGAGCCGTTGATCAACACCACGACCGGCTTGCCCTTGGTCAGGTCGCCCGCCTTGGCGTTGAAGACCTGTGTCTCCTCGGCATTGCGGCCGCGCGTCGAGACGATCTTGCCGCGTTCGAGGAAGGCGTCGGAGACCAGCACGGACTGGTCGAGACGGCCGCCGCGGTTGTTGCGGAGATCGATGACGTAGCCCTTGATCTTGTCGATGCCGATATCGGCGTTGACCTTGTCGATGCCCTTGCGCAGGCCCTCATAGGTCTGCTCGCTGAAGGTGCCGATGCGGACATAGCCGACATCGCCTTCGACGCGCTCCTCAACCGCCGGCACGACGATCGTGGTGCGGGTCAAGGTGAATTCGAGCGGCTCGGGCTTGCCCGGGCGGTCGATCTTGAGCTTGACCTGGGTGTTGATGATGCCGCGCATCTTCTCGACCGCCTGGGTCAGGGAGAGGCCCTTCACCTCCTGGCCGTCGATCTGGCTGATGATGTCGTTGGTCAGGATACCGGCCTTGGAGGCGGGCGTGTCGCGGATCGGCTTGGCGACCTTGAGGACGCCGTCATCCATCGTGACCTCGATGCCGAGGCCGCCGAACTGGCCACGCATGTCGGTGTCCATGTCGCGGAAGGACTTGGCATCGAGATAGGAGGAATGCGGATCGAGCGAGGAGACCATGCCGTTGATGGCGGCCTCGATCAGCTTCTGCTCGTCGGGCTTCTCGACATAGTCGGTGCGGATCTTCTCGAAGATGTCACCGAACAGGTTCAGGCTGCGATAAACCTCGGCCGAGGCCGCGACCGCGCTGGTGGAGGTCAGCAGGCGCGTCTGCGTGACCATGCCGGTCAGGCCCGCGCCGAGAACGGCTCCGGCGAAAACGAGAGAGACCTTGCGCATCATCCGCGAACCTTTTCGCCAAGCGGTTTCGTCCACCACGGCCCCGGATCGACCGAGACGCCGTCTTTTCTGAACTCGATATACAGAACCGGCTGGCCGGTTCCCGAACCTATGATCGTTGCAGCAGCTTCGGACGTTTCGCCCATAACCGCAACCGGTTCTCCCGCGAGGACGAACTGGTTCAGCGCGACATCGATCCGCTGCATGCCGGCTAGCAACAGATAATACCCCCCGCCGGCATTCAGGATCAAGAGTTGGCCGAAGGAACGGAACGGCCCTGCATAAACCACCCAAGCGTCCGAAGGCGCCGAAACTAGGGCGCCCGGCCGCGTCTCCATGGAAATTCCGCGGGTGGAGCCACCGGCCCCGTCCGAATCGCCGAAGCCACGCAATTGTGATCCTGCCACAGGCAGCGGCAGCAGGCCCCTGGCTTCCGTGAAGGCGATCTTCGGGGCGAGCCGCGCCGGATCCTTGAAGGCGAGTGCCGCCATGCGCTGGCGCTGCTCGCGGGTCTCGGCTTCGAGGGACTGGCGGGCGGCGTCGGCTGCACGGTTGGCGACCGAGATTTCCTTCTCCATCCGCTCGACGAAATCGCGCAGGCTGCGGGCCTGGGCGGCGAGTGCACTGTCCTGGCCGCGCTGGGTTTCGGCATCCTTGGTCGCGCTGGTCTCCCGGTCGCGCCTTGCCTCGACCAGGGAGGCGAGTCGTTGGCGTTCGCCGGCGAGTTGCTCCATCTCGGTCGCGATGGCCCTGCGCTCCTTGCCGATGCTCTCGCGCAGGCGGACGAGTTCGCCGAGATCGGTGCCGAGCACCTCGATCTCCTGGCGCAGATCGGGAACCACAGCACCGAGCAGCATCGAGGCCCGCACCGCTTCGAGAATATCCTCGGGGCGTACCAGCACGGCCGGCGGCGGGCGGCGGCCGATGCGCTGCAGGGCGGCCAGCACCTCGCCGATCAGGCCGCGCCGGCCGTCGAGGGAGCGACGGATGGCCGCTTCGCTCGATTGCAGAAGCGCGAGGCGCTGTTCGAGGGCACTGACGCGCTGCTCGGCGGCTTGCGTCCGGGCGGTGGTGTCGAGCAGGGCCTTGTTGAGCGCGGCGCGGTCGGCGCGGATGCCGGCGATCTCGGCCTCCAGCTTTGCGCGCGCCTCGGCATTCCCCGCCAGACGCTGCTCGATCGCCTTCAGTTCGGCCTCGCGGGCCTGCTTCTCAACGAGCTTCTGCATCGCCTCGCGAGACAGTGCGTCGGGGTCGGGCGCCTGGGACTGGGCCGATGCAGGAGAGCAGGTGAAGGACAAGATCAGGACAAGGAGAAGCCGGCGGGCCAACGTCTCTGCTGAGGTCTTGCCGCGAATCAGGGGCCGGAACTGGCTCATGAGCGATGATAAGGGTGTCCGGCCAGGATCGTCATCGTCCGATAGAGCTGCTCGAGCACGAGCACCCGCACGATCTGGTGCGGGATGGTCAGCGCACCGAAGGCGAGCGTCAGCCCGGCCGCGTCGCGGATTTCGTCGGCGAGCCCGTCGGCGCCGCCGATGACGAGGTTGGTGCAAGCCGTGCCAGCGTCCCGGGCGGCAGCGATGCGGGCCGAGAAGGCCTCGCTGTCCTGGCTTCTGCCGCGCTCGTCGAGCGCGATCACGAGACCCGGCACAAGCTTTGCCGTAATGGCCGCGGCCTCGTCGCGCTTGCGTTCGTCGGGCCTGCGGCCGCGGCTTTCGGGGAGCTCGATGATCTCGGGGCCGCTCAGCCCGAGCCCGCGCCCCAGCGTAGCGGCGCGCTCGCGATAGCGCTCGCAGAGTTCCCGCTCCGGCCCGTCCTTGAGACGGCCGACGGCGATCAAAGCCAGGCGCATTGCGCGCGATCAGCGTTAGCTGACGAGGCGCTCATTGGGCCGGTCGGCGCCCCACATCTTCTCGAGATTGTAGAACTGGCGCACTTCCGGGCGGAAGATGTGGACGATGATGTCACCGGTGTCGATCAACACCCAGTCGCAAGCAGGCATGCCCTCGACTTTCGGGGTCTGCAGGCCCGACGCCTTGAGCGCCTCGACCAGCGAATCGGCGATGGAGGCGACATGCCGATTCACCCGGCCCGTCGCGATGATCATCGCGTCCGCCAGGGAGGTCTTGCCAACCAGGTCGATGACAGTGATGTCTTCGGCCTTCATGTCTTCGAGAACGTGCAGCGCGAGGGCTACGCTATCGGCGGAGGGGTTCTCCGGCACAGCGGCCTGGGGAAGCGGCTTGGGCTCGGCTTCGCCAAGGGTTGAACGGTTCAGTTCCGTATCCTCACATGTCCGACGCGCTCAGGGCGCGACCCGGTAAAAATACGCCGGATCGGGCCAAAATTCAATCGTGCTGCGCCTGTTCGCGCAACATTGTCGAAGACAGCTCCGAGCGGCGGCCATGCAGGAAGATCCAGGCCGGTGCCTTCGCATCGGCGAGCGCGGCTCCCTGGCTCTCGGAAATCCGCCAGCGCGACAACCAGTTGGCGGCCGGCGAGGCGACGGATGAGTGGGTCGAGCCCGGCCGGTCGATCACCGCGATCGGCATCATCCGGGCGATGGCGCGCCATTCGTTCCAGCGGTGAAAATTCTTGAGATTGTCCGAACCCATGATCCAGACGAAATTGACGCCGGGACAGCGCCGCTTCAGCGCACGCAGGGTGTCGGCGGTGTAGCGGGTGCGCAGCATCGCCTCGATGCCCGTGACATGGATGCGCGAATGGTCGGCGAGCTTGCGGCTGAAACGCACCCGTTGCGCCAGCGCTGGCAGGGCGGCGTTGTCCTTCAGCGGATTGCCGGGCGTCACCAGCCACCAGACCCGGTCGAGCTGGAGCCGGCGCAGCGCCGTCAGGCTCGCCATGCGGTGGCCGTCATGGGCGGGGTTGAAGGTGCCGCCGAACAGGCCGATGCGCAGGCCCGGTGCATGCGGCGGCAGACGCAGGTGCTCGTTGGTCACGGAAAGAGGGCGCGTCGCCTCGCTATCATGGGTCACCGTATCTTTGGTCACGGCCGGATCTGGCCGCTGCCATGGACGCGGTATTTGAAGGAGCAGAGCTGCTCGACGCCGACCGGCCCGCGCGCATGCATGCGGCCCGTGGCGATGCCGATCTCGGCGCCGAAGCCGAATTCGCCGCCATCGGCGAATTGCGTCGAGGCGTTGTGCAGCACGATCGCCGAGTCTACCTCCGCCAGGAAGCGCGCGGCAGCGGCTGCGTCGTCGGTGACGATCGCGTCGGTATGGTGCGAGCCGTAGCGCTCGACATGCTCGATCGCGGCATCGAGCCCGGCGACGACCTTCGCCGCGATGATGCGGTCGAGATATTCAGTCGCCCAGTCGGCCTCGGTCGCGGGCGTCACGCGTGCATCGAGCGCTTGCGTCGCGGCGTCGCCGCGCACCGCGCAGCCGGCATCGAGCAGCGCCGCGACGAGCGGCGGCAGATGCGTCGCGGCACAGGCCTCGTCGACCAGCAGCGTCTCGGCGGCGCCACAGACGCCAATACGCCTGAGCTTGGCGTTGAGGACGATCTCGCGGGCCATGGCGAGATCGGCTGCGGTGTGGACATAGACATGGCAGTTGCCGTCGAGATGGGCGAAGACCGGCACGCGGGCATCGCTCTGGACGCGGGCAACCAGGCTCTTGCCGCCGCGCGGCACGACGACATCGACGGTGCCGTCGAGGCCTTTCAGGATCTCACCGACAGCGGAGCGATCCCGCGTCGGGACGAGCTGGATCGCGTCGCCGGGCAGGCCGGCGGCCTCCAGGCCCTGGCGCAGGGCGACGGCGATCTCAGTCGCGGTGCGGAAGCTGTCGGAGCCGGCGCGCAGGATCGCGGCGTTGCCGCTCTTGAGACAGAGCGCGCCGGCATCAGCCGTGACATTCGGGCGGCTCTCGAAGATCACCGCGATGACGCCGAGCGGGGTGGCGACGCGCTCGAAGTGCAGGCCGTTGGGCTGCGTCCAGGAGGCGAGCACTTTGCCGAGCGGGTCGGCCAGATCGGCGACGCCGGCGACGGCCTCCGCGACGCCGTTGAGCCGGCCGGCGTCGAGCAGCAGGCGGTCGATGAAGGCGGCATTCTGGCCATTGGCCCGCGCTTCGGCCAAATCCTGCGCATTGGCGGCGAGGATCGGTGCGGCGCGTTCACGCAGCGCGGCGGCCATGGCCCGCAATGCTGCGTTGCGCTGGCTATCGGGGGTGAGGGCAATGCGGCGCGCAGCGGCACGGGCACGCCGGCCGAGCGCCAGCATCTGCGCTGCGACGTCGCCTGTCGCATCGTCTTTGCCCGTCATCCCGCCGTTCCGGGCCGCGCCGCCGTTTGCGACCACGCGGAGAGCGTTTTCGCTCGTCATTTCCACCCTGCCAAAAGCCATTGCGGTGCAACCCTAGAACATGATGCCGAAAAGTGGGAACCGGTTTTCGGACGACATCATGTTCTAACTCTTTGATGAGAGACGGATTCAGATTTCGACGCCGAGCGCCATGTCGTCCCGATGGATCATCTCGGCACGGCCGGCATAGCCCAGGATCGCCTCGATGTCGCGCGACGCCTTGCCGAGCACGAGCGCAGCCTCGCTTGCATCATAGGCGACGAGCCCGCGCCCGAGCACGCCGCCTTCGGCATCGCGGATCAGCACGGCGTCGCCACGGGCGAACTCACCCTCGATGCGGCTGACGCCGACCGGCAGCAGGCTGGCGCCGCCGCGCAGCGCGCGCGCCGCGCCGGCGTCGACATGTAGCGTGCCGCGCGGTTCGAGCGAGCCGGCGATCCAGGTCTTGCGCGCGGTCGCGGGGGTCGAGGCCGTGAGGAACCAGGTACAACGCGCGCCGGCAACGATCGCCTCGAGCGGGTTCTTCGGCCGTCCGTCGGCGATCAGCATATGGGTGCCGCCGGCGGCTGCGATCTTGCCGGCCTCGATCTTGGTGCGCATGCCGCCACGCGACAGCTCGGAAGCCGCGCCGCCGGCCATCGCGTCGATCTCCGGCGTGATGCGCTCGACCAGCGGGATGTGCCGGGCATCGGGGTCGGTGGCGGGCGGGGCGGTATAGAGACCGTCGATATCGGAGAACAGCACCAGCAGATCGGCGCCGGCCATGGTGGCGACGCGGGCCGCGAGGCGATCATTGTCGCCATAGCGGATCTCGGTGGTGGCGACGGTGTCGTTCTCGTTGATGACGGGAATGGCGCGCAGGTCGAGCAGGCGTCCGAGCGTGGCGCGCGCATTCAGATAGCGCCGGCGCTCCTCGGTGTCGGCCAGCGTCAGCAGGATCTGGCCGGCCGTCAGGCCATGGGCGCCGAGCGCCTCGGACCAGGTTCGCGCCAGAGCGATCTGGCCGACGGCGGCGGCGGCCTGGCTTTCCTCGAGGCGCAGCGCACCCGAAGGCAGTCCCAGAACGGTTCGGCCGAGCGCGATCGCGCCCGAGGACACGACCAGCACATCGGCGCCGCGCTGATGCAGTTCGGCGATGTCCTCGGCGAGTGCCGCAAGCCAGGCCTGGCGCAGGCGGCCGCGGTCGCGATCGACGAGCAGGCTCGACCCGACCTTGACGACGATGCGGCGGAACTGGTTCAGCGACGGCGTCTGCACGGGAAGGAACCGGTCGGGGTTGATGATAGGTATAAGCTGCCTGTTGGCGAAAAGTGCGCCGTTGTAAAGCGCCTGGACCGGGGGGAGGGCACGCGATCAGCGCATTCGCGCGACAGTTGCATTGACAATGAGGTTTCAAGCGCCCATATGAGCCCAGTCGATATTTAGGCCGAACGACGTGGCCCCGCGCATGAGAATGCGCCTGCTGACGACCTTCCTGCTCAAATTCGAAAAATCGGCACGTGAGTTCTTTCACGTGCTTCAACATATGCTGAGAAAGGGTTCGTCATGAGCGCCGGCACAGTTAAGTGGTTCAATTCTACCAAGGGTTTCGGTTTCATCCAGCCGGATGATGGCGGCCAGGACGTGTTCGTCCACATCAGCGCCGTCGAGCGCGCCGGCATGCGCGATCTCAGGGAAGGTCAGAAGATCTCCTATGAGCTGACGCAGGACAAGCGCTCGGGCAAGATGTCGGCCGATCAGCTTCGCGCCGAGTGAGACGACAAGCCGCGTCAGCGGGCCAGGAGATCAGGAAGGGCGACCACGGATGTACTGGCGCCCGCCATTTCCAAGCCTAGATGATGCGGCATGACGAAGGGTCGGGGACCAATGCCCGGCCCTTTTTTCATCCTCCAACCGCAGGAGTGAGACATGCAGGTTCTCGTTCGCGACAACAATGTCGACCAGGCCCTCCGGGTCCTGAAGAAGAAGATGCAGCGCGAAGGCGTGTTTCGCGAGATGAAGCGCCGTTCGGCTTATGAGAAGCCGTCCGAGAAGCGCGTCCGTGAGAAGGCCGATGCCATCCGCCGCGCCCGCAAGGTCGCCCGCAAGCAGATGCAGCGCGAAGGCCTGATCGCCGCGCCGAAGCCCAAGCCGAAGCCGGTCCGCGCTGGAAGCGCACCTGCGCCGCGCTGATTTCAATACCATTCGGGCGCATTTTGGATTATTGCGCCCTCGCGGGCCGCAAAGCGCCCGTGACAACCCGAGAGAAGGCCAGCCTTGAAGAACCCGACCGACCGCAGCTTCACTGATCGTCAGGCCAATTCCGCGGCCGCCAAGAAGGCGCTCCTCGAGCGTTTCAAGGCACGGCCCGGTCCGGATGACCCGATCATGCAGCAGCGACGCGCGGAACGCGAAGCCGTCGCGGTTGCCCGCGCCGAGCGCGAGGCCGAGAAGGCCGCTGCCCGCGTCGAGCAGGAACGCCTCGATGAGATCGAGCGCCTGCGCCTCGTAGAGGAAGAGCGTATCGCCGAAATCGCGCGTGAGGTCGCCCGCAAGGCCGAACAGGCCAAGCGCGACGCCGAGCGCCCGCGCAAGGTTCTGCTTGAGGCCGTGCAGTACGCGCAGATGCGCGCTGCCGGCAAGGGCGGTCGCCGCTAGACAATTTCGACGCCGGGCACGATCGTTCCCGGCGTTCCGCTGACGGGGTTTCGCATGCACGCCTTTGGCTGCAGGATGCTCTGCAGTCGATGATTCCGGCCCAGGCAGATGCCCCGTGAGGCGTGTGTCGTGGCTGGCGTGACACGTCTCCCTTGAGGAGCTGGGTCGCTCCGGGCTGTTCGGCCTGGACCGTGAACCCACCTCCCGCCGCAAATCCGGAGCGAGCCGCCATGGCGACGCGAGGACTCTCCGCCGACGAGATCAAGCGTCGCGCCCAGCTCGCCTTCGACAAGGCCGATGCGCGCAAGCAGGAAGCCTCGCGCGCGATGGAAGCCGAGCAGTTCGAGCGTGATGCCGTGCTGCAGAAGACCGTGCGCCTGAAGGCGCTGCGCCTCGCCAAGGAATCGGCTGACGCGGAGACCGCGGCCATCGTCGCAGCCGAGCAGGCCCGCGCCAAGGCCGAGATCGCCGAGGCGAAAGCCGCGGCCAAGACGGCAAAGACCGCCGCTGCGGTCAAGAAGGCTGCGAAGGCCAAGGCGAAGAAGCCGGTCGCCTGAGCGTCCCGGCTCCCGCATCGAACTGTGGGCGGCCAGTCACCTGCCCAACTGCCATGCGCGGCCGCTTTTTCCGCGTGGCTCTCGCCGCTGGCGATCCCTCCTCCTCAAAACCATGTCGTTGTCGCCACATCCTCGCGTGCGGCGGGAACACGCGCACGATCCTTGCGGATGTCGCGCGACGCCTGGCTGTCGGCTGGTTGGCCTGAATCCGGCTTGAAACGGCTGATTCAAGCCCTTTCCGTCGCGCACGCTTCGCGGAACCGCACATTCCCACGCACGCTACGTCACTTCCGGTTGACCACGGCTGTCGATTACCTATGGAGAATTGCGGCGGCCCGATTAATCTCTCCGCCGATTGAACCATTTCCTTGCTCGCCGCGACCAACCCTTGCGAGCCGGATGTCAGGCCTCGAGGGCAATGCATACGGAATCGGACGAAGAACTCGTCAAGCGGATCGCTAGCGCGGACCGGCTCGCAATGAAGGTGCTGTTTTCGCGGCATCAAACGCGAGTCTATCGTTTCGCGCTGCGCCTCTTGCGCGACGAGACGATGGCGGAGGATGTGACCGGTGACGTCTTCATGGATCTGTGGCGTCAGGCCGACCGTTTCGAGGCACGTTCCTCGGTCACGACCTGGCTGCTCACCATCGCGCGCAACAAGTCCTATTCGGCCTTGCGCAAACGCCGCGACGCCGCTCTCGACGACGACTTCGCCGAGAGCATCGAGGATGATGCCGACGATCCGGAGATCGTGCTGCAAAAGCAGGACAAGGGTCTCGCGATCCGCGCCTGCCTCAACCAGCTTTCGCGAGAGCATCGCGAGGTCATCGATCTCGTCTATTATCACGAAGGTTCCGTCGAGGAGGTCGCGAAAATCGTCGGCATTCCCGAGAACACCGTCAAGACACGCCTGTTTCATGCCCGCAAGAAGCTGGGCGAACTGCTTAAAACCGCCGGTATCGACCGGGGCTGGCCCTGAGGCCGGCCCGGCCCCGGACCGGGACCATCACGATCTGCCGATGCCTTCTTGCCATCAACCGAGCCGTCTTCAGCCAGCGAGCGATTTGGGAGCTCAGTCATGACCGACACCATCGCGACCGATCCGAAGCGCTCGGAGCTCGAGGAGCTTCTGCCGTTCTACGCCAATGGCCGGATCTCGGCGGCCGACAAGGCCCGTATCGAGACGGCGCTGGCCGCTGATCCGGAGCTCGCCCAGCGACTCGACATCATCCGTGACGACATGGCCGAGACGACGCTGCTCAATGAGAGCCTCGGCGCGCCCTCGCCGCGTGTCCTCGACCGGCTGATGGCGGGCATGGATGCCGAGCCGCGCCAGCTCGGCCTTCTCGCGACTGCCAAGGGCGGCTTTGTCAGTGGAGGTTTCCTGGCCTGGCTCGGCAATCTGCTCGCCGCGCAGCCGCCGCGTCGGCTTGCCTATGCGGGGGCTGCGGCCTGCGCCCTGATCGCGATCCAGGGCCTTGCACTGACCAGCTTCGCCTTGCGGGAAACCACCGGCTACGAGACGGCGTCGGCTCCGTCGCTCTCCTCCGAACGCTATGTGCTGCTGAGCTTCGCCTCGGATGCCAGGGCCGGCGACATCGCCTCGTTCTTCAAGCGCTTCGACGCCTCCGTGGTCGATGGCCCCCGCGCCAACGGCTTCTTCAAGGTTCGCGTCGGTGACGCCTCGCTGACGCAAGCGCAGGTCGACGCGATCGCGGCGCGGATGAAATCGGAAGCGGCCATCGTCAGATTCGTCGCGCCGGCGCCCTGAGGCCACATTCGCGGTGACAGCCATGGACGCGGCGACGGATCGGCGCCATTCTGATATTCCGTGGCTGCACCAGCGTGCATCGGGAGAGCGCATCATGACGTTGCCCCGCCTTCAGCATCATCGCGCCGGCCCGGTCCTGCGGTTGGCCGGCGCTGGCAGTCTTGCCCTCATGCTCGCTCTCGGCGCGGCGCCGGCGCTCGCGCAGCAGCCGACAGTCGGTACGCCTGCGGTCGGGCAGGCTGATCGTTCCATGCGGGTTGCGCCACGTCCATCCCGCACGGTCGTTCCCGCGGCGAGCGAGACCCGCTTCGTGCCCGACGAGATCCTGTTCGAACTCGCTCCGAACGCGCTGGCCGAGACCGTGCTGCGGCGCTACGGAGCAACCCTGATCACCAGCCGCCGCGTCGAGCTTGCCGGCACCACGATCATCCGGGCGCGGCTCGAGGCCGGGCGGGACCTGCGCGCCGTGCTGGTGCAGATGGCCGATGACATCGCCATCGCGGGGGCGCAGCCGAATTTCCTCTATGAACTCCAGCAGGAGATGGCCCGGCCGGTCAGCACGACGGCTTCGGGCGGTGTTCCGACGCTCAGGTTGTCCGATCCGGCCGCGGCAAGAGCCACACCCGTACCACGCCGCGAGCTGCCGACGCAGTATGTTGTCGACAAACTGCGCCTGCTCGACGTGCACAAGCTGGCGCGCGGCGCGACGATTCGGGTCGCCGTGATCGATTCAGGCGTCGATATCGGCCATCCCGAGTTGCGCGGCGCGATCGCCGGGCATTTCGATTCGCTGTCCGAGGAGTTCGTCCCCCACGCCCATGGCACGGCCATGGCGGCGGCAATGGTCGCGCAGGGCCAGCTGCAAGGCATCGCGCCGGCCTCGCGGCTCCTGGTGGCACGGGCCTTTTCGGGGCGCGCCAGTTCGGCCTCGGCCAGCGGCACCAGCCTGCACATCCTGGCCGCGATCGAATGGGCGGTCAGCCAGGGCGCCCGCGTGATCAATCTCAGCTTCGCCGGTCCGGAGGATCGCATGCTCTCGCGCGGTCTCGCCGCGGTTGCCGCGAAGGGCGTGATCGCCGTCGCCGCAGCCGGCAATGGCGGGCCCACTGCCGCACCGCTTTTCCCGGGGGCAGACCCGAGCGTGATCGCCGTCACGGCGACCGATGCCGACGACAGGATCTTTCCGCGCGCCAATCGCGGGTCCTATATCGCGGTGGCCGCGCCGGGCGTCGATGTGCTCGCGGCCGAGCCGCAGGGGCGCTATGCCTTCTCGTCGGGCACTTCGATCGCCGCCGCTCATGTCTCCGGGCTGGTCGCACTGGTGCTGGAGAAGCGTCCGGACCTCGATCTCGAAGGCGTCCGCCGGCTGCTGACGGAAAGCGCGGTCGATCTCGGCTCGAAGGGGCGGGACCCGGTCTATGGCGCGGGCCGCATCGATGCGGCCGCGGCGCTGGCGCGAGCCCTGCCGCTGACCGCCTCACGGCCCTAGGGGCCTACGCCGTCGCCTTGGCGTTGCCGGCCAGGCGCTGTGCCGGCTCGTACTGCCCCTCCAGCCGGTTGGCGTGGCGATGCAGCAGCCGCCAGCCGCCTTCCTCGAAGCGGAAGACATGGGTGACGCGGTTGGTCCATTGCGTCAGCTGCTCCGTGCCGGGCAGGATCACGTCGAAGGTCTCGATGTCGGTGGTGTAGGCGAGTTCGGTCCCGACGATCGTCGTGACGTTCTCATGGCTGACGGTGCCGCCCCTGAACTGCTGCGCCGCCCAGTCCCAGCGCCGCGAAATATCCTCCCAGCCCTTCTCATAGCCGCCCCAGCCATACATGCTGGTCGCATCGTCCGCGTGGGAATAGAACGCCTTGATCGGCCCGACATCGCCATTGGCGACATGGGCGAGCGCCTCGCGCAGCGTCGCCAAGGCCGCCGGGAACGCTTCCGCCGCCGGCAGTTTCAATGATCCGTCCATGCCTACCTCCGTGAAGCTGAGAGGCTAGCATGCCGGCGGCCCGGTCGATCAACGCCTGTATGCGCGGGTTTCCATGCGTTGGCCGCTTGACCTTCCGCGCCGCATCGGACTGATGTCGCGCCATGGCCCGCCCGAGACTTCTTTTCGTTGCGACCGAAGACTGGTTCTTCGCCTCGCATTTCCTGCCGATGGTGCGGGCCGCGCGCGAACTCGATTTCGAGGTCACGGTGATCGCGCGCGAACGGCAGCATCGCCGCATCATCGAGGCGACGGGTGCGCGGCTGATCGCGCTGGAGGCGGAGCGCCGCAGCCTCGATCCGCGCGCGCTGTATCGCCAGGTCGTGACGCTGAGGCGGCTGATCGAGGCCGAGCGGCCGCATATCCTGCATTGCATCGCGCTGAAGCCGATCGCGCTTGCGGGTCTCGCCGGCCGGCTCGCTGGCATCGAGCGGCGGGTCTATGCGCTGACGGGCCTGGGCTTCCTTGGTGCGCGGCAGGGCTTTGTCGCGGGGGCCGCGCGGCTGGCGGCGACCCTCTGGCTGCGCGGCGCGGTCGACGGCCCGCAGGTGCGATTCCTGTTCGAGAATCCAGACGATCCGGTGACGCTTGGGCTTGATCCCACGGATACGGCCAAGGTCGCGATCGTCGGCGGAGCCGGTGTCGATCCGCTGATCCTGATGCCGGAGCCGATGCCGGCGACGCCGCCGCTCAAGGTCGCGCTGGTGGCGCGCATGCTCTGGTCGAAGGGCGTCGATCTCGCGGTCGAGGCCATCAGGCTGGCGCGGGCCGAGGGCGCGCGGGTCGAGCTGACTATTCATGGCGCGCCCGACCCGTCCAACCCCAAGGCAATCCCCGAGGATACCCTGAAGCAGTGGGCGTCGCGGCCGGGCATCACCTGGGCCGGGCCGACGCGCGATATCGAGGGCGTTTGGCGAAACCATCATCTCTGCATCCTGCCCTCGCGTGGCGGCGAGGGACTGCCGCGCACCATCCTGGAGGCGGCGTCCTGTGGACGCCCGATCCTGACGACGGACGTACCGGGCTGCCGCAGCTTCGTGCGCGACGGCCAGGACGGCATGGTGGTTCCGGTCGACGATGCCGCGGCATTGGCGCGGGCGCTGATCGTCTTTGCGCGCGCACCGGCGCTGGCCGAGCGGATGGGCGCCAGCGCCAGGGCTCGGCTGATCGACGGCCATACCGAGCGCGACGTGATGAACGCCGTCAAAGGCTTGTACCGGTCCATGCTCAGCCGTCCGACCACGGATGTCGCGGCGTGAGCGGACTGGTCGCGGAACTCGACCGGCGCGGCTTTATCCTGGAGCACACCCAGCTTCTGCCAGTGCCGCATGCGCCCGAGATCAGCGTGCATGTCGCGCAGGAGGCGACCGAACTCTGGCAGAAGACCGAGGACGAACTGGCGACGATCGGGCTGCCGCCGCCGTTCTGGGCCTTCGCCTGGGCGGGTGGGCAGGCGCTCGCGCGCTACCTGCTCGATGCGCCAGAGACCGTGCGCGGGCTGCGCGTGCTCGATTTCGCCAGCGGTTCGGGGCTCGTCGCCATCGCGGCAATGAAGGCCGGTGCGGCTTCCGTCGAAGCCTGTGACATCGACGCTTTCGCGGCTGAGGCGATCGCGCTGAACGCGGCCGCCAATGGTGTGCAGGTCACGGTTCGCCTCGCCGATCTCGTCGGCCGCGACGAGGGCTGGGACATCGTCTGCGCAGGGGATGTCTGTTATGAGCGGACGATGGCGGAGCAGGTGATCGCCTGGCTGAGCCAGCTCTCAAGCCGGGGCACGCAGGTGCTGATCGGCGATCCCGGCCGCAGCTACCTGCCGAAGGACAAGCTCGACCAGCTGGCGTCCTATCAGGTTCCGGTGACGCGCTCGCTGGAGGATGCCGAGATCAAGCAGAGTTGTGTCTGGCGGCTGAAGCCATAGACGAGGCTGTGGCTTCAGCCGGTCTCAGCATCAGGCGGAGGTCGGCCGGCACCTCGGTCCACGCTGCTGCCTTGCCGAGGTCGTCGCAGCGTTGGCTCAAGCGCCAACGCGGCGTGTCGAAGCTTCGGCGCGTCCGTGCTAATCAGCTCGTCATGGAAACTAAAGCCCCGATTCCACTGGCTGTCCTCGTCGGCATCCAGACGCCCGATATCCTTGATGTCGCGCACGAAGCCAGCCTCGATGAGTTGGGGCGCCTGGTGAAAACCCTGGGCTATGAAGTTGTCGGCACGGTATCGCAGAAGCGCGAGAACACCGGCGCCGCGTCGCTGCTGGGCAGCGGGAAGCTCGCGGAGCTGGCGGCGCTGACCGGCGGCACCGGTGTGGTCAGTTCGATGGCGCCGCCTCCGAAGTCCAAGGCCCGGCAACGGTTTGAGGGTGCAGCCGAGACTGTCGACGCGGTCCGGCCCGATCCGGATGCCACCCGCAAGCCGGAGTTCGTCATCGTCGACCATGAGCTTTCGCCTAGCCAGATCCGCAACCTGGAACGCGCCACCGGCGCCGAGGTGCTGGACCGCACTGGCGTCATCGTCGAGATCTTCCACCGCCATGCCAACACTCGCGAGGCGAGGCTGCAAGTGGAGATGGCGCGTCTGAAATACGTGGCCCCCCGTATGCGGGAGTCTTCGGCAGGCGGCGGGCGTCAGCAGGGCCCGGGTGCCGGCGAAAGCACCCTGGACCTCGATCGCCGTAAGATACGCGACCGGATCTCAGAGCTGAAGGACCAGCTGGAAGCGGTGCAGCGCGACGGCGACCAGCGTCGATCCGCCCGCCGCGACCAGTTGCGGGTGGCGCTGGTCGGCTACACCAATGCGGGCAAATCCTCGTTGATGCGTTCCCTCACCGGAAGCCAAGTGCTGGTAGAGGACAAGCTGTTCGCCACTCTCGACACCACTGTCCGTATCTTACAGCCGGAGACCCGGCCCCGCGTGCTCATCTCCGACACGGTCGGCTTCATCAAGCAACTGCCACACGACCTGGTCGCTTCGTTCCGCTCCACCCTGGCGGAGGCACTGGAAGCTTCGCTGCTGCTGTTTGTGGTCGACGCGTCGGACCCGACCTATGAAGCGCAGCTGGAGGTCAGCCGTAGTGCGCTGCGTGAGATCGGGGCGGATGTGGTGCCGTCCCGCCTTGTGCTCAACAAGCTGGACTTGGTGGACACTGCCGGGCGCGCCGCCCTGATGGACAAGCATCCGGACGCGATCTTGCTGTCCGCCCACGCGTCTGAGGATGTGAGCGCGTTGCGGGACACCATCGTCGACTTCTTCGAGGCGTCGATGGTGGAAGACGTACTGGTGCTGCCTTATGCGAAACAAGGGCTGATTGGCGAGGTGTACGAAAGCGCGCGAGTCCTGTCCGAGGAACACAACGAGACTGGCCGCGTGCTGAAGGTGCGCGGCTTGCCAGGCGCCATCACACGGCTGCGGCGTAGCCTTGCCGCACACTGAGGCAAACGGTCCGGACATCGTCAGCAACGGCATCGCGCTTTCTGGAACGGCTCACTGGATGTTCGATCGGGGCTTGATCGCCCTCTCCGACGACCTCAACATCCTTGTCTCGCGCCACGCCAACGACTCGGACGGCATCCGCAGCTTCGTGAACAAGACCGGACGGGCATTCGCGCCGCCCAATCCGCACGAGCGCCCTAGCCCGCACTTCCTGCAATGGCATCGGGAGAATCGCTTCAAGCAATAGACCGGAGAAGGACGCGACGTTCCGATCCGCCCTAACTGACCTGAGACCCATTTCTCCTCCGTCCTGAGGGAGAGTCCGTCGATCATTGACGTGCTCCCCGATTTTGGGCCAGCGCGAGCTGGAATCTTCCGGGGTTAGGGCTCATGCCGGCGGGGGCGCCGGAGAGCCGTTCATCAGCGATATCGGCGGCTTGTTGCCGATGGCGCTGTGTGGCCGGACCTCGTTGTAGTCTCTACGCCAAGCCTCCATTTTTGCCCGGGCGTCGTCAAGGCTCATGAACCAGTGCGTGTTCAGGCACTCGGCCCGGAACTTGCCGTTGAAGGACTCGATGAAG
>NZ_JBFUDG010000018.1:0-40061 GCF_056404835.1 Allobosea sp. P2_B12 | reverse complement strand
GGCTTAACCGGCTCGGGGGCCGGGACTGGGGCCGCCGCTGGCTTGCGCCCAAGCCCAATCGATTTTGCCAATACTGACCGCGCCTCGGCATAGCTGGGAGCGACCATCGGGTAGTCGGCTGGCAAGCCCCATTTTACGCGGTACTCCTGCGGCGTCAGCCCATATTTATTCCCGATATGACGCTTCAGCGATTTGAATTTCTGGCCGTCTTCCAGGCAAATCAGGAAGTCCGGGGTGATCGATTTCCTGATCGAGACAGCGGGCACGAGCGGCTCAGCCGGCGCGGCGGCTGGCGCGCTGCCGAGCTTCGCCAGCGCGGAATGAGTGCTGGCGATGAGGCCGACCACGTCAATGGCGGGAACATTATTGTGGCTTACATAGGTCGCGACGATAGAAGCTGTCAGTTCCAGTAGCTCTTCTTGATTCTCGGACGTTCGGATTCCTGCGTCTAGGAGAATGGCAGGCGCTAACAGACGGCGCCGAAGCAGAGACGGGCTCTGCGAGTGCATGTGATTAGCGTCCAGATCCATGCGCGTGCAAGCAATCTTACTGTCGTTGCAGGCGTGCAGTCAGTTCATGAATCCTAGCACCTGGGCACACCCGCCGCACAATCTCGCAAAGATAAGGACGATGCGTCAGGTACATCACCAGCCCCATCTCGCCGAAGAGCCGGAACACCTTTTCGGCCCGGAAATCGTAAAATGTCCCCGTAGTATTCAATTATTAAAACAGCTGCGACACGATGTGATTGCAGACAATTTGGGAATCCGAGCTGCGCGATTCGCGTGTTCAAGTGCACGCTGTGACGAGAACGGCCGCATTCTCGTAATTAACTGCCAAGTGACAACCAATTCCAACCGAGATTCGGTACCTCGAATGAATCGTTGAGGCTTAGCCGATGGGAGTTCTTCGGCCTCGGCCAGTGTCCCATCGACATCAAAAATCATCGCCTTCGGCCAACGCATGATGCTGCAGTCGCTCATTTTGCAACCAGCCCCTTGCGCAGCTCCTCCATGTTCATGACCACACACGGCTTGTCCATATCGGGCAGATCATAGCGCCAAGCACCGTAATTGACCCCGATGAAGGCAGTGTCCGCGTTCAACGCCGTGAGATAATCGACACGCATGTCGCCGACATAAACGGTCGCGTCCGGAGTGGCCCCGAGCTCCTCGATCATGGCCAGTAGCGACGATGGATCGGGCTTCATCGCAAACGCCCCCCGCCTATCCAACCATCGATAATCTCAGCCGCCCTAAGCATCTGCAAGACGCGTCCGGCGAGATCATGCGGCTTGTTGGTGCAGACGCCCAACCTGACTCCGTCGCGCCGCAGCCTTCGCAGCAGGTTTTCGCGCCAGGATACAGCGTGGAGGCGTTGACTGGCACGGAATGAGCGAATGTCATGAAACGCTCCGTCACCCTATTGCATCGATCCGGATCGACAGTGGCGCCCTGATGGTCGATCGTCTTCCTCACAAGGGCCGCGACGCCATCGCCGATCACGGTGCGGACATTGGCCAATGGAACAGTCGCGAGGCCCCCGCAGCTCAGCGCATGGTTGAGGGAACTCGCGATGTCCGCAGCGCTGTCGACAAGCGTGCCGTCGAGATCGAAGATGACCGCGCCCAGCTTTGATCGCGGCTTGTGGCGATACTTCATGACGTCCCGTTCACGGCGGCGGCACGGATCGCCTCCATCCTCGCGCGATAGTGAGCGGGTCCGTCCTTCAATACGGCCGACCCGGCGACAAGAGTGTCCGCGCCTGCCGCGTATAACGCGCCGCAGTTCGCCGGTCCGACGCCGCCATCCACTTCGATGCGCAGAGTCAAGCCCCGGTCGCGCGCCATGCGCCGCACGGCTGCGACGCGATCGACAGCGTCGGGAATGAAGGCCTGGCCGCCGAAGCCCGGATTGACGCTCATGACCAAGACGAGATCGACCAGCCCGATCACCGGCTCTATCACCGCGAGCGGCGTCCCGGGGTTGAGCGTGACGCCGACCTGCTTGCCGAGACCTCGCACGGTCTGCAGCGAGCGATGGAGATGAGGCCCGCTCTCGGCATGAACCGTGATCACGTCCGCTCCTGACATGGCGAAAGCCTCCAGGTAGTTATCCGCCGGCGAGATCATCAGATGGACGTCGAGGACCTTGTCGGTGTGCGGGCGTATGGCCTTCACCACATCCGGCCCAAAGGTGATGTTGGGCACGAAATGCCCGTCCATCACGTCGCAATGAATCCAGTCGGCGCCGGCGGCGTCCAGCGCACGAACCTCCTCGCCAAGACGGGCAAAATCGGCCGATAGGATCGACGGCGCGATCAACAGCGGGTTTGGCATTGTCGGAATTCCACTACTAGGCCGCCGAAACGCGGCTGTCGGCAGCCTGCGCGAAGATGCGGCTGGCGAGGATGTCTTCGGGCTCCAGCGTCATGATCGTCTCGGCGTTCAGCGGCGCGTCGAGATCGGCTACGAGCCGGTTGGCCTGGCGCAGGCGGGCGCGGTCGAGCGCGTTGCGGATCGAGCGCGCGTTGGAAAAAAGCGGCTGGGATTTCCGCGCAGCGATGTATCTGCGGAAGGCGTCCTGCGCCGCGCTGCTGAAGCGATAGTTCTGGCCGGCCAGCATCAGCTCGGCGATGCTGAACAGCTCCTCGTTGCCGTAATCGGGAAAATCGATGTGGTGGGCGATGCGCGAGCGGAAGCCCGGGTTCGAGCGGAAGAACGTCTCCATGCGCTCGGCATAGCCGGCGAGGATGACGACGAGGTCGTCGCGCTGGTTCTCCATCACCTGCAGCAAGATCTCGATCGACTCCTGGCCGTAGTCGCGCTCGTTCTCGGGCCGATAGAGGTAATAGGCCTCGTCGATGAACAGCACGCCACCCATCGCCTTCTTCAGGATCTCCTTGGTCTTGGGCGCGGTGTGGCCGATATATTGCCCGACGAGATCGTCGCGCGTCACCGAAATGACATGGCCGCGCCGGACGAAGCCGAGCCGGTGTAAGATGTCAGCCATGCGCATGGCGACCGTGGTCTTGCCGGTCCCCGGATTGCCGGTGAAGGACATGTGCAGCGTCGGCTGGCCGGCGCTGATGCCCATCTTTTGACGCACCTTTTCGATCAGCAACAGCGAGGCGATCTCGCGGATGCGGGTTTTGACCGGCTTCAGGCCGATCAGCTCCCGGTCGAGCTGCGCCAGCACCTCAGCGATGCCGGCACCGTCGAATTCCTCGCGAAGGGAGATGCTGGCGGGCGGGCCGCCACCTGGGTTCTCGTCCGAATCCTCAGACACGGGCTGCGCCCGATGACAGGGTCTGCGTCAGCGCTGGGCGGCCAAGCTCTTCCCCTCCCCCTTTTGGGGAGGGGATAGGGGTGCGGGGCGAGCGACCGGGCGAGCGGTTTGTAAGAGGGTGCTGGCGGTTGTGCTTGATCGATATGAAGCTCACCCGGTCGTTCGCCCCCCCTCTCCAACTCTCCCCCACGAGGGGAGAGAGAGTGCGCGAACTCATGAGAGACCGAGCCTGCGCCTCAAGACCCATAACGCTCCCCTTCCGGCCGGTCGGTCGCGTAGGCATGCGTCACATAGCGCTGCTGGCGGCCTTTTGCCTCCTGCCGCTCCAGCCGGAAGCCGGGCTCGACCTTGGGCCGGTTAACCATGAAGGAGATTCGCACCGACTCCCAGCCATGGCCGGCGTCGAAGCCAGACATCCGGATATAGCGCTCGCCATAGACCCGACGGCACTCGCTGAGTTCCATCATCACGCCGGCCGGGTCCGTGAGGTCGTACATCGGCAAGCCCCACATCTCCCAATAGGTGTTGCGGGGATGCGGGTCATCGGTGAACTCGATGTTCACCGCCCAGCCCTTGTCGAGGCAGTACTGAACCTGCGCCTTGATCTGGTCGTCGGTCAGGTCGGGCAAATAGGAGAAGCAGCCTTGGGTCACGCGCATGGTCGTCCTCCTCACATCGAGACGCTGGCGACGGGCGCGAAATCGGGCGCGTCCGTGGATTCGTAGTTGAAGGCGACGTTGCCCCAGGTCTCCAGCGCGGCCTTCAGCGGGGTGCAACTCTGCGCCGCCTTCGCCAAGATCTCCGGGCCCTCGTGCAGGTAGTCGCGGCCCTCGTTGCGGGCCATAATCATGGCCTCCAGCGCGACGCGGTTGGCGGTGGCGCCGGCCTGGATGCCCATCGGATGGCCGATCGTGCCGCCGCCGAACTGCAGCACGACGTCCTCGCCGAGATGGTCGAGCAGCTGGTGCATCTGGCCAGCATGGATGCCGCCCGACGCCACCGGCATCATCTTGTTCAGGCTCGCCCAGGGCTGGTCGAAGAAAATGCCGTGTTCGAGCTTTTGCGGATTATGGTCCTCGCGGCAGATGTCATAATAGCCGCGCGTCGTCGCCGGATCGCCCTCGAGCTTGCCGACGACGGTGCCGGCATGGATATGGTCGATGCCGGCGAGCCGCATCCATTTCGCGATGACGCGGAACGAGACGCCGTGGATGCGCTGGCGCGTATAGGTCGAGTGCCCGGCCCGGTGCAGGTGCAGGATGATGTCGTTCCGGCGCGCCCATTTCGCCATAGACTGGATCGCGGTGTAGCCGATGACGAGGTCGATCATGACGATGCAGGAACCGAGCTCGGCCGCGAACTCCGCCCGCTCGTACATGTCTTCCATCGTGCCGGCGGTAACGTTGAGATAGGTGCCCTTGACCTCGCCGGTCGCGGCCTGCGCCTTGTTGACCGCCTCCATGCAGTAGAGGAAGCGGTCGCGCCAATGCATGAAAGGCTGCGAGTTGATGTTCTCGTCATCCTTGGTAAAGTCGAGCCCGCCCTTCAGCGCCTCGTAGACGACGCGGCCGTAGTTGCGGCCAGACAGCCCGAGCTTGGGCTTGACGGTTGCCCCCAATAGCGGCCGGCCGAAACAGTTCAGCCGCTCGCGCTCGACGACGATGCCAGTCGCCGGCCCCTGGAAGGTCTTCACATAGGCGGTGGGCAGCCGCATGTCCTCTAGCCGCAGCGCCTTCAGCGGCTTGAAGCCGAAGACGTTGCCGATGATCGAGGCCGTCAGGTTGGCGATCGAGCCCGGCTCGAACAAATCGAGATCATAGGCGATGTAGGCGAAGAAGGAGCCCGGCGCGTTGGGCACCGGATCGACGCGATAGGCTTTCGCCCGGTATTTCTCGGCGGCCGTCAGCCGGTCGGTCCAGACCACGGTCCAGGTCGCAGTGGAGCTCTCTCCCGCCACGGCGGCCGCCGCCTCGATCTCGTCGACGCCGTCCTGCGGGGTGATCCGGAACAGCGCGATGATGTCGGTGTCCTTGGGGACGTAGTCGGGTTCCCAATAACCCATCTTGCGGTATTCCATGACGCCGGAGCGGTAGCGCTCCTTGCCGGTCACCGTCAGGGATTGCTGGTTCATCTGGGAGTTCCTCGGTGGTGGCTGGTTGGACAAGAGGTTTTCAGGCGGCGACCGCGAGAGGGTCGATCCGCGGGTCGAGCTCGCCGGCGCGGTAGCGCTTCGCCATGGCGGCGATCGGCAGCACCTTGATCTTGCCGGCTTGTCCCGCCGTGCCGAACTGCTCGAAGCGTTCGCGGCAGAGATCGGCCATTGCGTCCATTGCGGGCTTCAGGAACTTGCGCGGATCAAACTCGGCTCGCGCCTGCTGGCCGACGCGGCGGAACTGCGCCGTCATGGCGAGCCGGCAATCGGTGTCGATATTGACCTTCCGCACACCGTGCCGGATGCCGCGCACGATCTCATCGACCGGCACGCCCCAGGTCTGCGGCATCTCCCCGCCATGGGCGTTGAAAATGTCCTGCATCGTCTGGGGCACGCTGGAGGAGCCGTGCATCACGAGGTGGACGTTTGGCAGCCTGCGATGGATCTCCTCGACGACCTGCATGGCGAGGATGTCACCATCGGGTTTGCGGGTGAACTTGTAGGCGCCGTGCGAGGTGCCCATGGCGATGGCAAGCGCATCGACCTTGGTCTCGGCGACGAAGCGGACGGCCTCGTCGGGATCCGTTAGCAACTGGTCGTGGCTGAGCTGACCTTCGGCGCCATGCCCGTCCTCGGCCTCGCCTTGTCCGCTTTCCAAGGAGCCCAGTACTCCAAGCTCCCCCTCGACCGACGCGCCGATCCAATGGGCCATGTCGACGACGCGGCGGGTGATCGCGACATTGTAGGCGTAGTCGGCAGGGGTCTTGGCGTCGGCCTTGAGCGAGCCATCCATCATCACCGAGGTGAACCCGTGCCGGATCGCGGTGGCGCAGGTCGACTCGTCATTGCCGTGGTCCTGATGCAGACAGAGCGGGATCTGCGGATAGATTTCTTCCAGCGCCTCGATCATCTTTGCCAGCATGATGTCGTGCGCGTAGCTCCGCGCGCCGCGGCTTGCCTGGATGATCACGGGCGCGTCGACCGCTTCGGCCGCCGCCATGATGGCGAGCCCCTGCTCCATGTTGTTGATGTTGAAGGCGGGCACGCCATAGCCCTGTTCGGCGGCGTGATCGAGCAGTTGGCGAAGCGTGATGCGGGCCATGGTCAGGCGCTCTCCAGTTCGGGGTGACGATGCAGCGCCTCTACCCCTGGCAGCGGCTTGCCTTCCATCCATTCAAGGAAGGCTCCGCCCGCCGTCGAGACGTAAGTCAGGTCGTCGGCGACGCCGGCATGGTTCATGGCAGAGACGGTGTCGCCGCCACCTGCGACGGCGACCAGCGTGCCGGCCTTGACGCGCTTGGCCACGACCTTGGCGACGGCGACGGTGGCGGTGTCGAAGGGCGGCAGTTCGAAGGCGCCGAAGGGTCCGTTCCAGACCAGCGTCCTGACCGTGTCGAGCTTCAGCACGACCTCGGCGACGCTGAGGGGGCCGGCGTCGAGGATCATCTCGTCGGCCGCGACCTCGCCGACCTGGACGACGCGATGGCCGGGATGGGCCTTGAACTCGCGGGCGACCAGCGCATCGACCGGCAGCATGATCTCGCAGCCGGCGGCCTTGGCCTTCTCCTCGATCTCGCGGGCGGTGCCGGCCAGATCGTGCTCGCAGAGCGACTTGCCGACATCGATGCAACGCGCGGCGAGGAAGGTGTTGGCCATGCCGCCGCCGATGACGAGGACATCGACCTTCCGGACGAGATTGCCGAGCAGATCGAGCTTGGTCGAGACCTTGGCGCCGCCGACGATCGCCATCACAGGCTTCGCTGGATTGTCGAGCCCGGCCGACAGCGCCTCCAGTTCCGCCTGCATGGTTCGGCCGGCGAAAGCTGGCAGCACACGGGCGAGGCCTTCGGTCGAGGCATGGGCGCGGTGCGCGGCCGAGAAGGCGTCGTTGACGAAGAGGTCGCCATTGGCGGCGAGCGCCTTGACGAAGTCCGGATCGTTCTTTTCGTCGCCGGCGTGGAAGCGGGCGTTCTCGAGCAGCAGAACGTCACCGCTCTTAGCCGCCGATACCGCCCTGGCAACATCCTCGCCGATGCAATCCTCGACGAAGGTCACGGGCTGGCCGAGCGCATGGGCCAGCGCTGGCACGACCTGCTTCAGGCTGTTCTTGTCGTCACGGCCTTTAGGCCGGCCGAAATGGGCGAGCAAAACGACCTTGGCGCCCTTGGCCGACATCTCGCGGATCGTCGGCAGGATGCGGTCGATGCGGGTCGCGTCAGTGACCTTGCCGTCTTCCATCGGGACGTTGAGATCGACCCGGACAAGCGCGCGCTTGCCCGAAAGTTCGGCGTCGTCGAGGGTGGGGAAGCGGGCCATCATCTCGGCTCCCTGCCACTGCGCGAGACGATTAAGGTCTTCATCGCCGCAGTCTCGATGGTCGCTGCCGTCAGCCCGAATTTTTCGAACAGCACGTCAGCAGGCGCGGAGGCGCCAAAGCCGTGCATGCCCACGAAGGCGCCCTCGCTGCCGAGCCAGCGATCCCAGCCCAGGCTCACCGCGGCCTCGATACCGATACGGGGTGCGCGCCCCAGAATCGCCTGTCGCACGGAGGCTGGTTGGGCCGAGAAGCGTTCAAAGCAGGGAATGGACACCACCGCAGCTTCGACCATCTTTTCGTGCAGCGCGTCGGCAGCTGCCAATGCCAGCGCGACCTCGGAACCCGTTGCAATCAACGTGATATCCCGCTTGCCGTTTGGTTCACGGACAACCCACGCGCCATCGCTAACGGTTTCGCCAGCTTCATATGGTCTCGGGAGCATCGGCAGAGCCTGCCGAGTCAGACACAGCACCGACGGGCCATCGTGAGCCAGCGCGCAGGCCCAGGCCTCGGCTGTCTCGACCGCGTCGGCCGGCCGGAACACGAGCAGGCCCGGAATGGCTCGCAGAGAAGCCAGATGCTCGACCGGCTGATGCGTAGGCCCGTCCTCGCCTAGCCCGATCGAATCATGCGTCATGACATAGATAACGCGCTGCTTCATCAGCGCCGAGAGGCGAATCGCGGGGCGACAGTAATCGGCGAAGACGAGGAACGTTCCGCCATAGGGGATGAAGCCGCCATGGAGGGCGATGCCGTTCATCGCGGCGGCCATGCCGAACTCGCGGATGCCGTAATGGACGTAAGAGCCGGCGAAATCGCCGGGCGTCACTGGCTTCTGGCTCTTGGCGTGCGTCAGATTGGAGTGCGTCAGGTCGGCCGAGCCGCCGAGCAGGTCGGGAATGGCAGGCGCGATCGCGTCCAGCACCTGCTGCGAAGCTTGTCTCGTCGCAATCTTTGGCGCATCGGCGAGAAAGCGCGTGCGGATCGTCGCCAACGCTGACCGGCCAACGTCCCCGATATCTCCCGCGAGTGCAGCAGCGAACCGAGCCCGAACGTCAGACGGCGCACCCGTCAGGCGAGCCTGCCAGTCCCTGCGCGCCTTGGCGTTCTTTTGCCCGGCTCGTATCCAGGCGTCCCCGACTTCCGCAGGCACTTCGAAGGGCGCATGAGGCCAAGCCAGCGCGGCCCGCGTCGCCGCGACCTCGTCGGCGCCCAGCGGTGCGCCATGGACCTTTTCCGTTCCCTGACGATTGGGTGAGCCGAAACCGATGATGGTTCTGCAGGCGATCAGCGATGGACGCGGATCGGCCTTGGCCGCCGCGATCGCCTCGGCCACCATCTCCGGGTTGTGTCCGTCGATCCGAGCGGCGTGCCAGCCGCTGGCGGCGAAGCGTGCGAGCTGGTCGTCCGAACAGGACAGCGCCGTCGCGCCGTCAATCGAAATCGAATTGTCGTCGAAGACGACGATCAGCCGGCCCAGCCGCAGATGCCCCGCCAGCGAGATCGCCTCATGGCTCAGCCCTTCCATCAGGCAGCCATCGCCGGCGATGACATAGGTGTGATGATCGACGAGGTCGTCGCCGAAGCGGGCGTTCGACAGCCGCTCGGCCAGCGCCATGCCGACCGCTGTCGCAAGCCCCTGTCCGAGAGGTCCGGTCGTCGTCTCGACACCGGGTGTATGGGCATGCTCCGGATGGCCGGGCGTCAGCGAGCCCCACTGCCGGAAGGCCTTGAGCTGCGCGATGTCCATGCCTCGATAGCCGGTCAGATGCAGGAGCGCATAGAGCAGCATTGAACCATGTCCGGCCGACAGCACGAAGCGGTCACGGTCGGGCCAGGCGGGGTCGGCAGGATCAAATTTCAGGAACTGCGCAAACAGCACGGTCGCGACGTCGGCCATTCCCATCGGCATGCCGGGATGCCCCGACTTGGCCTTCTCGACCGCGTCGATGGCGAGGAAGCGGATCGCGTTCGCCATGTCGCGATGCATCGCCGCCTCGTGCCCGAGAGCTATGGGTGCCATCTTGTTCATGCGCGCCTCCGCCGTTCCACGAGTTGCAGGATCATCGGGGTCAGGATCAGCTGCATAGCGAGGTCGAGCTTCCCGCCATCAATGACGATCGAATTGGCGCGCGACATGAAGCTGCCGGCGATCATCGAGCGCAGGTAGGAGAAGTCGATCCCGCGCGGGCTCTTGAACCGGATCACGACCATGGATTCGTCGGGCGTGGGGATCCAACGCGCGACGAACGGGTTCGAGGTGTCGACCGTCGGAATGCGCTGGAAGTTGATGTCGGTCTGCGAGAATTGCGGGCAGATGTGGTGGATGTAGTCCGGCATGCGCCGCAGGATCGTGTCGGTCACGGCCTCGGTCGAATAACCCCGCGCCGACCGGTCCCGGTGCAGCTTTTGGATCCATTCGAGGTTGATCACCGGCACGACTCCGATCTTGAGATCAGCGTACTGGGCGATGTTCAGCGTCTCGTCGCAGACCGCACCGTGCAGACCCTCGTAGAAGAGCAGGTCGGTGTCGGCGGGCAGCGGCTCCCAATCTGTCATCTTGCCGGGCGGCACGCCGTAGGTCTCGGCCTCCTGAGCATCGTGGATGTAATGGCGGGTCTGGCCCGCGCCGGTCTCGCTATAGGACTTGAAGACCGCCTCCAGCTCTTCGAGCAGGTTGGTGGCGGGGCTGAAATGGCTGACATGCTTGTTGCCCCTGGCGGCCTCGTCGGCCATCAGCTTTCGCATCTCCAGGCGGTCGTAGCGGTGGAAGGCGTCGCCCTCGATATAGGCTGCCGCAATGGTTTCGCGCCGGAATATCTGCTCGAAGGTGCGCTTCACCGAGGTGGTGCCTGCCCCGGAAGAGCCGGTGATCGAGATGATCGGATGCTTGATCGACATCAACCGATCTCCGCTCAGGACCGGAACAGGCCGCGCCGCCCGAACAGCGGCGCGACGGACTGGTCATCCGCCGGGGCGGCATGAAGCATGTCGATGCGTGAGACCTCTTCGGGCGCGCCGAAAATCAGCGGCACGCGCTGGTGCAGGCGCTGCGGCAGAATCGTCCGGATCGGCCGATAGCCGTCGCTAGCGGCTCCACCCGCCTGTTCGATCAGGAATGCGACGGCCTGCGCCTCGTAGACCAGCCGCAGGCGACCCTCATGATAGCCAGGCCTGGCATCGCTGGGATAGAGAAACACGCCCCCGCACAACAGGATGCGGTGCGCCTCGCCGATCATCGCGGCATACCAGCGGGTGTTGTAGTCGACGCCCAGCGGCCCTGATGAGCCTGCGAGACAATCCTCGACGAACTGACGCACTGGCGGGTCCCAGTGCCGGGCGTTCGAGGCGTTGATTGCATAGTCGCGCGTGCCGCGCGGTATGCGGATCCCTGTCTTCGTGCGCAGGAAGGCAGCCGCCTTCCGTTCCAGCACGAAGACATCGACGCCGGACCCCGTCGTCAGAACCAGCGTCGTCTGGGCTCCGTAGAGCACATACCCTGCGGCAAGCTGGGCCTCACCGGTCGAGGCGAAAGCTCCGAGTTCCGACGCATCGCCCGCATCCGCCGCCCTTATCGAGAAGATCGTCCCGATTGCCCCGTTCGTCGCGATGTTGGCGGAGCCGTCGACGGGATCGACCGCCACCGCGAGAGGGCCGTTGCCGGGCAGGTGCTGAATCTCGTCGCTCTCTTCCGAGGCGATCTGTGCCACCGGGCAGCGCGACAGCGCCGCGAGGATCAGGTCGTTGGCGATTAGATCGAGCGCCTTCTGGGCGTCGCCATCGGAAGTCGCGCCGGTTGCGCCCGCCAGATCGCCGGCCAGGCCGCCTTTCGAGACCAGTTCGGAGATCGAAACCGCTGCCTGTGCCAAAGCGAGGATCGTGTCGACGACCTGCGTCTGCAGCTCGCCACCAGTTCGATAGGGCGCAAGACATTGCGCCAGCGACGGTTGGTCCAACACGAGCTTCCTCCCCAGGAGCCTTCGAACGCGGCGCTGCCTCGCTAGGCCGAACCGTCCATTGACTTCACATTCGGGCTTCTAGATTAAAAGGGAAATTTATTCTTCTATTGATGGACCAAAGAATGTCTAATGACAGTCGCCATCTCCGCGATGCCACGCTGCGCCAGTTGCGGGCGCTGGCCATCGTGGCCCGGAGCGGGAGCTACACCGCCGCCGCGACATCCATCGGCGTGACGCAGCCGGCCGTTTCGCTCCAGATCCAGACCCTGCAGGAGCGGATGGGCCTGCCCCTGTTCGAGCGCGCCAACGGGCGCCTCGTCCCGACGCAAGCGGGAGTTCTTTTGGTCGCGCTCTCACAGCACATCGAGACGCTCGTCCTCGAGACCGAGCGTCAACTCGCTGCCATGCGCGCTGGCCAAGGCGGCGAGGTCTCGATCGGTGCAGTCAGCACCGCGAAATACTTCGTGCCTTTCATCATTTCGGCCTTCCAGCAGGCGCACCCCAACATCGAGGTCCGGCTGGTTATCGGCAACCGAGGCGAGATGCTCAGCCTGATGCGGAGCAACCAGCTCGACCTCGCAATCATGGGCCGGCCGCCGGATGATCTCCTCGTTGAAAGCCAAAAGTTGGGCGATCATCCGCATGTCATCATTTGCGCGCCCGGACATCGCCTTGCCGGCAGGACCAGCGTCGAGGTCGCCGGGCTCGAGGCGGAAACCTTTCTCGTCCGCGAGCCGGGCTCGGGCACCCGCATTCTGATGGGGCGCTACTTCGCTGAGCACGCAATGGCGCCACGGATCGGCATGGAGATCGCCAGCAACGAGACGATCAAGCAAGCCGTCATGGCCGGCCTGGGCATGGCATTCATCTCTAGCCACGTCATCGCCGCCGAAGTTGCCGACCGGCGCATCGCCATCGTCAAGGTCAAGGGGCTGCCTCTTCTGCGTGAATGGTTCGTGATCCGCCGCCCCGAGCGCGCGCTGTTGCCGGCTGCGGCGCGCATGTATGCGTTCCTGTCCGAGCAAGGACGCCGACACCTGCCGGAATTGCCCCAAGAGTCTGTTTGAGAATGCTCACGGATGAACGATGCGCCGCAGCATGAGGCTTCCGAGTGCGACGTGGATCATGGCCTCGGAGACGCCGAGGCGCTGTTCGTAGTCTCGGACGAGGCGCTTCCACCGGGTCATCCAGCCGAAGGTGCGCTCGACGACCCATCGCCTTGGCAGCACCTTGAAGCCGGGCTGCTTGTAGGTGCGACGAACGATCCCGATGACGAAGTCGCGATGGGCGGCATACATGAGGCGGGTGCGATCATAGGCACCGTCGGCGAACAAATGCTTGAGCCAGGGCCAGCGCTCGCGGTCGGTCGTCGGCTTGCGTCCGCGTTTCGGCACCAACGGCCGGAACGGATGGTTGAAGTGCCACTCACATCCATCAGATCAGTCGGTAGCGCTTCGCGCGCTTCTCAAATGCAGCCCCCGGCCACGGCTGGCTCGGATCCACATCCGAAGCTGACGCATGCCGCCGCAATCGCCTCAACCCATTCTCTAACGGTCTCTAAGCAGCAATTCGCAGATTGTCACACGAATGGTTTCATGCGTTGCGGTTGATGTCGATGACGCTCTTGTGGATGGCGGCTTCGAGATGTTCGGCATCGGTGAAGGTCGCGCTCGCCACGACGCTGGTCGATCTACTCCGGCACGACATCGCGCTAACAGGCTGCGACCATGACCAGTACGGCGTCTGCACCGTCCTGATCTACGGAAAGAGGATCAACAGTTGTCTCCAGCTCGCGATGATGTAGGACGGCAAGGCGGTCACCACGATCGAGGGGCTGTCGCAGGACAGTGCGCTGCATCCGCTGCAGGCGGCCTTAGTCGAGCGCGACGCTCTCCAGTGCAGCTATTGCACGCCAGGACAAAGCTGCTCCGGCGTGGCGCCGATCGAGGGGGGGCGCGCCACCACTCGCGAGGACATCACACGCTGAGCCAGGGTCAATCCGATGCCCAACGCCGAAGTCGTCATGCGTCAGCTGCCAGCATGGTTCGATCACTACACCCGGCTTCACCCGCATAAGGGGCTGGGATACCGTTCACCGCTAGTGCTCATCGCAGACCGCTCAACCAAGGAGGACATGTCCGACCAATCGGGGGCTTTTTCGGGGGTTGTTTGCAGCCGGGCTTGAGAAGTCCGCGCACAGAACGTAAAGTTGCTTTGCAGTTTTGCGACGGAGGACTGGCTTGGCCACATTTCAGACGGTTCTTGTGAAGTCTACCGACGCCGCCGTTCTTGAAGGGGTCTCGCGCGCGCTCAGCGAGGCCGACGGATACCGTCTCATTTTCAGCGAGGACGACAGGTCAGCGATCCGCAGGCTTGAAGAAGTGAACGTGAACCTCTTCCTTTACGACTGCTGCGACGAAGTTTCCCAGGACGAAAGCGCGCTGTTGCGGTCACGTTTGGCGCATACCTCCTGTACGCGCATCCTCCTTCTTGACCCCGATAAGGTCAGATCCGGCCACGAACTGGCGAACCGGACGGCTTCGTACCTGTTTCTGTTCAAGCCGGTAGAGGCGATGCAGCTTAGCCTTGTTGCGAAGCGGGCGCTTGAACATGTCGAACTGTCGCGGCGTCACCGTATCCTAAGTCGCGAGCTAAAGCTGTCACTCGACGATGACATCTTCCACGGAGTGAAGGAAAGCTCTGTCCAGGGTGGCTATTCGCAGTTCGAGCGGCTGGTCTTTCTCAGCCCGAAGATGGCCGAACTGGTCTCCGAGGCGCAGATGGCCGCTAAAACCAACATGCCGGTGCTGATCCAGGGCGAGACCGGCACGGGCAAGGAGCTGTTAGCCCGCGCGATCCATTTCAACTCGCCGCGGCGCAAGTCGGCGATGCTGGTGCAGAACTGCGGCGGCATCGCCGAGAACGTGCTGCACTCAGAACTTTTCGGGCATGTCCGCGGGGCCTTTCCCGGCGCAATCTCCGACCGACTGGGGCTGTTTCGTGCGGCCGATGGCGGCACCATCCTGCTCGACGAGGTGTCCGACATATCGCCCCAGTTCCAGATCGCGCTACTGCGCTTTCTGCAGGAGGGTGAGGTGAAGCCCCTAGGTTCGGATACCATGCTGCACAGCGATGTCCGCATCATCGCGGCATCGAACAAACGGTTGGAACGGTTGGTCGAGAAGGGCAGCTTCCGCCGCGACCTTTACTTCCGTCTGCGAGGCTTCCAATTGAACGTTCCATCGCTGGCCGAACGCCCCGAAGACATCCCCGTACTGACGCGCTTCTTCGTCGAGAAATATGCGGGCGTCGTCGGCCGGAATGTACTTGGGATCACGGCGGACGCCTTGCAGCGGCTGGAGGCCTATGCCTTTCCCGGCAACGTCCGCGAGCTCGAGACCGAAGTTCAGCGCATGGTCGCGGTAGCCGAGCAGGGCGGCTACATCGCCTTCCGGCACCTCTCCGACAAAATCTCCAAAACTCCAGTGTATGATCGCGACAAGTTGTCTGCACTGACTTCAGAAGGTAGCCTCAAAGACATCGTCGAACGAGTGGAGCGGTCAGTGGTAGAGCGCGCTCTGGACCGCCACCAATGGAACCAGAGCAAGGTTGCCGCCGACCTGGGGCTGTCGCGGGTAGGACTCGCCAACAAGATCAAGCGTTACGACATCCAGCGCAAGCGACGGGCATGACAGAGGAAAGCTGTTCTGATGACCCTCTCGGCCTAATTGCGTTGCCTTTCCGGATCCGAGCAAGCGTTGGCCGAAATCGCAGGCTCCACTCAAAAACTTAGGCTTGGCCCCACTGTTCGAGACACTTGGACCCGTCGCGATGAACCCAAACGGACGCTAGTGCAACCACTGCGTCGGGGTTTGGTACAGTCACTTGGGAGAATCGCGCTGCCCATCTTTCGGCGGCCGCCGCTGAACCCGGCTGCCAAAATAGCAAACTAAGTTTGCAGTATGCAGTTTGTTTCATAGATTCCACCTTTTCGGGGCGCAAGTTGATTTCGAGTTGCGCGCTATGGCCGATATCCTGCCCGTCTCAGGATCGACCCTCACAAGAGTCGATCGGGTCGCTACCCTTGGCTGGGGGGCCAAGGCAGCTCAACGAGAGGGAGGAAGAAAATGGCCAATCTACTTTGGCTGCAAGGTGGTGCGTGCTCGGGGAACACGATGTCGTTCCTCAATGCCGAGGAACCGAGCGCGTGTGACCTTGTGACCGATTTCGGCATCAACATCTTGTGGCAGCCCTCGCTTGGGCTGGAGCTTGGCGAAGACGTCAAGACCATCCTGAAGAAATGCATCTCGGGCGAGATCAAGCTCGACATCTTCGTGTTCGAGGGCACCGTCGTGAACGCGCCCAATGGCACCGGCGAGTGGAACCGCTTCTGCGGCCGCCCGATGAAGGAGTGGGTCAAGGAACTGTCGGCAGCGGCGGATTTCGTCGTTGCGATCGGCGACTGCGCCACCTATGGCGGCATCCCAGCGATGGCGCCGAACCCATCCGAAAGCGTCGGCTTGCAATTCCTCAAGCGTGCCAAAGGCGGCTCGCTCGGCACCAACTTCAAGGCGAAGTCGGGCCTTCCGGTCATCAACATCCCGGGTTGCCCGGCGCATCCTGACTGGGTCACGCAGATTCTGGTCGCGGTCGCGACGGGGCGAGCGGGCGATCTGACCCTTGACGAGTTCCACCGGCCGAAAACGTTCTTCTCGTCCTTCACGCAGACCGGTTGCACCCGCAACATGCACTTCGCGTACAAGGTCTCGACCACCGCCTTCGGGCAGCGCAAGGGCTGCCTGTTCTACGATCTGGGTTGTCGCGGCCCGATGACGCACAGCCCCTGCAATCGCATCCTCTGGAACCGCCACTCGTCGAAGACACGGGCCGGCATGCCTTGCCTTGGCTGCACGGAGCCTGAGTTCCCCTTCTTCGATCTGAACCCTGGCACTGTCTTCAAGACCCAGACGGTCATGGGTGTGCCCAAGGACATGCCTACGGGCGTTGACAAGGTCGGATACATCAAGCTGACCGCCGCCGCCAAGGGCATGGCCCCCGCTTGGGCGGAAGAAGACATCTTCGTCGTTTAAATCCGTTCAGGGAGGAACAAAAAAATGACAGCACTATCCAGCGTCGAGACTCTCGACATCTCTCCGGTCGGTCGCGTCGAAGGCGATCTCGATGTGCGCGTTGATATCCAGGACGGGGTGGTGACCAATGCTTGGACGCATGCGGAACTGTTCCGCGGCTTCGAGGTGATCCTGAAGGACAAGGACCCGCAGGCCGGGCTCGTGGTGACACCGCGTGCCTGCGGCATCTGCGGTGCCTCGCACCTGACCTGCGCCGCCTGGGCGCTTGACACCGCCTGGGGCACGACCGTGCCGCGTAACGCGATCCTTGCACGTAACCTCGGCCAGATCGTGGAGTCGCTGCAATCGCTGCCGCGCCACCACTACGGACTCTTCATGATCGACTACACCAACGCCAACTATGCGGCGAGCCCGTTCTACGAAGAAGCGGTCAAGCGCTATTCGCCCTTCACCGGCACCTCCTATGAGGCTGGGGTGACGATCTCGGGCCGACCGGTTGAGATCTACGCGCTCTTGGGCGGTCAGTGGCCGCATTCGTCCTTCATGGTGCCGGGCGGCGTGATGTGTGCCCCGACCCTGACTGACGTGACGCGTGCGTGGGCGATTCTCGAGCATTTCCGCCAGAACTGGATCGAACCGCTTTGGCTCGGCTGTTCGATGGAGCGCTACGAAGAGATTCAGACCCTCGAGCAGTTCGAAGCTTGGCTGGACGAAAGCCCGAAGCATGCCAATTCGGACTTGGGCCTGTTCTGGCGCATGTCGAAGGAGATCGGGCTGCAACACTATGGCAAGGGCCACGGCAAGTTCGTGACTTGGGGCTACCTGCCGCACGAAGACAAATACAACAAGCCGACGATAGACAGCCGTTCAGGCGCAGTGATCATGAAGGCCGGTACCTATGACGGTGCCACCGACAGCTTCGGCCCGATGGAGCACATCTTCACCCGCGAAGATACGACCCATGCCTGGTATGACGAAGGCAAGACCGGCGTTCATCCTTTCGACCGTACCACCAAGCCGGTCGCGAAAAACATCGTCGATACGAATGGAAAATACTCCTGGAGTACCGCCGTGCGGCACGCCGAGAGCGGCGCGCTGGAGGCCGGTCCGCTGGCACGGCGTCTGATCGCTGGAAACACGACCGGGCAGGCATTCCAGCATTTAGATGGTCTCGTGCTCGACATGTACCGCAAGATGGGCGGTGCCTCGATCATGCTGCGACACTTCGCGCGGATGCACGAGCTGTGTATCCTCTATCGCGAGGCCGAGCGCATCCTGCGCGAGTTCCGCCTGAACGACGAGTGGTACATCAAGCCGACTGAACGGGACGGCAAGGGCTGGGGTGCCACCGAAGCGATCCGTGGCGCGCTGTGCCACTGGATCGAAGTTAAGAACGGCAAGATCGCGAACTATCAGATCATCGCACCGACGACCTGGAACGTTGGCCCGCGCTCCGCCGACGGCCAGCGCGGCCCGATCGAAGAGGCCTTGCTCGGAACCCCGATCAAGAACAAGCATGATCCGGTCGAGGTCGGCCATGTTTGCCGGTCCTATGACAGCTGCCTCGTCTGCACCGTCCATGCGCATGACGGCGACACCGGCGAGGAGCTGGCGCGCTTCCGGACCGCCTGACCCATCTCCCCCGAAGCAATCTCGCCTTACGGCGGAATTGCTTCGGGAGAAACGCACACCGGTGGGGGAGGCCGTCATGAGCGAGAACAAGGATGCGCTGGCCACGGCGCGAGATAGGAAATACTTCACAGACCGCTACGGCCTTTCTCCGGCTGATGCGGATCATGACATGTTGCTGCGCATGATCGAGGATATGTTTGCGGACGGGCTTGTTACAGAGGTCAAACCGTTCCCTGAAACGAACCGCGAGTTCGGCAAACTACTGGACATTCTGCGGCCGCTGAGCGCTGACGAGCTGCGCCAGAAACTGGTGATCTCGGGCTGGCTTCTGGAGCCTTACGGACCGGACCGGATGCGCTGCCAGGAGTGCATGTACTATCTAGTGCACCGACGCTGGTGCGATCTGCCTGAACTCAACTTGCCTGCCAAGCCGGACTGGTGGTGCAGGCTCTGGCGCATATGAAAGTCCAGGCATGATGGACATGGATGCCTTACGTCGCTCAATCGCCGACCGCCTCTCGGCGGGGCTGCAGACCGAAGTCTGGCCACGGGCCGAAACAAGCGAAGAGGTCAACGCCATCGTCAACCGGCTTCAGCTTGAAGCCGGCGACGACCTCGATAAGAAGCTGATCATCGCAGGCTTTACCGACCACACGATTGAAGCTGAGGGCATGCCGCAACCCTGCGAGACCTGCATGTATTACAAGGTCCACGCTAGGTTCTGCGATCTTCCCGAAATGATGCTTCCGGTCGAGCCTGCATGGTCCTGCAGGTTGTGGCGGATTTGACCGGGCAGCAAATCGTCGTTCTTGGCTGCGGAAATTCGAACCGCAGCGACGACGGGGCGGGACCTGCAGTGATCGACATGCTTCGCAACCGCCAGTTGCCAACGGCGGTTCGCCTTTTTGACGTTGGTACCGACGGTATGGCCGTATTATACAAAGCGCGCGGCGCCACCCATCTGCTGATTATAGACGCTCGTGTTCCCATGGGAACACCAGGTTCGGTCTACGAAGTACCGGGCGAGGTTCTTGCAGCACCACCGGCGCGCGGAGCAGGCCTGCACGAATTTCGCTGGGACAACGCGATCTATGCCGGGCAGCGCATCTATGGCAACGCGTTTCCCGCGCACGTGACAGTCTTTCTGATCGAGGCAGAGACACTGGCGCTTGGATTGTCTCTCAGCCCTGCAGTCTCCACTGCAGTCGAGCTTGTTGCAAACAAGGTGACTACCCTGCTGCAATACTGGACTTCGACATGAGCATCGTTATCGCCGTCCGTGACGGATCTGTCTATCTGCCGGCGCCGGTTGTCGAGACCTATCTTCAGGGTGTCGCGGCGGTTGTGGTGCTGATCCGGGACCAGACGCTGATGGTTCTGCCAGTTCATCATGCGACGGCCGGAGGCTGCTTGCTTAAACTGCGCAACGCCGCCGGCGACCGCGTCGCGCAGGCGCGCGACGTATTTCAGGCCCAAGGGCTGCTCGACATGGCGGTGTCCGATTTGCCGGTGCACTGGAATTCCGAGATGTGCGCCCTTTGCGCTCCAATCCCGACAATTCAGCAAAGTTAGTTTGCAAACAAGAAAGAAAGTAGACGGTTGAGCGTTAATGCTCTAGGGTATCTGGGATAACGCGACCGCTAGAGTCGCGCAGGGAGGACTCGGTGGGCGCATCAAGCCGCACAAAGCAACAGGTCGACGCGGCGCTTGCGGCGGTCGAGGACGCAGACGCATCTGAATCCGACAAGGCACAGATGCTGATGGAAATTGCGATGGGCCTGCAACAGGCCCCGCGCGACCCTGAGGACCTGCACGCGGCCGTCGATCTTTATCGCCGGGCGATCGCTCTGGTGCCGCCAAACGAAACATTGGGTGCCGCGCGCATTCGTGCGCGGCTTTCGACCGCACTGATGGCAGTGCCTGCCAGCGACGCAGAGGCGATCAAGGCGGCGCGGTTGGAGATGACGACCGCCATTGCAACTCTGACGGCAGAAGGATCGGATGCCGAAATCGCCGAGGCCGAAATGAACCTCGGGCTGATCTGCCAGACTATGGCGGGGATGGGACTCGCCCCGATCCAGCCTGCGATTAGCGCCTATCAGCGCGCCCTGCGCACCTTTGACCGGACTGCTTTTCCCAAGGAATTCGCTATCCTGCAGAATAACCTGGCCACGGCCTTCCTGTCGATGCCGTTTACCGACGAGTCGGGCAAAATGCGCGAGGCGTTGGCTGTTCAGGCATTCGAGGAAGCGCTGCGTGTCGTAACGTTGATCGACCAGCCGGTCGAGTATGCGATGCTCCAGAACAACCTTGGCAATGCGCTGCAATATGTGTCTTCGGCGCACCGGGTCGAGAACGGCTTTCGCGCGCTCGAGGCCTATGACGAGGCGCTGAAGGTTCGCACACTTCGCGACATGCCCGAGGCCTATGCGAACACCATCGCCAACAAGGCGAACTGCATGGCGAACCTGCCCGACGATCCGGCGAACCCCGAGACGGGAAACCCGCGCAACGTCGCGGCGGCGGTGGCCCTGCTGCGCGAGGCCAAGGGCATATTCGCCGCCCGCGGGGTCGAGGACAAGGTGCAGGCGGTCGCCGAGGCGATTACCGAACTTTCGTCGCACCTCGCTCCCCACGGCGCGTTCGCGCCCAACGCCATGCACTGACCACACCGAACAAACTCGAAGAAGGAGACCATCGCTTGATCATATTTGCTGCATTGGCCACAGGATGCCTCGCTGCGCTGCTTACTGGAGCCGTGGGCGGTGTCGCGGTCGGAAAGTCAGCACTTGGAACCGAACTCGCCGCCTATATGGGCGGCCTTTACGGCGCAATCGCCGGTGGGGCGGCCGTCGTCGCGACCGTCGTCGTTTTGTCGCTGACCTGAGGGAGGACCGCACATGTTCGCCATGGCTATGAATTCTGCGAAACTCTTCTTCGCCGGAAAATTGTTCAAGAACAATGGACAGGTGATCCTCCAGCTTACTCTCGGTTCCCTTGCGGGAACCGTTGTCGGCGTCGGGGTCGGTCAAATCGCCCCCATCTGGGCGGCGGCACTTGCTGCGGGAGGCGTGACCGGACTGATCCAGCCTTTCCTCCTCAAGAACGTGAAGTACGCGTGATCTGATGCCTGACAGCGGCGCCCCCGAGCACAGTGATCGACCCGACCTCGACCGGCTCTTGGGCGATCTCAATGCGCTCGAGGCGCTGGCCGAGGGCTGGGACGATGCGGCGCGGATTGGGGCCAGGGCGCAGGCTGCAGCAATCGACGCGCTGAACGCCGAAGCGTTCCGGCGAATGATCAGCACGCTGAAGTCCCACGACGGCTTCGGCAAGGCGCTGGTCGATGCGGCGCGCGACGAAGTCGTCTATGCCGTCCTGCGCCGGCACGGTATCCTAAAGCCGTCGCTGCATGAACGGGTCGAGGCCGCGCTGGAAACGGTGCGCCCGATGCTGGCCAGCCACGGCGGCAATGCCGAGGTCGCCTCGGTCGAGGGCAACCGCGCCGAGATCCGCTTTCTGGGTGCCTGCGACGGCTGCCCGGCCTCGCAACTCACGTTCTATGCCGGCGTCAAGAAGGCGATCGAGGATCATGTGCCCGAGATCACCGAAGTGCGCCAGGTCAAGGGGTTGGGCGGCGGTGGTGCCGACACGGTGCATTTCACCTCGCCCTTTGCCGAGACGCTGGGGGGCAGCTGGATCAACGCGCTCAATCTGGCGAAGCTGCCGGATGGTACAACGCTGTTCGAGACCGTCGGCGGCGAATCGGTGATCTTTGCGCGGCAGGGCGATCAGGTGACCTGTTTTCGCAACGCCTGCGCGCACATGGGGCTCGAGATGACCGAGGGTGCCGTCGAGGCGGGCATCCTGACCTGCCCTTGGCATGGTTTCCGCTATGCGCTGGAAAGTGGGGAGTGCCTGACCGCGCCCGAGGTGCAGTTGCACGCCCATGCGGTGCGGGTCATCGGCTCGCACATCCAGGTCAGGATCGTGCCATGAAGGTTTCGCTCGCGCCCTCGTTTGCGCCGATCAAGGCCGAGGGCACGGTGACAAAAGGCCCGCCGCTTCTCGACCCGTCGGGCGCGCAGGTGATCCTGGGATCGGATGGCGGGCTGCTGGCCGACCCGATTACCCCGGCCGCGCATCGCCTGTTCGGGCCGCGTGGCGTCTGCCTGCATCCCGACGGCTCGTTATGGGTCGCCGATACCGGGCACCATCGGCTGCTGGGCTGGCGCAAGCTGCCGGACCACGACGACCAGCCGGCCGATATGCTGTTCGGCCAGCCCGCCTTTGGCCGCGAGGGGCGCAATGCTAAGGGGCCGGTGACCGCCGCCACGCTGAACGTGCCGACCGGCATCACCGCCTTTCGCGGCGGCCTGGCGGTGGCGGATGCCTGGAACCACCGGGTGCTGATCTGGCACCGCCTGCCCGAGGGCCCGGACAGCCCGGCCGACATCGTGCTTGGTCAGGCCGATGCGGGGTCGGCGCTGGCCAATCGCGGCGCGGATGCGCCTGGGCCTCAGACGCTTCACTGGCCCTATGGCCTGTCCGAGATCGACGGCAGGCTAGTCGTCTGTGACACCGGCAACCGCCGCCTGCTGGTCTGGAACGATCCGGTCGAAACAGGACAGCCCGCCGATCTGGCGCTGGGTCAGGACTGTTTCACCTGCCGCGACGAGAATGCAGGTGGGCCAGTTTCCGCGCGTTCCATGCGTTGGCCCCATATGGCCACCGGCTGGCGCGGCGGGCTGGCGGTCGCGGATGCGGGCAACAATCGCGTCATGGTCTGGTCCAGCTTTCCTCAAGCCAATGGTCAGCCTGCCGATTTCCTCGTAGGCCAGGCCAGGATGACTGACTGCGACCTGAACCGGGGCGCCTATTACCCCTCGTCGCTAGCGGTCAACATGCCCTATGCGCTCGGGGTGTTGGGCGACCGGCTGATTGTCGGGGATACGGCCAACTCGCGGCTGCTGGGCTTTGCCGGGGCCGGCTTTGCGGTCGAGGCCGATTGGTTGACCGGCCAGCCTGATTTCGCCTCGAAGGGCGACAACCGTTGGGGACTGGCCATGCGCGACAGCCTGTGCTGGCCCTACGGCCTGTCGGTGCGTGGCAGCACGGTCGCCGTGGCCGACAGCGGCAACAACCGCGTGCTGATATGGGAATCCGCGCCATGACCGGCGCACGCCTGACCGTGCGCGGGCAGGTCCAGGGCGTGGGCTTCCGGCCCACGGTCTGGCGGCTGGCGCGCGAGATGGGGCTGGCGGGTGACGTGAAGAACACCGCCGAGGGCGTCGTGATCCGGCTCTGGGGCGAGGGGCTGGACAGCTTTCCGGGCCGGCTGCACGCCGCTCTACCGGCGCTGGCCCGGATCGAGGAGCTGCATGTCGAGCCCCTAGACGATGCGCCGCCTTTGGGTTTTGCCATCGTCGCCTCGGAGGCGCTCGGTACAATGCGCGGCTCGGTGACGCCCGATGCAGCGACCTGCCCCGATTGTCTGGCCGAGATCCGCGATCCGTTCCAGCACCGCTACCGCTATCCCTTCACCAATTGCACCAATTGCGGCCCTCGCTTTTCCATCGTGACCGGGGCGCCCTATGACCGAGCCCGGACGACGATGGCCCCGTTTGACCTGTGCGAGATCTGCGCGGGAGAATATGCCGACCCCACCGACCGGCGTTTTCATGCCCAGCCGGTCGCCTGCGGCCGCTGCGGCCCGCAGATCTGGATCGAGAAGCTGGGCCCCGGCGCGGTCAACCACGAAGCCTTTTCGATGCTCGATGACATCGACGCCACCGGCGGCATGATCCTGAACGGCCATGTCGTCGCGATCCGCGGCCTGGGCGGCGTGCACCTGGCTTGCGATGCAACCAATGCCGCCGCCGTCGCCGAACTGCGCCGCCGCAAGGGGCGCAATGGCAAGGCCTTTGCGCTGATGGCCCGCGACCTGGGCGTGGTTCGTGAATTCTGCCAGGTTTCCGAGGCCGAGGCCGCAGCCCTGTCCGGCCCCGAAGCGCCGATAGTGCTCCTCAAATCGTTGCCGAACGCCCTGCCCGAGGCCATCGCGCCGGGGCTGGACCGGCTCGGAGTGATGCTGCCCTACACGCCGTTCTATCACCTGATCCTGCGCCGCATCGGCCGCCCCGTGGTGATGACCAGCGGCAATCCTTCAGGCCAGCCTCAATGTATTGGCAATCAGGAAACCCGCGACCGGCTGCCCGCCATCGCCGACTTTGCCTGCCTGCACGACCGCGAGATCGCCAACCGCATCGACGATTCCGTGGTTCGGGTGGACCTTGGCCGGATGCGCGTGCTGCGCCGGGCACGCGGCTTTGCTCCGGCGGGCCTGCCGCTGGCGCCGGGCTTTTCGCGCACGGCGCAGGTGCTGGCGATGGGCGGAGAGCTGAAGAACACCTTCTGCCTCGTCAAGGACGGCCAGGCGATCCTGTCGCAGCACATGGGTGATCTCGAGGATGCCGCCACCCATGCCGACGCCGCACGGAACCTGGCTCTGTACACCCGGCTGTTCGACCATGCGCCGGGCGTGATCGCGGTCGACCTGCATCCGCAGTACCTGTCCACCCAGGCCGGGCGGGCGCTGGCCGGCGGCCGTCCGGTGATCGCGGTGCAGCACCATCACGCCCATGTCGCCGCCTGTCTCGCCGAGAACGGCCGCCCGTTGGATGCGCGCCCGGTCCTTGGCATCGCTCTTGACGGCAGCGGTCTTGGCGATGACGGCACGCTCTGGGGCGGCGAGTTTCTGGTCTGCGACTATCGGCGCTATGCGCGGGTCGGATCTTGCAAGCCGGTGGCACTGCCCGGCGGGGCGGCGGCGATCCGCGAGCCCTGGCGCAACGCCTATGCGCATCTGATGGCGGAAATGGGCTGGGCCGAATTCGCGATGAATTTCGACGGGCTCGAGATCTTTCGCAGGCTTTCCGCGGTGCCGCGCGCGACTCTGGATGCGATGATCGCGGGGGGCACGCATGCGCCGGTCTCGACCTCCTGCGGGCGGCTCTTCGATGCGGCCGCCGCCATCGCGGGCTTGGCCTGGGAGGCGCAGGATTACGAGGGCGAGGCCGCCATGCGCTTCGAGGCCGCGATCGACGCCGCCGCGATGGCAGAGCCTGATGACTTGGCCTATCCGTTCAGCATTCCGCTGACGGGGGGCAAGGGCATGCCCTATATTGAGCCGCTTGCGGTCTGGCGAGCAATGCTCGGCGATCTGATCCTTGCCACCCCAATCGGTGTCATCGCGGCCCGCTTTCACCGCGGGCTGGCGCAGGCCGTCGTGCGGATGGCCGAGCGGATCACCGAAGATACCGCCATCGACACCGTCGCCCTGTCGGGCGGCGTGTTCCAGAACGCGACATTGTTCGCGCTGGTCCATCACGGACTCGAAGCCCGCGGGCTGACGGTTCTCAGCCACGCCCGAACCCCCGCCAACGACGGGGGACTAGCAGTTGGTCAGGCCGTTGTGGCCCTGGCCGTCAGCCAAACGGAGGAAACCCCATGTGCCTTGGAATCCCGGGCCGGATCGTAGAAATCACCGATGCCCCCCGAAAACTAGCCACAGTCGAGGTGATGGGCGTCCGCCGTCAGGTCAACGTCGCTTGCATCTTGAAAGACGAGCCGATCGAAGCGCTGATCGGCACTTGGTCCCTGATCCATGTCGGCTTTGCCATGAGCCGGATCAACGAAGAAGAGGCGGCGCTGACGCTTGACGTCCTGCGCCAGCTTGGCGAGGCGCAGGCCGAGATCGAGGCGATGAAGGCCTCGGAAAGGATGCTGGCGTCATGAACTACGCAGACGAATTCCGCGACCCTATCGCCGCGCGCGGCGTGCTGGCCGCCATTGCCCGCGTCGCCGACGAGATCGGTGCCACCCGCGAAAAACCCGTCCACATCATGGAGATCTGCGGCGGCCATACCCATGCGATCTTTCGCTACGGTCTCGACAAGCTGACGCCGCCGGGGCTCGAGTTCATCCACGGGCCGGGTTGCCCGGTCTGCGTCCTGCCAATGAGCCGGATCGACGAATGCGTCGAGATCGCCGAACGGCCGGGCGTCATCATGACCACCTTCGGCGATGCGATGCGGGTGCCGGGGCATCGCAAGTCGCTGATCCAAGCCAAGGCCGACGGCGCCGACATCCGCATGGTCTATTCGCCGCTCGACGCGCTGGAACTGGCTCGGCGCCACCCCGACCGCGAGGTGGTGTTCTTCGGCCTGGGGTTCGAGACCACCACGCCCTCGACGGCTCTGACCATTCTGCAGGCGGCAGCGGACGGGCAGACCAACTTCTCGGTTTTCTGCAACCACATCACCGTGCCACCGCCGATCAAGGCCCTGCTCGACGATCCGCACATGATCCTCGACGGCTTTGTCGGGCCGGGGCATGTCTCGATGGTGATCGGGGTGCGGCCCTATGACTTCATCGCCCGCGACTATGGCAAGCCGATCGTGGTGGCGGGGTTCGAGCCGCTTGACCTGCTGCAATCGGTGCTGATGGTGCTGGAACAGATCCGCGACGGTCGCGCGGAGGTGGAAAACCAGTATTCCCGCGTCGTGCCGGATGACGGCAACCCGGTCTCGATCGCCGCCTGCGCCGAGGTCTATGAGCCACGGCCCAGTTTCGAATGGCGCGGCCTGGGCGAGATCGACGCCAGCGGCGTGCGCATCCGCCCCGCCTATGCCGCCTGGGATGCCGAGGTCAAGTTCGGGGTCGGCTACGGCAAGGGGACGCGCCTGGCGGCCGAGCCCGATGGCTGCCGCTGCGGCGATGTGATGACCGGCCGGATCAAGCCGCACGCCTGCCCGCAGTTCGGCAAGGGCTGCACACCCGAAATGCCGCTGGGCGCGCTGATGGTCAGTTCCGAGGGGGCCTGCGCTGCCTACTACCAGTATGGCGGGCTGCGGCTGGAGGAGGCGCTGTGAACGAGCGGCTGCGTCCCCCTCGGCGCGTCGTCGCCGACCGGGTGACGCTAGCCCATGGCGGCGGCGGCAAGGCGATGCGTGATCTGATCGAGGATGTGTTCACCTCGGTCTTCGCGCCGCCGGGGATGGAGGATCAGGCACGGCTGATGCATCCGTCGCTGCTGGATCCGGGCGCGCAACTTGCCTTCACCACCGACAGCTTCGTCGTCTCGCCGATGGAATTTCCCGGCGGGGACATCGGCACCATCGCGGTCTGCGGCACGGTCAACGACTTGGCCGTGGGCGGCGCGCGGCCGCTGTGGCTGTCAGCCGCCTTCATCATCGAGGAGGGCGTCGAGATCGCCACCCTCCGCCGCATCGCCCGCTCGATGCAGACCGCCGCCGAGGCCGCCGGGGTGCGCATCGTCACCGGCGACACCAAGGTGGTGGGCCGGGGGTCGGGCGACGGCGTCTTTGTCACCACCGCCGGTGTGGGCGTGATCCCGCCCGGCCGCGATTTGATGGCGGGCAATGTCCGGCCTGGGGACATGGCAATCGTCAACGGCGTACTCGGCGATCATGGCGCTGCCATCCTGGCCGCACGCGGCGACATGGCGCTGACCACCGATGTCATATCGGATTGTCGGCCTCTGAACCTGTTGATGGAGGCAGTCTTGGCCGCCGCGCCTGATCTGCGCTGCGCCCGTGATGCCACCCGTGGAGGGCTTGCTTCGGCCCTGAACGAAATCGCCGATGCTGCTGGGGTGGGAGTCGTGATCGCCGAGACCGACCTGCCGCTGCGCCCCGAGGTCAAGGGGGTCTGCGAGATCCTCGGGCTCGATCCGCTCTATCTGGCCAACGAGGGAACGCTGGTGCTGTTCGTGCCGCCTGACCAGGCCGAAGCGGCTTTGGCCGCAATGCAAGGCACGGCGGCCGGTGTCGAGGCCCGCATCATCGGACAGGCCACGGCCGCCCATCCGGGAACCGTGGTCATGAAGACCGTCTTTGGCGGCGGACGGATCGTCGACATGCTTGTCGGCGAACAATTGCCGCGCATCTGCTGACCAATCCAACGAGAGAGGAACGACCATGACCAAATATTCGACGGGCGGACTGGCTGCCGTGTTTGCCCTTTTGCCTGCGGTGGCGCTGGCGCATCCCGGCCACGCCGCTCCGGCGTCCCATAGCCATTGGGAACTCGCCGCCATGGCGGCGCTGGCGCTAGCCTTGGTGACAGTTCTGCGGCGGACCCGACAGCAATAGGCGCCTGGCGGGGCGTTCGCGGTCCGCATACAGGGACGGAAAGCAGATCAGAATGCATGAACTGGGCATGGCCCGCAGCATCGCCGCGATCGTCGGCGAACACGCACGGGGCCGCCGGGTGCGCGGCGTGCGCGTTGCTATTGGCCCGCAGGCCTGCATCGAGCGGCAGGCGTTGGCCTTCTGCTGGGACATAGTGACCGAAGGCACCGGCCTTGCGGGCGCCACCCTCGGCTTCGTCGAGGCCGAGGGTGAGACTTTCACAGTCAAGGACTACGAAATCAGGGAGGACGCGTGATGTGCGGAATATGCGGCTGTGCCGATCCGACGAACCAAGTGACAATGACCGATATGGCCAGCGGCAAGACCAGCCTGCTGCGCACCGGCCCGGCGACGGAGGTCCCGATAGGGCTTTCGGTGGCTGAGGCGCATGCGTTTGCCCATGCCCATGGCCTGCCGCATGATCATGACCACGGGCACGCACACGCCCATGACCATAGCCATGACAACGACCACACGCATGACCATGGCCATGACCACGGGAATCAGAGCCAAGCCGAAGCGACTGCGCTGCAAGGCGGCGCCGTCGCGCTGGAAACCGCGATCCTGGCCAAGAACGACGCCATCGCGCAGCGCAACCGGGGCTGGTTCGAAGGTCGCGGCGTGTTGGCCTTGAACTTCGTGTCCTCGCCGGGCGCGGGCAAGACGGCGCTCCTTGAGGCGACGATCCGGGCGCTGGCGGGGCAGGTTACGATCACGGTAATCGAAGGCGACCAGATGACCAGCAACGACGCCGAGCGCATCCGCGCCGCCGGTGCTGTCGCAATCCAGATCAACACCGGCGCGGGCTGCCACCTCGAGGCGGACATGGTGGCCGAAGCAGCTCGCGCGCTCAATCCCGCTCCGGGCAGCCTCCTTCTGATCGAGAATGTCGGCAACCTTGTCTGCCCGGCCATGTTCGATTTGGGCGAAGCGATGAAGATCGCCGTGATCTCAACCACCGAGGGAGAGGACAAGCCGCTGAAGTATCCTCATATGTTCCGCGCGGTAAAGATCGTGATCGTCAACAAGATGGACCTTGCCCCGTATGTCGGTTTCGACGAGGCGGCTTGTTGTGGCAACATTCGTGCCGTGAATCCGGAGGCCGAGATCATCTACGTTTCAGCAAAGACGGGACAGAACTTGGAAGCCTGGCTTACCAAGTTATTGCAGCTTAGAGCTGATTCGAATTAAGATTTTTGGCTTGATGTCCCGCCTGATCGGTATTTCTAGGATTTTTTCAACAGACTCCTAAAAGTGTCGCTTTCCCGAGCCGATTACAACTATGAATTCTTGCTGAAGTTTAGCTCTAGGCTTCGTGGACAAAGGTTAGCCAGAGTTTGACTGCGGCGATGGCGACCGATCCGAGCTAAGATTCCTTGCTCTTGTCGTAGCGTGTGGCGCGCGCCGCCAGTTCTTCAGCTTGTTGAACAGACGCTCGATCAGATTGAGTGAAGGCTGCGAGCCCAACGAACGCCTGGCGCAACGCAACGCTATTGAAGGAGGACGGGCAATAATGCGGAACCGCGCTTACAGCCGACAGGTGGCAGGAATGGCGGCGTTGGTAGCCATGGCCTTGTCGGTCGGATCTCCTGTTGCCGACGCTCGTGAAGCGGCCGGCGTTGCCGGCGGCTTCACGAGTGGCTTCGCACATCCGTTTTTCGGATGGGATCATGTGGCGGCCATGGTCGCCGTCGGTCTATGGGGGGCATTCCTCGGAGCGCCAGCGATCTGGCTCCTGCCGATCGCGTTTCCGTTGGTCATGGCCTTTGGCGCAGCGCTGGGCATCATCGGAGTCCCGTTGCCGGCGGTCGAGATCGGCATTGCGTTTTCGGCCGTCCTGCTCGGAGTCATGGTGGCCTTGGCTGCGCGGCCGCCGCTGGTCGGCGCTGCCGCGGTCGTCGGACTCTTTGCAATATTCCATGGCCACGCACACGGCACCGAACTGCCCGCCGCCGCCAACGCGCTTGCTTATGCAGCAGGTTTCGTAATCGCCACCAGTCTGCTTCATCTCATCGGGATTTCATTCGGCTTCACGACGCGTTGGAGTTGGGGGGCACCGGCAGTGCGAACCGCGGGAGGCATCATCGCACTAGTTGGTATGGGCTTCCTCTTGAAGGGAGTGGCATGATCCACTTCGTCTTGGCACTTGCATCGCTCATCGCGGCCGTCGAACCCGCAGCTCTTGGCGGCTCGTACGCCAGCAACGGCGAGCGCCAGGCCCCAACCCAATCTCGACGCCCAAGTGCCTTGCGCATCCCACCCATCACGTCGCGTCTCTCACGCTTCAATGCGTCGATTGGTGCCGTGATTGCTCGACACTCGCTTTGGCCAGCATGGCCTCGAGCTTGGTGAGCACTTCGACCGACAGCCGAAGCTGCACATTGGCCTGCCCGCTAATTTCGAGAGCGACCGTCGCTGGCTGGATGGAGTCTGCATCGACAGTCACGTGAAGGACGTCCAACACGATCGCATCGATCATGGGCTTATTCTTTGTCATATGCGCCCCCAATCGGAGTTGCGATGTCCCGAACCTCTTGGCGAATTCAGCCCCTGGATAGAGGCTGGAACCCGTTGGGGAAGCTGCGTCGACGGGTCGGATCGCGAGTGTCGATGTAACTTGCAGCGGCACCGAAGAAAACCATCGCCGGATGTTCGTTCGTTGCCGACGCAGCCCGCAAGACCTAATGAAGCGATAGGGCCATCAATCGTCCGAGCCGCTCGGCAAAGAGCTGCGCATCGGCAGGGCGCTCTCCATCGAGAACGCGGGCCTCGTCGAGCAGAAGATGGGCCAGGTCATCGCGCAACGCATCGTCCTGCGATCCGGCGAGCTTCAGCACGAGCGCGTGCTGGGGATTGACCTCGAGGATCGGTTTAGGTGCGCTGTCGAGCCGCCCAGCAGCAGAGAGCAGCCTCTCGAACTGCCGGTCCGGGCCCTTGTCGGGCGCCACGAGACACACCGCGCTGTCGGTCAGGCGATCGGACGCTCGGACATCGGCGACTTCGGCTCCGAGGATCTGCTTCATAGCCTCGATCAGCGCACCGACCTCCGGCGAGGTTTCGGTCGGAGGCGCCGCGTCGCCGTTGACCAGCGGGATCAACCCGAGATCGGCTGCGCCTTGGGTGATCGACTTGAACGGCTTGCCCTCGAAATCGGGTGCGTTCGATACCCAGAAGCTATCGACGTGATCGTTCAGTAAGAGAACCTCGACCCCGCGTGCACGAAAGCCTTCGAGCTGCGGCGATGCCGCGATTCGAGCGAGATCGTCTCCGACGATGTAGTAGATCGCCGTCTGGTTCTCCTTCAGGGAGCCGGCATAGTCCTTGAGGCTGCGCAGGCCTTCGTCTGAGGCCGTCGTCCTGAAGCGCGAAAGCCCAAGCAACTGCTCGCGTCGCTCGAAATCCTCGTAAAGCCCTTCCTTCACGACCGCGCCGAAGTTCTCCCATATTGTCGCGAAGGTGTCCGGCTCATTCTCGGCCAACTTGCCGAGATCAGACAGGATGCGGCTGGTGACGCCCTTTTTGATGGCGCCGAGCAGCGGACTGTCCTGGATCATCTCGCGAGAAACGTTCAACGGCAGATCGGAGGTGTCGACCAGCCCTCGCACGAAGCGCAGATAGCGCGGCAGCAACTCCGCCTCATCCGTGATGAAGATCCGCTTCACATAAAGCTTCATCCGACCTTTGCGGTCGGCGTCAAAAAGATCGAACGGCTTGCTGCCCGGGATGAAGGCAAGCGTCGTGTATTCGTGGCGACCTTCCGCGCGGAAATGCACCGTCGCTGCTGGCTCGTCATATTGCCCAGCCACGCTGCGGTAGAAGTCGGTGTAGTCCGCAGCGGTGATTTCGCTCTTGGGCTTAGTCCAGAGCGCCGCGCCATCCGCGAGCGAGGTCGGCTCTGCTCCAGGTTTTTCCACCAGCGTGATCGGCACGGGAACATGGCCTGACTGAGCCTTGACGATACGCTCGAGTGTCCAGCGCTCGGTATAGCTCTTCGCGTCATCCAGGAGACTGAGTGTCACGCAGGTGCCGCGTGAGGGAGTATCTTCCAGCGCTGCGGGAGCGATAGAAAACTCCCCCTTGCCGTCGGACGTCCAACGCCAAGCCTCTTTGCTGCCGGCACGGCGACTGACGACGTCGACCTCACCTGCGACCATGAAAGCGGAATAGAAACCGACGCCGAACTGTCCGATGAGCTGAGCGCCTTCCTTGCCCTTCGCCGCCTCGACCTGTTCCATGAAGGCACGCGTGCCCGAGCGCGCGATCGTGCCGAGAGCCTCGATCATCTCATCGCGGCTCATGCCAATGCCGTTGTCGCTGATCGAGAGCGTCCCGGCCTCAGCGTCGGCGGCAATGACAATGGCGAGTTTTCCACCGTCCTCGATCAATGCTGGCTGGGCTATGGCCTCGTAGCGCAGTTTCTCGCAGGCATCGGCGGCATTCGAGATCAGTTCGCGCAGGAAGACGTCCCGGTCGGAATAAACCGAATGCACCATCAGATGCAGAAGGCGCGACACATCGGCTTCGAAACTGCGATTTTCCGTGGTTGCGGTCGTCATGTCGGTCTTCAAACCTCAAGATTGATGGCGCCCGATTTGGACGTGTCAGAACTGGTTTTCAAGGGGCGAGAGAGATGCGCTTTCGTCGTGTCGCGGTCTCCCTGCAACGAGTCCGCAATTGCCTGCCCGGCAAAGCGCCAGCCTCGGTTAGAGACGATCGGCGTTTGCAGCGCATTCAGCTCATCTGGTCGCGCTGTCGAAGTTCTTTGATCGAAAACGGGAGAGCGTTTGTCGGCTGCGCGTTCATTCCAGCCGCGCCAGCAGCGGAGATCGCCAAATCGCCGGACAGCAGGCGTCACGACCATCCAATGCGTCCTGGACGGGAGCCGATCACGTTGCGCAGCACGGACGACTCATGGCTGTCATGTCGCAAGGCCATTCTCGGTAGCGCTCCGTTTCGACTAAGTTGCATGGCATCATGCTGCGCCTGCCTTTCGCTGTCCTCGCCCTTTTGTGGTTCGCCAGCCAGCCCGTGCTGGCGATCGACATCGTCGAACTCCGTAATCGCGCCGAGCAGGGCGACGCCGTTGCGCTGTTCGAGCTTGGCAAGGCCTACCAGACCGGCGAAGGCGTCCCGCGCGACCAACAGCGCGCATTCAGCTACTATGAGCGCGCTGCGGAACGCGACTATTGGCCGGCCATCAATAATCTCGCCGCCGCTCTTGAACGCGGCGACGGCGTGCGGGCCAATACAACAAGGGCCGAAGCGCTCTACGAGCGTGCTGCGGCGGCGGGTAACATGGTCGCGCAGTACAATCTCGCCGCGCTGCTACTTAAGGGGCAAGGCGGCGGAGATGAGGCCCGCGCCGTCGCGCTGCTTCGCAAAGCGGCGGAGCAGGGTCATATCAACGCGCAGATCGGGCTCGCCGGCATGTTGCAGGCTGGGCGCGGCGTCGCTGCCGACCCTGGCATGGCACTGGACTGGCTGCGCAAGGCGGCGAGCACCGGCTGCGTCCCGGCCAAAACCGCACTGGCCTTTGCCTATCAACGCGGGAACGGCACCGCGGCCAATCTACCCGCTGCGATCGCGCTCTATCGTGAGGCCGCAGAGGCCGGCGATGCGACGGCCCAGTACAATCTCGGCCTGCGCTACGCCCGCGGCGAAGGCGTCGTCCGCGACGACGGCACTGCTCTGGGCTGGTTTCGCAAGGCTGCGGATCAGGATTTTCCACATGCGCTCAATGCCCTCGGCGTTCTCTATGCCCGCGGTACGGTCGCGCCGCAGAACCTGGCCGAGGCGCTGCGGCTTCACCGGCTCGCGGCCGAGCGCGGCAATGTCGATGGGCAGACCAATCTCGGCCTGGCCTATCGTGACGGCACGCGCGTCAAGGCGGATCCCGTCCAGGCTGCGATGTGGCTGATGCTGGCAGCCGCCCAGCCGGCCGGCGAGGATGCGCGCAAGGCTCTGTCGGAGCTCAAGGAGAAGCTCGCTTCGGTCCAACTGCGCAGCGCGCAGGAGATGGCTAGTCGCTGGAAGCCGCGTCCACCGGCCCAAGGCAGCAATTCGGCGAAGGAGGCTCGTGGATGCGAGAACGGTTGAGGCGAGAGGCCATCGCGATCGCACTGCTCGCTGGAACCCTGGCTCCCACCACGGCGCAGGCTCAAGCCAGCCGCGAGGCACGCTCTTGTTTCTCGGTTTCGGACGAGGCGCGGCTCTGGAAGCATTGCCGCGCGGCGGTCGGGAACGCAAAGGATTCGCCTGCCATTCGCGCGCGGGCACATGGCAGGCTCGCCGACGTCTTCCGTGCACGCGGCGACCAGGAGCGCGCAATCCAGGAGCTGAATGCGGCGATCGCGCTCGACCCGGACAACCTGCGCTATGTCTCCAACCGCGCCGTCGCCTATTCCTACAAGGGCGAACGCGACCGCGCGATCGCCGATTATGGCCAGGTGATCGCCCGCGATGCAAAGAACGGGCTGCACTACTTCAACCGCGGGGTCGAATATGCAGACGGCGGCGAACTCGACCTCGCCATCTCCGACTTTACCGAAGCGATCCGGCTGAAGAGCGATTTGCACGAAGCCTATGACAATCGAGGCGCGGCGCTCTTCCTCAAGAAGGAGTTCGGCAAGGCCTCCGCCGATTTCGACAAGGCGATCGCGCTCGCTCCTCGCTTCGCGAATGCCCGCTACAATCGTGGCGTTTACCTGACGGAACAAGGCAAGCTCGACGAGGCGCTGAAGGATTTCGACGAGGCCGTCCGGCTGTCGCCGCAGGATCCGAACATCCATGTCAAGCGCGGCAAGGTGCTGTTCCTGAAGGGCGACTTTCGGAAGGCGGTGGCCGAGTTCAACCAGACCCTGCGCATCGCTCAGGGCTCGACGGAGGCGCTGCAGCTACGCGCGGCGGCGATGATCCGACTCGGCGAACCCGTCGGCGCCATTGCCGATTATACGGTTCTGCTGCGCCTGCGCCCCGACGACATGGCGCCCTATCTCGGCCGGGCCGAGGCCTATCGCGCTGCAGGCGACCTGCCGCGGGCCTTGCTTGACCTGGACGACGCCGTGAAGCGCGCTCCCGGCCGTCCGCAGCCGCTCGCCGCCCGCGCCCAAGCGAAGGTCGACCGCGGCGACCTCGACGGAGCCTCTGCCGACATCGACACTGCGCTTTCGCTCGATGCCAAATTCGCGCCTGCTCTCGCGGTCCGCGCCGCCATCCTCACGCGGCGTGACAAGCCGGACGACGCTCTGGCCGCACTCGATACCGTGCTTGAATCGACTCCGGATGATCACGCGGCGCGGCGCCAGCGCGGCGCATTGCTAGCGAAGCAAGGCAAGCTCGCACCGGCTCTAGCCGATTACGACGTGCTGATCGCTAGAAATCCGGCTGATCCGCGCCTCTACTGGTCGCGCTCTTTCCTGCATGCCCGGCTGGACGATTTCGACCGCGCTATCGCCGATATCGGCAAGGCCATGGAACTCGATACCAGCAATGCCGGAGCAAAGCTGTTTGAGCGTGCCAAGCTGAAGCGCCTTAAGGGCGATGCGACAGGTGCCCTTGCCGATCTCGGCGCAGTCATCGACATCGGCCAAGCTCAGCTCGGCCCGGCCTTCTTTGAACGCGCCACCCTCAATGCCCGCAGGGCAGACAATGCCGCCGCGCTCGCCGACATAGACCGAGCGCTGGCGCATGGCGTCGACGACGTTCGCGCCCATAATCTCAAGGGCTGGGCACTTTTCAAGCTGGGCCGCCCGGCGGAAGCGCTCGCCAGCGCGGATATCGCCGTCGGGAAGGATCCGGAGGCAGCCTATGCGCACGACACTCGCGCGCATGCCCTCGAAGCGCTTGGGCGACGCGAGGAGGCCATTACAGCCTATCGCCGCGCCCTGGCGCTCGATCCAAAGGAAGAAGAGGCGCGCGTGGGACTGAGGCGCCTCGGCGTCGAACCATAGAGGATTTCGCGCCATGCGTCGGAAGCCACGTCTTAAATCGACGGGTTCTCGCAAATCTCGACGCTCCACGATTTAGCGCCGGAGGGGCTCACGGCTTGTCCGAAGAATGCAGCATTATTAGGACAGTCGACAGCGTCCGAAATTTGCATCATATTTCGGACATGCTCGATCAACCGGCCACGGACCTTCGGCGGCGCCTTATGGCCCGTATTGACGAGACGCCGGAAGAGGTGTGGACGCCCAGCGATTTCGCCGACCTCGCCAGCCGCGCTGCCATCGACAAGACATTGCAACGCCTCGTCGCGGCAGGCGAACTCCGTCGCATCGATCGTGGGCTCTACGACAGGCCGCGAAAAAGCAACCTCACCGGCAAAATGGCGGTCCCCGACTATCGCGCTGTGATCAGAGCCGTAACGCGGCGCGACCAAGCCCGCGTCGTGGTCGACGGCATGACCGCGGCAAACGACCTCGGCCTCACCACGGCGGTCCCGGCGCGCATTGAAGTGCTGATTGATGCCCGCTTGAAACCGATCACGCTCGGAAAGCAGGTCATCCATTTCAAATCGGCCGCACCCAGCCGTCTCTACTGGGCGGGACGCCCCGGCATGCGCGTCGTCCAAGCACTCTACTGGATGCAGGATATGATGAGTACGGAAGACGATCGACGGAGCGTCGAGAACCAACTTCGCAGGCTGCTCACCGCTCCAAAGCATGGAAAGGAGATACGCGAAGATCTTCGCGCGGGGCTCTCTGCCATGCCAATCTGGATGCAGGATTTTCTCCGGCCCCTTCTTGAACCTATGAATAGCGAGTTGGAGAAGCACTCGTGAGCGCTGTTGCCTATGCCGAAGTCATCTCAGCCGCACCCGCCGAGAAGCTCGACCTCTTTTTGACCACAGCAAACCGGCTCGGCACCCCGATCGGGAATGTCGAAAAGGATTTTTGGGTCTGCTGGACTCTCGACGCCCTCTATCGTGAACGACCAGCGGGAGGGCCACGCCTATTGTTCAAGGGCGGAACATCGCTATCGAAAGCCTATGGACTCATTGAGCGATTTTCGGAAGACATCGACGTCACGGTGTTTCGTGACGATCTCGACGAGCCCGCTTCCGTGGAAGAGCTCGAGGCACTGTCGAACAACAAGCGCCGTGCTCGCCTAGGCGCGATTCGCGACGCCTGTCGCAGCTATATCACCGGCGCGCTGCACGAATTCCTGGCCGAACACCTTGCTGCAGCGACGGACGGAAAAGGCCGAGTCGAGATCGATGAGGCAGACCCCGACCGACAGACGCTTCTGGTCTGGTATCCAGAGGTAGAGCCGCGCGACGAGTCCTACGTGCGACCGGCAGTGCGGATCGAGTCCGGCGCCAAGTCGGCACTCGACCCAAACCAGCCCAGGAACATCCGGCCATACATTGCCGACGATGCGGGCGGACTCGATCTCACGGTTCCGAATGTCACAACGATCAATGGGGAGCGCACGTTTTGGGATAAGATCGTGATCGCACACGGCTTGCGGCGCTGGTTCGAGCGCCGCGGCGAGCTGCGCCAGGCAGGCCAGCGGGTTTCGCGGCACTTCTATGATCTCCACTGCCTCTTCGCATCTGACATCGGCCGGACAGCATTACCCGATGCTGCGCTGGGAGCAGACTGTGTTCGCCATGCGCTCATGTTCTTCAACCGGACCGACTACGACCTGGCCACGGCCGCAACCGGATCATTTGCACTCGTGCCGACACCAGCAATGATCGACGCGCTTGCGCGCGACTATGCAAACATGACGCCATGATTTTCGGCGAAGCCCCTCGTTTCGAAGAAATCCTAGAGCGTTTTCGGTTTAATCTGGTTCATATCCGGTGGCCTTGAAGTAGTTGGCGCATTCGTGTGGAGAGAACAGGCCGACGATTGCGCCGACGGCGTCCCAGAGAGCGTCGATGCTGCGCTCGGCCCTGGCTCGGAGGATGGCTTTGAGCTTGGCGAAGGCGTTCTCGATCGGATTGAAGTCGGGGCTGTAGGGCGGCAGGAACGCGAGCGTGGCGCCGGCGCGTTCGATCGCCTCGCGAACGCCCGCCGGCTTGTGGGCCGGCAGGTTGTCCATGACGACGATGTCGCCCGGCTTGAGCGTGGGAACCAGCACCTGCTCGACATAGGCGAGGAAGACCGTGCCGTTCATGGCACCATCGTAGACGAACGGGGCGGTCATGCCGCCGAGGCGCAGGGCTCCTGCGAAGGTCGTCGTCTTCCAATGTCCGTGAGGAATGCCAGCCCGACAGCGCTCTCCGCGCGGTGCACGGCCGCGGAGGCGGGCCATCTTGGTCGACAGGCCGGTCTCGTCGATGAAGACGAGCCGCTGGGGATCGAGATCGGGCTGGGCCTCGAACCAGTCCTGCCGCCGCTTCAGGACGTCGGGTCGCTCCTGCTCCAGTGCATGGGCGGACTTTTTTTGAACGTCCAGCCCCGTCCGCGAAGCCAGGCGCTCAGCGCGCTGCGGCGGATGGAGACGGTGCGCTCGGCAAGGAGCCGTGCCGCCATCTCATGCAGCGTGATGTCCCGACGCTCCTCGATCAGAGCGACGATGAAGGCTTCATGCGCATCGAGGCTCGAGCCGCGACGCCGGCCTTGTGGACGGGCCGTCCGCTCGCCTGTCCTGGCCCGGGCAACCCACCGGATCGCGGTCGAGATCCCGACGCCGAACCGCGCCGCCGCCTGGCGGGCCGAACACCCATCCGTCGAAGCCTTCAGAACACGTATGCGAAGATCATCACTCAGAGCTCGCGCCATCCGTCACCTCCTTCAACAGGGAGGTTGAATCAGCCCGAACCGAGCTCGTCACATCACAATCGATTCAACGTTCGGCGGAACCGCTCTAGCCTCGATGGAAATGATTGAACGAGCGGCGAACGGAGCGCGTTAGCAAGGACAGAGGCACGCCACTCGTCACGGCGACGAGAACGGCGATCAGATCGGCCGCGATGCCTCGCGGGACTAGCCTTGGCTGCTGGCTTTACTGATACACGCCCCTATATCGTCGCGGCAGTCGCTGCATGGTTCAGAGAGCGCATTGGCGGCGAGTCGTCCAACCCGTACGATCGGGTGCGCGGATCGAATTGGATGAAATGACACAAGGGCCCGGCCGCAGAGCGCAATGCGATCGCGGCAAGGCAGCATAGGGCCCGTTAGGCTGACGCCTTGGCCTTCGTCACCCGCTTCGCTCTGGTTGGCTTAACCGGCTCGGGGGCCGGGACTGGGGCCGCCGCTGGCTTGCGCCCAAGCCCAATCGATTTTGCCAATACTGACCGCGCCTCGGCATAGCTGGGAGCGACCATCGGGTAGTCGGCTGGCAAGCCCCATTTTACGCGGTACTCCTGCGGCGTCAGCCCATATTTATTCCCGATATGACGCTTCAGCGATTTGAATTTCTGGCCGTCTTCCAGGCAAATCAGGAAGTCTGGGGTGATCGA
>NZ_JBFUDG010000017.1:0-80077 GCF_056404835.1 Allobosea sp. P2_B12 | reverse complement strand
CACCGAAGTCTCGTTCGATCCAGTCCTTAGACCGGATCCGCAAGAACTCCGCCGTCCACGTTTCTCTTTCTGTCTTCAGTTGTCAAACAGCGTGGCTACACAACAGACAGCAAAGCAACCGATCTCTCGGCTAGCTCGCCTTAGCGTCTCTAGGAAGCGCGTCAACAGCGCCGCTCAGCGGCGGCGCCGTCTCGATGGGCGCTTTATAGGGGCCACCACCCAACGGTGTCAACACAGGATTTGAAAAAATTGCGGCGCAGGTCGCGTTTGTGCGTCCTGCCGCGCATGGAGAGTGGCTTTGGCACCCTCATCGGCCTGCCGAACGCCCCGATTGAGGGCTTCGAACGCCGTTTTGCGCTGAATTTCTGGGAATCGACGAATCGTCGATGGATCAGCGCTGCCCTTGCATAGCCGCCTGCCATCGACAGATTTGTGACATCAGCTGATCGGGTTGAGTCGCCCGCCCGTCAGCGGCCGCGGCACGCCGGTCGTCCCCGGCAGGCTCAGCGGCAGGCCCTTGACCGAGCGGATCGCGAGATAGGCGAAGAGCTGCGCCTCCAGCGCGTCCCCGTCCCAGCCCGCAGCCTCCACCGGTTCGACCGGCACGCCGAGGCGTTGGGACAGGCGCGTCATGACATGGCAGTTGAGCCGCCCCCCGCCCCCCACGAGCCATCGCCGGGGCGCGCGCGGCACATGGCGCAGCGCCGCGACCAGGCTCTCGACGGTGAAGGCTGCAAGCGTCGCGGCGCCGTCTGCGTCGGAGAGCGGTTCGACGATCTGGGCCCGGCGATGGAAATCATTGCGGTCGAGCGATTTCGGCGCCGGCCTGTCGAAGAAGGGATTGTCCATGAAGGCCGCGACGAGATCGTCATGGACGCGGCCGCTCGCGGCGAGCGCGCCATCAGCGTCATAGGCGCGCCCGAGCCGGCGCAGCACGAAGTCGTCGAGGAGCGCGCTGGCGGGGCCGGTGTCGAAGGCTATGACCTCGTTCCCATCGATATAGGTGACGTTGCCGACGCCGCCGAGGTTGAGCACCATCACCGGCTGTTCCATCCCCTGCGCCAAAGCGCGGTGATAGAGCGGGGCGAAGGGCGCCCCCTCCCCGCCTGCCGCCACATCGGCATAGCGGAAGCGATCGACCGTCGGGATGCCGAGGGCTTCGGCCACGGCCGGCCCGTCGATCAACTGCCGCGTGAAGCGCTGCTGCGGGCGGTGATAGACCGTCTGGCCGTGCAGCCCGACGAGATCGATCCTGCCCGGGCCGATCCCCTGTTCCGTGATGAAGCGCCGGATCGCCGCGAGGTGGTCGGCTGTGACAGCCGCCTCCATCTCGACCAGCGGCTCGGTCAGTGCACGCTCCGCTTCCGCGATCAGGGCCTGGAGCGCCTGACGTGTGCTGTCACGATAAGGATAGGAGGCTCCGGCGCCGAAGCTGACGACATCGCGCCCGTCGCTGGTGACGATCGAGACGTCGATGCCGTCCATCGAGGTGCCGCTGATCACGCCGATAGCGGTCAGCATCGGCTTGTCCAGAATGCGCATGTTTCTCAGTCGCCGGGCTGGGCCCCGTCATGGCCGCCGATGATGATGAGATCGACTTGGCCGACCTGGGCGAGATGCTTCACCGCCTCCTGATATTCCGGCGAGGCGTAGCAGGCCCGCGCCGTCGCCTCGTCCTTGAATTCGAGGACGACGTTGTGCTTGCGGCCCTCGCCGCGCGCGAGCTTGTACTCGCCGCCGCGAACCAGGAACTTCGCGCCATACTTCGCGAAGGCAACCGCGTTCAGCGCGCGGTACCGGGCATACTCCTCTTCGTTCTCGACATCGACGCGCGCGATCCAGTAGCCCTTCGCCATGGTCAGGCTCCCTCGACCACGACGAGATCGATGTCGCCGGCGCCCTCGCGCAGCTTCCGCGCCTCTGCATATTCGGGCGAGAACAGGTAGGATCGCGCCGAGGCAAAATCCGCGAATTCGATGATGACGTTGCGGGCGCGGCCTTCGCCCTCGCCCACCGTCATCTGGCCGCCGCGCACGATCGGCGTACCACCATAAATCTTCATGACCTCGGAGGCCTTGGCGGCATAGGCCGCCCATTTCGTCGCGTCGCTGACCTTGGCGCGGCCGATGACATATCCCTTGGGCATGCTCGTCATCCGTCTGGTTGCATCATGTCCGGGTGAATCGGATCGAGCGGGAGCTTAGGAGGCGGCTGCGATCTCGTCCATGATCGCAGCCGCCGCTGCACGCGGGTCCGCCGCGCGGATGATGGGACGCCCGACGACGAGATGGTCGACACCGGCGCGGATCGCCTCGCCCGGCGTCAGGGTGCGCTTCTGATCGCCCGCGGCGCTATCGGCCGGGCGGATCCCCGGCGTGACGATGACCATGTCGCGGCCGATCACATCGCGCACGATCGCGGCCTCGGCGGCGGAGCAGACGATGCCGTCGATGCCGGCGGTGCGGGCCTGCTCGGCGCGCAGCCGCACGAGATCGCGCACCGCGAGGCCGTAGCCAGCATCGCGCAGATCGACATCGTCATAGGAGGTCAGCGCCGTGACCGCGAGCAGCTTCAGCGCGGCGTCTCCCTTGCCTTCCACGGCGCCTCGCATGGTCTGGGGATAGGCATGAACGGTCAGGAAGGTGACGCCAAGCTTGGTCAGGGCTTCGACCCCTTCGGTGACCGTGTTGCCGATGTCGTGGAGTTTCAGATCCAGAAAGACCTTCTTGCCCTCGGCCGAAAGCTGGCGGGCCAGATCAAGACCACCGGCAAAGGCCAGCCTGTAGCCGATCTTGTAGAAGGTCGCGCCGTCGCCCAGCGTCGAGACGATGCGGTAGGCGTCCCAGATCGTCGGCACGTCGAGCGCGATGATCATGCGGTCGCGGAGATCGTTGATCTTCTGTGCCATCGCGCCCTCCGCTGCCTGCGGCGATGGGCCATGATTCGCGCAGGCTTGCAAGCCTGCAGGGAGCGCACATCATCCATTTGAAGGTTCCCATGTGGAGCGCCTTCGCGTGAAGCTGACCGCCACGAGCTGACCTGGTCGCAATCGAACTCTACAGCGACAAGACGAATATCCTGTACCTCACATACAAGCTGACGAACGTGCTCATCACGTCGTTTCAGGCGATCGGAGGCTACGGCGACTAGATACAGACGGAAGGCATGACGCTGAATGCCACAAAGGTCACCTGGGAGCAGTTCAAGCCATAGTCGTCGGCTCCAGGGCACAGCCCATGGTTTTCAGGCGGCGTCCTGCGTCACCTGCGCGAAGACCTGGGCCCAGACATCGGGCGTTTGCGCGCCCGAGACCGCGAGCTTGCCGTCGACGATGAAGAAGGGCACGCCGGTAACGCCGACCTGGGCGGCATGGGCCTCGAGTCCAATGATGGTCTCGCGCAATTCGCCATTGGCGAGTTCGTCGCGCGCCGCCTGTTCGTCGAAGCCCTGTTCGACCGCAATCGCGACCAGCGTTTCGAGATCGCCGATGTCGCGGCCATCTTGCCAATAGGCCTTGAACAGCGCCGCGGTCATGTCGCCGCCGCGCTGGACCGTCGCGGCCGCAGCCACCAGCATATGCGCCATGCGGGTGTTGACGCTCCTCGTCACGCCGGGCCAGTTGAAGGTGACCCCGCTTTCAAGCGCGGCCTCCGACAGGCGCACCTCGATCTCGCGGCGCTTTCCGGCACCGAACTTCGCCTCGAGATATTGCGTGCGGTCCATGCCTTCGGCCGGCATGTCGGGATTGAGCTCATAGGGCAGCCAGGTGATGGCGACGCGCTCGGTCAGGCCATGGCGGGCAAGCGCCGTCTCGAGCCTGGCCTTGCCAATGAAGCACCAGGGGCAGGCGATGTCGGAGACGATCGCGATCGGCAGTTTGTCCTGCATGTGAATGTCCTTCGCAGTTGGCCGTCACGCCGGCGGATAGCTGTGGCGCGCGCCATGGCGGTCTTCGGCAAGAGCCTCGGCGCCGGGCGTCTCGCAGGCCGACAGAAAAGCGGGGCCAACCGGGATCTTTCCTGCCCCGCCGGGGATGTCGAGGATATAGGTCGGCTGGCACAGCCCTGAAAGATGGCCTCGCAGGCTTTTGACGAGGGCCTGCCCCTCCTCCAGCGAAAGCCGGAAGCGCGCCGTACCGGGCGCGAGATCGGGGTGGTGCAGGTAATAGGGCTTCACCCGGTTCTCGACGAAGGCCCGCATCAGCGCCGACAGCGTCTCGACATCGGCGTTGACGCCCTTGAGCAGCACGCTCTGGCTGAGCAGGACATGGCCGGCATCGGCGAGCCTCGCCATCGCCGCACAGGCGGCGGCGGTGAACTCGCGCGGATGGTTGGCATGAACAGTGATGTAGCTCGCCTTGCCGGGAACGCGCAGGGCCTTCGCATAATCGGTGGTGATGCGCTCGGGATCGACGATCGGCACGCGCGTATGCCAGCGCGCGACCTTGATATGGGGGATTGCGGCAAGCCGGCGGGCGACGTCGCGCACACGGCGGGCCGACATGATGAAGGGGTCGCCACCGGTCATGATCACCTCCCAGATCTCGGGGTGATCGGCGAGATAGGCCAGCGCCGCATCGAGCTTGTCGCCGGTCAGCGCGTCGCCGCCGGGCCCCACCATCTCGCGACGGAAGCAGAAGCGACAATAGACCGGGCAGGCATGGACGAGCTTGAGCAAGGCGCGGTCGGGATAGCGATGCACCACGCCCTCGACCGGCGAATGCGCGTCGTCGCCGATCGGATCGGCGAGCTCCTGCGGCATGGTGACGAGTTCGGCGGGATCGGGGATGAACTGCCGCGCGATCGGGTCGGCGGGATCGGCGGGGTCGATGAGACCCGCCATGGCCGGCGTCACCGCGACCGCATAGCGCGCCGCCACCGCATCGAGCGCCGCGCGCCGATCGGGCGCGACAAGGCCCTGCGCGATCAGCGCATCGATGCTGCGGAGCGGAGTGTGGATCGTCATGCCCCTCCCCTGCCCGGTTCGGCGACCGGCGTCCAGAGCACGTCCTCGATGCGGCGCGCACCGGTGCAAAGCATCACCAGCCGGTCGAAACCCAGCGCGATGCCGCTCGCTTGCGGCATCTGCGCAAGCGCGGCGAGGAAATCCTCGTCGATCGGATAGCGCTCGCCATAGATGCGCTGCTTCTCGTCCATGTCCGCCTCGAAGCGCCGGCGCTGCTCACCTGCGTCGGTCAGTTCACCGAAGGCATTGGCGAGTTCAACGCCGCAGGCATAGAGCTCGAAGCGCTCCGCCACACGGGGATCGCCGGGCTTGGGACGGGCAAGCGCGGCCTCCGAGATCGGGTACTCGCACAGGATCGTGGCGCGGCCACGGCCCAGATGAGGTTCGATCCTCTCGGACAGGATGCGGCTGAAGATGTCGGACCATGTGTCGTCTTCGGCGACACGGATGCCAGCCTCGATCGCATCCGCGGCAAGCCCGCCGCGATCAACCTCGTGGTCGGCGGTCACCGTGCGCAGCAGGTCGATGCCGGCATGGTGGATGAAGGCCTGTTGCAGCGTCAGGCGCTGGGGCTCGACGAAGGGATCGGCCTCGACGCCGCGCCAGCGCAGCGTAACTGCGCCCGCAGCCCGCGCCGCCTCCGCCATGAGCGCGGCGCTGTCTTGCATCAGCGTCTCATAGTCCTCGCCGGCACGATACCATTCCAGCATCGTAAATTCCGGGTGGTGCAGGGCCGTGCGCTCACGGTTGCGGAAGACGCGGGCGAAATCGAAGATGCGGCGCTCGCCCGCCGCCAGCAGCTTCTTGGCGGCGAATTCGGGCGAGGTGTGCAGATAATAGGGATGGCCCGCGCCGGCATCGTCGATCAAGGTCGTGCCGAAGCCGTGCAGATGCGTCTCGTTGCCGGGCGAGACCTGCAGGATCGCCGCCTCGACCTCGACGAAATCGCGCACCTCGAACCAGCGCCGGAGTGCCGCCTTGATGCGGTTGCGCGCCAGCAGCGCCGGGCGCCGGTCGGCATGGATGTCGGGCCGCCAGAAGGGCGGGTGGCCTGCTGTCATGACCGGCGATCAGCCTGCCTGCTTGAGCAGCGCTTCGCGCAGGATGTCGTTGATGCGGGTCTGCCAGCCGGGGCCGCCCGCCTTCGCCCGCTCCAGAACGTCCTGATCGAGCCGCAGGGAGACCAGCTTCTTGGTGGGGGCTTTTTGGGGTCCGCGTTCGCCGCGGCCGCGCCGATGTTCGCGCATCAATTCGACGAGATAGGGAGGCAGCACCTCATAGGCGGGGCGCGCCAAGGCGAAATCGGCCTCGGTGAGTTCGCGCACCTCTCCTTCCTCGTCAGTGAGAGGTGGAAGGTCGAATGCCGTCTTAATCTGCCGCTTGCTCATATGTCGCCACCTCCCTTGCGTTCGCCTTGCGAAAACTGATCACGCGGATGGCCGTCGGGGATCGGTGTGAAGCAGACCACGAAAACGCGGCCGCCGATCAATCCAGATGAAACAAAGCGCGGCTCCGGATAAACGAAGCGCTTGTCCTCATGCGTCTGGGCGGATTCCCAGGCGAACCCGTCGACCAACGTGAAATTCAATCCGCGTTCGCGGATGTTGCGCTCGTTCTTTGCCGGGTCGAACGTGATCTTCACAGTTTAATTGTATCTACGCCCACAGGATGTCAAGCGACGGAGCGTTTGAGAACGGCGCGGCCGCTTCCGTTTCGGCCCTTAATGCGGTAGTTGCGCGGCAACGAATTCGCACAATGCGCGCAAGGCGCAGCGCAAGCTCAGGACAGCTCCATATGGTCAAGGTCATCGCCTCCTCCGTCCGCAAGGGCAATGTGCTCGAACTCGACGGGCATCTCTGCTCGGTTCTCTCGGCCGAGAGCTTCTTCCCCGGCAAGGGCACGCCGACGACGCAGATCGACATGCGCCGGATCCATGACGGTACCAAGATGACGCAGCGCTACAAGACGACCGAGCAGGTCGAGCGCGCCTATGTCGAGGATCGCGACTACACCTATCTCTACCAGGACGGCGAGCAGTACGTCTTCATGAACCCCGAAACCTTCGAGCAGATCAATGTCGACGGCGACGTGGTCGGCGATATGGCGCCCTATCTCCAGGAAGGCATGAAGGTTTCGCTGTCCGTGTTCGAGGAGAGGGCCGTCTCGATCGAGCTGCCGCAGCGCGTCACCGTCGAGGTCGCCGAGACCGAGCCGGTCACCAAGGGCCAGACGGCGTCGTCCTCCTACAAGCCGGCGATCCTGGTCAATGGCGTGCGCACCGCCGTGCCGCCGCATATCGGCCCGGGCGTGCGCATCGTCGTGATGACGACCGACGGCTCCTATGTCGAGCGCGCCAAGGACTGAGGCGGGACGATCGATCGCGCCGCGCCGATGTAATCGACGACGCAGATGTTATATCGGCGACGCAGCGGGCCCTCTCCGGGCCCGTTTTCGTTTTTCGAGGATAGCCCCATGACGCTCACCACCCGCGCCGTTCTCTCCGGCGTCACCCAGACGCTCAAGGCGCTCGACGCCATTCTCGACAAGGCCGTGACCCAGGCCGCCGAGCGCAAGATCGACCCCGCCGTTCTGCTGTCCTCGCGGCTCGCGCCCGACATGCTGCCGTTCACGCGGCAGGTCCAGCTTGCCTGCGATTTCGCCAAGAATCTGGTGGCGCGGGTCGGCGGCGGCGAGAATCCGAAATTTCCCGATGAGGAAAAGACCGTCGAGGAACTCAAGGCGCGCATCGCCAAGGTTCTGGCCTTCGTCGCGGCGGCCGACGATGCGGCGCTCGATGCCGGCCTTGCCAAGGACGTCACCTTCCCGCGCGGCCCCTCGGCGACGGTGACGTTGAAGGGCGAGGTCTATGTGACGCGCTTTGCCCTGCCGAATTTCTATTTCCACGCCGCGACCGCCTACAACATCCTGCGCGAGAACGGCATTCACGTCGGCAAGAGCGATTTTCTGCTGGGTGTCTTCGACGCCTGAGCGGACGCCATCTTGAAACCGCCGCATTGCTCACCCATATGAGCGTCACGGCGATGTCGAGGACGTTCCAAAGTCCTCCAGCGCCGCAGAAGACGGCCATGAGCCGAACGTTTGACGCCGGATGTACGCGCACCCGTTCAGGACATGGCCGTTGGTTCTTCCAGGGCCCGTAGCGGATTTCCGCTGCGGGTCTTTTCGTTTTCAGCCTTCACGCCGCCGACCGGCCGGATCTGTTCCAGGGCATCCGCGATAACAGCAGCCCCAGCCCGCACCAGCCTGTGACGCCCGCGAAGATCAGCAGAGCCCCGAAGAAGCCGGCCAGCGCGAAGCCAGGGCGCCAGCCCGAGAAGCCGGCAAGCACGGCCAGGAACACGAAGGCGCCGACCCCGACCTGCACCTGCCGGAAGAGCGACGGCGCACCGCCGCCTGAGCGGACGACAGGAAGGCCAGCCGCCTTCCAGCCCTCGATCCCACCGTCGAGATTATAGACTTCGCGCCCCGCCGCGTTGCCGGTCATGGTGCAGGCCTTCTCGCCGCGCGCGCCTTTCTGGCACTGGAAAATCACCTTGCGGCCAGTGCAAGCTTGCGGGCTGGAGAACACGCCCGGCACGGCGTCGAGCGGCACCGACATAGCACAGGCGATGTGCTCCCCCTTAAACTCGTCAGGGTCGCGGACATCGACCAGCACGGCCTCGCCCGCCGCCAGCCATTGCGCGGCCAGCCGCGCCTCTATCGTCTGCGTCACGTTGAAGCCTTCCCGCAAAAGTGAACGTATAGAACCGCCATGATTTCCATCACGGCGGGATGGTCGATGTAGTACTTCAGCACACGATGCTCCCGGCGGAAGTCGACGATCTTCTCGGCCTTCAACTTGGCGAGATGCTGCGACATCGATGTCTGTGCAATGCCGGTTTGCGCGATCAGATCCGAGACGCTGCGCTCGCCTTTCGACAACGCGCACAGGATGAGCAGCCGGTGCGGGCTCGCCAACCCCTTGAGAAAATCCGCCACCTCGGTCGCCTGCCCGGACATCGCTTCGGTCAGGTCCATTGCGATCCCTCTTTACATTACATGTTTTTCTAATATCATGATTCTATGAATTGTAAAGCGTCCAGGAAGGAACCGTCATGACGAAGGACTACCGCGAGATCACGCGAGACATTTCGGCCTATACGGGCGAACTCCGAAAACTCGCACCGGACGCGATGCAGGGGTTCCATGCCCTGGCGAAGGCAGCCGGCGCCGACGGCCAGCTCGACAAGAAGACCAAGGAACTGATCGCTCTCGCGATCGGGATCACGCAGCGCTGCGACGGCTGCATCGGCTTTCACGCCAAGGCTCTGACGGGGCTGGGCGCGACACGTGCCGAGGTCGCCGAAGTCGCGGCGATGGCCGTCTATATGGGCGGCGGCCCGGCCTTGATGTACGCCGCCGATGCGTTACGCGCCTGGGACCAGTTCGCGGCGGGATGAACGTCGCCGCGACATGTCGGCTGAAGGCGCGATCAGTCCCGCAGGAACTGGTTGTTGAGCCGCTCCTCGCCCAGCGTGCTCGCCGGCCCATGCCCGGGTAGGAACTGCACGTCGTCGCCAAGCGGCAGAAGCTTGGCCTTGATGCCGGCGATCAGCGTCTCGTGGCTGCCATAGGGAAAATCGGTGCGGCCGACCGAGCCGGCGAAGACCGTGTCGCCGGCAAGCAGGAAGCGCAGATCCTTCTGGAAGAAGGTGACATGGCCGGGCGTATGGCCCGGCACATGCTGGACGGAGAAGCCCACCTCCCCGACCGAGATCTCGTCGCCCTCGGCGAGCCAGCGCGTCGGCGTCACCGCCTTCATGTCGAGGATGTCGAAGCGCAGCCCCGAGGTCGGCAGATCGTCGAGCAGGAACTTGTCGGCCTCATGCGGCCCGATCACCGGGATCGACAGCGTCTCCGACAGTTCGGTCGCACCGCCGGCATGGTCGAGATGGCCATGGGTCAGCCAGATCGCGGCCGGCGTCACGCCGATCTCCTTGAGCGCGCCGAGAATGATCGGAACATCGCCGCCGGGATCGACGATCGCCGCCTGCATCGTCTTCGTGCACCAGATGATCGAGCAATTCTGCTGGAACGCTGTCACCGGCACGACGGCAATCTGGAGCGGCGGCTGGGGCTGTTCGGTCATCGGGGTCCTTCTCGCGGGTTCTCGGCCAATGGCGTTCAGCGCTTGCCGCAGCGGCTGGAGAGCAGGACGCGGTAATCTGCCAGTTCGGAATCCATCATGGCGACATTCTGCTCGCGCTGGGCGCCGCTCTGGCAGGTCGCAAAGACGGCGCGCGAACTCTGCAGGAAGCCGACATGCTCGCGCCATGTCCGACACTGGGTCGCCAGATCGGCATTCGCCACGCCAGCGAGCCGCGTCTGCTGCCGGCGTAGCGCGCCCTCGTTCTGGAAGAGGTCGCGCGAACAGGTTGCCGGCTGGTTCTGGGCGTAGGCCGCTTCGGAAACCGGGACCAGGGCGAGTGCGAGGCCCAAAAGTGCGATGCCCCTCATCCGAGGTTCAACTCCTTGAAGAAGTCGTTGCCCTTGTCGTCGATGACGATGAAGGCGGGGAAATCCTCGACCTCGATGCGCCAGACAGCCTCCATGCCGAGTTCGGGATATTCGAGGACCTCGACCTTCCGGATGCAGTCCTGCGCCAGGCGTGCGGCGGGACCGCCGATCGAGCCGAGATAGAAGCCGCCATGGCGTTTGCAGGCTTCCCGCACGGCGGCCGAGCGGTTGCCCTTGGCCAACATCACCATGGACCCGCCGAAGGACTGGAACTGGTCGACGAACGAGTCCATGCGGCCTGCCGTCGTCGGCCCGAACGACCCCGAGGCCATGCCGTCGGGCGTCTTGGCCGGGCCGGCATAATAGACCGGGTGGTTCTTGAGATAGTCGGGCATGCCCTGCCCGCTTTCCAGCCGCTCGCGGATCTTGGCGTGGGCGGAATCGCGCGCGACGATGATCGTGCCGGTGAGGGACAGCCGGGTCTTGACCGGATACTTCGTCAGTGTCGCCAGGATTTCGCTCATCGGCCGGTTGAGGTCGACCTTGACGACATCGCCGCCGAGCGAGGCGTCCTCGACCTCGGGCAGGTATTTCGAGGGGTCCGTCTCCAGCGCCTCGAGGAAGATGCCGTCCCGGGTGATCTTGCCCTTGGCCTGACGATCGGCCGAGCAGGAGACGCCGAGCCCGATCGGCAGCGAGGCGCCATGTCGCGGCAGCCGGACGACGCGCACGTCATGGCAGAAATACTTGCCGCCGAACTGGGCGCCGACGCCGAGCGCCTGCGTCATCTTGTGGACCTCCTCCTCCATCTCGAGGTCGCGAAAGGCGTGGCCCGAGGGCGATCCGGAGGTCGGCAGCGCGTCCAGATATTTCGTCGAGGCGAGCTTGACGGTCTTGAGGTTCTGCTCGGCCGAGGTGCCGCCGATGACGATGGCAAGGTGATAGGGCGGGCAGGCGGCCGTGCCGAGCGTCAGGATCTTCTCCTTCAGGAAGGCCATCATCCGGTCCTTGGTCAGGAGCGAAGGCGTCGCCTGGAACAGGAAGGTCTTGTTGGCCGAGCCGCCGCCCTTGGCGACGAAGAGAAATTTGTAGGCGTCCTCACCTTCCGCATAGATGTCGATCTGGGCCGGCAGGTTGGTGGCGGTGTTCTTCTCCTCGAACATCGAGAGCGGCGCGACCTGCGAATAGCGCAGATTGCGCTTGAAATAGGCGTCCGCGACGCCCTCGCCCAAGGCCTGCTCGTCTTCGCCTGCGGTCCAGACCATGCGGCCCTTCTTGCCCATGATGATCGCGGTGCCGGTATCCTGGCACATCGGCAGCACGCCGCCGGCAGCGATATTGGCATTCTTGAGCAGGTCATAGGCGACGAACTTGTCGTTCGAGGTCGCCTCGGGATCGTCGAGGATCTTCGAGAGCTGGGCGAGATGGCCCGGTCGCAGCAGATGGTTGATGTCGATGAAGGCCTGTTCGCTGAGGCTGCGGATCGCCTCACGTGAAACGCTCAGGACCTCGCGATCACCGAGCTTCTCGACCGTGACACCGTCGCTGCCGAGCTTGCGATAGGGCGTCTTGTCCTCGCCGAGCGGAAAGAGATCGACATGGGTATAGGCCATCGGCGGCACTCCGGCATTGAACGGCGGTCCCTCGGTGCGCTGCACCAGGAAGGATCGCCGGATCGAATAGACGATGTTGCGATCTGGTCAAATGCAAGAGAGCGCGAGAGTGCGGGAGATTGCGAGGGGCTCGGCCAGCCGCGCGCCCGGCACATCGCGCGCGGTCGCGCTGCGCTTACGCCGCCTTGGCGGCCGTCTCTGCCAGGATCGCATAGATCGCCGCGGGATCGCGAATGCTGCGGACCTGTTCGAGCACCGCCTGGTTGCGCAGCACGCGGGCGACGCGGGCCAATGCCTTGAGATGGTCGGCACCGGCGCCTTCTGGCGCGATCAGCACGAAGATGATGTCGACCGGCTGGCCGTCGAGCGCCTCGAAGTCGATCGGTTTCTCGGCACGGGCAAACAGCCCGATCAGCCGATCGATACCCGGCATGCGGCCATGCGGGATAGCGATGCCATCGCCGATGCCGGTCGAGCCCAGGCGCTCACGCTGAAGCAGCGCCTCATAGAGATCACGTTCAGGCAGGCCGCCGACACGCGCCGCATGCTGCGCCAGTTCCTGCAGCGCCTGCTTCTTGCCATTGGCCCGCAGCGGCGAAATCACCGCTGCAGGTGTCAGGAGATCAATCAGCGTCATGCGCCAGTCCATGCATGTCCCATGCCGCGATCGAAGAGGCTTGCGGCAGGGTCAGGTTCGGGGGTCGCGCGGTCGCCCGCCAGACCTACGACAATGCGGACGGCGGATCGATCCAGCCGATATTGCCGTCGCGGCGGCGGTATACGACGTTCGTCCTGCCATTGCCAGCATGGCGGAAGATGATCACCGGCGCACCGGTCAGGTCGAGCTCCGCAACGGCGTCGCCGACCGTCATGACATGCAGGGATTTGGTCGATTCGGCGACGATCACGGGGTTGTCGCCGGCTCCGTCGAGCTCGATCTCCTCGATTTCCTCATCGGGAGCCGCAATCACATAGCTGGGGATTTCGACGCCGGGCTCGCGGCCATTGGTCTGCGCGGAGCGATCCTTGAGGCGTCGCTTGTAGCGACGCAGGCGCTTCTCGATACGTTCAGCCATCTTGTCGAGGCTGGCATAAGCGTCATGCGCCGTGCCTGAGGCTTCGAGCGTGATTCCCGAGGACAGATGCAGCACGCCGTCCGTCTTGAAGGCAGTGCCGTCCTTTCCGACCGTGACGTGGCCCTGATAGCCACCCTCGTAATATTTGCTGAGAGCGGCAGCCACGCGGGCCTCGGCCTGGCCGCGCAGGGCCTCGCCGACATCGAGATTCTTGCCGGAGATTCGCAAGCTCATGGAGTGCTTCCCCTTGTTTAGCCATGGCCAGGAGATCGGCCATCCATGGGAGCTAAGGACCGTGAGTCCGCGATGTCAATGCAGCGGGGCCGACATGGCATCCATGCACCGAACCTTCGGAACAAAATGCCTCAGCGGCTGCCCATCGCCATCGCAACCTTCTCGCGGCGCCGCTCCATGGAGGAGGGAATCCGCAGGGATTCGCGGTATTTGGCGACGGTCCGGCGGGCGATGTCGATGCCGCCGGCTTTCAGCCGCGCCACGATCGCGTCGTCGGAGAGGACGTCGGCCGGCGCCTCGTCGTCGATCATCTGCCTGATACGGAAGCGCACGGCTTCGGCCGAATGGGCCTCGCCATAGCCGGTGGCGGCGATCGCGGCCGAGAAGAAATACTTCATCTCGAAGACGCCGCGCGAGCAGATCAGGTATTTGTTCGAGGTGACGCGCGAGACGGTCGATTCATGCATGCCGATGGCGTCGGCGACCGTCTTGAGGTTCAGCGGCCGCAGATGCTCGACGCCATGGGCGAAGAAGCCGTCCTGCTGGCGCACGATCTCGCTGGCGACCTTGAGGATGGTGCGGGCGCGCTGCTCCAGCGACCGCGTCAACCAGTTTGCCGTCTGCAGGCATTCGGCGATGAAGGCCTTGTCCTCGTCCTTGCGGGCGGCCTTCGAGACCTTGGCGTGATAGGTCTGGTTGATCAGCACACGCGGTAGCGTGTCGGGGTTCAGATCGACCAGCCAGGAGCCATCGGGCGCGGCGCGGATGAAGACGTCGGGCACCACCGTCTCGGCCGTCGAGCCGCCGAAGCCGCGTCCGGGCTTGGGATCGAGCCGCCGGATCTCGGCGACCATGTCGGCGATGTCCTCGTCATCGACGCCGCAGAGGCGCTTCAACGCAGCGAAATCGCGCTTGGCGACGAGGTGAAGATTGGCGACGAGCACCTGCATGGCGGGGTCGAAGCGGTCGCGATCGCGCAGCTGGATCGAGAGGCATTCACAGACGTCGCGTGCCGCCACCCCTGACGGATCGAAGCTCTGGACGATACGCAGGACGCCTTCGACACGGGCAATCGAGACGCCCAGCCGCTCGGCGATGTCGGGCAGCGCCTCGCCTAGATAGCCGGAATCATCGACCGCATCGATCAGATGGCGGCCGATCAAGCGGTCGGCCGGATCATTGACCGCAAGGTCTAGCTGGGTGCTGAGATGGTCGTGCAGCGAGGCCTCGACCGTCAGGCTACTCTCGAAGCCCTCCGGCCCCTCCTCGAAGGAGCCGCCCGAACCACCATAGGCGCCACCGATGATCGGGAGACTGTCGGCGCCGCGCGTATCGAGCCTGGCCACGCTCGGCTGCTCGCCCTGGAAGACGTTGTCGAGCCCGGTGCCGAGGCGGTTTTCCATGCCCTCCTGGCTGTTCAGACTCTCGGCGCGATCGTAGCTGTCGGCATCCGCCGCATGCACGTTGTCGCCGCCATTGGCCTGAAACGGCCCGTCGGTGGCATCGTCGCGCTCCAGCAGCGGATTGCGCTCGAGTTCGCCCTCGACGAAATTCTGCAGCTCGAGATGCGACAATTGCAGAAGCTTGATCGCCTGCAGAAGCTGCGGCGTCATCACCAGGGACTGGCCCTGGCGCAGCTCCATGCGCGGCATCATCGCCATTGCGGCATCGACCCTTCCATGCCAGCGCGCCAATTCGGCACACTTCTTGCTTGGAGGGGAGACTAGCGCCGTCTGGCCGGCGCGTCAAAGCCTTGCCTCATGATTGAGCACGGAAAATCGTGCACTGCAACATGAGCGCAAAATGGCAGGTTTGGAATTCGCTATTAGCGAGGCCCGCCGCTGCACCACAGCAGCCGTTAACGACCGCCAGCCCAGCCCTCTTTTTAGACTTTCGCCGGGATGACAGCGGCGAAGCCGCAGGGAACTGGCCCTAAAGCCGGAAATCCTCGCCCAGATAGACGCGGCGCACGTCCGGGTTTGCGATGATCTCGGCCGGCGAGCCCTCGGTCAGCACGCGGCCCGAATGGATGATGTAGGCGCGATCGACCAAGCCCAGCGTCTCGCGGACGTTGTGATCGGTGATCAGGACGCCGATGCCACGATCGGTCAGCTGCCGCACCAGCGCCTGGATGTCGCCGACCGCGATCGGATCGATGCCGGCGAAGGGCTCGTCGAGCAGGATGAAGGAGGGCTTGCCGGCAAGCGCGCGGGCGATCTCGCAACGCCGCCGCTCGCCGCCCGATAGCGCAATCGAGGGCGCCTTGCGCAGGCGCGCGATGTTGAACTCTTCCAGCAGCGTATCGAGCTGCCGGTCGCGGGCTTTCCGGTTCGGCTCGACCACCTCGAGGACGGCGCGGATGTTGTCCTCGACGCTCAGGCCGCGAAAGATCGAGGCCTCCTGCGGCAGGTAACCGATGCCCAGCCGCGCGCGCTGGTACATCGGCAGCTGCGTGATGTCGTGGCCTTCCAGCGAGATCGTGCCGAGATCTGCGGCGACGAGGCCGGTGATCATATAGAAAATCGTGGTCTTGCCGGCGCCATTGGGGCCGAGCAGGCCGACGGCCTCGCCCTGGCGCAGATGCAGGCTCGCATCGCTGACGACCATGCGGCCACCATAGCTCTTGCGCAGACCGCTGACCGCGAGGATGCCGGCGCCGCCGATCGCCGCAGCTTCCGAGGCGCCGATGCCGACCACGTTTTCACTGCCACCGAAGCGGCCGAACAGGCGCCGGAACACCCCTGCGCTGCGCCGATGGGTCGGCGACGCCTCGCGGATGGGCGCCATGTCGAATTGCGGCATGTGGGAAATCGTCACTGCGAGGGACTGCGCCTGGTCTGGGAGTTGCGGATGCCTGGACCGCGCCGGGTAGGCGCGGGCCAGGGCCGGCTCAGTTGGTCGGGGTCGCTGGCTTGGCGCCGGTCGCAGGCTTCGTGCCGGTCTTGGCGTCTGTCTTGCCGGCTTCCGTCGAGTTCGGCACGAAGAAGCCCTGGACGCGCCCGCCCTTGTTGGTCTCGACATTGGCGATGCCGGTGACGGTGTTGTAGGTCAGCTTCTCACCGCGCGTGATGTTGGGGCCGTCGTTCAGCGCAACATTGCCGGTCATGATGACCTGGTTGTTGGCGCGGTCGAACACGGCATTGTCGGAGGTCGCGGCCTGCGTCTTCGAGACCACCGTGACCGGCCCTTTGCACTCGATGCGTTTGATCGAGCTGTCTCCCGACCCCGCCGGCGCCCCAGGCGTGGCCGGAGTCGCTGTTGGCGTCGCGGCAGGGGCGCCCGTGGCGCGCGCCGCTCCGGCGCCCTGCCCGCCCCGGCCCTCATAAAACACGGTCATGATCGTGCAGCGAACCGTCGTCTCGCCCTGGACGGCGACGACATTGCCGCTGAACACGGCGCGATTGTCCTTGTCGAGCACGTCGAGCTTGTCGGCGTCGATCTTGATCGGCTCCTTGCTGTCGCCGCCGAGCCCGCCGAGCGGCGAGTTCGCGCCGCCACGGGCACGGGCCTGGGCCAGCGCATCCTGCGGGGCAAAGACGGCCATCGCCACAGCGACGGACATCAGTGCTGCGGCGGAGCCTGTCGCGACACGGAGGAAGCTGAAGGGGTGAATGGCTAGCTGCATGTCACTGTCCCGTACCGTTCGGCTGATTGCCGGTCGAAGACGCCTCATCGGAGGGCGGATTGCGCCCCGACGACTGGAGCAATTCCAGCTGCGGCGTGCTGCCCTCGCGCTCCGGACCGGCGATCGTCCCGGCAGGCGCATTCGGAATATAGGCGCGGACCCGGCCCTGGAAAACGATCAGTGCGCCATTGTCCTTCACGTCGAGCGTATCGGCATCGATCGTCGTGGTGCCCAGGCTGACCTTGACCGGTTCCTTCGACACCACTGTGCCGCCCTTGAAGTCAACATCGGCGGTCCGCATGCGAATGTCGTAGCCGGCCTCGGTCTTGACATGGACATCGTCGACCAGCCGCAGCTTTTCCTTCTGCGTGTCGAAGAGACCGGACTTCGCGTTCACCGTGACCCAGCCCTCGCGCTCCATCTGGAGCCGGGCGGTCAGCTTCTGCAACTCGACCTGCGTCGGATTGCGGATTTCCTGGAGCGCGGCTTCGGCGGTAACCTCATAGGGCCGGTTGTCCTTGCGATAGCCCGAGAGGCGCGGTGTTTCCATCCGGACCTTGCCGCCGGTGATGCCGACCGCACCCAGCGACACATTGGCGACGCCGCGCAGCGGATTCAGAAACGGCACCACGATCAGGCCGAGAACCGCGACGAGCGCGCCAAAGGGAATGGCACGGCGCAGGAAGCGCACCAGCATGGTGTGCCGGCGCGCGGCTCCGAAGGCCGCAGCGCTGCGGGTCATAGGCCCCACAGGGCGGGCGGCCCAGTCATTGGATGTCATCGCCACAGTCATGTCCCGCGCAATGGCAGTCGCTAACGGCTTTTTCGTGTCGTCCGCCACGCGCCCCCACGCCGGCCAATCACAGCCAGACTGACGCAAGATGGCTTATAATTTGTCAAGTATGGGCAAAAATATCGGTCTCGGCCCAGCCCGCCAGATCGAGCTCGGCCCGGAAGGGGAGGAAGTCGAAGCAGGCCCTGGCGAGATGCGTGCGGCCCTCGCGGGCGAGCATCGTCTCCAGCCGCGCATACAGCGCGTGCAGGTGCAGTACATCCGACGCCGCGTAAGTGAGCTGGGCGTCGCTCAGCGTGTCAGCGCCCCAGTCGGAGGATTGCTGCTGCTTGGAGAGGTCGACGCCGAGCAGCTCCCGCACCAGATCCTTCAACCCGTGCCGGTCGGTATAGGTGCGCGTCAGCTTGGAGGCGATCTTGGTGCAGTAGATCGGGCCGGTGACGACGCCGAAGGCCTGGCGCAGCACCGCGACATCGAAGCGCGCGAAATGGAACAGCTTCAGGACCGCCGGATCCTCCAGCAGGCGCACCAGATTGGCCGGGCGCTCGGCGCCTTTCGGGATCTGGACGACGTCGGCGGTGCCGTCGCCGCGCGAGAGCTGAATGACGCAGAGCCGGTCGCGATGCGGGTTGAGGCCCAGCGTCTCGGTGTCGATCGCAATGCTGGCGCCGGCGTCGAACCCATCAGGCAGGTCGCCGCGGTGGAAACGGATGGTCATCTCGCAAACCTCGCTCGGGCGCCCAAGCGCCCCTCAAACGGATGCAGCCACGTCCGCGCCGCAACTGAATTTCGTCTGCGCCATGCCAACACCTGCCGCCGCAGCTAGCGGCGCGGAGCGCGGCGTTCAAGCGTTTTCTGGAGAGGACCGCTCGCGGCCGCGTTAACCGTTTATTCACCATAAGCTTTCCGGCCGTGATGCGGCATGGCAGAAAGGCGACATCGGAGCTTCAACGATGTTTTTTTTCCGCCTGTTCACCGATTTCGAAGGACGCATCGGCCTGCGCCATTTCTGGCTGGGCAGCGCGCTGGTCGCGCTGGCCCTGCTCGGCGTCCAGCAACTCGCACCGGCGCTGTCCTTCTTCCATGCAGAGCAGATCGTCGCCTTCGCCAATGCCTTCGCGCTGTTTCCTTGGGCGGCACTGGCCGCCAAGCGTGCGACGGATCGCGGCAGCGCACCGCTCTACGGCATCATCCTGATCTGCACGATTGTGCTGCCTGGCCAGTTGCAACCCTGGCTGCCCTATGCCTGGGCGCCCTCGCTCGACACGGTCTCGCTGATCGCCTGGCTGTTCGCGCTGGTTGATCTCGGCCTGATGCCCTCGGCGCAGGGTGGAGAGCCGCTTGCAGGACGCGACGGCGATGCTAAAGCCGGACGATGGACAAGCCAGCACTCGCCTTCGATCCCCTCGACCCCGTCGCTCTGACGCAGGCACTGATCCGCTGCCCATCGGTGACGCCGCATGAAGGCGGCGCACTGACGCTGCTCGATGCCGTGCTCTCGGCGCAAGGTTATCGCGTCGAGCGGCCCGTCTTCACCGCGCCGGGCATGCCGGAGATCGAGAACCTCTATGCCCGGATCGGCACGGAGGGACCTGTTTTCGTCATCGCTGGCCATACCGATGTCGTGCCGGTCGGCGACGCAGCCGCCTGGACGCGTGATCCCTTCGGCGGCGTCCTCGAAGACGGCGTTGTGCATGGGCGCGGCGCCTGCGACATGAAGGGCGGGCTTTCCGCGATGATGGCGGCGGCGCTGCGCTTCCGGCGCGACAATCCGAACGCTCCCGGCTCGATCGCCTTTCTCGTCACCGGCGACGAGGAAGGCCCGGCCGTCAACGGCACCGTCAAACTGCTCGACTGGGCGCATGCACGAGGCGAACGCTTCGACCACTGCCTGCTGGGCGAACCGACCAATCCGGTCGCGATGAGCGACATGATCAAGATCGGTCGGCGTGGCTCGCTGACCGGCAAACTCACCGTCAACGGCAAGCAGGGCCACGTCGGCTATCCCCATCTCGCCGACAATCCGATCCGCGGCATAGTGCGATTACTGGCGGCGCTCGACGCCGCGCCGCTCGACCAGGGCACCCAGCATTTCGATCCGAGCAATCTCGAGGTCACGACGCTCGATGTCGGCAATCCCGCGACCAATGTCGTGCCGGCGCAGGCGAAGGCCGTGTTCAACATTCGCTTCAACGATGTCTGGACGCCGGAGACGCTGGCTGCCGAAATCGAACGGCGGCTGCGCGAGGCGGCGGGCAACACCGTGCGCTACGAGATCAGTTTCGAGCCGACCAATTCGGTCGCCTTCCTGACGCAGCCTGGGCCGTTCGTCGCGATGGTCGCGGATGCGGTCGAGGCTGAGACGGGCCAGCGCCCGGCGCTCTCGACCACCGGCGGCACCTCGGATGCGCGCTTCATCAAGAGCTATTGCCCGGTGGTGGAGTACGGCCCGGTCGGCAAGACCATGCATCAGGTCAACGAATCCGTGGCGGTCGCGGACCTGGTGGCGCTGGAGCGGATCACGCATCGTTTACTCACGGCTTATTTTGCAGTGCAGCATGAGGCTTGACGCTGGAGCCGGTTAGGCCAATATTCGCCTTAGACGAAAGTCTAAGGAAGTGGATCATGAGGCTTGCTGCTGAGGACGTGACGCGGTCGCTGCGCGGTTCGTGGCATTTGATGACTCGGGGCTCCGAGGCGCTCCAGGAACTCGACCTGACGCGCGACGGCTTCTGGCGCTCGTTCCTTGCCTTCGCGCTGATGCTGCCGGCCACCATCGCCATCCTGGCCGCAGTGCGGCTGCTCGCCGGGCTGCCCAACTCGGCCGGGTTGTTCGCCTCGCCGGCCTTGGCCATGGCCGTGATCGGAGCCGAACTGCTCGCCGTTCTGGCGGTGCCCGCTCTCCTGATCGCACTCGCGCCGAACCTCGCCCATGCGCCGCGCTTCACCAGCTTCGTCATCGCCTGGAACTGGGCGGGAATCGTCTCGGCCAGCCTGATGGCCGTGCCGGCCGCCGTGTTCGCCATCGGCTGGTCGAACCCGAACCTCGCCGCGATGCAGGCGCTGGCCTTCGGCGCGATCGTGCTGCGGCTGCGCTACTGCGTGGCGCGCGCCGCCTTCGGCAAGGAGAGCGCGATCGCGGCTCCGATCGCGCTGGCGAGCGTGATCGCGGATTACGGCGTGGTGCGCCTCTTCGGGCTGCTGCCGCTGTGACGCGACGGATCGCGCGGCGCCCTCAATAGTCCACCCCTGCCAAATAAAGCCCGCAGGGCGGCGCCAGCGCGGCGCATTGCGAGCGGTCGCACGCCGCCAGGACCTTGCCCAGCTTGTTCTCCGGCCAGCGTCCGGCGCCGACCATCTTCAGGCAGCCGACGATCGAGCGGACCTGATGGTGCAGGAAGGAGCGGGCGTGGACATAGACCACGATCTCGTCGCCCTCGCGGCGGACATCGAGCCGGTCGAGCGTCCGCATCGGGCTGTTGGCCTGGCATTCGGCGGCACGGAAGGTGGTGAAGTCGTGATGGCCGAGCAGCGCCTTGGCCGAGCGGTCCATCGCCTCGTGATCGAGCTTCACCGGCACATGCCAGAGCCGGTCGCGGTCGAGCGCCGGCTGTGCCCGCCGGTCGATGATGCGGTAGAGGTAGTAGCGTCGCTTCGCGGAAATCCGCGCGTCGAAATCGTCGGGTACGGCTTGCGCGCTCACAACCGCGACCGGCAGGCGCTTGAGCCGGGCATTGCTGGCGTCACGCACCACGTCGGTGCGCCAGTCCTTGTCGAGATCGACATGGGCGACCTGATGCGTGGCATGGACGCCGGCATCGGTTCTGCCCGCGCAATGCAGCCTGACCGCATGGCCGCAGAAGGCCTGAATCGCCTCCTCGACGCTTTGTTGTACGGACGGCCCGTTGAGCTGGCGCTGCCAGCCCGAGAAGGGCGTGCCGTCATATTCGATGACGAGCTTGTAGCGCGGCATCAGAGCATGACGCCGGCGGTGAGCCTCGCTCCGCGGAGGAATTCGGCGCCGCTGACCGGCCTGCCGCCGGCCCGCTGGACCTGGATCAGCTTCACGGCGCCTTCAGCACAGGCAACCGTGCCTTCGTCGTCGAGCAGCATGCCGGGCTCGGCCGCGCCGCCGGCAAGCGCCGTGCGCAGGATCTTCAGGCGTTCGGACCCCTTGCCGAGATCGATCTCGGCGAAAGCGCCCGGAAAGGGCGCAAGACCCCGCACGAGATCATGCACCTGCCTCGCCGGGCGGGCCCAGTTCAGCTTCGCCTCGGCATTGCCGATCTTGGCGGCATAGGTGACGCCGACCTCGGGCTGCGGCGTGAAACGCAAGGCGCCACGGCCGAGCGCCGCCAGCGCCCGCACCATCAGATCGGCACCCAGCGGCGCCAGCCGGTCGTGCAGTTCGCCCGACGTCATATCGGGGCCGATCTCCAGCCGCTCGACCATGCCGACCGGGCCGGTGTCGAGGCCCGCCTCCATCTTCATGACGCAGACGCCGCTCTCGGCATCGCCGGCCATGACCGCGCGCTGGATCGGAGCCGCACCGCGCCAGCGCGGCAGCAGCGAGCCGTGCAGGTTGAGGCAGCCGAGCTCCGGCAGATCGAGGATCGCTTGCGGCAGGATCATGCCATAGGCGACGACGACCGCGACATCCGCATCATGCGAGGCGATCTGCTCCGCGACCTCCGCGGTCTTCAGCGTCGAGGGCGTGAACACCGGGATGCCGAAGCGCTCGGCCGCCTTATGCACGGGAGAGGGCTTGAGTTCGAGGCCGCGCCCGGCCTGCGCCGGGGCGCGGGTGTAGCAACTCACGACCTCGTGGCCCTGGCCGATGATCTCGGTGAGGGTCGGCACCGCGAAATCGGGCGTGCCCATGAAGATGACGCGCAAACTCATACGCTGGATGTTACCTTAAACGCGCCATACGGCGGTATGCTTGCTCAGGCGACGCCGTCGCGTTTGGCCTGCTTGGCGAAGCGCTTGGTGACGCGCTCGCGCTTGAGGCGCGAGAGATGATCGATGAACAGGACGCCGTTGAGGTGGTCGATCTCGTGCTGCAGGCAGGTCGCCAGCAGGCCCTCCGCCTCGATCTCCTGGCGCTTGCCGTCGAGATCCGTATAGGCGACCTTGACTGAGGCCGGGCGCTCGACCTCCTCGTAATATTCGGGGATCGAGAGGCAGCCTTCCTCATAGACGCTGGTCTCATCCGAAGACCAGGTGATCTCGGGGTTGATGAAGGCCATCGGCTCGCGCGGCTGGGCGTCACGCTTCTCCTGCGCCTCGCCGCTTTCCGGCTCGTCCTCCTCCGCCTCGCTCGCGGCCCGCTTGGCGACGTCGAGCGTCACGACGCGCCAGGGCGCGCCAATCTGGATGGCGGCGAGGCCGATGCCGGGCGCATCATACATCGTGTCGAACATGTCGGCGACGAGTGTGCGGATTTCGGGTGTGATCTCCTCGACCGGGGTCGAGACCAGCCGAAGCTGGGCATCAGGCAGGATGACGAGTGGGCGGATGGCCATGGACGGGTTTCTGCGCGGGTTTTCGTGACGAACCGGCGACATAAGCTCTTGCGTGCAGTCGGTCAAACTGTTCCGCTTTCGTTCGAATTGATTCACCCGAATCGGCTAAGCTCTCCCCATGAAAGAGATCGCCTTCATCCTGCTCGACCGCCCCGTGACATGGGCCGAGGCCGCTTTGGGCTTCGCTGTCCTGAGCCTCGGCTTGCTCGTCATCGTCGCGCTCTCCGCCTGGCGCGGCGGCCGGGGCCGCGCGCTGGAGGCGGCGATCGCCGCCGAGCGCGCCCGCGAGATGGACGACAAGGTCGCGGAGATGAACCGGCTGCAGTCCGAACTGACCGGACGGATGCAGTCCATGGCCGAGATCCTGTCGACGCGGCAGGGCGATCTGGCGCGGCTCGTCGCCGACCGGATGGACGGCCTGCGCCATCAGGTCGGCCAGGGACTGGAGCAGAACGTCCGCCAGACCTCGGAAAGCCTCGGCAAGCTGCAGGAGCGGCTGGCCGTGATCGATTCGGCACAGAAGAACCTGACCGACCTGACCTCTGAAGTGGTGACGCTGAAGGACGTGCTCTCCAACAAGCAGGCGCGCGGCGCCTATGGCCAGGGCCGGATGGAGGCGATCATCCGCGACGGTCTGCCCGCGGCGTTCTTCGCCTTCCAGCCGCAGCTCTCCAATGGCCGGCGGCCGGACTGCATGGTGACCCTGCCGGGCGACGGGCGCGGACTGGTGATCGACGCCAAGTTCCCGCTGGAGAGCTTCACGCTGCTGCGCGAGGCGCGCGGCGACGAGGCGCGCAAGGCTGCCGGGATCCGCGTCCGCAACGATGTCGGCGTCCATGTGAAGGACATTGCCGAGCGCTATTTCCTGCCCGGCGAGACGCAGGACATGGCGCTGCTCTTCGTGCCGTCGGAATCGATCTATGCCGATCTGCACGAGCATTTCGACGACGTCATCCAGAAGGCGCATCGCGCCCGGATCATGATCGTCTCGCCATCGCTGCTGGCGCTGGCGATCCAGCTGATGCAGTCGCTGGTGCGCGACGCCCGCATGCGCGAGGAGGCGCAGGTGATCCAGAGCGAGGTCGGCAAGCTGCTCGTCGATGTCCGGCGGCTGGGCGAACGGGCCGAGAAGCTCGACCAGCATTTCCGCCAGACCCAGGACGACGTCGCCGGAATCCGCACCTCAGCCGGCAAGATCACGGGCCGAGGCGAGCGTATCGTGGCGCTGGAGTTCGACGATGCGAAGGCCGAGCCGACGCTGCCCTTCGCGGAGGGGTTAGCGCTGAAGAACGCGGCGGAGTGATCAGCTAACCGACAGCGTCGCCGACAGCTCCGGCTTCACATTCAGCGTCTGGAACACGACGCAGTAGCGCTCGGTCAGCTTCAGCAGGGCGTCGAGCTTCTCCTGCGGGGCGTCGGTCTCGACCTCGAAGGAGAGCCGGATCGCCTTGAAGCCGACGGCTGCATCCCTGGCGACGCCGAGGGTGCCGCGGAAGTCGAGATCGCCCTCCGCATGGACGATGCCCTTCTTCAGCTCGATCTCGAGCGCGGTCGCGACCGCCTTCAGCGTGACGCCGGCGCAGGCGACCAGCGCCTCCAGCAGCATGTCGCCCGAGCAGAGTTCGGCACCGGTGCCGCCCGTAGCCGGATGCAGGCCGGCGAGCGCGATGGCGCGGCCGGTCTCGACCTTGCAGGCGATATGCTGGTCGTCGAGCTCGCCACGGGCCTTGAGCGTGACGACCGCGGCATCGGGATCGGTGCGGTAGGCATCCTTGAGCGGAGCCTGAAGAGCGCGAAGGGCGGTGACGTCCATGGTCGGGAACCTCGGATTCAGATGGGCCTGTCGGGATGGCTGATAGAGCCTTGCGCGGCCGCAGACCATCGCAAAGCGAGCGAGGGGCGAGACATCACCACCACATCCCCGCCGTCTCGGCCGTCTTCTGCTGATGCGGGGCTTCGTCGCGCAGCGAGCGGTCGAGGCTGCGCAAGACCTCGCGCTTGGCGGCGTCGAAGGCCGGCGAGAGCCGGTCGCGCGGGCGGGCGAGCGGGTTGTCGAACTCGTCGAAGATGCGGCCGGGCTTGGGCTGCATCACCACGATGCGATCGGCCAGCGTCACCGCCTCCTCAACGTCATGGGTCACCATCACCATGGTCGGGCGGCTCTCGGCCCAGAGTGCCAGGAGATGGCCGTGCAGGCTCGCCCGCGTGGTGGCGTCGAGCGCCGAGAAGGGCTCGTCCATCAGGAGCAGCTTCGGCCGCGTCACCAGCGCGCGTGCGATCGCGACGCGCTGCTGCTGGCCGCCGGAGAGTTCGCGCGGCCAGCGCCCGTCATGGCCGGCAAGGCCGACCCGGACGAGCGCGTTGGTGACCAATCCCTCGCGCTCGAAGGCCGAGAGATGCGACAGGCCGAAGCCGACATTCTCGGCCACCGAGAGCCAGGGAAACAGGCGCGGCTCCTGGAAGATGACGCCGACATCGGCGCGCGGCACGGTGATGGTCTCGCCGTTCAGAAGGATGCGCCCGGCGCTCGGACGGTCCAGCCCGGCGATCAATCGCAGCAGCGTGGTCTTGCCGCAGCCGGAGCCGCCGACCAGCGCCAGGATCTCGCCCGGCGCGACGTCGACGGTGACGGCCGAGAGCGCCTGCGTGCCGTCGGCATAGGTTTTCGACAGGGTCTCGAAGCTCAGCATCGAGGGCGACTTTCTAGAGTTTGTCGCGGGCCGTATCCTGCCAGGCGAGGACCGGTCGCGTCAGGGCGACGAGGAGCCCATCCGCCAGCTTGCCGAGCACGGCAAAGCTGATGATGGCCGCGATGATGGTGTCGGGACGGCCAAGCTGCTGGCCGTCCACCAGGAGGTAACCGAGGCCCTCGCTCGCGCCCATGATCTCGGCTGCGACCACGAACATGAAGCCGAGCCCCAGGCCCGAGCGCAGCGCCGTGATCCAGTCCGGCAGGATCGCCGGCAGCAGCACCCGCCGGACCATCGCCAGCCGGCCGAGCCGGAAGACGCGGCCAACCTCGACGATCTTGCGGTCGATGCCCTGGATCGCGGCGGCGACGCCGAGATAGACCGGGAAGAACACGCCGACCGCGATCAGCGCGACCTTCGAGGCCTCGAAGATGCCGAGCCAGAGGATGAAGAGCGGCACCCAGGCGATCGAGGGGATGGCGCGCAAGGCCTGAAGCGTGGGATCGAGCAGGCCGCGCGCCACCGGCAATGCGCCGGTCACCGCGCCGAGCAGCGTGCCTGCCGCCGCGCCGAGGCCGAAGCCCGCCGCGACCCGCCAGAGCGTCGCCATCGCATGGGTGAGCAATTCACCCGATGCCGCGAGGCTCCAGAGCGTTCTGCCGACCACGCTTGGCGGCGGCATCAGCCGGCCGTTGGCGAGGCCGGCCTTGACCGCGATCTCCCACAGGACCGCCAGCAGAATCGGCAAGGCGAAGCCGGCGAGCGCGAGCATCCCGCGGCGCGGCCTTGGGCGGGAGGGGCCGCCGCGCTCGCCGGCACCGGCCGTCTCGACGCCGAGCGCGCTCATCGAACCCTGTGCCGCCTCAGTTCGTGGCGGCGAAGCGGCGGTCGAGCAGATCGTCGACCACGGCCTTCACATCCGTGGTCGCAGGCAGCACGCCCGCTTCCTTGAGCGCGAGGCCGGCGGCGATGATCGTCTCGGCCTGGGCCTGGCCGATCGTCGAATGGGTCAGTTCGGTGCGGATGAGCTGGCGCTCGATCACGGCATCCGAGAGCTTGGTATAGGCCACCAGCGTCTTCTTCAGCTCGGCCGGGTTGGCCAGCGAATAGGCGCGCGCCTCCTCATAGGCCGCCAGAACCTTGCGGACGAGAGTCGGGTTGTCCTTGGCGAAGGCTTCGCGGACGTTCAGCACACCCCAGGTGTTGTCGGCGGCCTTGCGATGGAACAGCTTGGCGCCACTCTCGACTTCGGCTGCGGCCATCAGCGGGTCGAGCCCGGCCCAGGCGTCGACATCGCCACGCTCCAGTGCGAGGCGCCCGTCGGCGTGCTGCAGCAGGACGAGCTTGACGTCCTTCTCGGTCAGCTTGGCATCGGTCAGAGCGCGGACCAGGAAGATATGCGGGTCGGTGCCACGGGTGACGGCGACGCGCTTGCCCTTGAGGTCGGAGACCTTGGTGATGTCGCTCTTGGCGCCGGTGACGAGCGCGGTCCATTCAGGTCGCGAATAGACATAGATCGACTTGATCGGGTTGCCGTTGATCTTGCCGATCAGAGCGGCAGCGCCAGCCGTCGAGCCGAAATCGATCGAACCGGCATTGAGGAATTCGAGCGCCTTGTTGGAGCCGGCCGAGAGGACCCAGCGGACGGTGATGCCGTCTGCGGCGAGCGCCTTCTCGAGGATGCCACTGTCCTTCAGGACGAGGCTGACGGGATTATAGGTCGCGTAATCGACCCGGATTTCTTTGGGCGCCTGAGAGAAGGCCTGACCGGCGGTGAAAGCGAGCGAGGCGGCGGCAAGGCCGGCGACGGCGAGGCGGCGGGTGATGGTCATCGGTGGTTCCCTTTCGATGCGCGAAGGGACCAGGCGACAGAAATGCGCCCACACCCCACGCTTTAGCTGCACTTGTTTCGCGCCCGCAAGCGGGTGGCTCAAATCGGCGCGTATCCGTCTTGTAGGTCTATTCGTTCTGTATGTCAAACAGAACGAATAGGGATGTTGAATGATATATTCCACATATTTTTTTCGCTTAATGAAAGCGCTTTGCGAATCCCCCTCGCATGCTAACCAGCGAAGACGGCCTTTGCGCCGATCGACGTCAGCAATCGAGGTCAGGCTTGGTGTCATCCGTCGCCGATCACCCGGCACTCGAGCTCGGCTCCGTGCTGGAGTCCCCCCAGCGCGCCGTCGCCCATCTGCTTGAGAATGCCGGCGGCAATACTGTCGAGACCCGCAGCCAGCTCGTGGCCGGGCTGCGCGCGGTGCTCGACCAGGGGCACGTCTCGGCGCGCGAGCTGCTGAAGCGGCCACGTCACGGGTTGGTCTGCGCACAGCATCTCTCGGCGGTGATGGACGGCGTCGTCGGCTGCCTGCATGTCGCTGCGACCGAGCATTTCTATCCGGCGCTCAACCCGTCCCAATCGGAACGCATCGCCGTGGTCGCGGTCGGCGGCTATGGCCGTGGCACGCTGGCGCCGGGCTCGGATGTCGATTTGCTCTTCCTCTTCCCGCACAAGCAGACCGCTTGGGGCGAGAGCGTGGTCGAGGCGATGCTCTATCCGCTCTGGGATCTGAAGCTCAAGGTCGGCCATTCCGTGCGCTCGATCGATGACTGCGTGCGCGAGGCGCGGGCCGACATGACGATCCGCACGGCGCTGCTCGAGGCCCGCTTCATCGCCGGCGATGCACTGCTGTTCCACGACATGGTGCGCCGTTTCGGCGCCGAGGTGATCGAGGGCACGGCACCGGCCTTCACCGAGGCCAAGCTGCAGGAACGCGAGACCCGCGTCCGGCGCGCCGGCACCTCGCGCTACCTCGTCGAGCCCAACGTCAAGGACGGCAAGGGCGGTTTGCGCGATCTCAACACGCTGTTCTGGATCGCGAAATACGCCTACCGCGTCAACGATGTACGCGAACTCGTGGCCGCCGGCCTGTTCGACCGCAAGGAACTGCTGATGTTCCAGCGCTCGGAGGAGTTTCTCTGGCGCGTGCGCTGCTGGCTGCACTTCATCACCGGCCGGGCCGAGGAACGGCTGTCCTTCGACCTGCAGCGCCAGGTGGCTGCCGCGATCGGTTATGCCGGTCGCAGCGGCCAGGCGCCGGTCGAGCGCTTCATGAAGGCATACTTCCTCGTCGCCAAGGATGTAGGCGACCTGACCGCGATCGTCTGCGCGGCGCTGGAGGCGCGCCAGCAGAAGCCGCGCGCCTCGCTGTCGCGCCTGCTTGGCTCGTTTGCCAAGCGCAAGCGCGTACGCGCCCTGGGGCACCCGGATTTCACGCTGAAGAGCCAGCGCCTGAACGTGATCGATCCCGACGCCTTCCGCCGCGATCCGGTCAACCTGCTGCGGCTCTACGAGATCGCCAGCCGCGACGACCTCGCCATCCACCCCGATGCCAGCCGGCTGGTGACGCAGTCGCTGCGGCTGGTCACGCCGCCACTGCGCAACGACCCCGACGCGAACCGGATCTTCCTGGAGATCCTGACGGCCCGGCGCTCGCCGGAGGCCGTGCTGCGGCGGATGAACGAATCCGGGCTGCTCGGCAAGTTCGTGCCCGATTTCGGGCGCGTCGTGGCGATGATGCAGTTCAACATGTATCACCACTACACGGTCGATGAGCATCTGATCCGCGCCATCGGCGTGCTCGCCGAGATCGATGCCGGCGTGCTCGAAACCGAGCATCCTCTCGCCAACGAGATCATGCCGACGATCACCAACCGGCGGGCGCTCTATATCGCGCTGTTCCTGCACGACATCGCCAAGGGGCGGATCGAGGATCATTCGATCGCGGGCGCCAGGATCGCGCGCAAGCTCGGGCCGAGGCTGGGCCTCACCGAGGGACAGACGGAAACCGCCGCCTGGTTGGTCGAGCATCATCTGGACATGTCGACCGTCGCGCAGAGCCGCGACCTCGGCGACCCGAAGACGATCGAGAGCTTCGCCGCGACCGTGCAAACGCTGGAACGGCTGAAGCTGCTGCTGGTGCTGACGGTCGCCGACATCAAGGCGGTCGGTCCCGGCGTCTGGAACGGCTGGAAGGGCCAGCTTCTGCGCACGCTCTACTACGAGACCGAGATCGTGCTCGCCGGCGGCTATTCGGTGATCGAGCGCAAGGCGCGGGTAGAGAAGAAGCAGGACGCCCTGAAGGAACGCCTCTCCGACTGGCCGGCCGCCGAGCGCGACGCCTATCTGGCGCGGCACTACCCGGCCTACTGGATCAAGGTCGATGTCGGCCAGCAGGAAAAGCATGCGCGCTTCCTGCGCCAGGCGGAAGCAGAGGGCCGCACCACCGCGACGCTGGTCGAGACCGACCGGTTCCGCGGCGTGACCGAACTCACCATCCTAGCGCCCGACCATCCGCGCCTGCTCGCCATCGTCACCGGCGCCTGCGCGGCGGCCGGCGGCAACATCGTCGATGCGCAGATCTTCACCACGACGGACGGGCTCGTGCTCGACACGATCTCGGTCTCGCGCGCCTTCGACATGGATGACGACGAACTGCGCCGGGCCGAGCGGATCGCAGCCGCCATTGAGCGCGCGCTGAAGGGCGAGATCAAGATCGCCGATCTCGTCGCGCAGCGCCGCGCCCCGCCGCAGCGCGGCCAGACCTTCCAGGTTGCGCCGGAGGTCATCATCGACAATGTCCTGTCGGCCCGCCACACCGTGCTGGAGGTCGCCGGGCTCGATCGGCCGGGGCTGCTCTACGACCTCACCACCGCGATCGGGAAGCTCAACCTCAACATCGCCTCGGCGCACATCGCGACCTTTGGCGAGAAGGCCGTCGACGTGTTCTACGTCACCGACCTGACCAACGCTAAGATCGTCTCGACCGCGCGGCAATTGACGATCCGCCGGGCTCTGCTCGATGTCTTCGGTCCCGACGCCGAGAAGGCGCATGCAGCCAAGGCCAAGACGGCCGCGCGTGCTTGATTTAACCCGGCATAAGCCCGATATCGGCCACGAACGCAGCCTGCATCGCCCGTCTTTGCAGGCCGCCACGCCTTGTCAGAATTGGATCACGCCATGACGCAGAATCCTGCGACGGAAAACCCGAACGCCGAGCCTTTGGTCGACGAGTCCGCGCCCCAGTCCCCCGAGGAGATCATCCAGGCCAATTTCGCCAGGATCGAAGCCGAGCGCGACGACCTCAAGGACAAGCTGCTGCGCACGCTTGCCGACATGGAGAATTTGCGCCGGCGCACCGAGCGCGAGATCACTGACGCCAAGGCCTATGCCGTGACGAGCTTTGCCCGCGACCTGCTGGGCTCGGCCGACAATCTGCGCCGGGCGCTGGAAAGCCTGCCCGAGACGGCGCGCGCAGCCGAGGAACCCGCTCTGAAGGCCCTGATCGAGGGCGTCGACCTGACCGAGCGCGACCTGCTGAAGACACTGGAGCGCCATGGCGTGCGCAAGATCGACCCCCAGGGCGAAAAGTTCGATCCGAACATGCATCAGGCGATGTTCGAGGCGCCCGATCCGGACATCGCGAAAGGTCTGGTTTCGAAGGTCGTGCAGTCCGGCTACAAGATCGGCGAACGTGTACTGCGGCCGGCGCTGGTCGGCATCTCGGCCGGGGCCCCGAAGCCCCCGGCAGCGGAGGACGGAAACACGCCGCCAGCCGGCCACTGAGCCGTGCTTGAGGCCGCCGGCGTCGCCGTCTTCGCGCTCACCGGCGCCCTCGTCGCCGCCCGCAAGGGCATGGACCCGTTCGGCTTCATCCTGCTCGCCACCACGACCGGCGTCGGCGGCGGCACGCTGCGCGATCTGCTGCTGGGCCGGACCGTGTTCTGGGTGCAGGCTCCCTCCGACGTCATCCTTTGCAGCGGCGTCGCGCTCACGGCCTGGGTCATCGCCTATCGCCGGCCGACAGCTCTCGACGGCTGGGGCGCCAAGCGCCTGCTGATCTGGGCCGATGCGGCGGGGCTTGCGCTGTTTGCCGTCTCCGGGACGCAGAAGGCGCTCGCCGCCGGTGTGCCGATGCTGTCGGCGGTCGCGCTCGGGGCCATGACCGCCTCCTTCGGCGGCATCCTGCGCGATATCCTCGCCGGCGACCGCGCCACGGTGCTGTGGAGCCGGGATTTCTACGTCACGGCCGCTGCGGCGGGCGCCGCCGCGACAGCGCTGCTGACGCATTTCGGCTTCGGCCCGATGCCGGTCTTGGCTGGCGGGCTTGCGGCCGGATTTGGCCTGCGGGCCGGCTCGATCCTGCTGGGCTGGTCGTTTCCGAGCCTGCCGGGAGCGGATGCAGGCAAGTAGTCGTCATTCTCGCCGTAGCGAAGCGGAGAGCCGAGACTCTCGGGCATGAGACTCGGGTCAAGCCCGAGCATGACGTGGATCAGTCACCCGCCGCAAGGTCAGGTTGATCCGTCCGCCCTGCGGCAGCAGCACCGACGAACCCGACAGGATACGGTCGATGCCGTGATAGGCCAGCCGCGCCTCACCGCCAAAGAGCAGCGCATCGCCCGAGGCGAGTTTCAGCGACATGGTCTTGCCGCCACGCTGGACGCCGCCGATCCGGAAGACCGCCGTATCGCCGAGCGAGAGCGAGAGGACAGGTGCGTCGAAGTCCTGCTCGTCGCGATCCTGATGCAGGCCCATCCTGGCGCTGGCTTCGTAGAAATTCACCAGGCAGGCTTCGGGCGGATGCGGGTAGCCCGCGAGTTCCTGCCAGGCGCGCGAAAGCACGGCCGGCATCGACGGCCAGGGCTCACGGGTCAGGGGATGCAGCGGCTGGTAGCGATAGCCGGCCTCGTCCGACACCCAGCCGAGCACACCACAATTGGTCATGCGAACCGAGAAGGGCTTGCCGGTCTTGGGCATGCGCGGCTGGAAGAAGGGCGCCAGGCGCGCCACCTCGCGCAGATCGGCCACCAGCGCGGCCTGTTCCTCAGGCGACAGATAGCCCGGCCAGTGGACGACGCCGGGTGCGACGGCGAGCCGCGTCATCGGGCCGCCTCACAAGGCATCGAGGCCGAGCACATCGGTCATCGAATACAGGCCGGGCTTGCGCCCCCTGCCCCAGAGCGCAGCCTTGACCGCGCCTTGTGCGAACAACCCGCGATCCTCGGCGACATGGCTGAGTTCGAGCCGCTCGCCGGCGCCGGCGAAGATGACCTTGTGGTCGCCGACGACGGTGCCGCCACGCAATGCGGCAAAGCCGATCGTGCCAGGCGCGCGCGCGCCGGTGTGGCCGTCGCGGACCGCGACGCGCTGCTGGGCCAGATCGACCGCCCGCCCTCCGGCCGCCGCCTCGCCCAGCAGGACGGCCGTGCCTGATGGCGCATCGACCTTCATGCGGTGATGCATCTCGACGATCTCGATGTCCCATTCGGTGCCCAGCGTCGCCGCGACCTTGCGCACGAGCGCCGCGAGCAGGTTGACGCCGAGGCTCATATTGCCGGAGCGGATGATCGCGGCATGGCGGGCGGCGGCTTCAAGCTTCGCCAGATGCTGCGGCTCCAGGCCGGTGGTGCCGACGATATGGGCTATGCGGGCCTGGGCGGCGAGCACGGCGAAGGCAACCGTCGAATCGGGCGTGGTGAAGTCGAGCACGCCTTCGGCCTCGACGAAGGCCGGCAGCGCGTCGTCGCTGACCAGCACCCCGGTCGCAGGCAACCCCGCCAGCACGCCGGCATCCTGGCCGAGCAGCGGTGAGCCGGGCCGCTCGATCGCGGCCGACAGCACACAGCCCGGCGTCTCGAGAATCGTCTTGATCAGCATCCGGCCCATGCGGCCGGCGGCACCGACGACGACGAGGCGCATATCGGACATGGTGGCAGACTCCGGCAATGGGGGACGCAAGCATCAGGGCGGCGTCGCCCCCCTGCCGACGACGCATGGTCGCCTATAGGACGGATCGCGGCGCCGGAACACCCGAAACCACGCAACGAAAAACGGCCGGGTTGCCCCGGCCGTTCTCCATTATTCACTCGATGGTAGATCAGGCGGCCTGCTGGATGCCCGAGAGCTTCCAGGCGCCGCCGCGCGAGCGGACGAAGGTCCAGTGCTCCGTGACCTCCTGCGGGGCGGTCGCATTGCCGTCGATGATCTTGCCGCTGGCGCGCTCGTAGAGCGCGTTGATCAGGCTGAAGCGCATCGCGACGGTGGCGAAATCGAAACCGTCCTCGTTCCAGGCTTCCGAGAGATCACCCTGCAGCAGCTTCACGTCGGAGACGCGGTCGACCAAGCCCTTGCGGGCATTGCCCGACAGATCCTCGTCGAAATAGCCGAACATCTCAGGCGTGACGCGCTGGCGCAGACCAGCTTCGTCCTCGTTCGAATAGGCCGCGTTGACCTCGCCGAGCAGGCGCTCGAAGGCGCTGAAATCCTCGCCCGAAAGCTCGATCGGCGTGGTCTGCGGCGCGGCAGCGGGACGGCCCATTCCGCCACCCACGGCACCACCTGCCATGGCGCCCATGCGGGCACCGGGCTGCGGCTGGGACATCTCGCGCGGCATCGGCGCACCGGCGCCGGCGAATTGCGGCTCGGAGCGGCGACGGAAGAAGCGCAGCGCCAGCCAGATCGCGCCACCGATCAGGGCGATCTGAAGCAGGAAGCCAAACATGCCGGCGAGCGAAGCAAGACCGCTGAAGAAGCCAGCGCCCGAGAGCATGCCGAACAGGCCGGCACCCAGAAGACCGGCGCCGAGGCCCATCATCAGGTTGCGCGCCATCGACGGCCGGGCAGCCTGGGCGGCGGCAGCGCCTGCGGCAGCAGGAGCGGCCTGCGTCGGCGACGGCGTCGCGCTGCGCTGGAAGGGCTGGGCTCCGTTAGGTGCGGTGTCGGTGCGGGCGGGCGCGGATTCAGTGCGCGAGCCACGGCTTCCGAACGCCTTGCCGCCACCGGGACGCGCCTCGGCGAGAACGGGGACCAGCAAAAGCGCGCCGGCGACGACAGCGACGACACGGCCACGACGGGCGAGCGAAATCAGAGACATGGTTCCTCCCGGAGCCCCCCTTGGGCTCTCTTTGCAGGAATATGGCCCATGCGGGCGTCTTCCGCAAGGTCGAGCCAACTAAGCATTTGCGATATAACAATAATCTATAAATATAGCGACACTGGGCGGATATGGCGCTTCATGCTAGACTGGAGGTCTGGCCGTTGCACTGGGTTTTAAGTTGCGCGGGAGTCAACCGTGACCGCGATTGCGCCCGGACTTCACGACACAAGACGCAGGCCGCCACAGCCTGCTGAAGCGTCATCGCGTTTCTTGGCGTCATGGCGCGGCCTGGCTGTGGCGCTGGTGGTCATCGTCTCTTTCGCGGCCAATGTGCAGGCAGGCGAGCCCGCCATCGCGCTCGACCCGCCCCGGCTGGCGCAGGCGCCGGAGCCGCTGTGCTTCTGCTGGAACGACGGCCGCAAGATCGCCGAAGGCGCCGCAGCCTGCATCCGCACCACCCAGGGGCGCCGTCTCGCGCAATGTGGCCGGGTCATCAACATGATGTCCTGGCAGGTCACCGAAACGCCCTGCCCGGAAAGCTGACCGCCCGGCCCGCGCAGAAAAGCAAACGCCGCCGGGAGGACGTCCCGACGGCGTGGCTTAAGGCTCTAGTGGTCCCTGCGACTCGAGACTGACGTCAGTCAGAACGCTCCCAGAACGATCGCCATCATGAAAACGAAGGCCGCACCCATGACCAATCGGTCGAGACGTAGCGTGAGGCTCATCACACCCTCCTTTGTCATTGACCTGACACAACGCTAGCAGAACTGGCGGCGGCTGCAAGGGGGCAGAAGCGTGGCGGGCTGGCGGCGGAGCCAACAGTATCCTTAAATGTCGGTTAAACCATTGAATAGTTTTGGGGATAACCTCGGCTACGCCGCTGCTTCCACAAGCTTTTCCAGACCCTTCGCCACGGCAATGACATGGTCGTCGCTGCCGAACCCGCCAATGATCTGCACGCTCGCCGGCAGACCACGCGGACCGCGCATCAGCGGCACGGTCACGCAGGGCACCCCGAGCAGCGTCCAGAGCCGGTTGAAGCGGGAATCGCCGGTGGATTCGAGCGTATCGGGCGCCTCGCCGGGGGCGGCATAGCTGACCACGACATCGACCTCGGCGAAGAATCCGCGGGCGGCGTCGCGGCCCCGGCGCGAGAGGCGGCGTGCCTCATCATATTGTTTGGGCGTCGTCGCGCGGGCGGCGTCGAGATAGGCGCGCAGTTTAGGCGGCAGGGCGTCGCGATGAACTGCGTATTCCCAGGCGAGAGCCTGCGTGGCCTCGTAGTCCTGCAGCGGGCCATGGCCGTGGAAGGCCTCGGCCAGCGCGGTCGAGCCATCATGGGGAACAAGCGTCGCGCCCGCGGCGGCGGCGAGTTCCTCGAAACGCCGCAGCGCCGCTGCAGAAGCCGGCTCGGGCTCGCCAGCATAGGCCTGGTGGTGGATGCCGATGCGCAGCCCAGACAGGCTCGCGGCGGTCGCATCAAGCTCCGGGCGGCCGGTGATCGCCGCCAGCGCGAAACCGACATCGTCGGCGCTCGCCGCCATCAACCCCAACGTATCGAGCGACCAGGAAAACGGCTTCACGCCGACGGTGGGCAGGAGCGCATAGGACGGCTTGATTGCCGCGACGCCGCAATAGGCGGCGGGCCGGATCACCGAGCCGCCGGTCTGCGTGCCGAGCGCGAGCGGGATCATGCCAGCGGCGACGGCCGCCGCAGAGCCGGCAGAGGAGCCGCCGGGGCTCGCCGTCAGGTCGTGCGGATTATGCGTCGGCGCCGGGTCGAGGAAGGCGAAGGCAGTCGTATGGGTCTTGCCGGCGACGGTCGCGCCGGCCGCCTTCAGCGCCATGACGATCGGTGCATCGGCACGCGGGCGCCAGTCGTCATAGATCGAGGAGCCCATCCGCGTCGACAGGTCGGCGGTGTCGATGATGTCCTTGACGCCACAGGCGATACCGGCGAGCAGGCCGATGCCGGGCAGTAGCGTGTCCGGGCGGCTGGCAAAGGCCTTGATCTGAGGTTCGTGCTCCGCGATGCGAGCCGCGCTCACGGCGAGGGCATCCGCAGAGGTGATCTCGCCGCGTTCGATGCGGTTCAGGATGTCGCGCAGGCTCTGCATGTCACTCTCCGATGACGCGGACGATCAGCGCCGTCGCGCGGCGCGCAACGGGAATGGCGATGAAGGCCGCGCCCGCGGCGCAGGGCCAGGCGACCGCGAAGGCCTCGAGCCAGCGGCGTACGAAATTGGGCGGCAAGCCCAGATTGAGCCAGGTCACCAGGGCCGTCATCAGGAAGGCCATGATGCCCGCCATCAGAACCGGAAAGATGAAACGTGCCTTGCCGGTCATGCCGTCAGATTCCCAAAAGGTCGGTCGCCTGTCTGGCATGGCGGGCCTTGCGCGGGAAGTCGGGCCGGTGGTTAACGGGTCTGCGCCCCAGGTAAGCAGCCGTTAACTGCGGCTCCAAAGTTAATCCGGCTGTGTCGCCGCGGGCTCACCCGGTTGAGAAACCGTTCACGAAACGGGTCGCATTTGATCGGTCATGCGACGCGCTCATCTCGCCCTCATCGCTCTCGGCCTGCTTGGCTCCGGCCTTGCCGGCTGCGGCCAGTTCCAGAAACCGCAGCGTGCCGCCTGGCGCGACCAGGCGGAAGCCGCTTGCCTGGCCTCGCGCCAGGTGCAGCTCTCGGCCTATGTCAGCCTGCGCGGCAAGCCGATCGACGGACCCGGCACCTGCGGCATGGAAAAGCCGTTGAAGGTCGCAGCCTTCGCCGATGGCGGCATCGGCTTGACCAGTTCCGCCACCCTGTCCTGCCCGGTGGTCGCGACGACCGACAAGTGGCTCGCCGAGGTGGTGCAGCCGGCCGCGCAGAATGTGCTCGGCGCGCAGGTCATCGAGATGCGCGCCGGCTCCTATTCTTGCCGCGCCATGAACAACGGCACCGGCACCAGCCGCACCTCCGAGCATGCCTTCGGCAACGCCGTCGACGTGTTCTCCTTCAGGCTGAACGACGGCCGCAACATCACGGTCAAGGACGGCTGGCGCGGTTCGCCGGAGGAGCAGAACTTCCTGCGCGAGGTCTTCGTCGGCGCCTGCCAGCATTTCTCGACCGTGCTGGGCCCCGGCGCCGACATGTTCCACTACGACCACTTCCATATCGATCTGGCGCGGCATTCCAAAGGCCGCCACATCTGCAAGCCGATCATCAAGTACACGCCGAACTACAACCTGCCGCCACCGGATCCGGCACGGCCCTATTCGATGGCGCAGCCGGCGTTGCGCGAGAGCGCTCCGGCCATGGTCGCGAGCGGAGGCGGCTTGCTGCGCCAACCAGCGGGCGGCATGCGTCCGCCGGGCGCGGTGCAGGGCGGCTATCCCGTCGCGAGCCACGCGGGCCAAGGTGTCGGGGGCCAAGGTCTTGGCGGACAAGGGCTGGAAAGCCAGCGGCGCTTCCTCGAAGAGTATGACAACAGGCCGCTCAACCCGCCGCGCTCGAACCGGGCCGGTTCCGTCCAGCCCGAATCCTTGCCGAGCGAGCAGCGCGGCCCGCTGATGCTGCCAGGCTCGGTGCCGCCGACCGAAGAGATGATCCTCGGCGATGACGAAGGCACAGGCGTGCTCGATCAGGAGGGCTACGATCAGGCACAACCCGCGATCACGCCGCAGCGCGATCCGTTCGCCTATGGCGCCGGGCGGACGACGCCGCGGCGTTAAGGAGACCGCTTGCGCCCCGGCGTGATTTTACCGCGACACCAGCACCTGCCGGCACTCGTCCGGCAGCGCATCGAGCGACATCGGCGGCTTGGGCTTCGGCGGCGGGCCGTTGCGGGGCGGCTTCGGCGGCGCGAAGATCGCGGCACGCTGGCGTTCGATCCAGCCCGTGAGCTCGTCGCCGCAGCCGTCGCCGAAATTGGGCGGCTCCTGGCCGCTGCAACTCGCCATCCCCGCCGGGCAGCTCATGCGGATGTGAAAATGGTAGTTGTGGCCCCAGATCGGTCTGACCTTGTTCAGCCATGAGCGGTCCGTCCCGGCCTCCCGGCAGAGCGCGACCTTCAACGCCGGATTGACGAAGATGCGCTCGACCCGGGGCTCGCTGGCTGCGGCCTTGATCAGCTTGGTATGGGCCGACGTCCAGTGCTTCGGATCGACGTCGCGCCAGTCGGCGCGGGCCATGTTGACCGCCGGCATGTTCTCGCGCGCCTCGCTGTCGAGCTTGGTGCGCGGCATTGGCGTCAGCCAGAGATCGGCGTCGAGCCCGATCTGGTGCGAGGCGTGACCGGTCAGCATCGGCCCACCGCGCGGCTGCGAGATGTCGCCGACGAGGAGCCCTGGCCAGCTGTTGATCCTGGGCACCTCTCGTGCGAGCTGCTCGAGATAGTCGATCAGGACCGGGTGACCCCAGTTCCGGTTGCGAGCGAGCCGCATCACCTGCCAGCTCGGGCCGTCCACAGGCAGCGCGGTGGCGCCAGCCAGGCAGCCGCGCGCATAGGAGCCGATCGCACGCGCCTGCATGCTGGCCGGAGCCGTCTTCTGACCAAAAAGCGCGCGGGCAGCCTCAGGGAAGGCCGCGATATTGGCAGCGCGGCGCTTGGCTTCCTCATCGGCGGTCGACTGGGCATGCCCCAAAGCGGGCGCGAGCGCCGCGATCAGGAGCACGGAAGCGGCGGCGATTCGGCGGTTCAGGGCGAGCATCGGCACAGAATCGCCGTGGCCTGCGCCAAAGGTCAAGCTCGGGACCGACGATTTGCCGATGGACAAGCCGCCAATGAGGCGGCAGCTTCGGGATACGCGCCAGCCGGACGATCAAGATCCGGGACCCAGCGCGCCTCCGGGAGGAAGACGGATCATGACGGATATCAGGATCGACCGCCGCGCGCTGCTCGGCGGTCTGGCGGCGACGCTGGCTACCCCCGGATTCGGGCAGGGTGCTGCCTGGGCCCAGGGCGCCTGGCCGCAAGGGCGCACGCTCAAGCTCGTCGTGCCCTTCCCGCCCGCCGGCGCGACCGATGTGCTTGCGCGGCTGGTCGCCGACAGGCTCGGCCAGGCATGGGGCACCAATTTCGTCGTCGAAAACCGGGCCGGCGCCGGCGGTAATATCGGTACCGACGTCGTCGCCAAGGCGGAGCCGAACGGCGACACGATCCTGATCGTCTCGGTCGGCCTCGCCACCAACCAGTATCTCTATCCGAAGCTGAACTACGACCCGGTCAAGGACCTCGCGCCGATCACCATGGTCGCGCTGGTGCCGAACCTGCTCGTCGTCAACAAGGATGTGCCGGCCAACACCGTCGCCGAGCTGATCGCCTACGCCAAAGCCAATCCGGGCAAGCTGACCTATGGCTCTTCGGGCGTCGGCACTTCGGTGCATCTCTCGGGCGAGTATTTCCAGAAGCTAACCGGCACGAAGATGGTGCATGTGCCCTATCGCGGCACGGCCCAGGCCACGCAAGACCTGATCGGCGGGCGGATCGACCTGATCTTCGACAACATCACCCAGGCGCTGCCGCATGTCCGCGCGGGCTCGATCCGCAGCCTCGGCATCACCACCGCCAAGCGTTCGGCCGCGGCGCCCGAATTCGCACCGATCGCCGAGACCGTTCCGGGCTTCGACGTATCCTCATGGTTTGCGCTGTTCGCGCCCGCCCGCACGCCCCAAGCGGTCATCGACAAGATCCAGGCCGACACTAAGACGGGGCTCGCCGACCCGACGCTGCGCGCCAAGATGGACACGCTCGCAGCCGAGCCGGTGGGCAATACGCCCGCCGAACTGGGGGCTTTCCTGCAGGCCGAGATGAAGAAATGGGGCGATCTGATCAAGGAGATCGGGATCAAGGCAGAGTAAGGTTCGCGCGGCCGGGGCGACATCCGGGCATGGGCTGACGGGCCCCTGTGAAAGCATGAAAAGAGAAGCCGTCATCGGCGCTTGCGCGCGGAACTTGCCGTGTGCCCGTGGCGTTGCCCTTCCACAACCGTCGCGGCGATCCTGCGACGCAGCGTAAAGGGGTTTCGCCATGTCCACCCTCGTCATCGTTCTGCTCGTCATCCTGCTGCTCGGCGGCGGCGGATATTACGGCCATCGCTCCTATGGCAATACCGGCCTCGGCGGCGTCCTGGGTCTTGCCCTGGTCGTCTTCCTGGTGTTGTGGCTGATGGGCGCGATCGGCGGCGCGCCGATCCGGGTTTGAGGAGCCCGTGAGGCTCCGGCCGTGCGCGCTGAGTTGGCTCGCGAAAGCCAGCCAGCCTTGCCGTTAGCCCTGGCAGGCCAGATCGCCCTCACGCGGCGGGCCGGTTGTCCCACACCGCAATGGCAACCGCGAGGTCCTCAAGCGAGACACCGACCGACTTGAACAGCGTGATCTCGCCGCCTTCCGCATGGCCGGCGATGCGGCCATGGCAGAGATCGGCCAGCGTGCCTGCGATCCTGTCGACGGAATAGCTGCCCTCTTCGATCGCGATCGCGATGTCGCCGCCCTCGTCGATAGCCTTGGCGGAATCGACGACGACGCGGGCGCGATCGAGCGCGTCGGCATCGGCCTCCCGCATCTGCATGGTGAAGGCGCCGACGAGGTCAAGATGGGCGTCGCGCTTGAGCCAGCGGCCATGGATCAGCGGCTCGCTCGCATTGGTGGCGCAGGAGATGATGTCGGCCGTGCGCGCCTCGCCCTCGAGATCGGTCACGGCCCGCGCCTCGATGCCATCGCCGGCGAGTTGGGCAACCACCGCCTCGGCCGCCTCCGGGCGGCGTGCCCAGATCGCGACGTCGGTCAGCGGGCGGACCGCGCGATGCGCCTTGATCAGGAAGGGTGCGAGCCCGCCGGCGCCGACCATCAGCATCTTGCTGGCCGTCGGGTTCGCCAGGAAACGGGCGGCAAGCGCAGACGCCGCAGCCGTGCGCCACAGCGTCAGCCGGGTGCCGTCCATCACCGCCAGCGGCTCGCCGGTGGCACCATTCATCAAGAGATAGGCGCCCATGACGCCGGGCAGGTTGCGCGTGCCATTGCCGAAGAACACGGAGACGATCTTGGTGCCGATATAAGGCGTCTCGCTACCAGGCGCGCTCCAGGCCGGCATGATCAGCAGGACAGCTTCCTCGCCGGGACGCTCGATTGGGTGATGCGTGCGCGGCGGCACGACGGCATCACCGCGAAAGGCATCGGCGAGGGTGTCGATCAGTCCCGGAAAAGTCAGCGCGGCATCGATGTCGGCGGGTCCGAAAAGCCGCATCAGCCACGCCCGTTGGTCAGCGCCGGCAAGGCGGAATCGGGCACGGCGGCACGCAGCATCTGCGTCTCCGAACGCAGCGTGTCGGCTTCACGGCGGTTGCGGCGAGCGGCCTTGCGATGCTTGCCCTGCGCCAGCCATGATGCGAGCCCCCCGATCAGCACGCCGACGGCCAGCGCCGCCAGGACGACGGCGAAGAGCGGCACGTCGAAGGCAAAGACGGGTGCATCGCGGCTGATCGGATCGAAGGAGACTCGCACGGCAGCCCGGTTCGCGACCGAAAACAGCACGACCGCCAGCGCAATCGGCACAAGCACAAGGGCCTTGAAGAAGGATTTCATCGCAGTTCCCTTACGAGGTCGCTCGATCGTGGCGCCCGTCAACTCACCCGCGCGATCTTTAGATACCCTCGACGGCAATCCGGACAAGGAGCGAGGCTACGCCAATTCGCAATCCCTTGAATGGCGCCGGAATCCTGCGGTGGTTTCCGGCTTTCGACCTTCCTGCGCCCTGAATTACGCCTTGCCGTTCAGCCTCAGGCGCAGTTCCTTGCCGGTCTTGAAGACGGGGACGAACTTCTCCTCGACCTCGACCGCATCGCCGGTCCGGGGATTGCGGCCGACGCGGGCGGAGCGCGCCTTTCGGGAGAAGGCGCCGAAGCCCCGCAACTCGACCCTGTCACCACGCGAGAGCGCCTTGACGACCTCGTCGAGGATCGCCGTGACGATATTCTCGATATCGCGCTGATAGAGATGGCTGTTGCGCTCGGCGATGCGTTGAACAAGTTCTGATTTAATCATCGTTGCAATATAACCGCTTGTATCAACATCACTTTTCGACTGCAGGCTGCCAGAGCGCCATGGGCGCGTCAAGCCGCAAACCGAGCGGTTGATCGGCGGCGCGGGCGATCAGCGCCGCCAGCGTTTCGAGACCTGCCGCACGGGCCAGCGCCTCGCTGGCACTCCAGAGCCCGTAGGAGGAGGATTCGCTGCGGCGACGCCAGTCGCGGACACTCAAATCCTTGGCGACGCCCTTCTCGCGCTCGAGCCAGGCGATGGCCTCCGGCTCGCCGCCGAGTTCGTCGACAAGCCTGAGTCCGACCGCCTGACGCCCGGTATGGACGCGCCCGTCGGAGACCGTCGCGATCTCGGCATCGCCGAGCTTGCGGCGCTCGCGCACCAGGCGCTTGAACCAGTCGTAATTGTCGTCGACGACGCGCTGAAGCGCGGCGCGCGCCTCGGGCGAGGTCGGTTCGAAGCCGTTCGGCGCCGCCTTCAGCGGGCTCGACTTCACCTCCTCGAGCTTGACGCCGACAGTGTTCAGCAACTGCCCGACATTGGGAATCTGGAAGAGAACGCCGATCGAGCCGACGAGCGAACTCTGGCGCGCCACGATCCGGTCCGAGCCGATCGCGGCGATATAGCCGCCCGAGGCAGCCAGGCCATCGACGACAGCCACCATCGGCTTCTTTGCCGCCAGCCGGCGCAGGGCGTCGTAAAGCGCCTCGGAGCCGGACACCGTGCCGCCGGGGCTGTCGATCTTGATCAGGACGGCGGCGGCGCGGCTGTCCTCGAGCGACTTGATCAGTTCGAGGGTACGCCGGTCGCCGGAGATGAAACCGGAGATGGTCACGCGGGCGATATGGGCCTGGCTGATCGAGCCGGGCGTCCGTCCGGTCCAGGCCAGACCGGCCACGACGGCGGCGCCGAGAACGCCGACGACGGCGAGAAGGCGCCAGAGCGTCAGCTTGCGGCGCAGGCTGCGGCGATCGGCAAGCAGATCGGCATCAGACGACATCGGGGCGCTCCACTCGGCTTCGGGTCCGTGGTGTAACCTCGCACCGGAGGCGGGGCAAGGCGAAGGACGGCGCTCAGGCCGCGACCGAGGAGCGCGCGCGATCGAGCGCCAGCAGCGCAAGCCCGCTCGCCACCGAGCGGAAGGCATCGCCGATATGGATGCGCCCGGAGCCGAAGCGGCGATCGAACAGCGCGCGCACAGCCGGCACATGCGAGGTGCCGCCCGTCATGAACACCGCCTCGATGGCGCACGCCGCGACATTCGCCTCCGTCAGCGCCCGGTCGAGCGCAGCCTCGATGGCCGCGACGTCGCCGGCGATCCAGCCGTCGAAATCGGCGCGCCGGATGGTGCGCTCGATCGCGACATCCATCTGATTGAAGCGCAGCACGGTTTCATCGGCGCCCGAAAGCGCGATCTTGGCGGCCGAGACGGCGCGGTAAAGCTCGTAGCCGAGATCATATTCGATCACGGTCAGCAGATCCTCGAGCTTGGCGGGCTCGACGGCATCGCGGATCAGGGCCTTGAGCTCCGCCATCGTCTCGCGGCTCTTCATCAGCGAAAGCCGGTGCCATTGCGCGAAGGCGGCGTGGTAATGCGCCGGGATCGGGAGCAGCTTCTCGAAGGAGCGGTAATCCGAGCCCTTGCCCAGCCTCGGCGAGATCGCATGCTCGATGATGCGGTAGTCGAAGGTGTCGCCGGCGACGCCGACGCCAGCATGGGAGAGCGGGATCGCCTCCAGGCGCCCTGCCCCGCCGGGCTCGAAGCGCATCACCGAGAAGTCGCTGGTGCCGCCACCGAAATCGGCGACCAGCATGGTCTGCGGCTGCTTCAGGTCGCGGGCGTACCAATAGGCGGCGCCGAGTGGCTCATAGGCGAAATCGACCTGCGGCATGCCGGCTTTCGCGTAGGACGACCTGAGCCGGCCGAGCGCCAACTCCTCGTCGGGGCGCTCGCCCGCGAACACCACCGGCCTGCCAGAGACCAGCGGCGTGTCGGCGAGATCGTCGAGGCCGGCGGAGACATCCGACAGGAAGACACCGATCAGGTCTTCCAGCCGGAAGAGCTTGCCGAACAGCCGCGTCTCCTGAAAGGCGCGGCTGGAGAGATGGGTCTTCAGCGACTGCAGGAAGCGGTGCTCGGTGGTCATGCCCAAGGCCATGTCGAGTGCGTCGGGGCCGCTGACATGGGCGATGCGGGTCTGCGGCGGGCGGCCTTCGCGCCAGAACATCAGGGCCGAGCGATAGGCGTCGACCGCGCCCTGCTTCGTGGCGAAGGACCGCGTCGTCACCGAGCCGTCGGCAGCGGCCAGCGCGACGACGCTGTTGGTGGTGCCGAAATCGATGCCGATCGCCGCGGTGGTCATGGTCTTGGTCCTGGGTCTGTCATCAGAAACAAAAGCCCGCGCGGATTTCTCCGCGCGGGCTGATCGAGATATCCGGCCGCCGCAGCGGCCGAACGATCACTTCTTGTCGGTCGTCGCCTTCTTGAGGGCGGCGCCCAGGATGTCGCCGAGCGAAGCGCCGGAGTCGGCGGAGCCATACTGCGCCATCGCCTCCTTCTCCTCGGCCATTTCCAGGGCCTTGATCGAGACCTGGATCTTGCGGGCCTTCTTGTCGAAGAGGATGACGCGGGCGTCGACCTTTTCGCCAGCCGCGAAGCGCTCGGGGCGCTGCTCGGCGCGATCGCGAGCGATCTCGGCGCGCTTGATGAAGGTGGTCATGTCGGTGCCGGCGATCTTGACGTCGAGACCGCCTTCCTTGACCTCGATCACCTCACAGGTGACGACCTGGCCCTTCTTGAACTCGCCGGCATCCACGAAGGGATCGCCGCCGAGCTGCTTCAGGCCGAGCGAGATGCGCTCCTTCTCGACGTCCACATCGAGAACGACAGCCTGAAGCATGTCGCCCTTCTTGTATTCCTCGATGACCTGCTCGCCCGGACGGTTCCAGTCGAGATCGGAGAGATGGATCATGCCGTCGATATCGCCTTCGAGACCCAGGAACAGGCCGAACTCGGTCTTGTTCTTGACCTCGCCCTCGACCACCGCACCGGCCGGATGGGTCTCCGCGAAGACCTCCCAGGGGTTGCGCAGGGTCTGCTTGAGGCCGAGCGAGATGCGACGCTTGACCTGATCGACCTCGAGGATCGCGACGTCGACTTCCTGCGAGGTCGAGACGATCTTGCCGGGGTGGACGTTCTTCTTGGTCCAGGACATCTCGGAGACGTGGATGAGGCCTTCGATGCCCGGCTCCACTTCGACGAACGCGCCGTAGTCCGTGATGTTGGTGACGCGACCCTTGAGGCGCGCACCGACGGGGTAACGGGCCGCAATGCCGTCCCACGGATCGGCAAGCAGCTGCTTGATGCCGAGCGAGATGCGGTGCGTGTCCTGGTTGATCTTGATGATCTTGACCTTGACCGTCTGGCCGATGGTCACGACCTCGGACGGATGGTTGACGCGACGCCAGGCCATGTCGGTGACATGGAGCAAGCCGTCGATGCCGCCGAGGTCAACGAACGCACCGTATTCGGTGATGTTCTTGACGACGCCATCGATGACCTGGCCCTCTTCGAGCGAAGCCACGAGCTCGGAGCGAGCCTCGGCGCGGGTCTCTTCGAGGACGGTGCGGCGCGACACGACGATGTTGCCGCGGCGGCGATCCATCTTGAGGATCTCGAAGGGCTGCGGCTGGCCCATCAGCGGGCCGACGTCGCGGATCGGGCGGATGTCGACCTGCGAACGCGGCAGGAAGGCGACGGCGCCGTCGAGATCGACGGTGTAGCCACCCTTGACCGTGTTGAAGATGACGCCCGAGACCTTCTCGCGAGCCTCGAAAGCCTTCTCGAGCTTGACCCAGCTCTCCTCGCGGCGAGCCTTGTCGCGCGAGATGACGGCTTCGCCGAGGGCGTTTTCGATCCGGTCCAGATAGACCTCGACCTCGTCGCCGACCTTGATGTCCTGGTCACGGCCGGGGCCGTTGAATTCCTTGAGCGCGACGCGCCCTTCCGTCTTCAGGCCGACATCGATGATCGCCATGTCTTTTTCGATGGCGACGACGATGCCCTTGATCACGGAACCTTCGAGGGCTTCGTTCTGACCGAAGGATTCCTCGAGAAGGGCGGCGAAATCCTCGCGGCCCGAAAAGCTTTCTACGGCTGACATGCATTCTCCTGACGCCGGCCGCGTATCCCGCGGATGTCCGGCAAGCGCCCGATTGGGTTGGTGTTGCAGGCCGGATGCTCCCGTCGGCGCCCCGTGAGAGGCTGGTCCACCCGTCCGCGCATCGCAGCGCCGGAACGAGAGAACGGCGCAAGGCCGCCGGTTTCACATCCGCATCCGAACGATCCGCCCCAAACACGAAACGGGAGCCGGCCAAAAAGGCCGCCCCCGGCTGTGATCGATCACGGCCTTATCGGACAGGCGCGATGTAGTGGAAAGCGGGATCAAGGGCAAGGGCGATCGACGAATGGCGCTTGCGGAGCGCCACGGCGATGGCGATCTTCGTTTGGCACGCGGCCCTCGCCCCTCCGTAATGCGGACAGGAGTCTTCCATGACCGACGACCCCGAGACGCCCTCCGATACCAAGCTGACCCGGACGAAGCAGGCTTGGGCACGTGCCGGCAAGTTCCTGACCGGGCGCATCGCCCGTTCCGACAGCGAGCGGCTGCCGCCCGGCCAGCATCTGGTCAAGGACTGGCCGGTGCTCGATCTCGGCCTGCAGCCGGCGATCCCGCTCGCGAGCTGGACGCTCGATATCGACGGCGCGGTCGAGAACCGGCTGCACTGGCGCTGGGCCGATCTCCTGGCGCAGGAGCAGACGCAGGACACCTCCGACATCCACTGCGTCACGACCTGGTCGCGCTACAACAACCGCTGGGAGGGCGTCTCGACGCGGACCCTGCTCGACCTCGCGCATCCCAAGCCCGAGGCCGGCTTCGTCGTGCTGCACTCCTATGACGGCTACACCACCAATCTGACGCTGGAGGATTTCGCCAGCGAGGATGCGTTGCTTGCCCACAGTTGGGAGGGCAGGCCGATCCCGACCGAGCACGGCGGGCCGCTGCGGCTGGTGCTGCCGAAGCTCTATTTCTGGAAGAGCGCGAAATGGCTGAAGCGGATCGAGTTCACGACCGCCAACCAGCCTGGCTTCTGGGAGGTGCGCGGCTATCACGACCGTGGCGACCCGTGGATGGAAGAGCGCTATAGCGGCGATTGACCAAGTCGGCCGTTCCGCGGCGGCGCTTTCACGCCGCCGCCGTTGATTGACCGCCCGGACCGCGGACGTCAGAACTCCGACCAACCTCCCGCCGCCCCGCCGACCGCATGGCGCTGCGGCCGGGGCGCCGCCTGGGTAGCTCCGGCGCGGCCCAGCCCCATATGCGGCGCCGCCTGCTTCAGTTCGGCCATCACGCTGGCGCCGAGATCGCGTGCCGGGGCATTGCCGGCTATCCGGAAGTTCTCGACCATCTGCTTCAGCGAACCCGTCGCCGTCTGAAGTTCGCGCGCGACGCCGGCGCTCTGGTCGGCCATGGCGGAGTTGCGCTGGGTCATGTCATCCATATGGGCGACGACCTTGGCGACCTCCTCGATGCCATTGGCCTGCTCGTTGGACGCGCTGGAGATGTCGGCGAGTGCGCTGGCGACGCTGGTCGACGAGCCGACGATTTCGGACAGGGCCGAGCCGGCATCCTTCACCAGCCTGACGCCGCTTGCGACCTCCTGCGTCGAGTTCGTGATCAGCTTCTTGATGTCGTTGGCAGCCTCGCTGGAACGCTGCGCCAGAGCGCGGACCTCCGAGGCCACGACGGCAAACCCCTTGCCGGCATCGCCCGCGCGGGCCGCCTCGACCGCAGCATTCAGTGCCAGCAGATTCGTCTGGAAGGCGATATTGTCGATCACCGTAATGATCTCGGCGATGTCGCTGGAGGCCTTCTCGATCCGTTCCATCGCCACGACCGCTTCGCTGACGATCGAGCCACCGCGATTGGCGATGCCGTTGGCGGTCTCGCCGAGACCAGTCGCTTCGCGGGCGCGTTCCGCGCTCTGCTTGACGGAAGCCGCAAGCTCCTCGGTGGTCGCCGCCGTCTCCTCAAGGCTGCTTGCCTGTTCTTCGGTCCGCTGGGCCAGATCGCGGCTATCTGCACCGATCCGGTCGGCCCCGGTGGTGATCTGTTGCGAAATCGTCGAGACTGTCCGGATGACCTCAGCGAAGGAATCGACGAGTTCGTTGATGCCGCCACACAGTTCGGAAATTTCGCCGGTCTTGCCCTGCAAGGAGATCCGCTGGGTCAGATCCCGTGCCATGGCGGCATTGACGACACCGCGGGTGTCGGCGACGGCATCGCGCAGGGCATCCTGAGCCAGTTTGTTGGCGGTGATGTCGGTGGCATACTTCACGACTTTGAAGGGCTTGCCCAGCGCATCGAGGATCGGGTTGTAGCTCGCCTGAAGCCAGATTTGCCGGCCGCCTTTGCCGATCCGGCGATACTGGCCCTCGTCATACTCGCCGCGCCCGAGTTTCTCCCAGAACCGGCGGTAGGCTTCGCTGCTCCGCTCGGCGGGATCGACGAACAGGCTGTGATGCTTGCCTGCGATATCGGCCAGGGCATAGCCGACCGCACCGAGGAAGTTGTCGTTGGCGTCGAGGATCGTCCCGGCGAGATCGAACTCGATGACAGCCTGGGATTTGCGGATCGCAGCGATCTGGCCCTCGAGGTTCGCCGTCGCTTCCTTCTGCGCGGAGATATCCGTTGCGAACTTGATGACCTTCACCGGCTTGCCGAAGGAATTGAGGATCGGCGTGTATGTCGCCTGCAACCAAACCCGCTTGCCGCCCTTGGCGATCCGAAGAAACTGCGCCTCGATCGCCTCGCCCCGATTCAGGCGGGCCCAGAATTCCGCGTACTCGGCCGAGCCGCGATATGCATCGTCGACAAACATCCGATGGTGTTTTCCGAGGATTTCTTCACGTGAATATTTGACGACGTCGGTGAAATTATGATTCGCCTCAAGAATGTTCCCGGACATGTCGAATTCGATGACGGCCTGGGAGCGCCTTATTGCGGCGGTTTCACCGGCAACGGAATGGCCCAGGCCTGAAAATGGCATTCTCATTTGTTTTTGTCCCGACCCTTGGGGAAACGCGATGACGTTACGTTCGCCTCCTTTTTTTGAACAATAATGGTTAAAGAAGTGCATTAATTCCGCCCCCCGTTGGGCGGCAGGGGCGACCGTTCTCCGCAGACTCGCTCGGAAGCCCGTCACGCAGCCTGCTGCGGCCATCTTCCCCAACGTCGTCCTTCATGCGAGGTTGCAGGCCGGATTTCGCCTGCGCTTGAGGAGCACGCCATGGGCTGGGTTATCTTGGGGCTGATCGCCGCCGTCGTCATCTACCTGATCATGACCTATAACGGCCTGGTCGCGATGCGACAGCGGGTCGGCCAGGCCTTCGCCGACATCGACGTGCAGCTCAAGCAGCGCCACGACCTCATCCCCAATCTGGTCGAGACGGTGAAGGGTTACGCCACTCATGAAAAGAGTACGCTCGACGCCGTGATCGCGGCGCGCAACGCCGCGCAGGGTGCCGGCAGCGTACATGACAAGGCCGCGGCCGAGCAGCAACTTTCGGGCGCGGTCGGCCGGCTTCTGGCTCTTGGCGAGGCCTATCCCGACCTCAAGGCTTCAGCCAATTTCCAGCAGCTTCAGGTCGATCTCGGCAATGTCGAGGACAAGCTCGCCGCGGCGCGGCGCTTCTTCAATAACGCCGTCAGCGAGTTCAACGCCGCGATCCAGGCCTTCCCGGCGGTGCTGTTCGCGCCGCAGATGGGCTTCACGCAGCGCGAGTTCTTCGATGTCGGCGAGACCACGCGGGCGCAGATCGAGGTGGCGCCGAGCGTCAAGTTCTGACAGCCGGCCAAAAGCAGCGATAGGCTGCAGCGAGCGGGGCAGCGGCGACAGGAGCGGCGATGCTGGGCCAGGCCTTCGGGCTCTACAGCCATATGCGCAACAACCGGATCAGGTCGGGTTTCCTGATCGCGGGTCTGTTCGCGCTGGTCTATCTGACGGCCTGGGGCCTGCTGCTCGTCTTCAACGGCTATGTCGGCGTCCCGCGCGGACGAACGGCGTTCGGCGAGGCCGCGCGGTTGTTCTGGTCCTGGTTTCCGGTGATCACGCTGGTGGCCGGTGCCTGGGTGTTCATCGGCTTCCGCATGAATGTCGGGATCATCAGCGCGGTCTCGGGCGCGCAGGGGTTGTCGCGCGAGGACAATCCCAAGCTCTACCGCATGCTGGAAAATCTCTGCATCTCGCGCGGCCTCACCATGCCAAAGCTCGCCATCGTCGAGAGCGAGGCGCTGAACGCCTTTGCCAGCGGGGTCAACGACAAGCAGTTCACGGTGACGGTGACGAGCGGCCTGCTGGCGCAGCTGAACGATGCCGAGGTCGAGGCCGTGCTCGCCCATGAGCTGACCCATATCCGCAATGGCGACGTCAGGCTGATGATCATAGCGGTCGTCATCGCCGGCATCATCTCGCTGGTCGGCGAGTTGATCTTCCGCAATCTCGGCCGTGTCCGGATTTCCTCGGATGACGCCAAGAAGGGCAGTTTCGTCGCGATCCTGATCGGCTTTGCCGTGATCGCGGTGGCTTGGTTCCTGGCCGTGGTGATCCGGCTGTCGCTGTCGCGCTCACGGGAATATCTCGCCGATGCCGGCGCGGTCGAGCTGACCAAGAACCCCGACGCGATGATCTCGGCCCTGCTCAAGATCGCCGGCCGCGCCGATATCGAGGGCGTGCCGTCGGGCGTGATGGACATGTGCTTCGAAAACGACCCCGACGATTTCGCCGATCTGTTCTCGACTCACCCTTCCGTCACCAAGCGGGTGCAGGCGCTGGTCCAGACGGCGGGCGGGCGGATGCCGGCGATGCCGCCTCACCCGCCCCGGATCGCGGAGCGGCAGGACCTGCAGACCATGGTCGAGGAATCAGCCGCGCATGTCGATCCGGCGGCGCGCGGGCCGTGGGCACGCCCGACGGGAGGTGGCAGCGCCAGTCCGTAACCTAACGGGTGCGTGATACTCAGCAGCCGTGCCTGGACCAGTCCAGCGCTTCCTCGAGCCGGTCATCGCCCCAGAACAGCTCGCCATCCTCAGTGACGAAGGTCGGACCGCCGAAGATGCCGATCGACTTGGCGTATTCGATCTCGGCCCGGAGCCGGCCCTTGACCTCCTCGCTGCGCGAGGCCGGAAAGGCCACGCCTGGATCGGCGCCCGCCTGCTTCAGCGCGGCGTTCAGCACGGCCTCCTCGGCGATGTTGCGGCCCTCGCCGAAACCGGCCTGGAACAGCGCCTTGGAGAAGGCCGGCATCCAGCCTGCCTCACGCCCCGCCAGGGCCAGCCTGGCCGCGATCAGGGAGTTCTGCGGAAAGGTCTCGGGCTTGACGAGCGCCAGTCCGTTGCGGCCGGCCCGGCGCTCGACATCGCGCCACATATAGCGGCCCTTGCTCGGATAGAGCACGAAGGGCGACGTCGACCACCCGTGGGCAGCGAAGATCGGCCCCAGCAAAAAGGGGCGCCAGCGCAACGCCACGCCTGCGGCTTCGGCGAGAGGTTCGATCCTCAGCGCACTCAGGAAGGAATACGGCGATGCGAACTCATACCAGAAGTCCAGAACAGGACGATTCGGCATTTAGCCTCCGAGTCGGTCGTCTAGGTTTCGAGTCGCGCAATGAGAGTCTGGTCCTCTCACTGCCCAACCGCAAGATGTGGCAGAGCCCCAGGCGCCGCACCGGCCCGTGTCATCAACACCGATCCATCACACGAAGACGCGGGATCGATCAGAAGGTTCCGATTGCGTCGTCCACGGGCCTGCGATAGTGCGCCATTGCGTTCGAAAAGCGGCCCGCGGGCTCAGAACGCCGCAGCAGCAGGAAGATGATCAAGATGACCGACAAATCCGTGAAGAAGGTCGTGCTCGCCTACTCCGGCGGCCTGGACACCTCGATCATCCTGAAATGGCTGCAGATCACCTATGACTGCGAGGTCGTGACCTTCACCGCCGATCTCGGCCAGGGCGAGGAGCTCGGACCGGCGCGCGACAAGGCGCTGCTGCTCGGCATCAAGCCGGAGAACATTTTCATCGAGGATCTGCGCGAGGAGTTCGTGCGCGACTACGTCTTCCCGATGTTCCGGGCCAACGCCGCCTATGAGGGCGTCTATCTGCTGGGCACCTCGATCGCGCGGCCGCTGATCGGCAAGAAGCTGATCGAGATCGCCGAAAAGGTCGGCGCCGACGCCGTCTCCCATGGCGCCACGGGCAAGGGCAACGACCAGGTCCGCTTCGAGCTCACGGCCTATGCGCTCAAGCCCGACGTCGTGGTGATCGCGCCCTGGCGCGAATGGGATCTGCGCTCGCGCGAGCAGCTGATCGCCTTTGCCGAACAGCACCAGATCCCGATCGCCAAGGACAAGCGCGGCGAGGCGCCCTTCTCGGTCGACGCCAACCTGCTGCACGCCTCCTCCGAGGGCAAGGTGCTGGAGGATCCGGCGCAGGAGGTGCCCGATTACGTCTATTCGCGCACGATCTCGCCCGAGGATGCGCCGGACAAGCCGACCTATATCACGATCGACTTCGAGACCGGCGACGCCAGCGCCATCGACGGGGTGAAGATGTCGCCGGCGACCCTGCTGGCGAAGCTCAACGATCTCGGTCGCGACAACGGCATCGGCCGGCTCGACCTCGTCGAGAACCGGTTCGTCGGTATGAAGTCGCGCGGCATGTACGAGACGCCCGGCGGCACGATCCTGCATGCGGCCCATCGCGCCATCGAATCGATCACGCTCGATCGTGGCGCGGCCCATCTCAAGGACCAGATCATGCCGCAATATGCCGAGCTGATCTATAACGGCTTCTGGTTCTCGCCGGAGCGCGAGATGCTGCAGGCGCTGATCGACAAGAGCCAGGAATTCGTCGCCGGCCAGGTGCGCCTGAAGCTCTACAAGGGCGGCGTCCATGTCGTCGGCCGGTCAAGCCCCTATTCGCTCTACGACCAGGACCTCGTCACCTTCGAGGAAGGCGCCGTCGCCTACGACCACCGCGACGCTGCGGGCTTCATCAAGCTGAACGCGTTGCGCCTCCGCACGCTCGGCCAGCGCAAGAAGAAGCTGGGTCTCTGAGGACCGAAAAGCCATCAGCGCGTCGTCGCGCGCTGATGGCAACCGAACCGCCCAGCCTTTCGCGCGTTGAGCGTGCACCTTCTCCAGAGTGCCCCTCATGACGCGCCTGCCGACCATTGCCCTGCTGATCGCGACGCTGCTGCCTGCCCCTGCCCTCGCGCAGACCGCTGGGCCGACCTCCAACGCGCCACCCGAAAAGACCGCCTCGCCGGAAATCGCTTCCTGCAAATCCGCGGCGCTTCATACGATCTCGGCTCGTGAGCCCGAGATCAAGGACATCTATATCGACGAGGACGGTACGACGATCGCGACCGCCGAGACCAAGGTCGAGGACGTTCCGATCACCAGGATCATCATGGGCGAGGCCTATCTGCGCACCGACAAGTCGGACAAGCCGCGGCGGTTCCTCTGCCTGATCGGCGAGAAGGGCAAGGTGCTGCTGACGTTCTTCACGGCGCGGTAGCGACACATCGCAGAGAAGCGATCAAGGCTGGTCGACAACCTTGGTCGCCGGCCGGTCACGACCATCGGCCAGTTCTTCGTGCCACTGGCCGTCCTTGTCTTGATAGACGATCCCGTCGGTGGTGCCGGCCAGGGTCTGGCGCGCGGCCGCATCCGTCGCCGCCTTCAGTGCCGCCTCGTGCGAGCGGAAGGTTTCGGATATGGCATCGCCGACCTTGTAGGCCCAGCCGCCATCATGCTCGACGATTTCATACCTGACCGTGACCATCGCGTTCTCCATCGTTGGGGACAGAACCGCCTGGCCGGGCCGACGGTTCCCTATTCGCCGTTGCCGGTATCGGCGGCGCGCAGTCCGTCGAGCACGGGCATCGAGGTGATGTGATAGCCCGCATCGACATGGTGGATGTCGCCGGTGACGCCGCCCGACAAATCAGAGAGATAATACAGCGCCGAGCCGCCGATCTCGTCCAGCGAAACCGATTTGCGCAGCGGAGAATTGGCCCGCTGCCAGGAATACATCGCGCGCGCATCCGAGATGCCGGCGCCGGCCAATGTCCGCACCGGCCCCGGCGAGAGCGCGTTGACGCGGATGCCGCGCGGGCCGAAATCGCCCGCGAGATAACGCACGCTTGCCTCCAGCGCCGCCTTGGCGACGCCCATGACGTTGTAGTTCGGCATGATCCGGGTCGAGCCGCCATAGGTCAGCGTGATCATGCTGCCGCCCTTGGGCATGCGCTCGGCGGCACGCTTCGCCGCTTCGGTGAAGGAAAAGCAGGAGATCACCATGGTGCGAGAGAAATTCTCGCGGCTGGTGTCGGCATAGAGCCCCTTGAGCTCGTTCTTGTCGGAGAAGCCGATGGCATGGACGATGAAGTCGAGCGTGTTGCGCTCGGGATCGCCGCCCCAAGCCTCGTCGATCGTGGCAAAGGCTGAATCGACCGTGGCGATATCCTCGACATCGCAGGGCAGGACAAGCTTCGAGCCGATGCTTTCGGCGAGCGGCTTCACGCGTTTGCCGAGCGCATCGCCCTGATAGGTGAAGGCCATCTCGGCGCCATGGGCGTGCAGGGTGCGCGCAATGCCCCAGGCGATCGAGTTCTGGTTGGCGACGCCCATGACGAGGCCGCGCTTGTTGTGCATGAGAGGGAGCATGGGAAACTCTGAGGAGGCTTCGAACGGCGAACCTGAGTGTTTAGGCCGACAGGCGCCGCTTGGCACCCTGATTTATCAAAGATGCTTCTTCACCGCTGCGGCCGTGTCCTTCGACGACGCCAACGGCACAATCTCGAAACGGGCGAGATCGCCCCAGGCCAGCACCCATTCCTGCAGCAGCGTGACGTCGTCGCATTGCATGATCTGGAAGCAGCGGCTGAAATCGGCCGATATCCAGCTATCGAGATAGGTCAGGCCTTCGGGCGCCATGCGGCCCTTCTCATGGAAGCGGGCGTAGATCTCCTTCACCCGCGCCTGGTCGAAATGCTCGATCACCATGAAGAGCATGGGCGTATCCTCAGGCTTCGAGCTTCTTCATCACGATGGTGGCGTTGGTGCCGCCGAAGCCGAAGGAGTTGGACAGCACGCAACCCAGCCCAGCATTGTCGATGCGCTTGCGCACGATCGGCATGTCGGCGAAGGCGGGATCGAGCTCGTCGATATGAGCGCTCTCGCAGATGAAGTCGTTGTTCAGCATCAGCAGCGAGTAGATCGCCTCCTGCACGCCGGTGGCGCCGAGCGAGTGGCCGGTCAGCGATTTGGTCGCCGAGATCGGCGGGGCCTTGTCGCCGGCCCCGAAGACCTCGCGGATCGCCTCGATCTCCTTGGCGTCGCCGACCGGGGTCGAGGTGCCATGCGGGTTGATGTAGTCGACCTTAGCGGTGACGCCCTGCAGCGCCATCTTCATGCAGCGCACCGCGCCTTCGCCCGAGGGCGCGACCATGTCGTAGCCGTCCGAGGTCGCGCCATAGCCGACGATCTCGCCATAGATCTTAGCGCCGCGGGCCTTGGCGTGCTCCAGTTCCTCGAGCACGACGACGCCGGCGCCGCCGGCGATGACGAAGCCGTCGCGGTTGACGTCATAGGCGCGTGAGGCGCGCGAGGCGGTCTCGTTGTAGTCGGTCGACATCGCGCCCATAGCGTCGAACAGGACCGACAGCGTCCAGTCAAGCTCCTCGCATCCACCGGCGAAGATGACGTCCTGCTTGCCCCACTGGATCAGCTCATAGGCGTTGCCGATGCAGTGGTTGGAGGTCGCGCAGGCCGACGAGATCGAATAGTTCACGCCCTTGATCTTGAACCAGGTCGCAAGCGTTGCCGACGCGGTCGAGGACATGCCCTTGGGCACGGCGAAGGGGCCGACCTTCTTGGAGGAGCCGCTCTCGCGGGCCTTGTCATAGGCATCGATCAGGGCGCGGGTGGAGGGACCGCCCGAGCCCATGATGATGCCAGTACGCTCATGGCTGATTTCGTTCTGCTCAAGCCCGGCATCCGCGATCGCCTGTTCCATGGCGACCTGGTTCCAGGCCGAGCCACCGCCGTGGAAACGCATGGCGCGGCGATCGAGCACGGTCGAAGGATCAAGCGAGGGCACGCCGGCGACGCGGCTGCGGAAGCCGTGCTCGGCGAAATCGGGCATGAAGGAGATGCCGGACTTCGCCTCATGCAGCGAGGACAGAACCTCCTGCGTGTTGTTGCCGATGGACGAGACGATGCCCATCCCCGTGACCACAACGCGTCTCATGCATTTGACTCCGGCTGCTATTGGGCACCGGCGGGCCTTTGGTGGCTCCGGCGCTTCGATGTCGTTCCCGCGCAGATGGACTGTGCGGGCCATGGGCGCAAGGTCGCGCCGCAGCTTTTCCTCAGGCAGCGTCGGGCTTGAACAGGCCAACGCGCATGTCGCTGACGGTGTAAATCCGCTTGCCATCGGCCTCGAGCCAGCCATCGGCGATGCCGAGCACGAGCTTCGACTTGAAGACGCGCTTGAACTCGACGCCGTAGACGACCTGCTTGACCGATGGCAGCACCTGGTCGGCGAACTTGACCTCGCCGACGCCGAGCGCACGGCCACGGCCGGGCAGGCCGAGCCAGCCGAGGAAGAAGCCGGTGAGCTGCCAGAGCGCGTCCAGTCCCAGACAGCCCGGCATCACCGGGTCGCCCTTGAAGTGGCAGTCGAAGAACCAGAGGTCGGGCTTGATGTCGAATTCGGCGCGCACGAAGCCCTTGCCATTGGGGCCGCCATCCTCGGCGATCTCGCTGATGCGGTCGAACATCAGCATGGGCGGCAGCGGCAACTGCGCGTTGCCCGGCCCGAACAGCTCCCCGCGGCCACAGGCGAGGATCTCCTCGTAGCTGAAAGACGATTGCCGCTGCATACCTGTTCTGCTCCATCCCGACCGCCGATCGGCGGCACTATTCAGGCCGTGCCTAACACGCCGCCACACCTGAACGAAAGGGGCGGACGGCGCAGCCGGCACGCGGCCGGCTTCGCCAGCGCGTCGCGAAACTTGCGAGCACACCCCTGAAGCCTTACATCAAGTCTAATGAAGCATGGGAGGCGTCGCCGACGCTCCCGTCCAAAGCGAGGTCCGGCCAGAGGCGATGAACGATCTGATTTCCCAGGACGAGGGCTATGGATCGACCGTGCGCAAGGGCTGCCCGTTCCATGACATCCGCCAGCGGCTGCGGCGCGTCGGCCTGCGCCCAACGCGGCAGCGCGTCTCGCTCGGCTGGGTGCTGTTTGCCCGTGGCGACCGGCATATCAGCGCCGAGATGCTTTACGAAGAGGCGATGAAGGAGAAGATCCCCGTCTCGCTGGCGACGATCTACAACACGCTGCACCAGTTCACCCAGGCAGGGCTGCTCCGGGAACTGGCGATCGACGGCGCCAAGACCTTCTTCGACACCGACAGCAGCGAGCACCATCATTTCGTCGTCGATGGCGAGAACACGGTGATCGACATCCCCGCCGAGGCGGTGGATGTCGCGGCCCTGCCCGAGCCGCCCGCCGGCTATGAGATCGCCCGCGTCGATGTCGTGGTGCGCCTGCGCAAGATCGCCCCATCGGACACTGCGAACTGAGGGTTCAGATCGTGGTCCGGGGCCTCGCCGGCTCCTGAGTCGTCGACAGCCGGCTCAATCGACCTTCTCGTTGGGATAGACGCCCCAGAGGCGCTCCTGCCTGAGATAGCCTTCGGTGTTGGCGATGCTGATCCGGCACCAGGAATTGGCGCAGGATGCGACATTGGCGATCACGTTCGGCTGCAGGCGCGCCACCACGGCAGAGCCCTCATCAGCCTCCTTCCGTAAGCTGAAGGTCTCGTCCTTCACCTTGGACCAGGGCGCGACGAGAGCGGTCCGCCGTCCCGACAATAGGCTGTGCAGGACCCAGCCTTCGGAGCCGTCGGCATCGCGGACGCGCCGCCAGGTCTCGAATTCGGCGACGACCTCGACCGGCAGACCGGCGCGCTGATAGACCCAGCGGGTCCGGTGTTCCTTGGACGGCCCCTCGCGCAGGTTCACGCGGTCGGTCTTCAAGCTGACATAGCGCGGCACGGGCAGCCCCGTGACGGAGCCCGCCTGCATGTCCTGAGCCCAGGAGGCCGAACCGGTCGCCACCGCCGCGAGCATCACCAGCCCCGACAGGACGCCGCGCATCGCCACACCCGCCATTCGTCCGATCTCCATCCTCACGACCGCCCGCCGCCGAGCCCCCCCGGCGAAGGGTCATGTTGTCATCCGTCGCCACGCCACTTAGAGAACGGGCGAAGCCAAGCGATCACGCCGTCCTCATTCCTGAAGCCCTGCGGTTAATGGCGGGTTGAGGCCAAAAGGCGGCGGCCGCGACAGACAGCGGAGGAGAGCCGTCCATGTCGAAGAAAAAGCCGCTGGTCGTGGTCACGCGCAAACTGCCAGCCGTGGTCGAAACGCGCATGCGCGAGCTGTTCGACGCCCGCCTCAACATCGACGACACCCCGATGAGCCAGGCAGCCCTGGTCGAGGCGGTGAAGATCGCCGACGTGCTGGTGCCGACCGTGACGGACCGGATCGACGCCGGGCTGATTGCGCAAGCCGGCGACCAACTGCGGCTGATCGCAAATTTCGGCAACGGCGTCGACAATATCGACGTCGCCAGCGCCGTGCAGCGCGGCATCACCGTGACCAACACGCCAGGCGTGCTGACCGACGACACCGCCGACATGACGATCGCGCTGATCCTGGCCGTGGCGCGGCGCATCGCCGAGGGTGCGCGCGTCATTCCCGACGACGAATGGAGCGGCTGGTCGCCGACCTGGATGCTGGGCCGGCGCATCAGCGGCAAGCGGCTCGGCATCGTCGGCATGGGCCGCATCGGCCAGGCCGTGGCGCGCCGCGCCGCCGCCTTCGGGCTCTCGATCCACTACCACAACCGCCGCCGCCTCGATGCCCGGATCGAGGAGAAGCTCGACGCGACCTATTGGGATTCGCTCGACCAGATGCTGGCGCGCATGGACATCGTCTCCGTCAACTGCCCGCATACGCCGGCGACCTATCACCTGCTCTCGGCCCGGCGGCTCAAGCTGATGAAGCCCGATGCGATCCTGGTGAATACGGCGCGCGGCGAGATCGTCGACGAGAGCGCGCTGGCGCGGATGCTGGAGGCGGGCGAACTTGCCGGCGCCGGGCTCGACGTTTTCGAGAGCGAGCCAGCGGTCAATCCGCGCCTGCTCAAGCTTGCGCGTAATCACCGCGTCGTGGTGTTGCCGCATATGGGTTCGGCCACCCATGAGGGTCGCGCCGATATGGGCGAGAAGGTCATCGTCAACATCAAGACCTTCATGGACGGCCACAAGCCGCCGGACCGCGTGCTGCCGAGCATGCTCTGAGGATCGCGGTCACGCCGCGGTCTCGTCAGGCTACGGCGCGCAGCCCCGATACCAGCGCCGGCCACTGGCCGAAATCATCGATCACCGCCAGCGCGCCGGCTTCCGCCAGACGTGCGGCGCTGCGCGGCTTGTCATGCGAGACGCCGGTGAAACCGACGACGCGCATGCCGGCAGCAAGCGCCGCGCGCACGCCGGGCACCGAATCCTCGATGACGAGACAGGCTTGCGGCTGCGCGCCCATCTGCGCCGCAGCGTAAAGGAACACGTCGGGATGGGGCTTGCCGCGCGCCACCTGCGAGGCGGAGAAGATGTGCGGATCGAACAGATCGATCAGCCCGGTGATGGCGAGATTGCGGCGCAGCGGTGCCAAGCTCGTCGAGGAGGCCACGCAGCGACGGCCGCCGATGGCGTCGAGCGCCCCGCGCACGCCGGGCAAGGCGCGCAGCTCTGACTCGAGCCGCAGCGCCACCGCATCCTCGATCCTCTCCTCGAAATCGGCCGGCAGCGCACGGCCATGCGCCGCCTCGATGATCTTGACGCCGTCGGACCAGGGGATGCCGACGATGCTGTCGACATAGTGGTCGATGGTCCAGTTGGTCAGGCCGAGCGCATGGCAGGCAGCGAGGCAACCCTCGCCATAGAGCGTCTCGGTGTCGATCAGCGTGCCGTCGCAGTCGTAGATGACGAGATCAGGCATCGCTGCGGGCGGTGTCGAACTGGCCGGTCTTGCGGAAGCGCCAGAGATAGGACGGCACGACCGCCTCGACCGAGACCGGCGCTATGCCGAGCGCCTCGAAGCTGCGGCCTTCCGCAACGGCCGCCTTGGACACGACATTGTCGCTTTCGAGCAGCTTCACCTGATCGCGCGTCAGCATCAGCGCGTCGGGCAGGAGGCCAAGCGTCAGCGTGTTGACGATCTCCAGGATGTGCGCCTGAAGCCGCGCCAGCGGGAACGGCAGCGACACGAGCATCGGCTTGCGATCCGTGATCTTGCAGATATAGGCGACGAGTTCCCTAAAGCTCTTCACCTCCGGCCCGCCGAGCTCATAGATGCGGCCGCCCTGAACGCGGCCTTCGACGGCCCGCGCGACCGCTTCGGCGACGTCGCCGACGAAGACCGGCTGGAATTTCGTCTCGCCGCCGCCGACCAGCGGCAGGACCGGCAGCATGCGCGCCAGCGCGGCGAAGCGGTTGAAGAAGCCGTCTTCTGGCCCGAACATGATCGAGGGGCGCAGCACCACCGCGCCGGGAATCGAGGCCTGCACCGCCGCCTCCCCTTCCGCCTTGCTGCGGGCATAAGCCGAGCCCGATTCGGCGGCCGCGCCGATCGCCGAGACATGCACGACGCGCGTGATGCCGGCCACGGCGCAGGCCTGGGCGACAGTGCGGGCGCCATTGGCCTGCACGCTGGTGAAGTTCTGCCGCCCGCCCTCCTGGAGGATGCCGACGAGATTGACGACCGCGGCCGCACCCTTGACCGCAGCCGCGACCGAATCGGGGTAGCGCAGATTGGCCTGGACCGCGTGGATCTGTCCGACGGTGCCGAGCGGCTGCAGGAAGCCGGCGAGATCGGGCCGGCGCACCGCGACGCGGACACGATAGCCGCGCTGGACGAGCGCCCGCACGACATGACGGCCGACGAAACCGGAGCCACCGAAGACCGTGACGAGTTGCTGGCTCGGAAGGGAGAGATCGTTCGCCATTGTCGGGCTTGCCTCGCGCACTGGATTGGAACGCTCCTAAAGCATTTCACCCCGCTCTGGAAAGCGCTTTGGCATGGAGCCGGCGATATCCGCCGCCACCGCGATGCAGGCCTGCCCAACGGATGGGCGGCCGCTGCCACGTAAACAGTCACAAGGATCGAGAATCGCTCGATATTTTTTCGAGTATCGACCGATGTTCATGATATGTCCGGAAGGATTTAACGTCGCTTTCAGGTCCCGCCGCTAAAACCGATCAAATCGAACGATTCGACAGGCTGGGACGCAGACGATGAAATCAATTCGGGACAAAATCCTTGGTCTGATCGGCATCGTTGCGATCGGCGCCGTGATCGCCCTGGCCAGCGCGCTCATCACGATCTCCGCGCTGGAGACGATGAACGGGCGCGTCTCGAAACAGAACGACGTGACGCTGGCAACGGAACGCCTGAACGTCGCCATCAACCAGCTCAGCGAGGATTCCCGCCTGGCCTATATGGCGCGCAACCCCAACGAGGCGAAGATCGCGGCGGCCGCGATCGAGAAAGGCCTGGGTCGGGTCGACGAGCGGCTGAAAGTCTTCCTCGCGACCATCCCCGACAGCGAGCGCGAGCGCACCGACAAGATCAGCAAGCTGGTCGGGGAATTTGCCTCAATCCGCGCCGAGACCGCCAAGCTGGCGCTTGAGGTATCCGGACGCGCAGCCGATTCCTGGGGCAACAGCGAGGCCAGCCGGCGCAACCGGACTGATTTGATCGAGGGGCTGTCGGCGTTCAGCCGTCTCAACGAGGAAGCGGGTAACGTGTTCGAGGCCGAGGCTTCGGCCTTTGCCGGCAAGATGCGCGTGATGTTGCCGATCGGCCTCTTGGTGCTGCTGGGTCTCTCGATCGCAGCGGCAGTCGCTTTCTCCCGGCGTGCGATCATCAAGCCGCTTCTCGATCTCGGCGGGGTGATGGACCGGCTGACGGCTGGAGACCTTCAGGTCTCGGTGCCGCATCTCGATCGCAAGGACGAGATCGGGGCAATGGCCCGGGCCGTCTCGGTGCTGCGCGAGAGCAGCGAGAAGGTGGCCCAGCTGCAGGAGCAGGAACAGGCGGCTGCTGCCGCGCGCCTTGCCCGGGCGCAGTCGATGGAGGCGGTGGTGTCGGATGTCGGCGAGGTCGTGGCGGCTGCCGCGGCCGGCGATTTCTCGGCGCGTCTCCAGATCGACCATGCCGATACGCAGATGCAGAAGCTCGTCGCCGGCATCAACGAGATCAATGCGGTGGTCGATTCGGCGACGAGCGAGTTCGCCCGGGCGCTCTCGGCGGTGGCCGGCGGCGACCTGACGGTGCGGGTCGATTCGGCCTATCGCGGCAAGTTCGCCGAACTGAAGTCGAGCATCAACGACACGGTCGACCGTCTTTCGACGACGGTGCGCACGATCCAGGTGACCTCGGCCGATGTCGGTCTCGCCGCCCGCGAGATCAACATGGGTGCCGACGATCTGTCGAAGCGCACCGAGGAGCAGGCCTCGAGCCTGGAGGAGACCGCCGCCACCACCGAACAGCTCGCGGCCAGCGTCAAGGCCTCGGCCCAGGCCTCGAAGGACGCAGCCGCGATCGCCAATGACGCGATGCAGGCGGCCCAGTCGGGCGGCACCATCGCCGGCCAGGCGGTCGACGCGATGGCCCGCATCGAGAGCGCCTCGCAGAAGATCTCCGACATTATCCGGGTGATCGACGACATCGCCTTCCAGACCAACCTGCTGGCGCTCAACGCAGCGGTGGAAGCCGCCCGTGCCGGCGATGCCGGCAAGGGCTTCGCGGTCGTCGCTTCGGAGGTGCGCACTTTGGCGCAGCGCTCCAGCGCCGCCGCCAAGGACATCTCCGGCCTGATCTCGTCGTCGAACATGGAGGTCGGCGAGGGCGTCAAGCTGGTGCGCCAGGCCGGCGACCAGTTGAGCCAGATCCTCGGCCATTCCCGCAAGGTCGCCGCCACCATCGCCGACATCTCCTCGGCCGCCGGAGAGCAGGCCAACGGCATCGACGAGATGAGCCAGGCCGTCGCCCATCTCGACGAGATGACCCAGCAGAACGCAGCGCTATCCGAACAGAGCGCGGCGTCGGCCGCCTCGCTCTCCTCCCGCATCGGACAGCTCAACGACCTCGTCGCGGCCTTCAGGACCGGGCAGGACAGGGCGGGAGCCGGCGGCAGCCATGATGCGCAGCCTGCCTACACACAGCCCGAAACCAGGCGCCGCGCCGCCTGAAATCCAGGCCCTTCTCCCGCCGCGGCCTCACCAGCCGCGGCGATCGATCCGATAGCGCACATGAAAATCCGGCGATCTCCAACAAATCGCTCCGCAGGCGTTGACAGTACCGCGACGCCTCCGTAAACGAACCGCCGTTGCCCAGGTGGCGGAATTGGTAGACGCACCAGCTTCAGGTGCTGGCGCTCGCAAGGGCGTGGAGGTTCGAGTCCTCTCCTGGGCACCACTCTTTTTCCTCAGCAGGACAAGAGTTACGGTTTTGTAAGGGCTTATCGAGCATCCGCTTTCACACGGCGGTTGCACACATGGCCCTTGCGATGCCCCGTCCCTTCGCTACCAAGTCGGGACCTACGACCTCAACGTTCGCGTTCCGAGCGAGGTCGCGCGGTTGCGCCGTGACGCTGCGGGTTGCAGACGAGCCGGTCACCGTCACCATCTCCGACAAGGTCTATGTCTCGTTGCGCACCAAGAGCGCATGTGAGGCCAAGGAACGTTTCCAGACCGCGCTCGGTCGGCTGGCGGTTATTGGGACTCGCTTCGCCCCGCTCGCGCTCAAGCCCGCCGAGGTGAAGCAGAACGCCCCCCAAGGATGCGTCGTGTTCGCTCCGGAGGAAAATAACTCTGCACATAAGGAAGGGAGAAGATCAGCACCGAAAGCAGGATTAAGATCTTCACGACATCATAAATGAAGAAGTGGAGGCTGGTGCCGACCCGCGTCGCAACGTCGATGCTCATGCTCCCCCAAGAGGGCGGCGACAGCGTCGGAAAGGCAAGTCATTCGCAGAAGGCGGTCGGTCAGCCAGGTGAAAAGCGCGTTCATGCTCCCAGCCCTCCCTTACATAGGCGAGCGGCTGAAAGCAAACATCTGAAAGGCGACGAATGGCAGGTCACGATGCGCTCCGGCGAATGGAGCCTTCTGAGCCGCCTAGGGTCGATCTGCGTTGATGCAAATCACTTGGCGCAGCGCGCTCACAGAGCCAGGCGACGGTGCCACGGCCTGAGCCGTCGATCGGAGTCCCGCGTACAGTTGATAACAGGCCGCCTGCCGCCGTCCGACGGAGCCCGCGGCGATGGCTCACCGAACGCTCCGCAGGCTTCCAGTCCGTCGTCTGGAAGAGGACTTCCGGGAATAGCGCACGCGGTCGATCTGCGTGTCGAATTCGGACTCGCCTGAGCAGGCACGAAAAAGCGACAGCGTTGGAGGAGACCCAGGCCCGCGAGAGCGGTACTTCTTCAGGGATCATGCCGGCGGTCTTTCGACGACGTCGACGATACGCCCATCGCGTAGGTGTGCCATCCGGTCGAGGCGCGAGAAGATTTTCTCGTCATGCGTCACGACGATGACCGCGGCTTCACGCTCGATCGCGACCTGAAAGCCGATCCGGGACAACACCTGCGCCTCGACGCTGCCCAGCCCGAAGACCCGGATTTCGACATCGCGCTCGACCCGAGCGACTTCGACGGTGACGGGGCTCAGCTTGCAGACATAGACGATGCCGGCCACCGCCATCGCGATGAGGATCACAACGGCCGGCAGCGCGATGCGCTTGGACATGGTCAGATCCGATCTCGGAAGGGCGCGACGATCCGCAAGGCCTCGTTCAGCCAGCTTTCATCGCTGCAGCCTCACCTGCATTGCGCAGCATCAATGACCGGCCGACAGATGCGCTTTGGTTTCGATCGTCAGTGACGCGTCGAGGTCGCCGGAAGCAGCTGGATCGCAGGCTCCCGCGCCTCGTCTGAGCCGAGTCCGAGGCCCAGGGCGTCATACAAGCTGGGTCCATCGGCGGTCAGTTGATCCAGGTCGACCTCTCGCGCCATTGCGCCAGTGAAGAGGCGCCAGCTCTCGATGTTGCGCCAAGGTACGGCGATCAGTAGCGGCAGGCCGGCCTCCATTGCTTCGGCGATCAGGGGGCGGAAGCCCGCGCCCTCCGCTTCGGTCTTGCCGAACTTGTTCAGGATGACGAGGTCCGGCCCCGTGTCGAGCGCCGCGCGCACGATCTGCATCGCGCCCAGCAGTTGACCAACGTCGAGCGCGCAGCCGCGCGCTAGCGGACCGCGATCCTGCGAAATCCCGATCAGTTCGCCGCTTGCGAGTTCCTCGAGGACCATATCGCAGCGCGACCGTCCTGCGCGCGCCGTGTTGTGCTGGACCAGCCCGGCGAGCCGGATGCCGCGCTCCATCAAGGTCATGGCGACGTCGCGCAGGGCGCGGTCCGCAGCATCGCTGTCGGTGTAGATCAGGGCCGTGATGGTGATGATGTCCGGCATCGGGGTCGCTCTTGTCTCGGGTTCAGCCATGACCGGGAGGGTGGAGACCGGTCGCCCTGCAGCCGGGCGAATCCAAGTGCTCGACCTCGGCGAGGTTTGCGAAGGCGTCCAGAGCCTGGCGCCTCAGCGCGCTAACGGCCTCGACGGGATGAAGGACGCGATGGTCGATCGAGGGCAGCGCGTCGCGTTGCTCGATCGACGACAAATGCGGACCGAGGTCGCGGAGCAGGCCGTCCTCGATCGCATAGATCCAGCCATGGAGGTTCAGCTCCTGGCCGCGCGCCCATGCATTCTCGACGATCGGTGTCTGTGCGACCCGGCGGACCTGCATCTCCACGTTGATCTCGCACATCCGGTCGAGACGGCATGCCTCACTTGGCATGCGTGCGAATGTCTCGCGGTGCTTGCGGTGCAGCATCGAAATAGGCTGAAGCCAGTGGTCCAGCATCGCACCGCGTTCCGTCACCAGCGCCCGCTGCACGCCGCCGCAGCCGTAGTGGCCGCAGACGATGATGTGCTCGACCCTCAATTGCTCGACGGCATATTCGATCACCGAGAGGATATTCATGTCGCTGGTGTGGACGACATTGGCGATGTTGCGATGGACGAAGACCTCGCCGGGATCGAGACCAAGGACGTCGTTGGCCGTGATGCGGCTGTCCGAACAGCCGATCCAGAGATAGCGGGGCGCCTGCTGCTCGGCCATGCGCCGGAAGAAATGGGGATCGGCCCGGGTCTTGGACTGAGCCCAGATGACATTGCGATCGAACAGATGATCGAGCGTGCGCGACATCAGGCGCCCGCCCCATGTCGGTCCTTCATGGCCGCGCTCATCGCCGTGAGATCGCCCCGCGTGAGCCGAACGCGCGCAATCGCCAGCACGATCCCGTTCTCGGCAGCCAGGTGATGATGTTCGCTGGCCGCGTAGGCGAGCAGGAGCTTGCGTGCGGCGGATCCCAGCCTGATGGGCCCTGGGCCCGCCCGCCTGGCCAGAACTGCGATGATCGCCTCGATCATCGTCCGTGACTGGCGATGATCCGCGACGAGCCGCGCCAGCGTCGCTCCCAGATCGTCCTCCAGCAGCACGCGGCGAAGCAGGGAAGGAAAGAGGTCCTCCTCTTCGTCCCGGTGATGCAGATCGACATCACGACGAAGGTAGGTGACGACCGCGTCTGCTTCGGCGCGATCGACATATCCCTGCCGGATGAAGCGGCGAAAGGCGGCGCAAACGCTGCGCTGCCGGGCATGATCGACAAGGATGTATTCCAGCGGCGCATCGAGAAGCGCCGTCGGGATCGGGTCGGCAAAAGTCCTGCCCGCGCCCTCTCCGCCGGCGGCAGCCGCGTCATCGATGATCATCGCAGCCCCCGGAGCCGCATGAGCAGCTACCGCCCATCGCCGGGGCGGGAGCCGCGTCGCGCTCCAGCGCCCAGCGCAGCATCTTGCCGAGCACGACCCGGGCGGGATCGTCGGCGCGCTCGATGGCGGTCATTAGCGCCAGCCAGTCCTCGTCGCCGGCCTGCGCCGCGTAGCGGCGCGAGGCATTGGCGACGTATTCGCCCGGCGTCTCGTCATGCTGACCGCCCATCTCCTGGATTTGCGCGAGCAGGACGACGTCGCCCAGTGCATCGAGCGCCACGGCGGCGTCGCTTTCGTCCGACAGCCGGGTCAAAAGGGCTCCGAGCTGCATGGCAGGCTCCTATTGAACGAGGGGGATGGGCTCGACGCGATCTCGACGCCGGTGATCTCGGCGCGCCCGGCGAGGATCGTGATGTATTGCTGGATCGCCATGCGGCGGACCTTTTCGTCGAGCCAGGCGGCGATCCGCGCCCGCACGGCGTCGAAGGGCAAAGGCTGGCCGGCGATGCGGCGTTCGATCCAGACGATGTGGAAGCCGTAGCGGGTTTCGACGGGATCCTCGCCGACGGAGCCGATCGGAAGCCGGCCCAGCGCGGTTTCGAATTCGGGTACGGTCTGGCCCGGACCGATCTGCCCGAGATGGCCGCCGGTCTGGCCCGACGGACAGGCCGAGACCGCCGCCGCCAGTGCGGCGAAGCAGGCGGGATCCTGCTGGATCTGCAGGATCAGCAGCGAAGCCTTACGGCTCGCCTCCATCCGCGCCGGCACGTCGCCGGGAGCTGCCGGCAGCAGGATGTGACGCGCCTCGATGATCGCGGGCGACTGGAAGCGGATCCGGTTGGCCTCGAAATACCGACGGCAGCTCACCTCGTCGGCTTCTGGGGTGACCACCTCGTCTTCGACGAGCTGGCGGATTAGCGCCTCCTCCTCGGTCTCGCGCCTGCCCTCGTCATCGGTGGCCGGCGCTGCGGGAAATCCGATCCGTCGCGCCTCCTGCAGCAGCAGTTCACGCACGACCAGGGCATGGGCGGCGGCCTGGAAGGCCTCGATCGGCTTTGCGGCCGGATGGTTTTGCGTCTCCTGCGCGATCGCGGCGCGGGCGATGGCGACGCCATTGACGCTGACGGTCTTCGGCTTGTGCGAAACGGCCGGCTTGACGGCGCAGGGGGAGGCTGTGGCGTTGGTCATGATCTCACTCCGGGCTGGTTGGGGGACCGGCCCGCCGGCCCGGACGTCAGCACGCGGCGTGTCCGCACGACCTGATAGCCCTTGCGGCCGAGATACCAGACCGGGGCGGACCAGATGTGGACCAGACGCGAGAACGGGAAGATCAGGAAGATCGTCATGCCGAGCACGAGATGAACCAGATAGGGCCAGTTCAGACCTTGAAGGGTGTGCGCATCGACCGGCTGGACCGTCAGGATGCCCTGCGCCCAATGCGACAGCACCAGCATGACCGAGGCGTCGTGGTGGCTAAAGGAATAGGGCAGCGTCACCAGGCCGAGCACGAGCTGGACCCAGAGGATCGCCAGCACGCCAAGGTCCATGTAGGTCGAGGTCTGGCGGATCCGGGCGTCGAAGAGCCGCCGATGCAAGAGCAGGGTCAGGCCGACGAAGCAGATTACCCCCGCCACACCACCGGCGATGATGGCGATGAACTGCTTCTGCTCGGGCGTGACGACCAGGGTATAGAGCGCCGTCGGCGTCAGAAGCCCGACCGTGTGACCCATCAGCAGGAAGAGAATGCCGATGTGGAAGAGGTTTGATCCCAAAGCGAGCTGCTTTTTGCGCAGCATCTGACTGGACGACGCCTTCCAGGTGTACTGCTCGCGGTCGAACCGGATGATTGAGCCGAAGATGAAGGCCGACAGGCAGACGTAAGGATACCAGACGAAGAGGATGTGAAAGATCGAGTCGCGCATGGTCTTCAGGCTCCCGTGCGGGTCGTGATGCCGGAATGGGTGACGGTCATGCGGGGCCCGGCTCCCGGAACGGGTTCGAGCCCTGGCGCAGGCCGACGCGCCTGGCGAAGCTTCGCCGACAGCGTGTCCTTGCCGCAGTCGTCGGCGGCGGCGCCGGGGCCAAACAGAACCTCCTCCTCGGCCCAGGCGGCATCCAGCGCCTCGAGATCGTCCGGCTCCGGATCGGGCTCGGCCAGCAACCGCTCGATCATCGCAGCGTCAGGCCGCGCCTGGCTCAGCCGGGCGAGCGCGGAAAACACAGCCTCATAGGGCGAGCTGCGCTTGCGCAGGCGCTCCCGCAGCGCGGCGAAGACATGGCCCGGCTGGCCGATCAGTTCGATGGCCTCGGCCGCCGTCCGGGTCGCGGCGAATTCGAGGAAGAGCGGCAGGAAATCCGGCAGCTCGGTCACGGTCGGCGTGTAGCCGCCGTCTTCATAGACCTTGATCAGGTCGACCATGGCCTGGCCGCGGTCCCGACTCTCGCCATGGACATGCTCGAAGAGATGCAGCGAGAGCGCCCGCGTCCGATCGAACAGCAGGATATAGCGCTCCTGCATGTCCATGAGGTCGCCGGCCGCGATGTCGTCGATCAGCAGCGCGAGCGCACGGCGCTCCGCCCGTGGTAGCACGGCCTCGCGCTCGAGCACCCCGATCAGCTCGTCGCGGGCGGCGAGGAGCTCCTCGGTCGGGTAGGACAGGAGGGCGGAGAGGACCTTCAGCGTCTTCATCTCAGAGCGCTCCCATCTTGGGCTTGTCGTTCTTGAGCTTGATGCCGCCGAACAGGTTGACCTTGTCGTCGCTCGGCAGGCAGCCATCGCCGAAGGAGAAGCCGCAACTTCCGCGAAGCTCGTAGGCGTCCTGCGTCACCTCACGATGGGTCGTCGGGATGACGAAGCGGTCCTCGTAATTGGCGATCGCCATGATGTGGTACATCTGCTCGATCTGCGCGCCGGTGAGGCCGACGCGCCGGGCGATGGCCTCGTCGAGGACGCCGTCGACCGTCTTGGCGCGCATATAGGCGCGCATCGCCAGCATCCGCTCCAGCCCGGTCGCGATGGGGGCCTCGTCGCCTGCCGTCAGCAGATTGGCGAGGTATTTGAGCGGGATGCGCAACGATTTGACGTCAGGCATGCCGCCATCGATGCCCATCTTGCCGGCTTCCGCCGCGGCCGTGATGGGCGACAGCGGCGGCACGTACCAGACCATGGGTAGGGTGCGATATTCCGGGTGCAGCGGGAAGGCGACCTTCCATTCCATCGCCATCTTCCAGATCGGCGACTGGCGCGCCGCCTCCAGCCAGGCTTCGGAGATGCCGTCGGCGCGCGCCTGGGCGATCACCGCGGGATCGTTGGGATCCATGAAGATCTTGAGCTGCGCCTCGTAGAGGTCCTGGTCGGAGACGGTCGAGGCCGCCTCTTCGATACCGTCGGCGTCATAGAGCATCACGCCGAGATAGCGGATGCGACCGACGCAAGTTTCCGAGCAGACCGTCGGCTGGCCGGCCTCGATGCGGGGGTAGCAGAAGATGCACTTCTCGGACTTGCCGGACGACCAGTTGAAATAGATCTTCTTGTAGGGGCAGCCCGAGACGCACATGCGCCAGCCACGGCACTTGTCCTGGTCGATCAGGACGATGCCGTCCTCCTCGCGCTTGTAGATCGCGCCCGAGGGGCAGGCGGCGGCGCAGGTCGGGTTGAGGCAGTGCTCGCACAGCCTCGGCAGGTACATCATGAAGGTGTTTTCGAACTGGCCGTACATCTCCTTCTGGATGCCCTCGAAATTGGCGTCCTTGGAGCGCTTGGCGAATTCGCCGCCGAGGATCTCCTCCCAGTTCGGCCCCCATTCGATCTTCTCCATGCGCTCGCCAGTGATCAGCGAACGCGGGCGCGCCGTGGGGAAGGCCTCGAGCTCGGGCGCCTTCTGGAGGTGCTCGTAATCGAAGGTGAACGGTTCGTAGTAGTCGTCGATCTCGGGCATGTTCGGATTGGCGAAGATGTTCGCCAGGATCCGCCATTTGCCGCCGATCTTCGGTTCGATCTTGCCGTTCGCCTTGCGGCGCCAGCCGCCCTTCCACTTGTCCTGGTTTTCCCAGTCCTTGGGGTACCCGATGCCGGGTTTGGTTTCGACGTTGTTGAACCAAGCGTATTCCATGCCTTCTCGGTTCGTCCAAACGTTCTTGCAGGTCACCGAGCAGGTGTGGCAGCCGATGCACTTGTCGAGATTCAGCACCATGCCGATCTGAGCGCGGATTTTCATCGTCGTGATCCTTTTCACTCGGCGGCATGGGCGGGGACGGGAGCGCGCAACGCGTCGGCATGGGGCCGTTCGAGCCAGTCGACGGTCTTCAGCTTGCGGATCACCACGAACTCGTCGCGGTTGGTGCCGATCGTGCCGTAGTAGTTGAAGTCGTAGGCGAGCTGCGCGTAGCCGCCGATCATGTGGGTCGGGTTGATGACGATGCGCGTCACGGAGTTATGGATGCCGCCGCGATTGCCGGTCATCTCCGAGCCCGGCACGTTCACGATCTTCTCCTGCGCGTGGTACATGAAGAGCGTGCCGTCCTTCATGCGCTGGGAGACCACGGCACGGGCGACGAGCGCGCCATTGCTGTTGAAGGCCTCGACCCAGTCGTTGTCGACGATGCCGGCGCGTTTCGCGTCGGTTTCGCTGAGCCACACGATCGGACCGCCGCGCGACAGCGTCAGCATCATCAGGTTGTCGGTGTAGGTGGAGTGGATGCCCCATTTCTGGTGCGGCGTGATGAAGTTGAGAACGATCTGCTTCTCGCCGTTGGGCTTCTGGTCGATCACCGGGGCGACTGCGCGCAGGTCGAGCGGCGGGCGGTAGACGCACAGCCCCGCGCCGAAGGCGCGCATCCAGAGATGGTCCTGGTAGAGCTGCTGGCGGCCGGTCAGCGTGCGCCACGGGATCAGTTCGTGGACGTTCGTATAGCCGGCGTTGTAGCAAACCTTCTCGCTCTCGAGCCCCGACCAAGTCGGCGCGGAGATGATCTTGCGCGGCTGGGCGACGACGTCGCGGAAGCGGATCTTCTCGTCTTCCTTGGGCAGCGCCAGATGGGTGTGTTCGCGGCCGGTCGCCTTGCCGAGCGCGGCCCAAGCCTTGACCGCGACCTCGCCATTGGTCTCCGGCGCCAGCATCAAGATCATCTCGGCGGCGTCGATGTCGGTGACGATCTTGGCGAGCCCCTTGTTGGCCCCCTCGAGATGGACACCGTTCAGTGCCTTGAGGTGCTCGACCTCATGGCCGGTCTTCCAGGCCATGCCCTTGATGCCGTTGCCGATCGTGTCCATCAGCGGGCCGAGCGCGGTGAAGCGGGCATAGAGGTTGGGGTAGTCGCGCTCCACCACCGTCACCACCGGCATGGTCTTGCCTGGGATCGGCTCGCACTCGCCCTTCTTCCAGTCCTTGGGCGCGAAGGCCTGGGCGATCTCGTTGGGGCTGTCATGCTTGATCGGGTTGAGGACGACGTCCTTCTCGACGCCGAGCACTTCGGGCGCGACCTTGGAGAAGGCCTTGGCCAGGCCTTTGTAGATCTCCCAGTCCGAGCGAGCCTCCCAGGCCGGGTCCACCGCGCTCGTCAACGGATGGATGAAGGGGTGCATGTCGGAGGTGTTGAGGTCGTTTTTCTCGTACCAGGTCGCCGTCGGCAGGACGATGTCGGAATAGACACAGGTCGTCGACATCCTGAAGTCGAGCGTGACCAGCAGGTCGAGCTTCCCCTCCGGCGCGTGCTCGTGCCAGACGGCCTCGGTCGAGCGCGCCCTGCCCTCGGGACCGAGGTCCTTGCCCAGCACGCCATGGGTCGTCCCGAGCAGGTGCTTGAGGAAGTACTCATGGCCCTTGCCCGACGAGCCCAGCAGGTTGGAGCGCCAGACGAACAGGTTGCGCGGCCAGTTGACCGGGTTGTCGGGATCCTCGCAGGACAGCTTCAGCGAGCCGTCCTTCAGCGACTGTGCGACATAGTCCTTGGCCTCCATGCCGGCGGCCGCGGCGTCCCTGGCGACCTGCAGGGGATTGGTTTCGAGCTGCGGCGCGGACGGCAGCCAGCCCATCCGCTCGGCACGGATGTTGTAGTCGATCAGCGTGCCGTCCCAGGGACCCGCGGGCGCCGTGGGCGAGACGAGATCGGCGATGCGCACGGTCTCGTAGCGCCACTGGTCAGTATGGGCATAGAAGGCCGAGGTCGAGTTCTGCTGACGCGGCGGACGGCCCCAGTCCAGCGCGAAGGCCAGCGGTGCCCAGCCGGCCTGCGGCCGCAGCTTTTCCTGGCCGACGTAATGCGCCCAGCCACCGCCCGACTGTCCGACGCAGCCGCACATCACCAGCATGTTGATGACGCCGCGGTAGTTCATGTCGGCGTGGTACCAGTGGTTCATCGCGGCCCCGATGATGATCATCGAGCGGCCCTTGGTCTTCTCGGCATTGGTCGCGAACTCGCGCGCGACCTGGATGATCTTGTCGCGCGAGACGCCAGTGATCTTTTCGGCCCAGGCCGGGGTGTAGGGCGTGTCGTCGTCGAGCGAGGACGCGACATTGTCTCCGCCATAGCCGCAATCGACGCCGTAATTGGCGAGGAAGAGGTCGTGGACGGAGGCGACGAGCGTCTCGCCTTCCGCGAGCGCCAGGCGCTTCACCGGGACCAGACGCTTCAGGACGCTGCCATGATCGGTCGAGGCGAAGTGCTCGTGCTCGATATTGCCGAAATAGGGGAAGGCGACCTCGGCGAGCTCATCCCTGATCTCGGCCAGCGACAGCCTAAGCTTCGTCGGGGCGCCGGCGGCATCCTTCTCCTCGAGGTTCCATTTGCCGCTCTCGCCCCAGCGAAAGCCGATCGTGCCGCCCGGCGCGACGATCTTGCCGGTGGTCTCGTCGAAGGCGACGGTCTTCCATTCGGGATTGTTGGCCTCGCCGAGGCCGGCGTCGAAATCGGAGGCCCGGATGAAGCGGTCGGGGACGAGATTGTCGCCCTGCTTCGCCAGCTTCACCAGCATGGGCATGTCGCTGTACTGGCGGACGTAGTCCCGGAAATACGGCACCTGCCGGTCGATATGGTATTCCTTCAGGATGACGTGGCCCATGGCCATCGCCAGCGCCGAGTCCGTGCCCTGCTTCACGCTCAGCCAGATGTCGCCGAACTTGGCAGCCTCTGAGTAATCGGGGCAGATCACCGCGCTCTTCATGCCCTTGTACCGCGCCTCAGTATAGAAATGCGCGTCTGGCGTCCGGGTCTGGGGGACGTTGGAGCCCCACAGGATGATGAAGCCGGCATTGTACCAGTCGGCCGATTCCGGAACGTCGGTCTGCTCGCCCCAGGTCTGCGGCGAGGCCGGTGGCAGGTCGCAGTACCAGTCATAGAAGGACATGCAGACGCCGCCCATCAGCGAGAGGTAGCGCGAGCCGGCGGCATAGGAGACCATCGACATGGCCGGGATCGGCGAGAAGCCGAACACGCGGTCGGGGCCGTAGGTCTTCGCCGTATAGGCGTTTGCGGTGGCGATGATCTCGGCCGCCTCGTCCCAGCCCGCCCGCACAAAGCCGCCATGGCCGCGCTTGCTGGTATAGGCCGCACGCTTCTCCGGGTTCTCGACGATGCTTTTCCAGGCCGCTACCGGCGTCTGCGTGGCGCGGGCCTCTCGCCAGAGCTTGAGCAGCCGGGCCCTGATCAGCGGGTATTTCACCCGGTTGCCGGAGTAGAGGTACCAGCTATAGGACGCCCCGCGCGAGCAGCCGCGCGGCTCATGGTTGGGCAGGTCCGGCCGGGTGCGCGGATAGTCGGTCTGCTGCGTCTCCCAGGTGACGATGCCGCCCTTGACGTAGATCTTCCAGGAGCAGGAGCCGGTGCAGTTGGCGCCGTGGGTGGAGCGCACGATCTTGTCGTGCTGCCAGCGCTTCCGGTAGCCATCCTCCCAGCTCCGGTCTTCGCTGGTCATGACGCCGTGGCCATTGGAGAACGGCTCGGAAACCTTGTTGAAGAAGGTCAGTCGGTCGAGAAAATGGCTCATTGCGGTCCCCTCGAGGGAAATCGGAATCGGAGGGCGAAGATCATTCAGCCGGTGTCGGAAGCGGGCTGGCAGGTGAGGCCGACACGGCATGCTCGGTGTCGAAGAGGAGGCCGCCGCGGCGGGTGTAGAACCACCAGGTGATCGCGATGCAGCTGAGGTAGAAGCCGAGGAAACCGTAGAGCGCTGCCCCCGCCCCGCCGGTCATCGCGATCGAGGTGCCGAAGCTCTTGGGGATGAAGAAGGCGCCGTAGGCGGCGATCGCCGAAGTGAAGCCGATGATCGCGGCGGCTTCCTTGTCCGACTGCTTGACGCGCTCGGGCTGGCTCATCTGGGGTTCGAGGCGCGCGATCTCGAGCCGCATGATCGCCGGGATCATCTGGAAGGTTGAGGCGTTGCCGACCCCTGTCGCGGCGAAGAGGAACAGGAAGCTCGCGAAGAACACGGGGAAGGCGCTCGCGTCGCCCTTCATGCCGATGGCGTAGAGCACGCCGCCGACGCCAAGGCTCATCGCGATGAACACCCAGAAGGTGATCCGCCCCCCGCCGATCCGGTCGCAGGCCTTGCCGGAGACCGCCCGCGACACGGCACCGACCAGCGGACCGAGGAAGGCGTATTGCAGCACGTTCACATCGGGGAACAGGATCTTCGCCAGCAGCGGGAAGGCGGCCGAGAAACCGATGAAGGAGCCGAAGGTGCCGGTATAGAGCCAGCACATGATCCAGTTATGGGTGCGCCGGAAGATCACCGCCTGATCGGTGAAGGAGGCCTTCATCGTCGCGATGTCGTTCATCCCGAACCAGGCCGCGAAGGCCGAGGCGACGATGAAGGGCACGAAGACGAAGCCGGCGTTCTGCAGCCAGAGCGTCGAGGTGACGCCCGCCACGGTCGCCGTCTGCGGCGCGCCGCCGAGCGCCCCGAAGACACCGGCGGTGATCGCCAGCGGCACGACGAACTGGACGACGCTGACGCCGAGATTGCCGAGACCCGCATTGATCGCGAGCGCGTTGCCCTTCTCCGCCTTGGGGAAGAAGAAAGAGATGTTGGCCATCGAAGAGGCGAAGTTGCCGCCACCGAACCCGCAGAGCAGCGCCAGGCCGAGGAAGATCCAGTAAGGCGTCTCCGGGTTCTGGACAGCGAAGCCCATGCCGAGCGCAGGGATCAGCAGCGACCAGGTCGCCAGCGTCGTCCAGAGCCGGCCGCCGAAGATCGCGGGCATGAAGCTGTAGAAGATGCGCAGCGTCGCGCCCGATAGCCCGGGCAGCGAGGCGAGCCAGAAGAGCTGCTCGTTGGTGAAGGCGAAGCCGACGCTCGGTAGCTTGGCGACGACGACCGACCAGACCATCCAGACCGCGAAGGACAAAAGCAGGCAAGGCACCGAGATCCAGAGGTTCCGCCGGGCGACGGCCTGCCCCGTCTGGTCCCAGAAGCTCTTGTCCTCGGGACGCCAGTCCTGGATCGCGCCCTTGGCGGCGAGCGCGCCCTTCTGCGCTGCGCCATGTATGGCTTGCATCTCGGGCAGTTCGGGCAGGTCCTGGACCGGCACGCCTGCCGCGGCGGCGGCCGTCTCCATCTGGCGGACGGCCAGATGCATCCAGATCAGGGACACGGCGGCGATCAGGAACAGGAGCCAGAAGCAGCTCTGCCAGACGCCCGTGAGATCGTTCAGCGCGCCAAAGGCGATCGGCAGGACGAAGCCGCCCAGCCCGCCGACAAGGCCGACGACGCCGCCGACCGCACCGACGCGATCGGGATAATAGACCGGGATGTGCTTGTAGACCGCGGCCTTGCCCAGGCTCATGAAGAAGCCGAGCACGAAGGCGACCGCCATGAAGCCCAGCAGGCCCATTCGCGTCGAGAACGCGATCGGGCCGCGGATGCCCTCGACCACGTACTGCGTCGGCGGATAGGCGAGGATGAAGGTGCAGACGACCGCGACCAGGAAGGTCCAGTACATGACCGTCCGCGCGCCATACTTGTCCGAAAGATGCCCGCCATAGGCGCGGAAGATCGAGGCCGGGATCGAGTACATCGCCCCGACCATGCCGGCCGCGGCAATGTCGAGGCCGTAGACGCCGATCAGGTAGCGCGGCAGCCAGAGCGCCAGCGCGACGAAGCCGCCAAAGACGAAGAAATAGTACAGCGAGAAGCGCCAGACCTGGATGTTGCGCAGCGGCTCCATCATCGCCGAGAGCGGCTCGGGCTTCTGGCCGGAAGCACGGCGCCGGGCGAGGTCGGGATCGTCCTTCGTGAACAGAAAGAAGATCACGGCCGTGATCGCGAGCGCGATGGCCCAGACCAGCGCCACGGTCTTCCAGCCATAGGCGATCATGATGACGGGGGCGGCAAACTTGGTGACGGCCGCGCCGACATTGCCGGCTCCGAAGATGCCGAGCGCCGTGCCCTGCTTCTCCTTGGGATACCACTTCACCACATAGGCGACGCCGACCGAGAACGACCCGCCCGCGATGCCGACGCCGAGCGCCGCGATCAGGAAGGTGGTGTAGTCATAGGCGAAGGTGAGCAGCCCGGTCATCACGGCCGCGGACAGCATGGTGATCGTGTAGACGACCCGGCCGCCATATTGGTCGGACCAGATCCCTAGCAGCAGGCGGATGAGCGAGCCGGTCAGGATCGGCGTGCCGACCAACAGGCCGAACTGGGTCTCGGAGAGCCCGAGGTCCTTTTTGATCTGGATGCCGATGATCGCGAAGATCGTCCAGACCGCGAAGCAGACTGTGAAAGCGATGGTCGAAAGCCAGAGCGCCCGGCCCTGTTCCGATGGTAAGACTGCTACACCGACCATGTCTGCCCCCGCGTTCATTCAAGACGGGGCAGGTGTCCTTCTCACGGAGTCTTTTCTCTTTGATGCAAATCAAGCATGAAGCCGGTCTATAATCTTTCAAGACCGCAACATGTTTTGATCATGTACAATAAACCGATCATCAATCTCTAGGATTTCATCTTCCGGTATCGTACTTGATATAAATCAAGAGCATAATTGCATTAGCGGCTAGAGTGTGCCCACCAGGGGGGATCATGCGTCACGACGAAATCGAGGAAATGCGGACCCTGCCGCTGTTCGTCGGCGTCGCCTCGACACATGTCGAAACGATGCTCCGCGCCTCGTTTCTGCAGCGATTTCCCGCCCATGTGGAACTGGCGCGGGAAGGCGATCCAGCCGATTTCCTGCACGTCATCATCGATGGCCAGATCGAGATGTACTCGGCCTACCGTGACCGCGAGACGACGATCTCGGTGATTGGACCCGGCCACAGCTTCATCGTGGCCGCCGTCATCCTCGATCGCGTCTATCTGAAATCGGCCCGTGCGCTGCTGCCGTCGCGCGTCCTTCTGATCCCGGCTGAAGCAGTGCGACGCTCTTTCGGCGAGGACGCCGCCTTTTCACGCGCGCTCGCGCTCGAACTGGCTGGTGCCTATCGCGGCGTCGTCAGGGAGCTGAAGAACCAGAAATTGCGTTCGAGCCTGGAGCGCCTCGCGAACTGGATTCTGACGCATGATTGCGAGAGCGGCGGGACGGGACGCTTTGAGCTGCCCTTCGACAAGAGGGTTCTGGCATCGCGCCTGGGGATGGCGCCCGAGGTTCTGTCCCGCTCGATCGCGGCCCTGGTCCCCTACGGCGTGAAGGTCTCGGGGCGGGTCGTCCAGATTGGAGACATGGGCGCTTTGAACGGTCTCGCCCATCCGTCCCCCACCATCGACGGCACGGTCAACTGACACCCGGCCTTCATCCGGATCCGGCCTCATTGGCCTTTAGCCGCCGGTGACGCTCATATGGCGTCCGACTGCGGGCTTGCCGCGGCGCCGGTCGATGACGAAGTCGTGGCCCTTGGGCTTGCGCGAGATCGCCTCTTCCATGGCGCGATGCAGCGCCGCGTCGTCTGCGGAGGCACGGATCGGCGCGCGCAGATCGGCGGCGTCCTCCTGGCCCAGGCACATGTAGAGCGTGCCCGTGCAGGTCAGCCGCACCCGGTTGCAGCTCTCACAGAAATTATGCGTCATCGTCG
>NZ_JBFUDG010000016.1:0-90131 GCF_056404835.1 Allobosea sp. P2_B12 | reverse complement strand
CAACCGCTTCATCTCCGACGGCATCAGGCCCGCATACTTCTTACGCCAGTTATAGAACGTCGCGTCCGAAATCCCGGCTTTCCGACAGACCTCTGCGATCGGCACGCCACTCTCAGCCTGCTTCAAAACGAACGCGATCTGCGCCTCGGTGAACTTCGATGCCTTCATGGAACTCTCCTCGTCCCGATCCCGGGATCATAAGTGGAAAATTCCAGTTCGGACTGGCCGAGTTTTCGGGGAGCACGTCACTTTGTAAGGTCGTCTCGACCGTGCCGTCGGCGCGGACGAAGATGACATCATGGCCCATCGCTTCCACCAGAGGCAGGCCCTTCTGCGCTCCCATCACCAACAGGGCCGTAGCCCAAGCGTCGGCCTCTAGGCATGTTCCCGCCAGCACCGTGACGGAAGCGAGCCCGTTCTCCAGCGGCAGGCCGCTCCTTGGGTCCATGGTGTGAGACATGGTTCGCCCGCCGATATCGCGATAGTGCCGGTAGTTGCCCGAGGTCGCGACGGCGCGGTTCTCGAGTTCGATGACGCCCATGGCCTCGCGCACGCCACGAACCGGGCGCTCATGGGCGACGGCCCAGGGCGATCCGTCGGGCTTGACGCCGGCCGCACGCATCTCACCGTCTATACCGACCAGCCATGCGGGGATGGCGAACTGGCGCATGACCCGCGCCATCTTGTCGACGGCAAAGCCCTTGGCGATCCCGGAAAGATCGAGCGCGAGGGGCGCGTGCTTGCGCGCCCGGCGCAGGTGCGGATCGAGTTCGAGAGCCTCTGCCGTGATCGCGGGTTTCGACACGACAGGGCCTTCCGGAAGGCTGTCTTCGGGGGTCGGTCTGGCTCCGAAGCCCCAGGCGCCGACGAGATCGCCGACGCCGATGTCGAAGGCGCCCCGCGACTGCTGGCCGATCCGCAGGGATGCCTGCAGGACGAACATGAGTTCTGCGGGAACCGGCACCCAGATGTCACTGGCCGCGTCATTGAGCCGGTTCAGATCCGATTCCGGCTTCCAGGTTGACATCTGGCGGTCGACCCGATTGACGCTCGCCTGCAGGGCGGCCGCGAGCGTCGTCTCGTCGAGATCGCCAGGGGCGAAGAAGACCGCCGAATAGCGCGTGCCCATCGTCGATCCGCTGAGGCTGCGACGCTGCAGCGCCGGGGGCTCAGTAGACATCTTCGAGATAGAGCCCGCTCGCCCTCAGGGCCATCGTGCTCAGTCCCATCGGGGCCAGGCTCGCGTCGAGCGCCTGGGAGACGCCCTCGGCCATGTCGCGCCCGCCACAGACCATGATCTGGGCACCGCGCCGCAGCAGCGCGGCGAGTTGCTGCGCATCGGTCGCCAGCTTGTCCTGCACATAGCCGCCGTCCGTGACGCGCGAGAAAACGGCGTTCAGCGCGGTCAGGCGCCCGTCGGCCATGCAGGAGGCGAGGTCGTCGCGGTAGAGGAAGTCGGAGGCCGGGGAACGCCCGCCCCAATAGAGATGCGCCTCGCGACGCGACCGGTTGGCGCGCAGGAAGCCCATCAACGGCGCGATACCAGCCCCGGCGCCGATCAGGATCAGCGGGGCCGCGCTGGAATTGGGCTTGAAGGCCGGGTTCAACTTGATGAAGGCGTCGATCGCCCCGCCGAGCGGCAGGTCGTTGAGGAAGCCGGAGCAGAGGCCGCCGGGCTGCTTGCGCACGCAGATATCGAGGACGCCCTCGCGGGAGGAGGAGGCGAGCGAGTAGTAACGCGGCACGGTGCTGCCCGGTGGGAGGATGCCGACGAGGTCGCCGGCATCGAACGGCGGAAGCGATACCGGGAACAGGCGCCTCCAGAAGGGGCGGGCGATCGTGGCTTCCGGCAGGCGGAAGGTCAGGATGGCGGTCGGGGCCTGGACCTCGGCGCCGTAGTCCACACGCTTCACCAGTTCGAGCGCCGTGGTCTTCGGCCGTTCCGCAATATGGGCGAGCGTGAGCCCGTGCCCGAGCGCGGTCCCAAGCTTGTCGCCCCAGAGCGCAAAGGATTGGGCCGATTGGCGGTCGATGCGGTCGGTCTCGATCAGAGCCGGCCAGCCTTCGCTGGCAAGGGCTGCGCTGACATCATCGGCGAACCGGCAGAATTTCGGGAAGCTGCGGTCGCCGAAGCCGAGCACGGCGACGGGCAGCTTCAACGCGCTGCGATCGAGTCTGGCGAGGAAGCCGCTGGCGCTCGCGGGCGCCGTGCCGTCGCCATAGGTCGCGGTCAGGATCAGCATCCGCGCGGCTTTCGGATAGGCGGGCGCCAACGCGCTCATCGGCGCCGCATGAACCTTGTGCCCCGCCTGCGTCAGCGCTGCGTGCAGCGTCTTCGCAAAGCCCCAGGTGCTGTTGCCTTCGCTGCCGACCAGGATGATCGTATCGGCTGCGGCGGCCGGGCTGTTGCCGGCAATGCGGGGCAGCTGCCGGCGGCGCTGCCACCAGATCATCGCGCCGGTGACCGCAAAGACCGGCACCGCCAGGGCCGACAACCCCAGCAGCAGGCCCAGCGGCCACAGGCCCTGGCCAGTGTGGAGCCTATAGATGAGCTCGTAGAGCTGTCGGGCGGTAGAATGCGGCTGGAAGGACAGCGCCTCGCCGGTGGCGGCATCGATCTGCGTGACGCCGGCGGCAGTGGTCAGCCGATAGGTGTCGGTCGGATCCGCCGCATAGGGAAAGGCGAGTTCGCGCAGATCGGCGAGGTCGATCGCCTTGAGCGCCGCGAGGCTGCCGACGGATGCGCGTTCGCCACCGCTCCCCGAAGATGTCGCCGCCGGATCGGCCGAGCCGTCGGGGATCAGCTCGAAACTGGTCAGCGACAGGAAGCAACCCGTCATCGCCGTCAGCAGCAACCCGACGATGGCGAGGCGCCCGGCCTGCGCATGCCAGCGCTGGCGGGCACTGCCGCGGATCGGCTTCAGCAGCGCGGGCCAGCCGCCCAGCCGCGCAGCCAGCATCATGGCGCCGGTGATGGTGAGCACCACCATCACCAACGCGCCAAAGCCCGCTGCGACGCGGCCGGCCGTGCCCAGCAGGAGCGAGCGATGCAGGTTGGTGACGAAGCGGATGGTCGCGGATGGCGAATGCGGCCCGACGACACGACCCGTGGCGGGATCGACCAGATCGGCGCCGGCCTTGTCGCCCTCGAAATAGCTGACGACGACCGAGCCGGAGGCGGTTTTGACGATCTTGTCGATCTCGGCATGCTGCGCTTTCGCGGCTTCCGCCAGAGCCGCGACGCTCATCGTCCCCGTGGCGACCGAAGGCGCCGCGAACCGTTCCAGTGCGGGCTGGACGGAGAGGATCGCGCCGGTCAGCGCCAGCACGGCGACGAGCAGCGCGGCGACGAGGCCGGGCAGGGAGTGGATCTGGCGCAGCATGGTGAAGCGTCCGTACCGATCACATGTCGAAGGTCAGGGACTTCACATAACCGCGCCCTGAGATGGGCTTGCCCGCGCCGGACGTCGTCAGCGGCGCAACCACATCGCCGGGAACGTCGTTTTCGTTCTCGACGGCGCTGTCGACGCGGATCTGGTAGCCGGCGTCGATGAGCGCGTCGGCGATCTCGACGCTGACCGAGAGCGACTGCCCGCTGCCGACGCTGGCGCCGGTCGTGCCGTCGATCTTGCCACCCGAGAGCCGGTTCCAGGCGCTGAGATGCTTGTGGTATTTGGCCTTGCCGCCGGCGATCCTGACGGTCTTGTGGAGCTTGCCCTGCGGATCGGTGATGTAGACCGCGAGATAGGCGCCGTCGCCGCCGTAGGGCTTCAACGTCGTCGTGATGCGGACGGGCCGCGCCTCGGCGACAGCGCTCTGCGCGATGACGCCGGCAAGGCCGAGCGCCAGGGCGCGTGCGAGATGTCTCATGGCAACTCTCCAGATTGCGGAAGCGATGCGAGGAGAGATGCGCCGCGAAGCTGACAACGACCTGAAGACAGCGGCGAAAGGCGTTCAGCCGACCGTCAGCTTGGCCGCAGGAAGTTGCACGGCGACCTCAAGCCCGTCGGCCTGCCCCGATGCGGGCGAGACGAAGGCGATCTCGCCGCCGACACCGCGCGTGATCGCCTGCACGATCGACAGGCCCAGCCCCGCGCCATCGGCCGTGGTCGCGCCTCGCACGAAACGCTGTGTCATCCCGGCGAGAATCTCCGGTGTCAGAATCGGTCCGGGACTGATGACGCTGAAGCGCCCGTTATCGGTCAGCACGACACGCACCGGCCGGCTGCCATCGCCATGCTTGAGCGCGTTCTCGATCAGATTGCGCGCCAGGATCGCGAAGGCGTCCATATCCAGCGTCGAGACGAACCGGCCCGCCTGCGGCAGCGCGACCTCGACCGCGCCCTCGGCCGACAGGTCGTCGAGGACAAGGCGCAGCGCCGGCACGAGGTCTTGCGGCGTTTCGCCGATCAGGCTGGCGCCCTCGGCCCGGGCGAGCTGGAGCAGCTTTTCGGACAGACGCGCCAGCCTTTTGAGCGCGATCTCGATCTCGACCGTCCGGGCGCGGGCGGCGCCTTCGGGCAGCTCGGCCCTGAGACGCTGCGTCTGCGCCAGCGCGGCCGCGACCGGGGTGCGCAGTTCATGGGCGCTGTTGGCGGTGAAGCTGCGCTCGGCGTCGAGCGCCCGGCGCAGCCGCGCCATCAGGGCGTTCAAAGCCTCCGCCACCGGAGCGATTTCCGACGGCAGATGTGCGCCGGACACTGGCGCTAGATGACCGCTGCCGCGCGCCTCGATCTCGCGCCTGAACGCCGCGACCGGGCGCAGGGTGATGGCGACCAGAACCCAGGTCCCGGCGATGCCGAGCGGCAGCAGCAGGATCAGCGGCCAGGCGAGCATCTTGATCGCATCGCGAACCGCCTTCTGGCGATGGCCGGGGCGCTCGGCTGCCGTAACGATGATGGTGCCGCTGACGGCGACCTCGGTATAGATTCGCGAGCTTGGCCCGTCGCTGAAACCATGCGCCGGGTTCGGTGGAAACTGCGCCGGGGCGGCATCATGAGACGCCAGCAACCGGCGTCCCGTCGCATCGCGCACGATATAGGTGATGTATTCGCGATGTGCGCCGACCGAGGCGACCTGTTGCAGATCGGGCCCCGCATCCGCCTCGCGGTTGAGAATTTCGAGATAGGCCAGCGGCAGTACCCGCTGCACGACCTCCTGCAAGGCGCTGTCGAAGACCTCGTCGATCTCCCGGCGCAGCAGCAGGCCCGCAGCCACCGTCGCCAGGAGCCACAGGGCCATGACCCCGCCCGTCAGCGCCAGCGCGAGCCGGCGCTGCAGGCTGCCTTTGGGCGGCCAGGCGACGCGCATCACGGCCGGCTCTTCCCGGTTCCCGCCAGGGTGGCGGCGCCCAGCCGATACCCCATGCCGCGCACGGTCTCGATCACCTCTGCACCGAGCTTCTTGCGCAGGCGCCCGACATAGACCTCGATCGTGTTGCTCTCGACCTCGGAGTCGAAGGTGTAGAGCCGCTCTTCGAGCAGCGCCTTGGAGAAAAGCATCGTCGGGCGTTGAATGAAGGCGTCGAACAGGGCCCATTCGCGCGCGGTCAGGGAGACGGAGCGGCCGTCCCTGACGATGCTGCGCGCTGCCAGATCCAAGGTCAGACCGCTGATCTGCATGAGCGGGTTCGGGTTGCCGCCATAGCGCCGCGCGACGGCGCCCAGGCGCGCCGACAGTTCCGCCAGATCGAAGGGCTTGACCAGATAGTCGTCGGCGCCGGCATTGAGCCCCGCGATCCGGTCGGAGACTTGGTCGCGCGCCGTCAGGATGATCACCGCGGTCGTGTCGCCGGCCTGTCGCTGGCTGCGCAGGAAATCGAGACCGCGCCCATCGGGCAGCATCAAATCGAGCAGGATTAGGTCGTAGCGCGCCAGACGGACAAAGTCGCCCGCCTCGGCCAGCCGCTTCGCCCAATCGACGCTGTGCCCGTCGGCTGCGACCTGGTCGCGCACGGCAGATCCCAGGATCGGGTCGTCCTCGATGAGTAGCACGCGCATGTCGGGAGCAGCCTCCAGAACGGATCACCCGCTTATGGCATGAAGCTGACATCCCACTGAACGCCATTGCGTCGGTCATTCAGGTGAGCGTCAGCTTGGCATGGTTGAAAGCGCCATCGCCGCCTTGCGCGGAGGAGACATCCCATGAAGCCCATCCTGACCATCACGGCGCTGACGATCCTCGTCGGGCTTGCCGCTCCCGCACTCGCCGGTCAGCGCTGTTCGGCGCCCATGGCGGAGTGGAAGCCGCGCGAGGCGCTGGTCGAAAAGCTGCTCGCCGAAGGCTGGACCATCCGCCGGATCAAGACCGACGATGGCTGCTACAAGGTCCGTGGCATCGACGCCGAGGGGCGACGCATCAAGGCGAAGTTCGACCCTGCCACACTGGAGCGCGTGGCGCGGGACGGCGACGACGACTGACGTCTCACTGACCTCTCATCGGACAAGACAGGTCGTCTTGGTCCATGGTGCCAGCCGGGGACGGCTCCCGCCTCCGGCGAACCGGAAGGACCGACACCATGCACCCGCTCCACCGCGAGAACCATCTGGTCGATCGGATCGGCTGGCTGCGGGCCGCCGTGCTCGGCGCCAATGACGGCATCATCTCGACGGCGAGCCTCGTCGTCGGCGTCGCGGCCGCCGCCAAGAGCGCCGACGAGGTGATGGTCGCGGGCGTGGCCGGGCTCGTCGCCGGCGCAATGTCGATGGCGGCGGGCGAATACGTCTCCGTCAGCTCGCAGTCCGACACCGAGCAGGCCGACATGGGCCGCGAGCGCCGCGAACTCGCCGAGCAGCCCGAGGCCGAACTCGCGGAATTGACACAGATCTATGTCGATCGCGGCGTCGAGCCGGGCCTGGCCCGGCAAGTCGCCGAACAAATGACGGTGAAGGACGCCTTCGCGGCGCATGCGCGCGACGAACTGGGCCTCGCGGGTCACACCATCGCGCGCCCCGTCCAGGCGGCCTTGACCTCGGCTGCCACCTTCGCGGTCGGCGCCGCCATTCCCCTGGCGATCGCCGTCACGGCTCCCGCTGGCTCGATCAGCTGGGCAGTCTCGGGCGGCTCGCTGATCTGCTTGGCCCTGCTGGGCGCCCTCGGCGCCCGCATCGGCGGCGCCGACATGGGCAAACCGACGATCCGCGTCACGTTCTGGGGCGCCTTCGCCATGGCCGCGACCTGGGGAATCGGCGCGCTCGTCGGGCATGCTGTTTGACCAGCCATCTATGGGACAGTTGGTGTTGAGCGATGCTGGTGCTGCGTTGCCTCGCATGCTCCCGATGGGAGGCGGCATCCCTCAGCAGCAGATCGCGCTGAGCGCGCTCACGTCTTGCGCCAACAACTGACGTTGAGACGTCGCCCAAAAGCTGACGTAACAATAGCTCATCGCCGATCAAATGTCGGCCGCGATGCCTCGCAGGAAAAGCTCGACGGCTGATGCCACCATCCGGTCGATCTCCGGCCAATGAGGCGTGTCCTCGACGCGAAACAGCAGGCGGGTGCGTGTCGTGGCAATGACCAGCGAGGCATAGTGCCAAGCCGCGAGATCACAATCCGTGCAATCGATCTCTCCGGCATCGGCGCGCTCCTGGAGGAAGGTGGCCAGTGCCTTGTGAGCCATCTCTGGCCCCTGCTCGAAGTATCGCCGGCTTACGGATGGAAAGCGCAGCGCTTCGCCGACGCAGAGGCGGTGCAGCGCCACGACCTCGGGCGCCAGCACAGCGCGTGAATAGTGATGGGCGTGATTGCGCAAGACCTCCGCGATCGGCAGACCGCGCGCATCCTCGCTGACCAGCGGCGCGATCAGCCGAGCGCAAGCGGTTTCGAGGATATGCAGGAACAGCCGCTCCTTGTCGCCGAAATGGGCGTAGATCGTCGGCTTCGAAACACGGGCGCGGCGCGCGATCTCGTCGATGCTGACGCCGGCAAAGCCGTGCGCGACGAACAGGTCCTTGGCGACCCTCGCCACACGTTCGCGCGGCGAGTTCGCCACGCGCTTTGGCTTGATCGGAGCGCGTGCGATCATGCCGCGGCAGCGCCGCTGTGCCTGGCGATGAAGCCGATCACAGCCGCATCGAACTCGCGCGGCTTCTCGATGTTCACGAGATGACCGGCGCCGGGAATGATTGTCAGCTCGGCTCCAGGGATCATGCCGGCGATCTCGCGCGCCATCTCGGGCGTGGTCAGCCGGTCCTCGCCGCCGCAAATGACATGCGTCGGCACCGCGATCTCCCCGAGTTTGTCATGGGTATCGGTACGCACTGTCGACTCGATGCTCTTGATGTAACTCGCCTTGTGCAGACGGGTCATGCTGTCGATCAACTTGTCGAGAGCCTCCTGGCTGGCATTGGCGCTGACCAGCGTCTTCGCCACGGGTCCTGCGATGTCCCTGGGCTCGCCGCCACTGACCAGAGGCTCCTTCCTCAGACGGATGAACTCGGCCTTCTTCTCCTCGCTGAAATGCGAAAAACCGCGATGCGTGTCGCAGAGCGAGAGCGTGAGGACGCGCTCGGAATAGGTCTCCATGAAATCCATGGCGATGCGCCCGCCCATGGATAGGCCGACTATATGGGCCTTCGCGGCGCCGAAATGGTCGAGCACGCGGGCCAGATCATGCGAGAAATCGCGGAAGATCAGGTCGCCCTCGTAGTCGTCGCTCTCGCCATAGCCCCGCGCGTCCCAGGCGACGGCGTGGAAATGTTCGGCGAAGGCGGGCAGGTTGTCGTGCCAGTTGCGCTTGTTGCCGCCAATGCCGTGCATGAAGACGACGAGCTCGCCCTCGCCGGCGTGATCGACGGCAATGAAGGGCGCAGGGCCGATGCGGGTCGTGGTCCAGGCTGTCATGAGGTTCCTCCCTGATTGCGCGAATAGGCCTGCGCCAGCGGACGCAGCAGCAGCCGGTCCAGCGCGAAGACGATGACGACGATGACGAGGCAGATGGCGAAGACCATCGCTGCGTTGGCGTTGGACTGCGCCTGAACGAGCAGGTAGCCGAGCCCGGTCTGGGCTCCGAAGAGCTCGGCGACGAGCGCGATCTTCCACGCGATCCCCGTCGCCACGCGCAGACCGGCGATCAGGAACGGCGCGAGCAGCGGCAGCGTGACCTTGGTGAAACTGCGCCAGCGCCTCCGTGTAAAACTGCGGCCCATCTCCTCCAGTTCGCGGTCGATCTGCCGGAACCCCTCGAGCACGGCGATGAGGCAGAAGGGCAGCACGATCGCGACTTGGATGAAGATGACGGTGCCGTTCGAGACGCCGAACCACATCACGCCGAGGATTGCCCAGCCGACGCCAGGAAACGAGTTCAGCACGAGCAGGATACGCGCCTCCAGCACCAGCGCGAAGAGCTCGGAGCCCCGCGCCGCCAGCCCGAGGCCGATCGCCAGTGCCATGGTGAGCACCAGCGCCGCCATGATCCGGGCGAAGCTGACGCCGACATGGATGAGCAGCGAGGGTTCGACCAGAAGGGTCACGAAGGTCCGCAGGACATCCCAGGGCCCGGGCAGAACAAAGGCCGGCAGGCCCCGTGCCGTCGACCACCACAGCAGCACGAAAAGCAGGATCGCGCCCTCGGCAAGCCCACGCGACATCAGTCCGGCCGTGCCGGAACGAACGGCTTGCGGTTCAGCCATGGCGATAACGTCGATCGAGCCGGCGCTGCAGCGGCCGAAATAGCACCGTCTCCGTCAGCGCCACGAACAGGATGATGAAGACGATCACGGCGAAGATCGTCTCGGTGTCGAATTCCTGCCGCGCTGTGTTGAGCAGGTAGCCGACGCCGACATTGCCGCCGAAGAGCTCGGCCGTCAGCACGACCTTCCAGGCGACGCCGAAGCCGGTCCGCAGCGCGGCGAAGACGTAAGGCACGAGCATCGGGACGATCAGCGTCCGGATCGGCGGCAGCCGGCTGCGCGTCAGGCTGCGACCAAGCTCGACGAGTTCGCGATCGAGTTCGTTCAGGCCGGTTCGGATGTTGATGGTCGTGAAGGGCGTTAGGATCAGCGTGACCGCGAAGACGACGGTGATGCTGTTGATCCCAAACCAGAGGATGGCGAGGAAAAGCCAGCCGATCCCCGAAAAGGCATTGAGGAACGGGGTCAGCCGCGCATCAATCAGCAGGCGCAGCACCGGCAGGGCATGAGCGGCGACCGCAAGCGCTCCTCCGATCAGAAAGGAGAGCATGAGCGCCGCCGCGACATGGCCGAGCGATGCCATGAGTTGCACGGTCAGCGTGGGATCCGTCAGGAATTGCGCCATGCGCTGCAGCACGGGCCAGGGGCCCGGCAGCAGATAGGCCGGCACCAGCTGCGCATAGCCCCACCAGGTCAACACGAAAACCACGGTGAAGCCGTGCAGAACAACGTCACGTCGTATCAGGCGCCACAGGCCCGGCACGGCTTCCCCCGGTGCGGACGAGGCAGGCATCAGCCGCGATTGACCTTCTGCCAGATCGCGTCGTTCATCGGCGGGAGCTTGGTCAGGATCCCCATTTCGACCGAACGCTTCCAGAGGATGTCGATCGCCTTCACGTCATCGGGCAGCAGCGTCACCGGAAACTCCGAGAAGCGCGTGAACCAGGCCTTGAAGAAGGCCGGGTCGGTCTGCGTCTCCTTGCCAACAGCGGCGAAGACCTCGTCCTGATTGGCAAGGGCGTAGTCCACCGAGGCGCGCAGCACGCGCAGGAACTCCTCGTAAAGCGCCGGCTGCGCGTCGAGCTTGTCGCCATAGCCCGCGAGAACGGCGGAGACCATGCGGACACCGAAGCGCTGCGTCATGTCGCCTGCCGTGCGCGCGATCGAGACGAACTCGCCCGTCTTCTGCGCATGGAATGCCTGGGCATGGATCAGCGTCGCCGCATCGACTCGGCCCGCCGCCAGAGCAGCCGGCATGGCAGGTGCCGGCATTTCGACGAGCTCGATATCGCCGCCGCGCTGGGCGACGTTGAAGCCGTGAACATCGGCGAGCGCGATGCGGATCAGTGTCGTCCCGGCCGAGCCGATCGCATAGATCGCGAGCTTCTTGCCCTTGAGATCGGCGGCAGCGCGGATCGGGCTGTCGCGTTTGACCCAGATGTCGGAGCCCTCGCCGGAGGTGTGGTAGCGCAGGCCGATACCGACGATGCGCAGGTCGAGCCCGCGCTCGCGGGCGCGCGGCACCGCGATGGCGGCCGTCTCGATCACGTCGTAGCTGCGTGCGGCCGTCGCCTGAATCAACGCCGCGATGTCGAGCGGTGTACTCTCGATGCGCAGGGTCGGAGACGATACCTTGCCATTCCGCAAGGCCCACAAAGCGGCTTCGTGCGACGGATCGGCGAGATAGCCGAACTTGATCGTCGTGACTTGCGCCTGCGCGTGCGACACGAGCGGCAACGACAGTCCGATGCCGAGTGCGGTTCGCCTCGTGAGAGCCTGCGTCATGCTGTGATCTCCTCGTGTTCGGGTTCGCCCATCTCGTGGAACAGAGCGGCCAGCTCGGTGCGCATGGCGCGCAACAACAGGTTGCTGTCGACGTCGCGTGGGCGCGGTTCGGCGATCTCCAAAGTCCGCGCCACCGTCGCGGGCTTGGGCCGCAGCACGACGATGCGGTCCGCCAGCATCAGCGCCTCGTCGATGTCGTGCGTGACGAAGACAACCGTCTTGCCGGAGCCTTGCCAGAGTTCGACGACCTGGCGGCGCAGACGCGTGCGGGTATTGGGATCGAGTGCCGAGAACGGTTCGTCCATCAGGATGATGTCGGGATCAATCGCGAAGGCCCGAGCGATGGCGACGCGTTGCTTTTCGCCCCCGGACAGCGCTGCCGGTAGCTTGTGTCCGTCTTGTCCGAGGCCGACGCGCCGCATCTGCAGCAGCGCACGATCCTGGCGCTCGGCGATGGACATCGCCGGCATCCGCAGTTCGAGCCCGAACGCCGCGTTCTCGAGCGCGCTCTTCCATGGCAGCAGCCGCGGCGACTGGAAAACATAGGCCATCTGGTTCCAGGCCTGGGACGGCCGCAGGCCCTTGATCCGGATGTGACCGCCCGAATGAGGCATGAGGTCGCCCATGAGCCGCAACGCGGTTGACTTGCCGCAGCCCGACGGGCCCAGAAGGCAGAGGAACTCTCCCGCCGCGACCTCGAAGCTCAGATCCTCATAGATCGTGGCACCAGCAATACGCAGCGCGACACTATCGAACGAGATCGCCGCAGAAAGCATCGGACTGCCCCGACTTTACTAAACCGTATCGTATAAAAGATGCTGGTCGTCCGGCTGTCAAGACGATTGCCGAGAGGCACTCGGTTACGCGATCAGGACTTCGCCGGGCAAAATCCCGCCCGTGTGCCGTTCTGCCGGCAGGGATCAGTAGGGCGGCGGCAGCCCGGACTTTCTGACCTCAAAAGCCAAACGGCTTTGGCCCGGGAAGGCCGGATCCTGATAAAAAAGTAGTCTCGGCATTGCGGCTCTCGCCGTGCGATCCTGAACAGCGCCAAAAGCGGACTCTGGGTCGCAGCCCGAAAGCAGACTTTATCGAGCCGCTGAACTGACTGGCGCTCAGGCGCCGAATTAATGCCTCCTGCTCACCCAGAGAAGCATATCGACGGCCCCTGAACTCTAGAGCAGCATTCCTTCGTCCGGAATCGTGTCCCACTGCAGGTTCCTCGCCGACTTAGGTCGAAGCCCTGGATCCGCGAACTCTACTTCTTGAAAGAAGCAGGAGTGTGGCCCTCATCGAAAGGTTGCACGTTCCCATTTTCGTTCTGGGTCGCTCCCAGGAGCGCATCGACTGGATCGCCGCCGCGGAAACCGGCTTGCGCCAGGATCTCGTCGATGATCGGCTTCTGCGCGCCGAAGCTGAGCAACTGGCTGCTGAGATCGGAGATCGGGCTCTGGCCGCCTTGCCCGGCCGAGCCGCTGCTCATCGCGCCGAGCAGGTTGCCGGCGCTGAAGATCCTGATGTCCGAGATCTTCTCGATCGGCTTCATCGCCTGCTCGAGTGCCTCGGGGATGATCGCGATGCGCTGCTTCGTCAGTTCGAAATCGACCATCTGCGGCGACAGCGCGTTGCGGGCTTCGTTCAGGGCGCGTTCGCGCTTCGCCTCGGCCTCGCCGAGTTCGATGATGCCGCCGGCCTTGATCTTGTTGGCGTCGGCCTCGGCGGTCGCCTGGGTGAGCCGCGCCTGGGCGAGGTTGTCGGCGGCTTCGCGCTCGGCCTGGGCGTTCACCGTGATGCGGGTGGCGTCGCGCTCGGCCTCGCGGCGGGCGTCGATCACCGCGATCTGCTTGGCGCGCTCGGCGATCTCGACGGCACGCGCCGTCTCGACCTGTTCCTCGGCTGTCACGGCATCGGCCTTGGCGGATTCCGCTTTGGCCTTGGCCTGGGACTCGGCCTCGCTCTTTTCGGCGATGGCGATGGCCGCGTCGATGCGCGCGGTCTCGGTCGCCCGCTTCGCCAGCGCCTCGCTCTCAGCAATGCCCTGCTCGGCCTCGATCCGGGCGGTGGCGGTGGCCTGCTTGGCCTCGGCCTCGCTCTTGGCGATGCCGCGCTCGGCATCGAGACGCGCGGTCTCCTCGGAGAGGCGGGCGGTCTGCTCGGCACGCGCCTTCTCGGCCCTCGTCTCGGCGGTCTTGTTGGCGATGTCGCGCTCCTGGCTGAGCTCGGCGTCGCGCTGCTCGCGCTGGATCGTCAGGCGCTGGAGCGCAGCCTCGCGGTCCTTGGCCGCGATCGTGACCTCGGTCTCGCGCAGGACGTCGTTGCGTTCGCGCCGGCGCGTCTCGGTGATCCGGGTCAGCGCGGTCAGGCCCTCGGCGTCAAAGGTGTTGTGCTCGTTGAAATGCTTGATGTCGGTCTGGTCGAGCCGCGTCAGCGACACGGTTTCGAGCTCCAGCCCGTTCGATTGCAGATCGGCGGCGACAGCCTCCTGCACCGATTTGACGAACTCGGCGCGCTTCTCCTGCAGATCCTTCAGCGTCATCGTGGCGGCAACCGAGCGGAGCGCATCGACGAACTTGGCCTCGACGAGCTTGCGCAGCAGATCGGCGTCGTTGGTGCGGTCGCCCAGCGTCTGGGCAGCGAGCGCGATGTTCTCCTCGTCGGGCTTCACCCGGACATAAAACTCGGCCGTGATGTCGGCGCGCATGCGGTCTGCCGTGATCAGGGACTCGGCTTCCGAGCGCTGGACCTCGAGGCGCAGCGTGCTGAGCTGGACCCAGGCATAGGAGTGAAAGATCGGCAGGATCAGCGAACCGCCGTCGAGCACGACGCGCTTGCCGCCGAGGCCGGTACGGACATAGGCCTTGTCGCGCGTCGAGCGGGTGTAGAGCGAGGCCATCACCACGCCGATGCCGACGATGAGCGCGATCACGGTTCCGGCGATGGTAAGAATCGAAACGTAGTTCATGGCCGTGTCGCCCCCCGCCCAGATGAATGATCCGCGCCCAGCTCGGCCGGCGCGGGAATGGCTTCGAAGACACCGTTCGCTCGATCGACGATCAAAACGGTGCCACCCTGCGCAATGACGTGATCGCCTGCGCCCTTCGTTTGAAGGACGTGGATGTTACCATGGCGATCCCGAACGCGGACCCGCCCCGGCTTGCCCTGATCGAGCGGACCGAGCACGACCGTTCCAGTCAGGCCGATGAATTCGGCCTGACTGACGGCTGAGGTCTCCTCGCGGGGAATGATGCGGGCGGTCCAGCGCGACAATGTCCGCGTCGCGGGCGCAGCCAGCGCCAGTGCGCCAAGGCTCGCGACGAGGGTGGGCAGCATTGTGAAAACCGCCTGCGCGACGCCCTGGATCGCGAAGCCCGCGATGGCGAAGCAGGCCAGCCAGATCATGATCAGCACCAGCAGCGGCACGCCGCCGGCATTGAGCCATGACATCCAGGCGCCGAGCAGGCCGTGCTCGGCATGGGCTTCGACCGCATGTCCCGGCAGGCCGTGATCGACGAGCGACGAGACCGACATCCCGACCAGCATCGCGACGAGCTCGACGGCAACGAGGCCGACGAGGATCAGCGCCGCGATCGCGAAGGGATAAGTACCGGTTCCCGCAAGCGCATCCATCAGCCACGGTTTCCCTTATAGCTGTCGAGGCGATCCTGTATCGCCTTCTCGCGTTGCAGGCGAGCCAGTTCCTCGACCTCGGATGCTGCCGTCGCCGGGCGGCCCGGCACCCCCGTGACCCGTTCGATCGCACCCAGCGAGCGGGCCAGCCTGTTCTCGTTGCGGACGGAGGCGCTTTCGCCCTCGGTTCCGTCCTGCGCACCCTTGCTCTTCTTCAGCGCATTGAGGCGCGCGACGGCGTCCTGCCGCGCCGAAGCGACGGCCTGGAGCGCCTTGCCGGCCTCCTCGATCCGGTCGGAGACCTCGGCCAGCGCGGTTTCCAGCGCCGAACGCTGTGCCTCAAGGTCGATCTGCAAGCCGACGACCGGCTTGACCAGATCTTCGCGCCCGCTGGCGAGCCCGGTTTCGATCTTGCCGGCAAGGTCGTCGATCTCGTCGTTGATCTCGGCGATCTTGGCCTTGATGCGATGCTCCTCGGCGCGCGCCTTGCCGGCGCTCGCCCGGGCTTCGTCCGCGACGGCGTCGATCTCGCGGATCGACTGCTCGACGGTGGCGGTGGCGTTTGCGCCTTCGAGCGTGTCGGCCGCGCCATGGGCGAGGCCGGCGATGACGCGTCCGATGCGCGACAGGATTCCTTCGGTGGCCATGCTGGTCTCCTTGGGTTTGGTGACGGCGGCGATGCCGACGAGGATCAGGGTCTCGCCATCTCTGAGAACGAGCCTGGCCTCGGCGTGGTCGAACCAGCCAGGATCGTAGCCGGTTACGGCATAGGGGATCAGTCTGCGCCCCTCGACGGTGGCGAGGCTCAGATGCGTCGGGCTCTTGATCGCATAGAGCCGCCCGTCGAGCGGCAGGGTCTCGATCGCACCCCCGGCCTGACGGCTGGCGTGATCGCGCAGGCCCAGCGTGACAAGCCGCGCCGGCAAGCGGGTCCTTTCGCGGATCGGTGCATAAGCCTGGTCGTGCAGGGCAACGAGATTGGAGCTCGCTCCGCGTTCGCGCTCGAGCTCGTCGAGCACGTCCATCATCACGCCATAGTCGTCGAGCGTGGCGCGGATGGCGCTGTCGTCCTCGGGCGAGGGCGCCAGCGTGTAGCTCATGGTTGATTGGAAGCGTGCGCTCATCCCAAAGATATAAAGCACGTCATTTGTGCTTTCAAGGGTTGAAGCGCTGCCCGTGTTCAGATGAGGCGTGGCGCGGTCGCGACAGGCAGGCTCAACTCGAACATCGCGCCCTTGCCAGCTGCTCGCAGCACAATCGAACCGCCATGGGACTTCAACATGGACTGGACGATGCCGAGCCCCATGCCGGTACCGCCGCTCTCGCGCCGCGTCGTGAAAAAGGGATCAAAGATCTTCGTACGGTTGTTGTCGGATATACCTTCGCCGTCATCCGAGACCGCGACGATTAGGCGATCCTGCGCGACATCCGGGCTGATCCGCAGATGACGGGCGTGATGGCGCGCCGCGTTGTCGGCAAGGTGCGACAGAACGATGACCGCGTTCTCCTGCGACATCGCGATCGGCACGGCGCCATCGCCCAAGATGGCAATGGAGAGCGACGGGAACGCGTCCCGTACCTGCAAGACGACGAGATCGAGCGTCGTCGTTCCGGCTGTGGCAGGGTTGTCGGCTTCCGCAAGATCGCGCAATCGCGCGAGCAACAGCGTCAGGCGCTGCGTGTCGCCGAGGATGTTGCCCAGGAAGCGCAGCGTCTGTTCGTCTGTCATCGGAGGGCCCGACAGCCTGGCGTCTTTCAGCAGTTCGGCCGCGCCATGAATCGCGGTGATCGGTGATTTCAACTCATGCGAAACATGGGCCGCAAAGGTGCTGATATAGGTCGAGCGTTCCGAGAGCCGCTCCGCCATCGTGATGAAGCTCTGCGACAAGCTGGCGATCTCGCGTGTGCCATGGTGCTTCATAGGGGTAGCGGCAGGCCCGTCACGGCCCATGGAGAGCGCCTGAGCGGCCAGATCGTGGATCGGCCTCGTGATCGTTCGCGAGAACAGGAAGCCGATCAAGGCCGTCGCCACGATGATGCTGGCCGCCGCGAGCGCGACCTTCCTGCGTTCGCTGAAGAGATGCTTGAAGACGTTGCTCGGCGTGCGGGAGGCATAGACGACGCCTGCGACCTTGTCGCCGAGAACGGCCGGCATCGCGACAAAGACCCTGATTCCGGTGCCGCGGCTCATCGAATAGACAGGCGGGGCCGGGGAGTTGGAAATGCGCACGCGCATGGCGTTGCCATAGCGTCCTTCGAGCGCCGCTCGCACTTCCTCGATATGCGCCAGCGAACGTCCCACTTCGTCACGCCCGCCGACGACAACGCCATTGGAATCGAGCAACCGAAACCCGGCCAGAGTGACGTCCTGCGTTGCCGCGGCAATGCCGGCCAACCGGCTTCCGATCGCCTGAACGGCAGCAGCGGGGGCGATGTCCGAGTCGCGCGCGGCCGGGCGCCGGGGCAGGACCTCATCGCCTGCGAGATCGAGTGTCGGCTCGATGGGGTGATATTCGCCCACCGGCGTCCGGCGCGCCTGGCCGGCCGCCGGGATCGGCCGTGCGATGGATAGGGCCGCCGGCGTCTCTGCGACGTCGCGGGCGAAGATCGCCGCGATAACCGTGGTCTGCGCGATCAACTCGGCCTCTGTCTGGCGGATCAGCTGGTTCTCGTAGAGCCGGAAGAAGAACAGCCCGATCAGCGGCAGTGCCATCACCGTCGCCAGCACGACGAAGACGATCATGCTCAAGGTCGGGCGCCACTTCTGCCGGATTCGGGCCGGCATCAAGCGGACGCCATGCAGTCGCCGAGACGGAAGCCGACGCCGTGCACCGTTTCGATCACAGTGTCGCAGCCCGCGGCGGCGGATTTGGCGCGGATGTTTCGAATGTGGCTGTCGATCGTACGGTCGGAGACATGGACCTTGCCGTCATAGGCCGCCTGCATCAGGCGCTCGCGAGCGAACACGACACGCGGGCGGCCCGCCATCGCCTGCAAGATGGCGAACTCCAGACCCGTCAGCCCCAGATCGCGCTCGCCCAGCATCGCCGCATGGCGCTCGACATCGATGGTCAGATGCCCATGCCGCAAGACGGAGCCGGGCGTGGGTGGGAGTGGTTGCCTCCGGCGCAGAATGATCTTGATGCGCGCGACCAGTTCGCGCGGGCTGAACGGCTTGGTGACATAGTCGTCGCCGCCGATCTCCAGACCCAGGACGCGATCGATCTCGTCGGAGCGCGCCGACAGGAACAGGATCGGTATCTCGGAGACTTTTCGGAGGCGGCGGCAGACCTCGAGCCCGTCCAGTTCGGGCATACCGATGTCGAGCACGACGAGGTCGGGGCGGAAGGTCTCGGCCTGAGCGAGGGCCTCTAGGCCGCTTCTGCCGATCTGCGTCACCATTCCAGCATGCTCCAGGGCGAAGCAGATCACGTCCCTGATATGGGGTTCGTCATCGACGACGAGAATGCGATGGGGCAAGGTCACGGTTCGCCGGGCGCCGGTCTTTCGGCAGGAGAGGGCGAAGGCATATCATCGCGCGCTGTCGCCAGATAGCGCCAGAGTCGCTCCTGGCGGAAGGTCCAGGAACGCCAGTCATATCGACGAGCCTGAGCGCGCAACGCCAGGAGATCGCGGCGGACACGCACACGCTGCACGACGATATCGTCGCCGTCGTTTAGGCCGGACAACCAGCCCTGCGCGATGAAGCGATCCAGCGCCGGGATCGCCTGCGGCCCGAGGCGGTACAGATAATGGACATCCAGCTTCACGCCCTGCCCCGAGATCTGCCGAGAATGATCGACATTGTAGTGCGCGATGATCGAGGCGAAATTCGTCAGGCTGCAGGCATAGAGAACGATCCCCGCCGCGGCCAGGTTCGCCCGGATCAGCCAGCCGTTGGAATATCCAAGCGCGATGCGGACCACGATCAGCGTCAGGCCGATGGCGACGACCATCATCCAGATGAAGGCGGCGACCCGCAACAGCGTCAGGGAATACACCGCGACGTAGAGATCCAGCCGCAGGATCGACGAGATAACCAGCAGGACATTCTGCGCGATCCAGAAATAGACCAGCCGGCGAATAGACCTGCTGCGCTCCGCAGTCGATCCCGGCCGGATCGCCTCGACGACGAAGGCGGCGGCCAGGAGCGCCGTCACGATCAGGGGATAGGCGCCGCGATGGGCGTAAACCGCATAGCTCATCCCATCGGGAAGGGTAACGCCGCCCCAGAGATAGGCCAGGTCCATCGCGCTTTGCAGCACAAAGAGCAGGTTGAACACGATCAGCGAGCGCAGGATCGCCGCGTCTGACAGAAATGTCGCGCGCAGTCGGCCCAGGGCATCGGCGGGGGCGAGAACGACCGGCGCCGTTTTGGCGACGCGTCGGCGCCGGGTGACATAAAGCAGCGGCGCGGTCAGCATGATGATGCCGAGCCAAAGCCCGATCCGGCTCGCGCTGATGCCGTGCAGGAGCGTGGCCGGATCGACTGTCGCGAGCCAGCGGTCGACCAGCGGGTTGGCCGCAGAGAACAGCATCACGAAGACGCCGCCGAGCAGTAGCGGGACGGTCCAAGCGCCAAGGCCGACCAGTGATACGACCGAGCGGCTGCTCTGCGGCAAGATGCGAACGCCGCGCCGGGCTGTGCGCACCGCGCGCCACGGCCCTACGAGATAGAGATCGACGACGGCCAACATCCTGTCGGTCAGCGATCCGGCCCAGCGTCCCTCTGCCATCAGCACGAAAGCGCCGAGGCCGGCCGCTGCAAAGGCGAGCGACAAGACATTGACCGCCTCAGCCAGTGGAACCAGCGTTATGAACAGCAGGAGCGCGGCCCTGAGAATGTCGCGACGGTGTGTCGTCCGTGCACTGGCGATCCTGGCCGCGACACCGGTGGCGAGTGCGAACATCACGGCCGAGATGCCCATGCGATGTGCGTGGAAGAACCAATCGGCCAGGATGACGAGAACGACGCTCGCCACGGCAACGCGCAGGAAGCGACTCGGGTGGGAAGTGCGCGGAGGCTGTGCGGCGGCGAGGCTGGTCATGGGCATCGGGCCTTGCTGAAGGAGAAGGTGAAGGCGGGTCGATCGGCCGCCACAGGCGAACTGCCTGGCAGTCGGGTGGGCTCGCTCGCCGCGGCGGGAGAGAGAACGAGCCACCAGCCATCCTTGACGAGGCTGTCGGGCAGAAGCGGTCGGCTGGTACGGGGCGGCTTGTTCGGCTGTGTCATGCAGCCTGGATAGCGCGACGGCGTGCAGGCCAAGCCACGCGGAACGCGCAGAGTTTCAGGCTTTTTGTGCAGATTTTCAGCAGTTGCCATCCGATCGAGCCGTTTAGTGCGTCGGATGTTTGTACTCTCGGCTGTGAAGTCGGGCGCCCAATTGGAATTTCGGGCTAGCTGCAGAAAGCGTGTTTATGGACGAGTTCGGCCACATCAACACGTCGCGCGACCAACACCCGCTCGATAGCTAGAGTCGTCTCGCAGCGCCATCAAGCATGCGACCCAGGAGAATGCCGAGCCCGTAAGCCATTAAGTTCCAGAGTGAGAAGACACGCCCCAGCAGCAGAGCACCTGGCATCGTCAACCTGAATGCGTCGAGCCACGGTGTGTGAAAGAGACGAAACAACTCAACGCCGACAGCGATCAGCGCTGCCAATAATGCGAGTTGAGAACCCGGCCGCTGCACGGCGACGACGGCCAACAGCAGATAGACCATCGTGCCCCAGAGCAACGATCCGCCGTACTTTACCAGGAGGAACGGCAATCCGAACCCAGGTCCATACCGCCTCAATAGCAGTCCTGAAGCGATGACAACCGCGACGAGAGACAAGGTCACAAAGCGCGATCTCGCGCCGGCCTCAAGCATAATTTGAGCCCCGAAACGGCACGAAAGATTATAGTCCGACGACCGCGTCATGGCCGGATCGAGAAGAGTAATCAAGCCACGTTGAGCGCCGGCCCTGCGCGAACCATCGACAGGTCATACCCGTGCCCTAGCCGCTTCGCCGCGCTGGTTGGGGCACCAAGAAGCTCAGGCTGCCATCGCGATCTGACGCCGCGCTCGCCTGGACCGCGAGCATGTCCTCGAAATCCTCGGGAAGCAGGTATTAAAGCTCGGCAACTTCCCGCGGGGGCTATCGCGGGGGAGTTCATGGCGATCTGCGAATGGGCTCGATGTTGTCGTCATGCCATTCATCGGACAACTGACCCGGAAAGTCCACGATCCGACTCTTTGATTGCATGAAACAGGCTGCCTCGAGGCAGCCAGGCGCCACTTCCAGACTTTGGGACAATGCCTAAGAGCTGACGCTAAATGATTGCCCGCAAGCTGATGTTGCAGTTGCCAGGAAGCGTCGCGCCTGATGAGCGGCAACGGATCGGCGTCTTTGGTTCGTCTGGAGAGGCATCAGCCGGACTGAGGCTATCTTGCGCCTCGATGAGCTCGACCGTCCTCCGATATCGCGCGGCAATAGAAATACTGTCAGCGTTTCGCGCGTGGGCAGCGGCCATGATCTGCCGATTTTTGAGCACCACGTTGCACGCAATACGAAATGGACCGGGCGACGCAGCCGGGACCAACGGCTAGCCGTAGCGACACAAACAACCAAACTTCAATACAGAACCTTACATACATCACTTGACTCGCGGCTTCCTTCCGGCACTATTGCGCCAGTTCCCGCCGGAGCTTTTCATGAGCGTGCAGCCTTCTTCCGCGTCGAGACCGCCGCTGCCCGAGACGCTGGCCGCGGAGCTGGCCGCGCGGCTCGGCAGCCGGTTCTCCCGACGCCCGGCCGATCTCGATGCCCATGGACGGGGCGAGTCCTATCATCCTACGCAACCGCCCCAGGCCGTCTGCCACGTCACCGGAACGGACGAGGTCGCTGCGGTGGTTACGCTGTGCGCGGCCCATCGCGTGCCGGTCATCCCCTTCGGCGCTGGCACCTCGCTGGAAGGCCATGTCACGGCGCCTCATGGCGGCGTCTGCATCGACCTCGGAGGGATGAACCGCATCGTGGCGGTGCGGGCCGGCGATCTTGACGCGACGGTCGAGGCTGGCGTCACGCGCCAGCAGCTCAATGCGCATCTGCGTGACCAGGGCTTGTTCTTCCCCGTCGATCCCGGCGCCGAGTGCACGCTCGGCGGCATGGCGGCGACGCGCGCCTCAGGCACCAACGCGGTGCGCTACGGCACGATGCGCGAGAACGTCGTCTCGCTGACCGCGGTGATGGCGGATGGCACCATCGTGCGCACCGGTGGGCGGGCGCGCAAATCCTCGGCCGGCTACGATCTGACCCGTCTACTCGTCGGATCGGAGGGCACGCTCGGCATCATCACCGAACTGACCTTGCGCCTCTATGGCATTCCCGAGGTGGTCTCTGCCGCGACCTGCACTTTTCCCGACATCGCTTCCGCCGTCGACGCGGTCATCATGGCGATCCAGTGCGGCATCCCGGTCGCGCGCGCCGAACTGCTCGATGCCCGAACGATCCAGGCCGTGAACCGCCATTTCAAGGCGGCGTTCGCCGAGGCGCCAACCCTGTTCTTCGAGTTCCATGGCACGCCGAAGGGCGTGGAGGAGGAGGCGCGCCAGGTCCAGGACATCGTCGCGGCCTCAGGCGGCGCCGATTTCCAATGGGCGAGCGGGCATGAGGAGGCGAACCGGCTCTGGCATGTCCGGCACAACGTCCACTACGCCGTGCAGAGCATGCGGCCGAGCGCGCAGGTCTGGAGTACGGATGTCTGCGTGCCGCTGTCCCAACTCACCGATCTCGTCCGCATCACGCAGGACGACGTGATGGCGGCGAGCTTCTTCATCTCGACCGTCGGCCATGTCGGAGACGGCAATTTCCATCTCGGCCTGATCGTCGATCCGCAGAACCCCAACGAGCTCGCCGAGGCGGCCGCGATCAACGACCGGCTGGTCAAGCGCGCGATCGCGCTCGACGGCACCGCCACAGGCGAGCACGGCGTGGGAGTGGGCAAGCGCAAGTTCATGGAGCTCGAGCACGGGACGGGCGTGGCGGTGATGCGCGCGCTCAAGCAGGCGCTCGATCCGCTCGGCATTCTCAACCCCGGAAAGGTGCTGCCCGACGCGTGATCTTCGAATGCCGCACCGAAAGCCCGAAAACGGGCCGTTCATAATCGACAGAGGGAGGATACCATGTTCAAGACCAAGCCCACGCGCAGGGCGATGCTCGCTGGCCTGGCGCTCGCAGCCTGCGCGGCGCCGCTGACCGGGGCCGTCGCCCAGACCTGGCCGTCGCGCCCGATCACGATGATCGTGCCCTGGGGCGCGGGCGGCGGAACCGATGCGACCGCGCGCATGATCGCCTCGCTCCTGGAAAAGCAGCTCGGCAAGCCCGTGCCGGTCGTCAACCGGACCGGCGGTTCGGGCGCAGTCGGTCATCAGGCGATCGCCTCAGCCGACCCCGATGGCTACACGATCGGCATCGCGACGCTCGAGATTGGCACGATGCATCATCAGGGCCTGACGCCGCTGACGCACGAGGCCTATGCGCCGATCGGCCTCTACAATTCCGATCCAGCGGCGCTGTTCGTGCGGGCGGACGCCCCTTACAAGACGGTCAAGGACCTGCTCGAGGCACTCTCCAAGGCCCCCGACCGCCGGTTCAAGGCTTCGGGCAGTGCCCAGGGCGGCGTCAACCATCTGGCGCTGGCTGGCATGTTGAAGGCGTCAGGCATTCCGGTCTCGCGCGTCGCCTGGGTCCCCAGCGAGGGCGCGGCTCCAGGCCTGCAGGATCTTGCCGCCGACGGCGTCCAGATCGCCACGGCCTCGTTGCCGGAGGCGGCGGCGCTGATGTCCGCCGGCCGTATCCGCCCGCTCGCCATCTTCGCGCCCAAGCGCGACGAGGCGCTGAAGGACGTCCCGACCTTCAAGGAGGCGAGCGGCTTCGACTGGTCAATCGGCTCCTGGCGCGGCGTAGTCACACCCAAGGGCACGCCGCCCGAGATCGTCGCGCGGTTGCAGGACGAGATCGGCAAGGCGGTCGCCACGCCGCAGTACCTCGAATTCATGAAGAGCAAGGGCTACGCCACGGGCTGGAACGCGGGCGACGGCTTCCGCGCCTTCATGGCCGACAGCGACAAGGGCCTCGGCGCGACGCTGGCCGAGCTCGACCTCAAGAAATAGCCGCTGCCTGAACTCGAAACGAACGAGCCTAACATCCCGGCCGCTTGCCGCCGGGATGTCCCCGTCCGCGTGCGGCGGCTGCTGGCAACTGGAATGGCGCCATGAAAATCCACGATACGCTTCTGGGCCTGCTCTTCGCCTGCATCGGCCTCGCCGTGCTCGCCACCGTCTCGGCCTACCCGAGCATGGCGGGGCAGGATGTCGGTCCCGCGCTATTTCCTGGTGTGGCAGCGGCACTTCTCGTCGTCTTCGGACTTACTCTTGCTCTGGGCCGCCCGGCACGGCACTCGGGCCGCCGGCTTGTGGTTCTCGGCGACTGGACCCAGTCGCCGCGCCATGTCGTGGCCGGACTGAGCGTCGTCATCGGCTGCGCCGTCTATGCCTTGTTCTCGACCACACTCGGCTTCCTCGTCCTGGCGCCTATCGCACTGCTGGTCTGGCATCTGGCCTTCGGCGTCGGCCTGAAGACATCGATCCTGTCGGCCTTGCTGGCCACGCTCTGCTTCTGGGCGATCTTCTACAAGGGCCTGGGCGTGCCGCTGCCCTGGGGCATGCTCAAGAATTTCGCTTTCTGAGGAGATGCAGATGGACGCGCTCGCTCAAGGCTTCGCCATGGTGTTCAGCATCGAGACGCTGCTGATCATCATGGCGTCATCGCTGTTCGGCCTGTTCGTGGGCGCCGTGCCGGGCCTGTCGGCGACCATGGCGCTCGCGCTGCTTGTGCCCATGACCTTCTTCATGGATCCGATCCCGGCCCTGGCCGCGATGGTCTCCTGCTCGGCGATGGCGATCTTCGCCGGTGACATTCCGGGCTGCCTGCTGCGCATGCCGGGCACGGCGGCGTCCGCGGCCTATACCGACGAAGCCTATGCGATGTCCCGCAAGGGCGAGGCTGACACCGCGCTCGGCTCCGGGCTGGTCTTCTCGGCGATCGGCGGGCTTTTTGGGACCGCGGTCCTGATCGTCGCCGCGCCGCTCTTCGCCGAGTTCGCGCTCAACTTCACCTCGTTCGAATTCTTCTGGCTGATCCTGCTCGGGATCACCTGCGCCATCGTGATCTCGTCGAACGCGCCCCTGAAGGGCGCTATCATGCTGATCCTGGGCTTCTTGGTCGCCTCGGTGGGCATGAACAATCCTGCCGCGTTCCCGCGCTTCACCGCCGGCAACACCGATCTTCTCGGCGGGATCGGCTTCCTGCCGATGCTGATCGGCATGTTTGCGGTCTCGGAGGTCATCCGCAGCGCGCTCGACCGGTCGCCCAGGGCCGTGATCATCGACCAGCCGATCCACAACGTCTTCAAGGGCATGTGGCAGCTGACGGTGAAATATCCCAAGCAGATCCTGCGCGGCTCGGTGCTGGGCACCGTCGTCGGCGCGCTGCCGGGCGCCGGATCAGACATCGCCTCCTGGATGAGCTACGCGCTGTCCAAGAAGCTGTCGAAAGAGCCGGAGAAGTTCGGCACGGGCCATGTCGAAGGCATCATCGAGTCGGGCGCGGCCAACAACTCGGCGCTTGCCGGAGCCTGGATCCCCGCGCTCGTCTTCGGAATTCCGGGCGACACGCTGACGGCGATCGTGATCGGCGTGCTCTACATGAAGAACCTCAATCCGGGGCCGTCGCTGTTCACCACCAACCCGCAGAACATGTATGCCATCTACATCCTATTCATCTTTGCCAACCTGATCATGATCCCCCTCGGCTGGGCCACGATCAAGGTCGCCAAGAAGCTGCTTGGCGTGAGCCGGGAGATCCTGCTGCCACTGATCCTGATGGCCTGCATCGTCGGAACGTTCGGCATGAACAATTCTCCCTTCGATGTCGGGATCATGCTGGCTGCCGGCGTCGCCGCCTATATCTTGGAGGAGAACGGCTTCCCGGTCGCCCCGGCGATTCTGGGCGTCGTGCTCGGTCCCATGCTGGAAGAAAACTTCGTGAAGTCGATGATCAAGGCGGATGGCGAGGTGCTGGCCTTCTTCAGCCGCCCGGTCGCAGGCGTGCTTGGCGTCCTGACAGTGGTCGTCTGGCTCTATCCGCTGCTGCGGCAGGGCTTCAGGCGCCGGCCCGGCCGGGTGGTCCCTGCCGGAGAAGCGCTCTGATGCGCGAGGGGATGCGGCTGGAGGCGCCGAGGTCGCTCACGGAAATGGTCGCTGCGCGCCTGGAGCAGGCGATCGTCGACGGGGAATTCAGCCTGGGCGAGGCGATCTCGGAGGAGATGCTGGCGAAGAGCTTCGGGGTCAGCCGCACGCCGGTGCGCGACGCGCTGACCGCGCTGCAGCGGGCCGGCCTGGTCGTTATCCTGCCCAAGCGCGGCAGCTTCGTCTTTCGCCCGACTGCCGACGACGCGGCAGCACTGTGCGACTATCGCCTGGTGCTGGAGCGCGAGGGGCTGCGGCTCTCGCATGAGTTGGCGCCTGCCCAGTCGCTGGCGGCGATGAACGACGCCATTGCGGAGATGGAACGAAGCCTGCTGGCGGACGCGGTAGCCTACGGACAGGCCGATACGCGGTTCCACCAGGCCTTCCTCGACCACTGCGGCAACGCCTATCTGGGCGAGGGCTACAGGCTCGCATCCCGCAAGGTCTCGGCGTTGCGCACGCATCTCACGGCCCATGTCGAGGAGCGCCGCGTCACCTCGCTGGCCGAGCACCGACGGATGGCCGAACTGTTCGCGCAAGGGAAACTCGACACGCTGTTTACCCTGCTCGCGGAGCACATCGCGCGCACGCGGCGGGTTTACGAAGAGATCCTGTCGGCGCCTGCCCCGGCTCCGCGCCGCATCGCCCTGACATAGAGCCGGAGCACATCGCCATGTCGCAATCTCAAAGGCTGCGTGCGCTGCTCGAAAGCGGCATCGTCGCGGCGCCTGGAGCACCGGACGCTCTCGCTGCGCGCCTCGTCGAGGCAGCAGGCTTCCCGGCGCTCTACATGACCGGGTTCGGCGCCACGGCCAGCCGGCTCGGACGCCCCGATATCGGCCTGCTTACCCAGACCGAGATGACGACTCATGCCCGCGACATGGCGCGCGCCGTCTCGATACCGATCATCGCCGACGCCGATACCGGCTATGGCGGCCCTGCAAACATCGAGCGGACCATGGCGGAATATGCCCAGGCCGGCGTGGCGGCGGTCCATTTCGAGGATCAGGTCTCGCCCAAGCGCTGCGGACAGCTCGCGGGCGTCAGGGTAATCCCCGCCGAGGAGGCGGTCCGGCGCCTGCGCTGCGCGCTGGCGGCGCGCCCGGCCGACGGCATCCTGGTGATCGGGCGGACCGACGCGCTCGCGGCGGAGGGCGTCGACGAGGCGATCAGGCGCGCCAATCTCTATGGCGAAGCCGGCGCCGATCTCGTTTTCGTCGACGGCATCAAGACGATCGCAGAAGTGGAAGCCGTCGCGCGCGGCGTCAGCGGCCCGAAGGTCGTCAGCATCGTTGACGGCAACGAGACGGTCGCCTTGACCACGACAGAGCTCGAGGCCATGGGGTTTTCAGTGGCGCTCTACGCGGTAACCGCCCTGTTCGCGGCGGCGCAGGCGATGCGAGACGCGCTCAGCATCCTCAAACGCGACGGCACGCCGCGCGAGGCCGCCGGCAGAACGATGAGCTATGCCGAATTCAGCGAATTGGTCGATCTAGCGCATTTCCAGCGGCTCGACCACGACTTCGGGTGATCGTTTTCTGCGCGAAGCCAAGGTGCATCTGTGACGGCGTCCTTGGCAAGCTGAAGGTCCGGCTCCGGCAGTTATTGCCGGTAGATCGATATTCGACTTCATCACCAAGTGGCGAGCGCCGCAGGCGGTTTAGTGCTTGTTAGCGGCGCTCATGCACCGCTTTGCTGCGGAAACAGAGATGCTCGAAACCGGACGTTCCAGATGTCTGGATTGGGCCAGCTTCCGACATTTGGGCGAAGCAGTCCACAGTGTGTCGATGCCCGAAATAGCAAGCGGTGGCTATCCGGTGGCTATTCAAAAGCCAGCCTACTCGCCACAGTTGAACTTCCGTCGCAGAAAGATCAACCAAATCAAAGTGTTAAATGGCGCGCCCGACACGATTCGAACGTGTGACCTCTGCCTTCGGAGGGCAGCGCTCTATCCAGCTGAGCTACGGGCGCAAACCGTGGAAGGGCAATAGCTGATCGCGCCTGCTTCGGCAATGTGGGATTTCGTGACGGCGTCAGGGCCCGGAACGGCAACGGTCACGCGTTCGAACGGTCGCGTTCGGACCGCGTCGGCGCGGGGCAGGCCTGTCATTGGGCCAGCCGTCGTTTCCATGCGGCGATCGGTGCCAGTCGCCATTGCGCAAGCGGCGACGGCAATGACATGAAAAGCGTCATGCCGATTCTCAGCGCCATTCCTGCCGATATCCGGCGCGCCGCCTGCGCCTTTCACGAGGCCGGCCATATCGTCGTCGGCTGGCATCACCAGCGCTACATCACCCATGCCTGGCTTCGGCCGCCTTACGGCTTCTCCGGCGAGACCTGCTTCGAGCCCTATCGGCGCGGCTTCCAGAAGGACAGGCCGGGCGATCTCGGGCGCGCCGAGGTCGAGATCACGATCCTGTCGGCCGGCCATTGTGGCGAGATGATCTACTGGAACGAAGGCGAGGCGACGAAATGGTATCCCGGCGAACTCCATTCGCATGCGGATGATCTTGAGCAGATGGCGCCCTATATCGCGCTGCTGCGGCCGCCCGATGAGGCGCTCCTGCGAGCGCGCTGCGCCAGGGCCGCCACCGTTATCCTTTACCAGCCGTCGGCGCGTCTGGCCCATGCGGCCATCGCGCGACGGCTGTTCGACCAACGGCGGATCGAACCCGATGAGGTCGATGAGATCTTGGGACGCGGGACCGCCGCTGGCCGCGTCTCGCCTGTCCAGCCGGCCGGACGCTGAGGTCCAGCTCCATTCCGCTCCTGACGTCAGCGGGCTCTGAGGCTCTGGATATAGGCGATGACGTCGTCGGTCTCGGTGGGTGTAAGCTGATAGCGGGGCATGGCGCCATGCGGTGTCTGCAGGAAGACGCGCAGCGAAAGCGCGGTCTGCGACCCCATATCGGCGACCGCGCCGAAACCGGGCGGAACCCGAGAGGGATCGCGGCCCGCGCCATCGATTTCGTGGCACTGGATGCACAGCGACGTCGCGACCTCCCGGCCGGCACGGGCATCGCCGACGCCTTGCGCCAGGACGCCGCCCGCGCAGACAACGCCGGCACAGAGCGCCCCGAGCCCCCATCGGAACAGGCGCGGGCCATCGGGGTGCGGCCGGCTGGTGTCGATCGCCTTCATAGCGCCGTGCTCCTCTTGTCGCGGAGAGCCCCCCGCTCGGGTCAGGACGCGGGTTTCCACAGGCGCGAAACGCGCCGGATATAGGCCACGAGCCCGTCGGTTTCGTGCTCGATCAGGATGAATTCAGGCATGCCGGGATGGCGCACCACCGTGCCGTCGATCAGAACGGGCGCCGGGTTGCCGCCCGGATAGCGCTCGGCGATCAGCGGAAACGGAGGTGCTTTCGGGTTCGGGCTGACGCCGCTCGCCTCGATGGCATGGCAGCCGCCGCAATGCTGCTGCGCCACGCGCTTGCCGATGGCGACGCTCTCGGCATTGTCGGGCCGCTGCGCGTCGGCCGGCATTGCACGGCTGGCCTGCGACATCGCAAAGCTGCCGCCGATCGCGGCGACGACGGCGAGCGTGAGCGCGCCCGGCATGGTCCTGGCAGATCCGCTGGCACGGGATGTCGTGCTTTCCATGGCTGGCCCCCAGTCTGAGATCGCGCGGATGGCAGCGCCCCGCCAAGGGGCCGCCGCACGGTCATTGCTCCTGCAGTGCAGCGAGGAGCTCCGGTCCGCTCTTGCCGATCAGGTTCTTGGACAGCTCTCTGACGAGCGCCGCCTCCAACTGCTTGTGGTAATGGCGCCGCATCTCGCCCAGCGTCCGGGGCGAGGCGATGACCACGAGGTGCTCGAGCTTTTGTCCGGTGACCTGGTGATTGAGCCAGGCGGTGACGGCGGCGGCATGGGCATCTTCGTCGATCTGATGCCCGGTCGGATTGGCGGAGCTCGAATCCCGTCCGGCGCCACCGGCCCTGTTGTGCTCGTCCAGATCGGGCGCCGGCATCGCTGCGAGCGCCGGGTCGGCTTCGTTGCCGCTGTTGCGGAAAAGCGCGAACTGCTTGCCATCGACGAGAGCGATGACGGTACCGTGGGGGAGTTGCATTGAGGTTTCCTCGGCTGGGTCCGACCCGGGAGCCCGGCGACCTGCATCTCTTTGATCGACAACGCGCCCGCCGCCGCATTGATCCCGATCAAGGCTTGTGCGCCCTTACCGGTTTGGCTGGAAGGGAAGATGATCGAAGGCTGGCGCTGCCGAAGAGATATTGGTTTCTGACGCGGCCAAATTCGGCGTTGCCGAAACCGCATCCGCCGGAGCAGGCTGTCGCGGCGCTATTGAGCGCGCCGACCCGGAGAACGCCATTGCCTCGCCTCGCGATCGACCCCGACCGTCTCTGGTCCGACACCATGATCCTGGCCCAGATCGGCGGGCTGCCGGCGGGCGGCTGCGATCGGCTGGCGTTGACGGAAGCAGACGGGGCGGCCCGAAGCCTGCTGCGCTACTGGTTCGAGCAGGCGGGGCTCGCCGTTTCCGTCGATCCGATCGGAAACATCTTCGGACGGCGCGAGGGCACGCAAGCCGGCCTGCCGCCAGTCTTCGTCGGCAGCCATATCGACACGCAGTCGCCCGGCGGCAAGTTCGACGGCGTGCTCGGCGTGCTGGCGGGGCTGGAATGCCTGCGCACGCTCGACCGGGCCGGGATCGCGACGCGCTATCCCGTCGAGGTGGTGAACTGGACCAATGAGGAGGGCGCGCGCTTCGCGCCGGGCCTGATGGGGTCGGCGGTGTTCACCGGTCAGCTTGATCTCGCCACGGCCCATGCCTCGCAAGACCCGGCCGGCGTTTCCGTCGCGCAGGCACTGGCCCAGATTCGCCAACTCGGCGATGCGCCGATGCGCCGCCCGGTCGACAGCTATTTCGAACTCCATATCGAGCAGGGCGACCGTTTGCAGCAGGCCGGGCGCACCATCGGCGTTGTCGAGGGCAGCGAATTCAACTGCTTTGCCGACGTCACCTGCCTCGGTGACAACGCCCATGCCCAGGCGACGCCGATGGGCCAGCGCCGCAACCCGCTGGCGGCGGCGGCCGAGTTGATCACCGCGATCGAGGCGATCGGCCATCGCAACGCCCCGGTCGGATCGATGGGGGTGGCGTCGCTGCGGCTCTGGCCCAACAACCGCATCAACATCCCCCACCGCGTCGTCTTCACCTATTCGGGCACGCATCCCGATAGCGCCGGCATGGGCGCGATGCGCCGCGAGATCGTCGCTGCCGCAGCTGCGATCGCGCAGCGCACCGGCATCGCGATCGAGGTCGAGGCCTCGCCGGACCGGCCGGCGGTCGATTTCGATCCGGCGCTTGCCGATCTCGTCGAGGGCATCGCCAGCGAGCAGGGCTTCAGCACCATGCGTCTGCGCTCGCGGGCCGGGCATGACGCGATCCGGATGGCGCCCTGGTGTCCGACGCAGATGATCTTCATCCCCTGCAAGGACGGCATCTCGCATAGCGAGTTCGAGGATTGCCGGCAGGACGACGCAGAGGCCGGCAGCAACGTGCTGCTGCACGCGCTGCTGGCCCGCGCCAACCGCGCCGGCTGATCGAGTCCGGACCCGCTTGTAGGCCGGACGGGCTTGCATCTGCGTGACGGGCGCGTCCATCTGGCCCAAGATCGATACGTCCAAGATCGACACGCGGGAACACACGCTTCATCCGGGCGTCGTAGAACCGCCTGCTGCCAAGGAACCGAGATGACGTCCACCGTGAGCCCATTCGCCGGAAAGCCCCTCGACCCCAGCCTCCTCGTCGATGTCGCCAGGCTGACGCAGGCCTATTTCGAGCTCCCCGATCCCGGCCAGGCCAGCCAGCGCGTCGCCTTCGGCACCTCGGGCCATCGCGGCTCGTCCCTGCTGCTCTCCTTCAACGAGGCGCATATCCTCGCGATCGCCCAGGCGATCTGCCTGTACCGCAAGGGCAACGGCATCGACGGCCCGCTTTTCCTCGGCATCGACACCCATGCGCTGTCGCGCCCGGCCTTCGAGACATCGCTCGAGGTCTTCGCCGCCAATGGCGTCGTCACCATGATCGACGAGCATTTGCGCTTCACGCCGACGCCGGTGATCTCGCACGCCATCATCGGCTATAATCGCGGCCGCCGAGCGGGCCTCGCCGACGGCGTCGTGATCTCGCCCTCGCATAATCCGCCAGCCGATGGCGGCTTCAAATACAACCCGCCCCATGGCGGCCCGGCCGACACCGACGCCACCGGCTGGATCGAGCGCAAGGCCAACGAACTGATGACCGCCGGTCTCGCCGGCATCCAGCGCATGGCCTACCAGAAGGCGCTCGCCTCGGAATTCGTCCGCAGGCACAACTACATCGCTCCTTACGTCGAGGACCTCGCGGCGATCGTCGACATGGCGGTGATCCGCTCCTCAGGCGTCAGCATCGGCATCGACCCGCTCGGCGGCGCCGGCCTCGACTATTATGCGCCGATCATTGAGCGCTACGGCCTCAACGCGACCGTCGTCGACAAAACGCTCGACCCGACCTTCGCCTTCATGCCGGCCGACTGGGACGGCAAGATCCGGATGGACTGCTCCTCGCCCTATGCGATGACGCATCTGATCGCCATGAAGGACCGCTTCGACGTCGCCTTCGCCAATGACACCGATGCCGACCGGCACGGCATCGTCGCCCGTAGCGGCGGGCTGATGAACCCCAACCATTATCTCGCGGTGGCGATCGCCTATCTCTTCACGAACAGGCCGGGCTGGCGCGGCGATGCCGCCATCGGCAAGACCATCGTCAGCAGCGCCATGATCGACCGCGTCGCGGGCAAACTCGGGCGCCGGCTGGTCGAGGTTCCCGTCGGCTTCAAATGGTTCGTCGATGGCTTGTCGGATGGCAGCTTCGGCTTCGGCGGCGAGGAGAGCGCCGGCGCCTCCTTCCTGCGCCAGGACGGCACGAGCTGGACCACCGACAAGGACGGCCTGATCCTCGGCCTGCTCGCCGCCGAGATCACCGCCGTTACCGGCTCGGACCCCGGCGAGCGCTATGTCGAACTGACCAGGGAGCTCGGCGAGCCGCTTTATGCCCGCGTCGATGCGCCGGCCACGCGCGAGCAGAAGGCCGTGCTCAAGACATTGTCGCGCCAGCAGATCAGGACGGACACGCTCGCCGGCGAGACCATCACGGCCGTCCTCAACGAGGCGCCCGGCAATGGCGCCGCGATCGGCGGCGTCAAGATCGTCACGGCCGAGGGCTGGTTCTGCGCCCGTCCCTCGGGCACGGAGGAGGTCTACAAGATCTACGCCGAGAGCTTCCGCAGCGAGGCCCATCTGCGCCGGATCCAGGACGAGGCGCAGGCGATCATCAACGCGGCGTTCGCAGCGGCGTGAGAGCCACGCCTATTTGGCTCGGAAACACCGCGTCATCCTGGACAAGCGGCGAAGCCGCGTAGCTCCGGGATCCATCCAAGGGTGATGTCGCGCTCTATGATGGATCCCCGGGACTACCTGTGGTCGCCCAAGATGACGGCATGTTTCCGAACTCAAGCGGCATGATCAGGGCTGCCGGCGGCACGCCCGTCCGCCCCAAACCTCAGTCCTTCTCGCCGACGGCCTTGCGCTTCGGCGGGGCGTCATAGGCGTCGGGCGAGGCGGCCTCCGTCGCCTGGCGCTTGCGCGCCATGGCGTCGATCAGCTGGCGGTTCGAATGCTCCAGCGTTCCGACATGGTCGATATGGTGCCGCAGGTCGTCTCGGAGCTGCTGGTTGACGCCGATCAGGAAATCGCCCCTGGATTGCAGGGCCGAGAGCTTGATGTCGAGATCGTAGACGCGCCTGTCGCGCAGGGACAGCTCGTCGATCAGCCTGCGTTCGCGCTCGGCCGCGGCGGTCGCCTGCGCTTCCATTTCCTTGATCGTCTGGAGCGCGGCCACGATGCGCGCCTGGGCCTGGGTCGCCGCCTCGTTGGCAGCCTCGCGCTCGCCGCTCATCTTCTCGGCCAGCGCGGCGATGTCGCGTTGCAGGCGCTGGTTCTCGCCGCTGGCGGCGACGAGGTCGGAGCGCAGGATCGCGACCTCGCGCGACAGCCTCTGCACCGTCGCGGATTGTTCGAGCAGCTTCTGCTCGACGACCTGGCGCTCTTCGGAGAGGCGCTGGACGCGCGAATCAGTGGTGGACAGCTTCTGCAGCAGGCCGTTCGCCTCGCCCTGCAGCTTGCCATGCTCGGCCTCGAGCGTCGCCAGCGAGCCCTGCGCCTGGTCGAGGGCGGCGCGGGTGCGGTGCAATTCCTCCTCGTAGCGCAGGGCCAGCGGGCGGTAGTGGCCGAGTTCGCTCTGCAGGCCCGCGATCTCGCGGTCTTGCCGGTTGCAGGAGGCGCTGAGCTCCTCGATCTGCGCGGCCTGGTCCTGGGAGTTCGTGATGAACTTGGGCAGGATCTGCTGCATCGTCGCGGTGCGCGTCATCAGCAGATCGAGCTGGACCGACCAGTTCGAGATCTTCGCGAATTCGGTCTGGAGATCGTTGGACTGGTCGCTGATCGCGGCCATGAGCTCGCCGACCTCATGCGACGAGCTCGGTTTGACGAACGCGGTCTGGGCCGCGGCAGGAGGCTCGCCCGGCTCGTTGGCGGGCATCGCAAAGTCGAGCGGGGCTAAGTCGGACGGGGACAGCGCAGGCGGAGCGAGGTCGGACACATCCAGCGCCCGCGGCATCCGCATATCGCGGTCCTCGTCGCGTCCGCTCGGGAACGCGCCTCGCGCGCTCGCGGGCGCGTCTGGTTTGCCCATGAGCCGTCTCAGACCTGCTCCAAACATCGACGCCACCTCAACCTTGCCCCATTGACGCGGTACGCGCCGCCTTCAGGCCGCCCGGTCCCCGAGGCGCTCGGACTCAACCGAAGGCGATAGGCCAGCAGACGGTGCAGCGCCCCTCAAGGCAATGTCCCGGCCTCGGCTTTGACGAGTTGCAAACAACTTCTTTCGACGTTTCGGACTCGGGGCTTCGATCACAGCGGCAAGACAGGGCGCCGCCGTCATCGCCAGCGCGTCAGGCCGGCCGCTGCGGAGCTCCAGCCTGGCGCAGCTTCAGTTCGAGCATATAGGCGCGCTGCACGGCTTCGCGCTCGCGCAGGATGGCCTTTTCGAGAATGCCCTGCTGCGTCTGCAGCACCTGGTTGGCCTGTGCGAGGGTGGCCTCGGCCTTGCGGGCGCGCTGGCTCCAGCCATCCTTTTCCTTTTCGAGCGCCTCGACCTCGACCTGAAGCTGGGCGCGCTCCCGCTGCGCCTCCTGAAGCGAGCTCTTGGCCTTCTGCAGGACGCCGAGCAATTGCAGTTGCAGCGTCTCGTAGGCTTCGCCGGCCCCCTCGACCAGGGCCAGCGTCTCCTGCGGGTTCGGCCGATTGGCCGCGCGGCCCGCGAACGGGCGCTTTGGCGCCGGTGCGGGTGTCGTCCCACTCCTGTCCGGCGCGCCGTTCCGGCCCGGAGACCGAAGCATGGCGCGGCTCAGGCTGGGCATCTCCTGTGTCACGGTCAGCCGCGCGACTGCGGGCGATTGGCCGGCGAGAACGAGGTGGTGACGGCGTCGTGGAGGCGGGCGAGCCAGGCTTCGGCCTCGACGGCGCGAGCCTCGGCCTGGCGGGCCCGCTCCTCGGAGCGCCAGAGCAATTCATTGGCGGTCGCGACCTGGGCTTCCAATTCGCGCATGTTGACGGCGGCCTGCGCGATCGTCTGCTGCAGGCGCTCTTCGAGCTGGGCGTAGCGAAGGTCGCTGATCCGGATGGCTTCGCTGGTTTCCTCGATCAGCGCCAGCGCGGACGGCCAGTCGCGCTGCGGGCCTGCCGTCGCGGCGGGGCCGGGCGCGGCAGCGAGGGAGGCCGAGGGAAACGCCGCGATCTTGTCCGAGGCGTTCAGAAACTGCTCCGAGGTCGATGCGCTCTGGCGCGGCAGGGTCGTGATGGTCGCGAGATCGCTAATTGCAGGCTGCATGACGTTCTCCGTTCGAGCTGAGCAAGATCGCCGTATCGGCCGAGGCTTGTCCGAGGGATTGAGAGGCTGGCGGGATGGTTGGAGCCGAGGGAGTCGCAGCGAGCTCGGCCGATGGCCGCATGTGCTGCTGGAGCATGTGCTGCTCGATATGCTCCTGCAGCGCGCGCCGGTTGACCCGTGCGAGATCGAGTGCGCGTTGCAGGAGAGCCTTGTCACGGCGCTCGCTCTGCACGGCCTCTTCGAGGCGCTGGCACTCCCGGTGCAGCACATCCGTCGCCGAGTTCTGCCTGGCCCTGACCGCCCGCAGATCGGCCTCGACGGCAGCGCTCGCATCTCTGAGGCGTTCGATCTCGGCGGTCCTGCTGGCCAGCGCCGCCGTCAGCCCGGCGATCTGATGGTCCTGCCTGATCTTGTCGAGGGTCGCCTCGTGCAGGCTCTGCTTCAGCCGCTCGACCTCGGTGGCGACCGCCCGATGGCGCTGGTCGGAGGAGGCCGTCGCCTCGCGCTGCTGTTGGAGAGCCCGCTCGCTCAGGCTGAGCGTGGCCTGCGCCTCGCGCCCGTGCAGCCGCTCCGCCGCGAGCAGGGTTTCGGTCGCGGCCAAGCGGCCGAGCGCGGCTTCGAGCCGCAAGGCGAGGAAGCCGTCCTGTGCCAGCGAAAGCCTATGGATAGCGCCGGGGTCAGCCGCAAATTCGCCCGCTTCCGGGGGCGCAGCGCCAAACGCCGCCGACCCGCCGGGCCGTCCCTCTTGTTGCAAGGACGCTCCCAGCCAGTCATTGGGGCAGGCAACCGGAAGGGCGTTCAAGTGATGGCCTCGAAGATAGCGCCTGTGGAGCTTTGGGAACGCCAACACGAATCAATCACTCATCTTATCTACTCTTAAGGAATCGTATCAATCTGGATTTCGCGCTGTTGTCGTTACGGCGCCTCGCCGGCCGCTTTTTCTGGGGATGGCGGCGTCAAGCCGCCCCCTCAGACATCCCCCCATGCACGCCCACATCTTGCGGAGGACATCGTTCCAGCCGAGTCATGAGATCGTCGCCCATGGAGGTCCGCCGATGATCTTGAGCCGCCGCAAGATTGCTGCCGGCCTGCTGGCCGCGCCCGCGCTGCTGACGGCCTGCCCCGGCCTCGCCGCCGGCCGGCCGGTGACGGTCGCCTCGCTCTTCGGCGAGGACAAGCCGGAGACGATGGTCTGGCGCCGCATCGCGCAGACGCTGGAGCGAACCGCGCCCGGCCGCTTCGATCTCCGCATCGTCGGCAATGCCGCGCTCGGCGGCGAGAAGGAGGTCGCCGAGGGCCTGCGGCTCGGCTCGGTGCAGGCCTCGCTCTCCACCATCTCGGCGCTGTCGGGCTGGGTGCCGGAGGGCCAGATCCTCGACCTGCCTTTCCTGTTCCGCGACCGCGGCCATCTGCGGCGCGTGCTCGACGGGCCGCTCGGTGCCGAACTCAAGGGCAAATACGAGGCGCAGGGCTTCGTCGTACTCGGCTTCATCAATTACGGCGCGCGCCACCTCCTGGCGAAGGAGCCGATCACGACGCCCGCCGCGATCAGGGGCAAGCGCATCCGGGTCATCCAGAGCCCGCTCCACACCGAGCTCTGGTCCGGCCTTGGCGCCTATCCGACGCCGATCCCGATCCCCGAGACCTATAACGCCCTGAAGACCGGCGTGGTCGATTGCATGGACCTGACCAAATCGGCCTATGTCGGCTTCCGCCTGCATGAGGTCGTGCCCTGGCTGATCGAGACCGGCCATATCTGGGCGAGCGGCGTCATCATGGTCTCGGCCGCCTTCTGGAAGAGCCTGTCGGCCGACGACAGGACGGCGCTTGCCGCCGCCGCCGCCGAGGGCACGGCCTATTTCGACGAGTTGATCGTCGCCGACGAGGCGGCCTCGATGGCAAAGGCGGCAGCCGAGGGCGGCAAGGTCGCGGCAGCAGAGGACCGGCCCGCCTGGGAGGCGGGCGCGCGCAAGGTCTGGACCGCCTTTGCGCCCAGACTCGGCGGGCTAGATCGGATCGAGGCCATCGCCAGAACGGCGTGATCGAGCGCGCCCCTCCCATTCGCCCAATCTTTCAAGGAGCCCTCATGCCGCAGTCCATCGACCACATCGTCATCGCCGTCGCTGATCTCGACCAGGCGGTGCGCGACTACGAGACGCTGGGCTTCACCGTGCTTGAGGGCGGCGAGCATCCGCGTGGCTCGCGCAATGCGCTCGTGGTGCTGGCCGATGGCGCCTATCTCGAGATCATCGCCTTCTCGCGGCCGGTGCCGGGCTTCCGCTGGTGGCAGGTGCTGGAGGGGGCCGGCAGCGGGCTGGTCGACTACGCCCTGCTTCCCGCCGATACGCTTGATGTCGATCTGGCGCGGACCCGCGCTGCCGGTATCGAGATCGACGGGCCGATCGATGGCGAGCGCCTGCAGCCGGACGGCACGCGGATCGCCTGGCGCTCGGCCCGCCCGCCCGAGCCCGACATCCCCTTCATCTGCGAGGACGTCACGCCGCGTGCGCTGCGCGTGCCCGAGGGCAAGCCGCGCAAGCACGCCAATGGCGTCACCGGCGTCGCCGGCGTCACCGTCGCGGTGAGCGATCTCGCAGCCTCCGTGGCGCGCTACCGCGCCCTGACCGGGCTGGAGCCGCTCGCCAGCGGCGGCGTGCCGGGCCTCGGCTTCGGGCTGGTCCAGTTCAGGATCGGGCGCCAGATGCTCTCGCTGACGCAGCCCCGCGGCGATTCCTGCGAGGGCCTGACACGCCATCTCGGCCGGCGCGGGCAGGGCGCCTATGCGATCTCCTTCTACGGCCCAGCCGATCGCTGCCTCGACCGCGCGCTCGCCCATGGTGCGAGGCTGGAGATCGTGAAGGCGTTGTGAGAGGCAACGTCGACACGGCCCCTCGCACAGCTGAGCGCTATCCCTTCGCGCGGGCCGGCATGCTATGGCGCCCGCACCAAGGGGATCGCGAGGCGGGGATGCGCAAACTTCTGATCATCGGCATCGGCGCCGGCGACCCGGACCATATGACGGTGCAGGCGATCAAGGCGCTGAACCGGGCCGATGTCGTCTTCCTGCCGGACAAGGGCCAGGAGAAGGCGGCTCTGCGCCATCTGCGCGAGCAGATCTGCGCCCGCTTCATCGAGAAGCCCTATCGGACGGTGACGGTCGAGACGCCGCAACGCGCTGAGGCCGGCACCGATTATCGCGGCGTCGTCGACGACTGGCATGCGCGCATCGCCGCGAATTACGAGCGCCTGTTCCGCGAGGAGTTGAGCGAAGGTCAGTCCGGCGCGCTCCTCGTCTGGGGCGATCCGGCGCTCTATGACAGCACGCTGCGCATCGTCGAGCGCGTCCGCGCCGGTGGTCTCGCGCTCGACTGGGAGGTCGTTCCCGGCATCAGCAGCGTTCAAGTGCTCGCCGCTCGCCACAGGATCGCGCTCAACCGCATCGGTGAGCCGATCCTGATCACCACGGGCCGCAAGCTCGCGGCCGGCTTTCCGGCCGGGCAGGACAGCGTCGTCGTCATGCTCGACGGCGAACAGGCTTTTGCGCAGATCGCGCCCGAGGATCTCGAGATCTACTGGGGCGCCTATCTCGGCACGGCCGACGAGATCCTGATCGCGGGTCGTCTTGCGGATGTCGCCGACGAGATCGAACGCGTCCGCGCCGAAGCCCGCGAAAAGCATGGCTGGATCATGGACACCTATCTGCTGCGGTGCACGCAACAGTAACGGGGTTCGTGGGGGACCACGCCGTCATCCCGGACAAGCGGCGCAGCCGCGCCGATCCGGGATCCATGCCTGAACCGTTCCGGAATGGATCCCGGATATCCGCTTCGCTGCGTCCGGGATGACGGCGAGGCGTTGGATATCCCCACCGCTTGCCCCCCGCCACGACCGCATGTGAGATGCGCGTCACGGAACGCAGGACGAGCCATGCCTTCGACCAAGCGCCACAGGATCGCCGAAGAAGGCGGCGTCGAGCGGGATGTCCTCGATCTCGGCGGATATGTCCCGTATTTCCTGACCGCGATCTCCAACACCTGGTCGCGCAGCTCCTCGCGGTTGTATCTGGAGCGCTTCGGCGTCGGCGTCACCGAATGGCGCGTGATCTCGCAGCTTGCCATCGAGCCCCGCATCGCGGCGCAGCGCATCTGCGAGGTCATCGGCCTCGACAAGGGCGCTGTCAGCCGCAGCGTCGCGGCGCTGGTGGCGGCCGGCCATGTCGCTGAGAGCGCCGACGGCCGCGACGCCCGCCGCCAGTTGCTTGAGCTGACGCCGAGTGGCTATGCCCTGCATGATAGCCTGATCGCACTGGCCACAGCCCGCGAGCAGATGATGCTGGAGGGCTTCACGCCGGAGGAGCGCGCCCAGTTTACCGGATTCCTGCGCCGGCTCCATGCCAGGCTGCCGGAGCTGCGCGAGTTCAGGCCGAACGGAGAGGGCGAGAGATAGCGCCCGTCACCAGCGCCGGTAGCTGTAGCCGAACCCGTAGCCGCCATAGGGGCCGCCGAAGTCGTGATAGGCATAGGCCCGGCGGCTGTCGGCGCGGTCGCGGTCGATCTCCTGCAGGCATTGTGCGAAGGCGTCGGTTCCGGTGCGGAAGCCATAGCCGCGGCATTGCTCGACATCGAGCGCGCGACGCTCGTCCAGGGTCATGCAGCCGCCGGCCGTGAGTGTCAGGGCCAGCGCTGCCAACAGCGCGATCTTCATCTCCGTCATCCCTTGGCTTGCAGTCGCGATGCCTGAATCAAGGCCGTAAATGCGTCGAGATTGCGGGCGCGTCTCAGGCATAGCGCCTCGCCGCCTCACCATGCGCCCGCCTCAACGCCGCGAGATCGAGCCCTGGTACCGCCCCGTCGATGACGCGCCAGCGCCCTGCGACCATCACCCGGTCGGCGCGGCTGGCGCCGCAAAGAACCAGCGCCGCGACCGGATCATGCGCGCCCGAGAAGCGCAATTCGTCGAGCCGGTAGAGCGCGAGATCGGCCTGCATGCCGACGGCGATCGCGCCGATATCGGAGCGTCCGAGGCAGCGCGCCGAGCCTTGCGTCGCCCAGCGGATCACGTCGCGCGCCGTCACCGCCGTCGCGCTCTCATAGCGCAGCCGGTTGATCAGAAGCGCGTGGCGCAGTTCCTCCATCAGGTTGGAGCCGTCATTGCTGGCCGAGCCATCGACGCCCAGACCCAGCGGTGCGCCGGCGGCTTCCAGCTCGCGCGTTCGGCAGAAGCCCGAGGCCAGCACGCCGTTTGAGGTCGGGCAATGGCACACGCCGACGCCGGCCTTGCCCAGCCTGTCGCATTCCTCGCAGGAGAAATGCACGCCATGCGCCAGCCAGGTTTTCGGCCGCATCCAGCCGGTCTCCTCCAGCAGATCGAGCGGGCGCTTGCCATAGACGTCAAGGCAATAGGCGTCCTCATCCCGGGTCTCGGCGAGATGGGTGTGCAGCGGCGCATCGAACTTCGCCGCGAGCTCCGCACTTTTCGCCATCAGTGACGGCGTCACCGAGAAGGGCGAGCAGGGTGCGAGCGCGATCTGGATCATGCTGCCCGGTGCGGGATCATGGAACAGCTTGAGCACGCGCTCGCTGTCCTCAAGGATCGTGTCCTCGTCCTGCACGACGGAGTCGGGCGGCAACCCGCCGTCCTTCTGCGACAGGTTCATCGAACCGCGCGAGATTGTCGCGCGGATGCCGAGCGCCTGCGCCTCATCCACCGCAATGTCGACCGCGTTCTCCAGCCCCTTGGGATAGAGATAATGATGGTCGGCCGCCGTGGTGCAGCCCGACAGCAAAAGCTCCGTCAGCGCGACCCGCACCGCCAGCCGCAGATCATCCGGCGTCAGCCGCGCCCAGAGCGGATAGAGCGCGGTGAGCCAGGGAAACAGCTCGCGGTCGATCGCCGCCGGATGGGCCCGCGTCAGCGTCTGGTAGAAATGATGATGCGTGTTGATCAGGCCGGGCAGCACGACATGGTTCGAGGCGTCGAAGACCTCGTCGACCGGCAGGGCAGGGGCGCCTCCGGCCGCGACCAGCTCGACGATACCGGCGCCATCGACGACGACCCCGCCGCCGGCCTTGTCCGCGACGATCCCGAGCGGGTTCCTGATCCAGAGGCGCATGAAGTATTCCGATGATCGTCGCGAATGGTCAGGGCGAAGCGCGCCTCAATCCCAGGGCAGGTCGATCTTGCAGCGGAAGCCGACGAAGCACTGCGGCACATCGCGGCTCGGCACGAAGGCGGGCTCCAGGAATTCGCCATGCGCGCAGAAGCCGGGGTCGCGCACGAAGCGGTCATAGGTGAAGCCGCCGGTGCCGAGCACGATCGCGCCGTTGGCATCGACGCTCTGCTTGTTGGCGGCGCAGGTCCGGGTGACCGTCGAGGGACGCGACTGGGCCAGCGCGGACCCGGCCGCCAGCACCAGCATCAGGAACAGGGTGAAACGCTTCATGACGGCCTCCAAGATGCTCCGGCTGCGATAAGACGCTCAGGCTGTGATGCCATCCTAACACGGCGGCAGGCGCTGTCGTTCCCCCGGGAAGCATGGCGCGCATCAGCTCGTCCCGCCTGCCATGCTTGACGAGGCGCCGCTCATCCGCCATCGCTCCGCCCGTCATGCTCGGGCTTGTCCCGAGCATCCACGTCTATCCACCTGTCCACGTCGCAAGACGTGGATGGTCGGCACAGGGCCGACCATGACGAGAGAGCCCCGCCATGACGAACCTCACCGATCTCGCCGCCACCATCGATGCCGCCTGGGAGGCCCGCTCCGAGATCGGCATCACCACCAAGGGCGCGGTGCGCGAAGCGGTCGAGCAGGCGATCGAGATGCTCGATGCAGGCACCGCCCGCGTCGCCGAGAAAATCGGCACGGACTGGGTTGTGCATCAGTGGCTGAAGAAGGCGGTGCTGCTCTCCTTCCGCCTGACCGACAACATGATCATCGCCAATGGCCCCGGCGAAGGCGTGTTCTGGGATAAGGTGCCCTCCAAGTTCGAAGGCTGGGGCGAGAACCGCTTCCGCGCCGCGGGCTTCCGCGTCGTGCCCCCGGCCGCCGCGCGCAAGGGCTCGTTCCTGGCGCCCAACGTCGTGCTGATGCCGTCCTTCGTCAACATCGGCGCCTATGTCGACAGCGGCACGATGGTCGACACCTGGGCGACGGTCGGCTCCTGCGCCCAGATCGGCAAGAACGTCCATCTCTCGGGCGGCGTCGGCATCGGCGGCGTGCTTGAGCCGCTGCAGGCCAACCCGACCATCATCGAGGACAACTGCTTCATCGGCGCGCGCTCCGAGGTCGTCGAGGGCGTTATCGTCGGCGAGGGCTCGGTGCTCTCGATGGGCGTCTTTATCTCGGCCTCGACCAAGATCGTCGATCGGGCCACCGGCGTCGTCCATGTCGGCAAGGTGCCGCCCTATTCGGTGGTCGTGCCGGGCGCCCTGCCGGGCAAGCCCTTCCCGGATGGCACGCCCGGCCCCTCGCTCTCCTGCGCCGTCATCGTCAAGACGGTCGATGCCCAGACCCGCTCCAAGACCGGCATCAACGAGTTGCTGCGCGATTGATCGCGCGTCGTTCCCGGTAGGCACGTCGTCCCCTTAAGGCACGTCATTCTCGGGCGGAGCGCAGCGCAGACCCGAGAATCTTCGGCCGAATGAGGCGCCGGAGTTCTCTGGTCACGAGATGCTCGGGTCAAGCCCGAGCATGACGTTCTAGGTCGATCCTCACCCCACCGGCGTCGACGCGCCCGCCTCCGGCGCGGTGCTGCTCGTGCCCGCCAGCGCATCGCGCAGGGCCTGTTCCCGCGTGTGGTCGAGCGAGGTCTTCAGCACCGTGCCGCCGGTTCCCTTGAGGGCTTCGAGAACCTTGTCGCCGGTCATCTTGCTGACCAGCACGAACAGCGCGGCATGGCCCGGCTGGAGGCTTCCCGCCAGCTCCTTCATGAAGCCGTCATTGACGCCGTAGTCGGTCAGCGCTCCGCCGAGCGCGCCCGATGCGGCGCCGAGCGCCGCGCCGAAGACCGGCATCAGGAAGATCGCCCCGATCAGCAGGCCCCAGAACGAGCCCGAGGCCGCGCCCAGCGCCGTGGTGTTGAGGAGCTGGTTCAGCTTCACCTTGCCGTCCTCGTGCATCACCGCGATGGTGGCGTCGCCGATCTCGATCAGATACTCCTTCTGCAGCGAGATGATCTTTTGCCGCATCTCCTCGGCCCGGGCTTCGGTCGGATAGACGATGACGATGAGATCGGACATGGGGCTCTCCTGCCACAGCGAGGGATCGAGACTTGGACCTGATATTTGACGGCCCTGTGGCAATGGTAAGCAACTGGAGGACAGAGATTTAGATCTGCATCAATCCAGGAGATCAATCGCCCGACGCCGCCTTCGCCGCCTCCACCGCGCGGCCCCGCAGCGGCAGCTCCTCCATGCGCAGCAGGAAGAACAGCGCGCAGGCGAAGCCGATGAAGGTCGCCGCGAAGACGTAACTGAACAGCCGCACCATCGTCTCGCGGTCGACGGCGCCGAGCTTGAGCGTCTCATGCGAGCCGCCAGTTCCCGCGACACCGATGCCGCCGAGCACGATCGCCCCGAACACGGCGACGATCAGCGCCCCGCCGATCTGCCGGAAGAAATTCGCCGTCCCCGTCGCCGTGCCGAGCTGATGCGGCAGGACGGCGTTCTGGATCGAGACGGTGGCGACGGGCAGCATCGTGCCCAGACCCAGGCTGACCACGCCGAGCAGCAGGCAAAACGGCGCCAGCGGCATCGTGCCCGCATAGACCGTCAGCAGCGCCATGCCGACAAGCGCGACGCTCAGGCCCGTGACCGGCACGCGGCGATAATGCGTCAGCCGCGTCATCGCCCAGCCCGACGAGGTGGCGCCCAGCACCGTGCCGCAGGTCAGCGGCAGCAGGCCGAGGCCCGAATAGGTCGCGCTCAGGCCCGCCACGGTCTCGAAATAAACCGGCAGGTAGATCGTCAGCCCGATGAAGGTGCCCATGCCGAAGCCGGCCGCGATCGTGCCCATCCGCACCACCGGATTGGCCAGCACGTCGAGCGGGATCAGCGGCTCGCCTGCCGTCCGCAGCCGCCAGGCGAAGCCTAGCCAGAGCACGAGCGACAGGCCGACCAGCCCTCCGATCGGCGCCGACATCCAGGGATAGTGCGTGCCGCCCCAGGACAAGGCCAGCAGCAGCGTCATCGTCGCGGCGGTGATCAGGCTGGCGCCGAGCACGTCGAGCTTGTGCGGCCGCTCGTGGCGCGGCAGCCGCTTCAGCGCCGAACTCGTCATCCAGTAGGCGGCAAGACCGAGCGGCAGGTTGATCCAGAAGATCACCGACCAGTGCAGCGCCTCGGCAATCACGCCGCCGAGCACCGGCCCGAGCAGGGAGGAGGCCATGAAGACGCTGGCGATATAGACCTGATAGCGCCCGCGCTCCTTGGGTGGCACCATGTCGGCGATGATGGTCTGGGCCAGCGCGATCAGCCCGCCGCCGCCGAGCCCCTGAACGAAGCGCGCCACCACCAGAAACCACAGCGAGGGCGCCAGCGCGCAGGCGGCGGAGCCGATCACGAAGACGACGATGCCCGAGAGCAGCACCACCCGCCGGCCATGGATGTCGGCGAGCTTGCCGTAGAGCGGCGTCACGGCGGTCGAAGCCAGGAGATAGGAGGTCACGACCCAGGAGAGATGCGTGACGTCGCCGAGTTCGCGCCCGATCGTTGGCATCGCGGTGGCGACGATGGTCTGATCCAGCGCCGCCAGGAACATCGCCAGCATGATGCCGAACAGGATGCTGCGGATGTCCTCATGGCTCAGCGGCGCAGCCGCGGTCGGCGCCTGATGCGCGTGCGTCTCGACCGGCTTGTCCATGGATTCAGTGCTGTCCGTGCGTCTTTGTATGTCCTCAGTCTAGAAGCCCCCCAAGCCATGCGCCAGAGGCAGGGCGAGCCATCACGGTCTGGCGGCTATGCTTTGCCCGATGGAACCTGCGGGCCGGGACGCCGTTCAGCGCTCCCGCCGCAGCACCATGCCGCCATGGTGGAGCACGTCGTCGATGAAATCGCCATCGGCGGTGAAGCCGGTGTCATCGACATAGTCGATGTGGGTGCCGGTGACCGTGTAGCGCCCCTGATAGGCGCTTTTGCGGTTGCCCCTGGCCTCGTCATAGCGGCCATTCGGCAGCAATTCATGCCGGACATGACCGTCGGCCGTGACCCACATCCCGACATAAGGGTGGGCCGGGGCGCGCTGGTTCTGTGCTGTCATGGTGCGTTCCTGTGAAAGGGCGTGTCGTGTCGCCAGCGCGCCGGCCGCGACCGCCAGCAGGCGGCCGAGGCTGCGCCGGGTCGGTGAGGTCGGCATCATGGCTTTCGCCCCGCTGCGCCGCGCCGCTCGTTGAACAGCTCGATCAGCGTCTGCGCCGCTGCGATGGCACGCGGAAACCCCGCGGGGACCGTCGTCAGATAGACGATCTCCTTCAGATCGGCCTCGCTGACGCCGAGATTGAGCGCGTAGCCGGCATGGATCTTCAGGAAGGGCTGATTGCCGAGCGCGGCGAAGGCCGCGACGGCGACAAGCTGACGCGTCCGGTGGTCGAGTTCGCTGCGGCTCCAGACATCGCCGAGCGCATAGTCGGTCAGCGCGTCTGCGAGGAACGGGAATTCGCGGCGCAGTCCTTCGAGCGTCGGCTGGGTACCGCCGGAATTCAGCGTCCGGATCGTGTCCTCGCCGCGCTTGCGCCGTTCTGCGGCGCTCTGTTCGGCGAAGGCCGGCCTGGCATCGGCGGCGAATATCGTGGCCGCGATCACCGCCGTCGCCATCATGGCTGTGCTGCTCATCGTGCTCTCCCTGCATCGTTTCGACGAGGGCGATGGTGCGGCGGCCGGGTCCGCGATCGGTAGACCTATCCTCCCTGAAGCTTGCCCGATCCTCCAGACGCGGAGGTTTCCCGGGCGGCACCGGTTGCGGCCACGGACTTATTCCGGCAGGGGCCTTATAATCGGGGGTGGTCTTCCCCATGTCCAAATCAGGGTCGTCGAGAGCAAGCCGCCATTGCGGTTGATCTGCTCCGGGACGATCAACCTCGAGACAATATCGGTACTGCTGACGCTCCTCCCGGAGCGATGGCGCGTGCGCGCAGGACCGGCAGGACATCATGGCACTCAACTTCCCAAATCCGGTCCGCAGCTTCGATGCCGGCCGCTCCTGCGTCAGCTTCTGGGGCTCGGACGCTTCGCTGGAGATCGCCTTCCAGATCGAGATCGACGCGCTGCGCAAGCTCGGGGCGAATATCGGCGATGGCGAGGCGCAGATGCTCGCGACCTTCGACAGCCATCGCGATGCCATCCTGAACGCGGCCGCGACGGCTTATAACCGTCGCAAGGCGAGCTATCACCGCATCACGGCGGCCGACATGCCCGGGAAGGGATGAAGAGATGGCACGCCCACCCTATAAGATCGGCGACATGGTCAACCTGACCGCCGGCTTCCACAATCAGGTCCGGCCCGGCCCCTTCGAGATCACGCGGCTGATGCCGCCGCGCGACAACAAGGAAGAACAGTACCGCGTGCGTGGCCCCGACGGCCTCGAACGCGCCGTCGGCCATCACGAGATCGAGGAAGAGATCCCGCTTCCGGGCGGGGCGCCGGGCTGAACGGAGGAGGCGTTCCTCAGCCTTCATCCTGAGGAGGCCCGCAGTTTCGGCGAAGGGCGCAGGGAACCCTTCTCCTGTAAGGAGAAGGGCAGGGATGAGGTGTCGCCCCTCGCCAGCGAAACGCCGAGCCAACCGCAGCGTGCGGTGAGGGCTCGGCCTCATGCGGATGACGGCCGACCCCTCACCCTACCCTCTCCCTCCGGGAGAGGGTTCCCCGCGCTTGATGCCGTCTGGCGTGGCTTCTTCTGAAAACTTATCCCCGCCCCACAAACCCAACCCTATCCTACACTCGCTCCGCCCGACCAAGGGGGCTGTCGCGAGGCGTCGTGCGGCCGGGTGGAGTGCGGTGTTCATGGAGGAGGGCCGTCGCGCGCTTTCGACCATGGAGGTGCCGTCGATCGTCAGGGCCGAAACTGGGCAGGCTCGAGCCCGTGCCGGGACGTAGGGACGACGAGGGACCCCCAGACAACCGCGTGCGGGACGGGGCGGCGGCTGTTGGCGCTGCTTCGACACGACATTCGACATCGACACGCAGCCGTCGACTGCGGCGCCGCCTCGTCCCGCGCATCCCCTTGGATACGCATTCGCAGAACCCGAGAACCCCGCGGCGATCAGCCGGCCGGGGCGCTCAGTGCGGCGCGGGCCGTCAGCCGCTACAGCGGTTTCCTGATCCACTTGGCGATGACACCGACGATGCCCTCGCGGAAGGTCATCACGCAGATCACGAAGATCACGCCTTGCACCACCGTGACCCAGGCGCCAAGCGAGGCGAGATAGTTCTGCATCGAGACGATGACAAGCGCGCCGGCAATCGGGCCGAACACGGTGCCGAGACCCCCGACCAGCGTCATCAGCACGACCTCGCCCGACATCGACCAGTGCACATCGGTGAGCGACGCCAACTGGAACACGATCGCCTTGGTCGAGCCGGCCAGCCCCGCCAGCATCGCAGACAGCACGAAGACCGCGAGCTTGTACTGGTTGGCGCGGTAGCCGAGCGAGATCGCCCGGGGCTCGTTGTCGCGGATCGCCTTGCAGACCTGGCCGAAGGGCGAGTGGATGATGCGGTAGATCGCGAGCAACCCGCCCATGAAGATCGCCGCCACCAGCCAGTACAGCGCCCGGTCGTCGGAAAGGTCGATCAGGCCCAAGAGCTTGCCGCGCGGCACCGCCTGGATGCCATCCTCGCCGCCGGTGAAGCGCGGCGTCTGCAGCGAGAAGAAGAACACCATCTGCGCCAGCGCCAGCGTGATCATGGCGAAATAGATGCCCTGCCGCCGGATCGCGAGCGCGCCGAAGACGAAGCCGAGCGCCGCCGAGACGGCCGTGCCGAGCAGGATCGCCAGTTCCGGGGTCAGGCCCCAGTTCTTGGCGGTGAAGGCACAGACATAGCTCGCCATGCCGAAATAGGCGGCATGGCCGAAGGAGAGCAGCCCGCCATAGCCAAGCAGCAGGTTGAAGGCGAGCGCGAACAGCGCAAAGCACAGAACCTTCATGACGAAGACCGGATAGGCGACGAAAGGCGCGATCACGAGCGCGACCGCGATCCCGATCATGATGGCGCGATGCAGGCGCTGCGTGCCCTTGTCGATCTCGCCCGGGATCAGCGCGGCGGCGGGAGTATCGATGGTGGCGATATCGGCCATGGTCAGATCCTTATCTCGTCGCGACGCATGGCCATCACGCCGCCCGTCCGAACAGGCCGGCAGGCCGCACGAGCAGCACCAGCACCATGATGATGAAGATCACCGTCGCCGAGCCCTCCGGGTAGAACACCTTGGTCAGGCCCTCGATCAGTCCCAGCGAGAAGCCGGTGACGATGGCGCCCAGGATCGAGCCCATGCCGCCGATCACCACGACGGCGAAGACGACGATGATCAGGTCCGCGCCCATGTTCGGGTTGACCGAGTAGATCGGCGCGGCCAGCACGCCGGCAAAGCCCGCCAGCGCGACACCGAAGCCGTAGGTCAGCGTCACCAGCAGGGGCACGTTGATGCCGAAGGCCTGGGTCAGGGTCGGGTTCTCGGTCGCGGCCCGCAGATAGGCGCCGAGCCTGGTCTTCTCGATCAGGAACCAGGTCGCAAGGCAGACCACCAGCGAGGCGACGACGACCCAGCCGCGGTACCAGGGCAGGAACATGAAGCCGAGATTCACGCCCCCGCGCAGTTCCGCCGGGATCTGGTAGGGCAGGCCCGAGGAGCCGTAACTGTTGCGGAACAGCCCCTGGATGATCAGCGCCAGGCCGAAGGTCAGGAGCAGCCCGTAGAGATGGTCGACATGCGCGATGCGCTTGAGCAGCAATCGCTCGATCGCGACGCCGGTCACGCCCACGATCAGCGGCGCCAGCAGCAACGCCGCCCAATAGTTGATGCCGAGATAGTTCAGGCACATCCAGGCGACGAAGGCGCCCATCATGTACTGCGCGCCATGGCTGAAATTGATGATGTTGAGCAGCCCGAAGATCACCGCCAGCCCGAGGCTGAGGATGGCATAAAACGAGCCATTGATCAGGCCGAGCAGGACCTGGCCGAACAGGGCTTGCGGGGGAATGCCGAGGAGTTCGAACATGCGGGGCTCAGATCATCTGGATTGGATCAGTAGTCAGTCTTGCCGGCATCCTAGCCGCGTCATGGTCGGGCTTGACCCGACCATCTCGAAAACCAGAAATCTCTGGTCATGAGATTCTCAGGGGGCAAGCCCGAGAATGACGCGCCTTGGACGGTCGCAAGACACGCCGCGCGAAACCCATCGCGCGGCGTGTCGATGGCTCACTTCTTGACGAGCGGGCATTCGCTTTCGGCGAGCGGGCGGAAGGCCTGCTCGGCCGGCAGCACCGAGATCTGCTTGTAGTAGTCCCACGGGCCCTTCGACTCGGCCGGCTTCTTGACCTCGAACAGATACATGTCGTGCATCTTGCGGCCGTCGGCGCGCAGCGAGCCCTTGCCGAACAGCGGGTCGTCGGTCGGCAGTTCCTTCATCTTGGCCATCACGACGGCCGAGTCCTTGCTCTTGGCCGCCTCGACCGCCTTGAGGTAATGCAGCATTCCGGAATAGACGCCCGCCTGCACCATGGTCGGCTTGTTGCCCTTGTTGAGCTTGGCGAAACGGTCCGACCAGGCCCGGGTCTGGTCGTTGGTGTCCCAGTAGAAGGCCTCCGTCAGCACCAGCCCCTGCGCGGTCGCGAGCCCGAGCGCATGCACGTCGGAGGCGAAGACGAGCAGGCCCGCGAGCTTCTGCCCGCCCGCGACGATGCCGAACTCTCCGGCCTGCTTGATCGCGTTGATCGTGTCGCCGCCGGCATTCGCCAGCCCGATGACCTTGGCCTTGGAGGCCTGCGCCTGCAGCAGGAAGGAGGAGAAGTCCGTACCCGGGAAAGGCGTGCGCACGGCGCCAAGCACCTTGCCGCCGTTCTTGGTCACGATCGCCGCGGTGTCGCGCTCCAGCGCATGGCCGAAGGCGTAGTCGGCGGTCATGAAGAACCAGGTGTCGCCGCCGGCCTTCACCATGGCGCCGCCGGTGCCCTGCGCCAGTGCATAGGTGTCGTAGGTCCAGTGTGCCGTGTTGGGCGAGCAGGCCTTGCCGGTCAGGTCGGACGAGGCGGCGCCCGAATTGATCAGGATCTTGTTCTTCTCCCGAGTGATCTGGTTGACCGCGAGCGCGACCGAGGAGGTCGGAACGTCGAGGATCAGGTCGACGCCGTCCTGGTCGTACCAGGTGCGGGCGATGGTCGAGCCGACATCGGGCTTGTTCTGGTGGTCGGCCGAGACGATCTCGACCTTGATGCCCTTCTCGGCGGCCTTGAAGTCCTCGACCGCCAGGCGCGCGGCAATCACCGAGCCCTCGCCGGAGAGGTCGGCATAGAGGCCGGAGCGGTCGTTGAGGACGCCGGCCTTGACGCTGATCTGCTGGGCGAGCGCGGGGCCTGTCATCAGCGCGCAGAGCGCTGTCGTCGTCAGAAACGTCTTGATCGTCATGTCGTCTCTCCCTGGAATGGCGTCGTTTTCGACGTGTTGTCCGATATGGATCGGATTGCGGGGCTTATTCAGTCAGATTTCTGGTTCAGACCCCGAGATAGCCGTGCAGCTTGCCGATATTGGCGTCGAGCTGGTCGTTCTCGATCATGTCGATGACCCGGCCCTGCTCGACGACATAGTGCCGGTCGGCGACGGTCGCAGCGAAGCGGAAGTTCTGCTCGACGAGGATGATCGTGTAGCCGTCCTGCTTCAACTTGCGGATCGTCGCGCCGATCTGGTCGATGATCACCGGAGCGAGCCCTTCGGTCGGCTCGTCGAGCAGCAGGAAATGCGCGCCGGTGCGCAGGATGCGGCCGATCGCCAGCATCTGCTGTTCGCCGCCCGAGAGCTTGGTGCCCTGGCTCTTCAGCCGCTCCTTGATGTTGGGAAACAGCGTGAAGATCTCGTCAAGCGAAAGCCCGCCCGGCCGCACCCGCGGCGGCAGCATCAGGTTCTCTTCGACGCTGAGCGAGGCATAGATGCCGCGCTCCTCGGGGACATAGCCGATGCCGAGCCGGGCGATGGCGCGCGAGGGCAGCCCGATCGTCTCCGCGCCCTCCAGCACCACCGAGCCCTTGCGCTTGGCCATGACGCCCATGATCGATTTGAGCGTCGTGGTCTTGCCGGCGCCGTTGCGGCCGAGCAGCGTCACGACCTCGCCCGGCGCGACATCGAAATCGATGCCGTGCAGCACATGCGATTCGCCGTACCAGGCTTCCAGCCCGCGCACCTTGAGCATGGGCGCGGCGGTGGTGGCTTTCGCCGGAGACGGCGCGGCCTCAGTGAGCATGGCCCACTCCCGAACCGATATAGGCTTCGATCACGCGCGGGTCCTTCGAGACATGGGCATAGTCGCCCTCGGCCAGCACCTGCCCGCGCGCCAGCACGGTAATGTGGTCGCAGAGCGAGGCGACGACGGAGAGGTTGTGCTCGACCATCAGGATGGTGCGGTTCTGCGAGACCTTGCGGATCAGCGCCTCGATGCGCTCGACATCCTCGCGCCCCATGCCGGCCATCGGCTCGTCGAGCAGCATCATCTCGGGATCGAGCGCCAGCGTCGTGGCGATCTCGAGCGCGCGCTTGCGGCCGTAGGAGAGCTCGACCGCCGGCAGTTCGGCGAAGGCGGAGAGGCCGACGGCCTCGACCAGCCGCAGCGCCTCCTCGTCGAGCGGCTTCAGGACCTCTTCCGAGCGCCAGAAATCGAAGGAGTCGCCGCGTTTGCGCTGCAGCGCGATCCGGACATTGGTCTTGACGCTGAGCTGCGGGAACACCGCCGAGATCTGGAACGAACGCACCAGCCCGAGCCTGGCGATCTCGGCCGGCTTCTGGCGGGTGATGTCCCGGCCATTATAGATGATCGCGCCCTTCGTGGGTGCAAGGAACTTGGTCAGGAGGTTGAAGCAGGTCGTCTTCCCCGCGCCGTTGGGGCCGATCAGCGCATGAATCGTCCCGCGCCTCACCTTCAGGTCAACGCCGTTGACGGCCGTGAAGCCGCCGAAGTCCTTGGTTAATCCCGAGGTCGATAAAATAACGTCCTCAGCCATGCGTATCGCTTGCGATCGTCATCTTGTTCTTTCTTGGTTTTGCTCGTCTCCCTTGTATGGCATGCTGCACCGCGCTCACGGCATGAGTCAACGCTGCAACAGCGCCAAACGGCCTTGTGAAGACGCGCTTATCCCTTTGTCGTAGGGACGGCCCACGAAGGGTTCAGACAACCGAACTGTTCTATGCGCCTGCCGCCGCGGCCGGCCGATCGGAGCGGACAACTCCTCCAAATAGAGGATGCGCGACGGGCGGTAAGGAATAAATCGGTATGCGGGAGTGAACCAGGATCGCGCGGGGAGCGACAACAGGTCGATGATCCGAGAAAACCGGCTTTGCTCATATGGCATTTGCGAGTAATGTTTCGGTCTGTTTCCTGGCGATCCTGCGGCCGTCCTGTGGCGGCGTCTTCTGGTTCCGTGCTCCCGCCGGCACGCGATCGGGTTCATTTTGGACTGGCGGACCGATCAGGGAGGGTGCCTTGAGCTTCGCTTTGGGTTTGAACATTCGCGCCGGCTTCGCAAGCGTCCGCACGCTCACGCGACGCGCTGTCGTTGTAGGCCTGCTGGGGATCGCCGCAGTCTCGCTGGGACTGCCCGCGCAGGCGGCCCCAGATCGCCGCGTCGCTCTGGTGATCGGCAACAGCGCCTATACCTCCGTTCCGCCGCTGGCGAATCCGCAGCGCGATGCGGCGGCGATCTCAGCCTCGCTGAAGCGCCTCGGCTTCGAGGTCGTCGAGGGCTACGACCTGAAGATGGATCAGATGACCGGCATCGTCCGGGAATTCGCCCAGAAGCTCGACGGTTCCAAGGCCGGCGTCGTCTATTACGCCGGCCATGGCATCGCGGTCGGCGACGAGAACTATCTCATCCCGGTCGACGCCTCGCTCAAGTCGGAGGCCGATCTCGACTTCCGCGCTGTCAACGTCCAGCTCATCCTGCGCCAGATGCAGCGCGACGAGCGCGTCAACATCCTCATCCTCGACGCCTGCCGCGACAATCCCTTCACGACGCAGCTCGCCGCCAAGTCCCGCTCCGTGGCGCGCGGCCTGACCGCGATCGAGACCCAGTCCGCCTCGGGCATCCTGATCGCGTTTGCGACCGACCCGCGCTCGACCGCGCTCGACGGCGAGAAGGACGGCAACAGCCCCTTCACCTCGGCGTTGCTGAAGCATATCGAGACCCCCGAGGTGTCGATCACCACCGTGATGGACCGGGTCCGCGCCGACGTTTGGGAATCGACCGGCAAGAAGCAGAAGCCCTGGACCAACTCCTCGATCATCGGCGAGTTCAAGCTGAACCCGACGCTGAAGCTCGCCGCCGTCGATCCGTCGATGACGATCAAGGCGATCGACGGAGCCGTTCAGGTTCCGGCCACCCCCACCCCGGTCAATCTCGACCGCGCCCAGATGGACGTGCGGATGTGGGAGACGGCCGAGCGCGGCAATTCGCCGGGCGACTACAAGGCCTATCTCGAAGCCTTCCCGACCGGCCAGTTCGCCTCCTTCGCCAAGAACCGCCTGGCGCGGCTTGAGCCCGTCGCTGTCGCTGCCCTGCCTGCCGCCGCAGGCGCGGCCGCTGTGGCCGGTGGCGCCGCCATGGCCGCTCTGCCGTCGTCGCGCGACACCGGCCAGGCGATCGCCGACGAGGCGATGAAGACCGAGATCGGCAGTGCCGAGACCGAGAACGCCCTCAAGCTCTCGGCCCAGCAGCGCCGCGAACTGCAGAGGCGGCTCAGCCTCACCGGCTTCAAGCCGGGCAAGCCAAGCGCCAATTTCGGGCCGAGCCAGCGCGCCGCCATCAAGGAGTGGCAGACCACGCGCGGCGTTGCCTCGACCGGCTTCCTGGCGCCGATGCAGGTCAAGGCGCTGCGCGCCCAGAGCGAGCCCGCCTATCAGCGCGCGCTCGCCGAGGAGGCCAGGCCCGCTCCCGCGACCCGCACCCGCACGGTCCGCGAGCCTGTCGAGCCCCGCACGCGCGGCGGTGTCGCCTATGAGCGTGATCCGGTGATCCGTCGCGATCTGGAGCGCGAGCGTGCCGGCAGGGGCAACAGCTCCCAGGATGCGGCCGGCGCGGCCGTGTTCGGCGGCGTCGTCGGCGGCGTCCTTGGCGGCGTCCTCGGCGGTCGCTTCCGCCGCTGACGCCAGCCTCGAAACGCCTCTCGTCACATCATGAGCCGGCCCCGATCGGGGCCGGCTTTTTCGTTTGCCGCAACTGGCTGTTGCCACCGCGCCGCTCGCTCGGCTAGTGCTGTAGCGAGCCGTCCGGCGACATCACTCAGCGGCAAAAGGCGATGCGATGAAGAAGGTTTTTCCTGACGCCAGCGCGGCTCTTGCCGGCGCCATCAAGGACGGCATGACGATCATGGCCGGCGGCTTCGGCCTCTGCGGCATCCCCGATGTGCTGATCGAGGCGGTGCGCGAGAGCGGCGCCAAGGACCTGACCTTCGTTTCCAACAATGCCGGCATCGACGGCGCCGGCCTCGGCATCCTGCTCGAGACCCGCCAGATCAAGAAGATGATCTCGTCTTATGTCGGCGAGAACAAGCTCTTCGCCGAACTCTATCTCAGCGGCCAGCTCGAGCTCGAATTCACCCCGCAGGGCACGCTGGCCGAGCGCATCCGCGCCGGCGGTGCCGGCATCCCGGCCTTCTTCACCAAGACCGGCGTCGGCACGCTGGTCGCCGAGGGCAAGGAGGAGCGCGAGTTCGACGGCGAGCGCTACATCATGGAGCGCGGCATCTTCGCCGACATCTCGCTGGTCCATGCCTGGAAGGGCGATACCGAAGGCAACCTCGTCTACCGGAAGACGGCGCGCAACTTCAATCCGATGATGGCCTCGGCCTCGCGCATGACCATCGCCCAGGTCGAGAACCTGGTCGACGCCGGCGAGATCGACCCCGACCAGATGCACACGCCGGGCATCTTCGTGAAGCGCCTCGTGCACACGCCCCAGAGCGTCAAGCGCATCGAGCAGCGCACCGTCCGCAAGCGCGCGGCTTAAGGAGACATTAGATGCCCTGGACCCGTGAACAGATGGCGGCCCGCGCCGCCAAGGAACTCAAGGACGGCTTCTACGTCAATCTCGGCATCGGCATCCCGACGCTGGTCTCGAACTACATCCCCGACGGCATCTCGGTGCAGCTCCAGTCGGAGAACGGCATGCTCGGCATGGGCCCGTTCCCCTATGAGGGCGACGAGGACCCGGACCTGATCAACGCCGGCAAGCAGACCATCACCGCTTTGCCGACGACGAGCTATTTCTCCTCGGCCGATTCCTTCGGCATGATCCGCGGCGGCCATATCGACCTCTCCATCCTCGGCGCCATGCAGGTCGCCCAGAACGGCGACCTCGCCAACTGGATGATCCCCGGCAAGATGGTGAAAGGCATGGGCGGCGCGATGGATCTCGTCGCCGGCGTCAAGAAGGTCGTCGTGGTGATGGAGCATGTCGCCAAGAACAAGGACGGCACCGAATCGGCCAAGCTGCTCAAGGCCTGCGATCTGCCGCTGACCGGCGCCGCCGTGGTCGACATGGTGATCACCGATCTCGGCGTCTTCTCGATCGACGAGAACGGCGGCGGCATGACCCTGATCGAGCTCGCCGACGGCGTCACCCTCGACGAGATCAGGGGCAAGACGGAAGCCGAGTTCAAGGTCGCGGTCTGACGACAGGGGCGCGGGGAACCCCTCTCCTGTAAGGAGAGGGGCAGTGGTGAGGTGTAGGCCCTTTGACGTCGTGGCCGTGACCTGACCGCTGCAATCCCTCGCCGGACTGGTATTCTGGCCGACCCCTCACCCTGCCCTCTCCCCACGGGAGAGGGTTCCCCGCGCTTCGCTGGTTGAGAATGACGGCAGGCGTCAGCGACCGCTCTCCCAACCCGCGCGCACCAGATCCGGCACCTCGCTCTCGGCTTCAGGCCAGCCGACGCAGAGCCAGGCGATCAGCTTCCACTTCGCCGGCACGCCCAGCGCCTCGCTGACGATCTCCGGCTCGACGATCGAGACCCAGCCGACGCCGACGCCCCTGGTGCGCGCCGCGAGCCAGAACTGCGTGATCGCCGCGACAACCGAATAGTCGAGCATCTCCGGCATCGTCCGGCGGCCCAGCCCATGCCCCTGTGCCGTGCCATGATCGCAGAACACCGCGATCTGCTCGGGCGCCTCGCGCATCCCTTCCAGCTTCAGGCTGGCATAGAGCCGCGCCCGCTCGCCCTCATAGTCCCCCAGCGCATCCGCATTGCAGCGCGCGAAGCTCGCCCGGACCGCCTCGCGTTGAGCCGCATCGGTCACCCGCACCCAGCGCCAGGGCTGCGAATGCCCGACCGAGGGCGAGAGCTCCGCCTGCGCCAGCAGCGCCTCGACCAGCCCATCCGGCAGCGCCGTGCGACGGAAGCGCCGGACATCGCGACGCCAGGCCAGCAGCTCCGCGAACTGCGTGGCGAAGGCCTGATCGAAGATGGGAGGAGGGGACTCGCTCACCCCGCCACCGCGATCGCGTGGAAGAACGAACCTGTGACATGCCCCCGTTGGCTGCCGGCAGGCGCCGGGGCCGAGCCATGCGGATCGGTCACCATGGCGAGCGGCGGGTCCTCGCCCTGCGCGACGATCGTGGCGTAGTGGAATTCATGGCCGGTCAGCCCCGCGCCGGCAGGCCCAAGCGGGCCATCGGCCTGCAGGATCGCCCGGCGATAGCCGAGGTTCATCTTCCGCTTGGCGAAGGAGGTCTCGACCGAGAGCAGGCCCGCCATCGCATGCGAAACGCCATCCGCATCAGTCAGCGCCCGGCCCAGAACCATGTAGCCGCCGCACTCGCCATGCACCGGCCGGCTTTCGGCGAAGGCGCGCAGGCCGCCCATGAAGTGCGCCGCCGCCGCCAGCGTCCCGGCATGGAGTTCGGGATAGCCGCCGGGCAGCCAGCAGGCGTCGCAATCGACAGGCGGCGCCTCATCGGCCAATGGCGAGAACGGCACGAGTTCGGCGCCTGCCGACAGCCAGCCGGCCTCGACATGCGGATAGACGAAGCTGAACGCGGGATCACGGGCGATCGCGATCCGCCGTCCCGGCGCGGGCAGGGGGGCCGCAAGCTCGCCCGCACCCGGCAGATGCGTGGCGCCCGCCGCCGCGACCAGCGCATCGAGATCGACGGCCGCTGCCACGGCATCGGCCAGCGCATCGAGCCTTGCCTGCAGATCGGCGGTCTCGCCGGCCTGCACGAGGCCGAGATGGCGCTCGGGCAGGATCAGGCCGGCCTCGCGCGGCAGGGCGCCGAGCACAGGCAGGCCGATGCGCTCCATGCCCTGCCCGACCAGCCGCCGATGCCGCTCGCTCGCGACCTTGTTGAGGATGGCGCCGGCGATGCGGATGCGCGGGTCGTAGAGCTTGCAGCCGAGCGCGATCGCCGCCGCCGACTGCGCCTGCCCGGAAACATCGATCACCAGCACGACCGGCCAGCCCAGCAGGGCCGCGATGTCGGCGCTCGCCCCCGTATGCCCCTCCGGACCCGGCACGGCATCGAACAGCCCCATCGAGCCCTCGGCGATGACGAGATCGGCGTCGCGCGCGGCCTCCCGCGCGATCTGCCCGAGCAGGGCATCGGGCATGGCGAAGGAATCGAGATTGGCGCTGGGCGCGCCGGTCGCCGCGGCATGGAAAGCGGGGTCGATATAGTCCGGCCCGCATTTCAGCCCGCGCACGACAAGCCCGCGCCGGCTCAGCGCGCGCTGCAGACCCAGCGTGATCGTGGTCTTGCCCGAACCGGAACGCGGCGCGGCGATCAGCAACCCGCGCGCCGTCATACCCCGCCCCCCGGCCGGAAGCGGCGGTCATACCCCGTCGAGTAAAGCGCGCTCTCGCCGAAATCCCCGGTCGCGAGCGCCGGCCCTACCAAAATCAGCGCCGTGCGCTCCAGCCCGGACTCCCGCACCTGCGCGGCGATCGTGGGCAACGTCCCGCGCAGCACCCGCTCGTCGGGCCAGGAGGCGCGGAAGACGATCGCGACCGGGCACTCCGCGCCATAAAACGGCGTCAACTCGGCCACGACCTGGTCGATCACATGGATCGAGAGATGCACAGCCAGCGTCGCCCCCGAGGCGGCGAAGGTCGCCAGCGTCTCCTTCGGTGGCATCGCCGAGGCTCGCCCCGAGGTCCGCGTCAGCACCAGCGATTGCGCGATGCCCGGCAGGGTCAATTCGCGCTTCAACGTAGCAGAGGCGGCCGCGAAGGCCGGCACGCCCGGCGTCACGCTATAGGGAATGCCGAGCGCATCGAGCCGGCGCATCTGCTCGCCGGTCGCGCTCCAGATCGAGAGATCGCCGGAATGCAGCCGGGCGACGTCCTCTCCGGATTCATGGGCCGCCCTCATTTCGGCGATGATCGCGTCGAGATCGAGCGGGGCGGTATCGATGATGCGCGCACCCGCCGGGCACCAGTCGAGCATCGTCTTCGGGATCAGCGAACCGGCATAGAGGCAGACCGGACAGGCGCCGATCAGGTCGCGCCCGCGCAAAGTGATCAGATCGGGCGCCCCCGGCCCGGCGCCGATGAAATGGACGGTCACGATACGCTCCGCGCCAGCGCGCAGGTGACGCGGGCCGTCGCGATGCGCGGCTGCACCAGCGTCCCACCCGGTCCGGCAGCCGCAAGCGCCGCGGCCTCGGCCACCGAGCCGACGCCATAGAGCGAGGCGATCCGGGTCGAGCGCGTCGCGCAGGCGGCCTCGAACCCCTTCAGCGCTTCGTCGGGCACCGCGATGAGCTCGGCATGGCGGCTGGCGGCGGCGGCGTTCAGCCCCGGCTCGCCCATCCGGCTCGACATCGTCGCCAGGCGCGGCGTGTCGGCGCCCGAAAGCCCGGCGATCGCCAGCGCCTCGTCGAGGCAGGCCAGGATGTCGGCTTCGCTGGTGCCGGGACGCAGGCCCAGCCCGGCGACGAGACGGCCGGTCACGGCTTCTCCACCCGCCACTGCGTTACCGGCATGGCCGGGCGCCAGCCATGCATGTTGCCGACAGGCGCGAGCCGGTCGATCGAGATGCGCCGCAGCGAGCCGCCATGCAGCGCATGAAGCGCGACGAGCTTCGCCTCGCCCTCGATCGTCACGACATTGGCGACGAGCCGGCCGCCCGGCTTGAGCGCAGCCCAGGCGCCCTCGAACAGCCCCTCGACCGTCAAGCCACCGCCGATGAAGACCGCGTCCGGCGCCGGCCGTCCTGCAAAGCCCTCCGGCGCAGCGCCGACGACCTCGACCGAGAGCCCGCCGAGCTCGACCTTGTTGCGGGTGATGCGGTGCGCCCGCTCCGGCTTGGCCTCGAAGGCGACGGCCCGGTTGCGGAGATGGCGCTGGCACCACTCGATGCCGACCGAGCCCGATCCGGCGCCGACATCCCAGAGCAACTCGCCGCCGCGCGGCGCGAGCGCGGACAGCGTGATCGCCCGGATTTCCGATTTGGTGATCTGCCCGTCGTGGGCGAACCAGGCCTCGTCCAGCCCCGGCGCCAGCGGCAGGATGCGCGAATCGCGCCCGGCCGCGACATCGACGGCGATCATGTTGAGCGGCACGATGTCGCCGAAGGCGAAGGCGTCGGCGCGGGTCTCGCGCACGCGCTCCTGCGGTCCGCCGAGCGCTTCCATCACGACGATACGGCTGGCGCCGAGGCCCCGCGCGCTCATGAGTTCGGCGACCGCACGCGGCGTCGTCTCGTCCCAGGACAAAGCGAGGATGCGCGCGCCCGGCTGCAGATGCGGCACGATCCGGTAGAGCGTGCGGCCATGCAGCGAGACCAGCGCGCATTCCTCCTGCGGCCAGCGCATCCGCGTGCAGGCCATGGCGAAGGAGGAGAGCTGCGGGATGATCCGCATCTCCTGCGCGGAGATCGCCTTGGTCAGCCCGGCGCCGATGCCGTAATGGAACGGATCGCTGGTCGCGAGCACGCAGACCTTGCGGCCGCGCTCGGCCAGGATCGCGGGCAGGGCGTTGCGGAAGGGCTGCGGCCAGGTCCGCGCCTCGCCGCGCACCGCGCCGATCAGCGCGATATGGCGCTCGCCGCCGAAGACGATCTCGGCCTCGTCGAGCGCCGCCAGCGCCTCGGGCGAGAGCCCGGCGCGGCCATCCTCGCCGAGCCCGACCAGAGCGAGCCAGGGGGAAGGCGCAGCATCGGCCCGGCTCGACAGGCCCAACGTTTCAAGCGTAACTGGTGACATGACCGTGCTCATCCTTGGTGGAACCAGCGAAGCTGCGGCACTCGACCAGCATCTGGCCGAGCAGGCTCCCGATATCCGCGCCATCATCTCGCTTGCGGGACATACAGTCGATCCCCGTCCGTCGAACCTGCCGGTTCGCGTCGGCGGCTTCGGCGGCATCGAGGGTCTCAGGCAGTATCTGCGCGACGAGAACATCATCGCCGTGATCGACGCGACGCATCCCTTCGCCGCGATCATGCCCTTCAACGCCGAGCATGCCTGCAAGGCGGAGGGTGTGCCGCTGCTCGCCATCCGCCGCGAGCCCTGGCATGAACAGCCTGGCGACCGCTGGCAGGAGGTGCGCGACATCGAGGCCGCGGCCGGCGTGCTCGGGCCGCAGCCGCGCCGCGTTTTCCTGACGATCGGCCGGCTCGATCTGCCGGCCTTCGCCGATGCGCCGCAGCATCATTATCTCGTCCGCGCCATCGAGCCGATCGGCGACCGCCTGCCGGTGCCCCATGTCACGGTGATCCAGCAGCGCGGACCCTTCCATGCCGATGACGAGGAGGATCTGATGCGCCGCGAAGGCATCGACATCCTGGTCAGCAAGAATTCCGGCGGCGACGCCACGGCCGGCAAGCTCGTCGCGGCGCGCCGCCTCGGCCTGCCCGTGGTGATGGTGGCGCGCCCGCCCAAGCCCGATGTCGAGACCGTCGCCCATGTCCATCAGGTCCTGCCCTGGCTGGTGGCGGAAGGGCTCTTCGTCACCGAGCGCGGCGTATAAACCCAAGGCCGCTCGCCCGGACGCGCGATCAGCCGCGTGCTCGATGCGCCGATCGTCACCAGCGTCGCCATGTCGGCGGATTCAGCCGCCTGGACCGCCTCAGCCAGCGTTAGGATGCGCAAGCCCTCATCGGCCCGCCCGACGGCGCGCGCGAAGATCACCGGCGTCTCGGCTGAGCGGATGCGGGCGGCCAGCGCCAGCGCTTCACCGAGCTGCCAGGGCCGCGCCTTCGAGATCGGATTGTACAGGCAGATCACGAAATCTGCCTTCAGCACCGCCTCGAGCCGCGCGGTCACGACATCCCAGGGCTTGAGATTGTCCGACAGCGAAATCGCGCAGAAATCCCCGCCGAGCGGCGCGCCGGCTTTTGCCGCCGAGGCCAGCATCGCGGTTATGCCGGGCTCGACCGTGATCGGCAGCGCGCGCCAGGCGGGATCGCCGGCCTCCAGCGCCTCGAACACGGCGGCCGCCATCGCAAACACGCCGGGGTCGCCGCCCGAGACCACCGCGACGGTCCTGCCCTCCGCAGCCAGCCGCAGCGCATGACCGGCCCGGTCGATCTCGACGCGGTTGTCGGAGGCGTGCTTGGTCTGGCCCTCTCGCGCGGCGATGCGGTCGAGATAGGGGCCGTAGCCGACGAGGTCGCTCGCAGCCTCGATCGCGGCCTGAGCGGCCGGCGTCAGCCAATGGGGCTCTCCGGGTCCCAGGCCGACGACGGTCAGCGACCCGCCGTGCCCACCTGCCGTAGTCTGTGCCTTCTCCCTCTCCGCGCCGTCATCCCGGACAAGCGGCGAAGCCGCGCCGCTCCGGGATCCATCGGAGGCCTCGCGCCCTACGATGGATCCCGGCGCTTCGCTGCGCTCCGGCCGGGATGACGGTGGAGGTTCGGGCGCTTGGGACGGGGAAGGACGCTCGCTCACAGCCGCCGGCCCTCGCCGGGGACCAGCACCATCGAGAAATACGGCGCCTCGTCGTCGCCCTTGTCGCTCAGCTTCGCCACGACCTGCTCCGCCATGGTGGCGCGCTCGACATAGATGGCGCGATGGATCAGACCGGCGGTCTTCAGCGCGCGGCGCACCTTCGGCAGGTTGCGGCCGAGCTTCATGATCACGGCCGCATCGGTGTCGACGAGGCGGCGGGTCAGTTCGGCCTCGGGCAGGGTGCCCGGCAGCACGGTCAGGATGTCGTCGCCCCAGGTGATCGGTGCATTGGCGCGCGTCCAGGCGCCGGCCATGCCCATCACGCCAGGCACCACCTCGGTCGCGAAGCGCGGCGAAAGCCGCCGCCACAGATGCATGAAGGAGCCGTAGAAGAACGGGTCGCCGTCGCAGAGCACGGCGATGGTCCGCCCCGCCTCCATCTCGGCGGCCAGCAGCGCGGCGGATTCATCGTAGAAGGCCGCGATCGGCAGGCTGTAGCCTTCGTCCTCGACAGGAACCTCGATCGTCACCGGGAAGGCGAGTTCGATCTCGCGCGCGGCATCGGGCGCGACGATGGCATCGGCGGTGACGCGGGCATTGCCGCGCCGGCCGCGCTTGCAGAAATGCACCAGCCGGTCGGCACGCAGGATGATGTCGCGGGCGCGGATCGTCATGTAGTCGGGATCGCCAGGCCCAAGGCCGACGCCGAACAGCATCACTTTCGCCGGTTCGATACTCACCGGCTCATTCCTTCTCTTGCGCCAGCGCGTTGACGGCAGCCGCCGCCATCGCCGAGCCGCCGCGCCGGCCATGCACGACAAGGAAGGGCACGCGCCCGTCCTGCGCCAGCGCCAGCTTCGATTCCGCCGCGCCGACGAAGCCGACGGGTATGCCGATCACGGCGGCGGGCAAGGGCGCGCCGGCATCGAGCATCTCCAGCAAACGGAACAGCGCGGTCGGCGCATTGCCGATGACCACCACGGACCCCGCCAGATGCGGCCGCCACAGCTCCATCGCGGCAGCCGAGCGCGTCGTGCCCATCTCGGCGGCGAGAGTGGGCGTGCGGGGATCGTCCAGCGTGCAGAGCACCGGGTTGCGGGCCGGCAGCCGCGAGGGCGTCACGCCATTGGCAACCATCTTGGCATCGCACAGAACAGGCGCGCCGGCCTTCAGCGCGGCCTCGGCGGCGCCTGCGAAATCCGGCGACATCGCCACATCGGCCGGCAGATCGGTCATGCCGCAGGCATGGATCATCCGCACCACGACATGGGCGGCCCGGCCCGAAAAGCGCGACAGATCGGCCTCGGCGCGGATGATCGCGAAGGAGCGCTCATAGATCGCCGCGCCGTCCTGGATGTAGTCGTAACCGCTCTTCAAACCCGTGGTCCCGCAAGCCGGCCCGCCGCAATGAGGCGGGCGTGAATCTCCTGTCCGGGCTGCAATCGCGTCATGATCCCGGAAAGGTCAAGCTCGGCGATGGCGCTGTCCCGCGCTGTCCCGCCGATGACGACGCCATAGCGTCCCTCGCGACCGACCAGCGTCAGGTCCGAAGCACCGGGTTGCGCGCAGGATTTGACGCAGCCCGAGACATGCAGCGTCAGTCCATCGGCCAGCAGCGGCGCAATGGCCCCGGCCAGTTGCGCGGCATCGGCCATGGCCGGGGTTTCGGCCCGCAGGCAGGCGGGAGCGCCGGCGCAGGCCTGCACCGAGAGGCGCGGATCGTCGTCGCCAACGATCAGTCCGAGCGCTTCGGCGAAGGCGAGGAGCGCCACCGCATCGACCTCCGCCATGCCGCGAAAGGCGATCCCGCGCCAGGGCGAGAGGCGGATATCGGCGCAACTGTGTGCTTCGGCGGCGGCCCCGATCCGGTCGAGCGTGACGGCATCGGCGCGGCCGAAGGGCAGGCCGACCAACGCCGCGAAGTCGCCTGCGCCGAGCGCGAACAGTCCGGCGCGTTGGGGCGCGGGGCGCGACGCTGGTGGTGCGGCTGGCGGCAGGTCGCAGAGTGCCGCGAGCACGTCCGGCATCAGGTCGCGCATCCGGCGGATCCCATCGGGCGCGGCCGCTCGCAACGCGGCGAAGCGGGTGAGCAGAGCCATGACGACATCGCCAGACCGCCCGACCGAAATCGGCGCAAACCACAGGCGGTCTGCCAAGCCCAGCGCGACCATCCCGGGCGCGGTTGCCACGAGACGCAGATCGCAGGCGAAACCGTCGAGAGACTGAGCCACGCCGCCGTCGACGACGATACAGAACTTGGCAGGCAGGCCAGCGATCATCCGCGCACGGGCCTCGACCTCTGGCGCAAGCTCACCGGTATCGATCATGTCGCTGGCTGCGCTGGCCAGCGGCGAGACCAGCGTCAGCCGCTGCGGCCCATCGCCGTCATGCTCGTCGACCAGCCGCTCCGCCAGCAGCGTCTCGACCAGCGCCGGATGCGTCTCCGCCGTCACTCCACGCATCTGCATGTTGCCGCGCGCCGAGATCTCGACCAGTCCGTTGCCATGCTTGCCCGCCAGCGCCGCGATGCGCCGGAGCTGTGCCGGCGTCAGCCGCGCCTCCGGCGGATGCAGCCGCACGAGCCAGCCATCGCCTGTTTGCATCGGCCGCAGCGTGCTCGGGCACCAGCCGCGCCGCAGCGAATCGGAGGACGGCGCGCTCATTCCGCGGCCTTCCAGTGAAAGCCGGTCGCAATCTCAGGCGCGGGCAACCCCTCCCCCTCGTGGGGAGGGGGAGGGGGAGGGGTGGGGGGCGAACGACCGAGCGAGCGCTCACCAGGTCGTTCGCCCCCCATCCCCATCCCTTCCCCACCAGGGGGAAGGGAGGAGTTTGCGCCGACCGGCGTGGGGTCATCGGCCTGCGCCAGGAACGCCCCGACCGAATTGCGTCGGCTCGTCCAGAGGCCCCGCCTTGCCACTTCCGCCAGCCGCGACCGGATCGAGGCCGCCGCCGGCGCATTGGCGGCTTCGATCGCGGTCCAGACGGCGGCGTCGGCGCACCAGGCCTGGAACACCGCATCGAACAGCCCGTCCGTGACGGCATCCGTGCTGGCGGCGAAGACGAACAGTGTATCGACTGCTTCCGCCAGTTCGGCCGCGCCGCGCCAGCCATGGGCGAGATGCGATTCGATCCAGCGCGGATGCGTCAGCCGGCCATGGACGATGCGGGCGATGTCCTCCGCGACCGTGCGCGCCCTGGGCACCTCGGGGTTGGAGCTGTCGAGGCTGTAGAGCGCGGGGTTCGCGCCCAGCGCCTGCGCCGCTGCCGCCAGCCCGCCGATGACGTCGGCGGCGCTCGATGCCTCCAGGATGTCGCGCCCGGCGGTGTCGCTGACATGCACGAAGGCATCCGCCGCCCTGATCCGGGCGGCGAAGCCGGCATCGGCGCTGGCCGCCCCCTCCGGCCCGCCATAGGCATGGCTGGAGGCGGCGAGATAGGCCGCACCAAGTTCGTCACGGTTCGCCCAGTCGCCGTCGAGCGCAAGATCTGCCATCGCCGCGCCATAGCGCCCCGGCGCGGCGCCGAAGATGCGCGCGCCCGTCTCGCCGCGCCGGCGTGCGGCGGCGGGCTCGTTGCAGTCCTCGGGCTCGTCGAGGGCGGCGACGGCGCGCGCGGCGGCATCGAGCAGCCCGACCTGTGCCGGAAAGGTGTCGCGGAAGGCGCCCGAGATGCGCACCGTCACGTCGATACGCGGATGGTCGAGCTTCGGCTGCGGCGTGATCGCAAACCCCGTCACGCGCGTTGAGGCCGGGTCCCAGAGGGGTACGACGCCCATCAGCGCCAGTGCATGGGCGATATCCTCGCCGCCTGAACGGAGCGTCGGTGAGGCCCAGAGATCCATCACGATCCGGCGCGGCGCCTCGCCATGGTCCTGCCGGTGGCGCGCCACCACGGCCTGCGCCGCGAGCGCTCCCAGCCGCGCCGCCGCTCGCGTCGGGATCGCGCGCGGATCGAGCGTCGAGAGGTTGCGGCCGGTCGGCAGCACATCGGGCCGGCCACGATGCGGCGAGCCGGCCGGGCCGGGCGGCACGAAGCGTCCGTCCAGAGCCCGCAGCAACCCGTCGCGCTCGGCCCACGCCGAGTCGGGATCGGCCTCGGAGCGTCCGAAGACATGCAGCCCCTCGCGGAAGGGCAGTTCGGCGATGTCGCAAAGATGCGCGTCGAGCCGCGTCAGCGCCTCGCTCATGGACAGGTCGGGTGTGACTCCGCAGGAATGCGCCAGACCGCTCGCCTCGGCCCGGTCGCGGATTTCGGCCGCGACGATGTCGGCGCGGCGCGGATCGAGCACCTGCGCCTGGCTGAACTCCTCGACGAGATCGCGCAGCAGCGCTGTCTCGGCCGCCGCGCCGGTCTGCGCCAGACCGCTCGCCTCGGCCCGGTCGCGGATTTCGGCCGCGACGATGTCGGCGCGGCGCGGATCGAGCACCTGCGCCTGGCTGAACTCCTCGACGAGATCGCGCAGCAGCGCTGTCTCGGCCGCCGCGCCGGTCTGCGCCAGCGGAGGCGGCAGATGGCCAAGCGTGATGGCTGAGAGCCGGCGCTTGGCCGGCGCGGCCTCGCCGGGATCGTCGACGACATAAGGGTAGACCACCGGCAGCCCCTGCGTGACGAGGCGCGGCCAGCAGGCGGCCGACAGCGCCACCGCCTTGCCGGGCAGCCATTCGGTCGTGCCATGGGTGCCGAGATGGATCAGTGCGTCGATGCCGGCCGTCTCGCGCAAGGCGCGGTAGAAGGCGAGGTAAGCATGGCCGGGCGGCGCGTCGGGGTCGTGATATCGCGCCTTGCGGTCCGGCGTCGCATCGCGCGGCGGCTGCAGCGCGATGGTCAGGTGGCCGTTGCGGACCGCGCGGAAACGGAAGGCGCCGTCGACGCAGGCGGTGTCCGAGACCGGGTCGCCATGCGTGGCGAGGAGTGTGTCGCGCGCCTCGGCGGGGATGGTCGCGAGCCAGGCGCGGTAGGCTTCGAGCGGCTGGGCAAGGTCGGCCGGGCCGGTGGTCAGCGCCTGCATCAACCTCCAGCCCTCATCCTGAGCAGCAGGCGAAGCCTCCGTCTCGAAGGATGCGCCAGTGGGCTCCGAGCTTCCTGAAGCATCCTTCGAGACGCCGCTGCGCGGCTCCTCAGGATGAGGGCTGAGGGTGTGAGGACGTGGGCTGAGATCGTACCCCGCCTCCGCCAGCAGCGTCTCGATCGCGCCCACGCTCGCCGGCGTGTCGAGCCCGACCGCGAAACCCGCCCGGCCGCCGCGCGTGGGATAATCCGACATCACCAGCGCCAGCCGGCGGCCCGAAGCGGGCTTGCTCGCGAGCGCGATCCAGCCGCTCGCCAGATCGGCCAGCGCCGCCACGCCCTCGGTGTCGGGCACGAGCCGGCGGGTGGTCAGCCCGGTCGCCGCATCCGGGACGTCAGCCTTGAAGGCGACGGGGATGGTCCCGAGCCGCCCGTCGAATTCCGGCAGAGCGACCTGCATGGCGATGTCGGCGGCCGAGAGCCCGCGCGGCGAGGCCGCCCAGGCCTCGCGCGCGCTGCCGACCGGCATCGCCTGCAGCACCGGGCAATCGGCGGCATCGAGCACGAAATCGGAGCCTTCGCGGGCCGAGAAGGCCGTGGTCGTGACGATCAGCGAAGGCCGCCGTGTCGCGATCAAAGCCGCAAGCTCGGTGGTGACGGCGGGGTCCTTCAGGCTGGTCAAAGCGAGGATCAGCGGCGCATGGCCGCGAGCGGTGAGCGCAGCAGCAAGCGCCTCGCCCATCGCCGTGTCGCCAGCGCTGACCGCCGAGCGGTAGACGAGGATGGGGACGAGCGCTTTGTCGGTAGGCAGTGCGGCCAAGGCCTGGCGCCAGGGGGCAGGCGCAGCGCCGTCGCCCAGCGCGAAGAGTGGTGGGAGGGGCAGAGGTGCAAGCTCGGAGGCGTCGCGCTGGCCCTCATCCGCCTGCCGGCACCTTCTCCCCCGAGGGGAGAAGGGACCAGTGGCGGCCGTTCCTTCCTTCTCCGCTCGAGGGAGAAGGTGGCCCGGCGCAGCCGGGTCGGATGAGGGCAGCGCCGCCTCGAGATATCCTGCCGCCACAGTCAGCAGCCGGCGCATATTCTCCGCCCCGCCACCTGCCTGGAAATAACCCAGCATCGCCTGCGCACAGCCTGCCGGCACCGTCCCGTACTCCGCCAGCCGGCCATCGACCCGGTCGTCGCCCGGCAGCACCGCCAGCGCGATGCCTTGCATCCGGCAAGCATCGCTGAGTTCCTCGATACCGTAGCGCCAGTAATCCAGCCCGCCGAGGCAGCGCACCAGCACGAAGCGGCTCTTCGCCACCGTCTTCTCGATCAGGAAGTCGATCGAGAGCGGGTGCTTCAGACGACGCAGCGAGGCGAGGCGGACGGAGAGCCCGCAACCGGCGGCAGCCGCCGCCAGCGCCGAGAGGTCGCTGTCAGCGAAGGACAGCACCAGCACATCTCCCGGCGGCAGGCCGAGATCGACGGCGTCTTCGCCGTCGTCGAGCCTGATCTCGCTGGTCGGGAGAAGATGCATGTCTTCGCAGACCTGTCCTCGAAAATCGCCGGCCGTCAGGCGCCGGCGAGCGCGGCCTCCACGGCCTTCACGTCGAAGCCCTTGAGCCCGATGACGGTCAGCCGGCCGTCGCGCGCCTCGCCTTCGGCCCAGGCGCGGTCGAAATGATGGCTGACGCGCCGGCCGACACCCTGCAGGACGAGCCGCATCGGCTTGCCGGGAACGCCCGCAAAACCCTTCAGCCGCAGCACGCCGTCGGCTTCGGCCGCCTTGGCCACACGCGCCGAGAGCGCTTCCGGCGAAAGGCCCTCGGGCAGCGCCAGCGCGACCGAATCGAAATCATCATGGTCGTGATCCTCGCCCTCGCCATGATGCGAGGGGCGCGCGGCGAGATCGGCTTCGGCCGCCGCGCCCAATCCGACGATCAGCGCCGGCTCGACCTTGCCATGGCTGGTCTCGACGATCTTGATCGCCTTGGGCAGGTGCTGCGCGATCTCGGCCCTGACCCGGGCCTTGGCCGCCTCGTCGATCAGGTCGCTCTTGTTGAGCAGGATCAGATCGGCGCATAGGATCTGGTCCTCGAACACCTCCTCCAGCGGGTTGTCGTGCTCGACCGAAGCGTCCTGCGCGGCTTGCGCGGCCACCGCCTCGGGATCGTCAGCGAACTGTCCCTCGGCGACGGCTGGCCCATCGACCACGGCGATGACGCCGTCGACCGTGACGCGGGCGCGGATCGCCGGCCAGTTGAAGGCCTTGACCAGCGGCTTGGGCAGGGCGAGCCCCGAGGTCTCGATCAGGATATGCTCGGGCGGGTTCGCGCGGTTCAAAAGCTTTTCCAGCGCCGGCACGAAATCATCTGCCACCGTGCAGCAGATGCAGCCATTGGGCAGTTCGACAACGTCCTCCTCGGTGCAGCCGGAAATGCCGCAGCCCTTGAGGAATTCGCCGTCGAAGCCGAGATCGCCGAATTCGTTGACCAGCACCGCGAGGCGCTTGCCTTGAGCGTTTTCAAGCAGGTGGCGCACCAGCGTCGTCTTTCCGGCGCCGAGGAAGCCGGTGATGATCGTGCAGGGAATCTTGCCGAGCGTGGGGTTCTGCGGGGCGTTCATGATGTCATCCTTGCTGGCGCGCCGGCATCGGCGGCACGCGTGCGACCACGCCCTTGCGGAAGCAAGGGGGGCGCTCTTTCCAGGGAACGATGCCGTTGGCGCTGGCGGCATAGGCTTCAGCCGCGCTGACGATATCGTCGAGATGGGTATCGGTTTCGAGGTCGCCGATCAGGTAGGTCCATTTGCCGTCGGCCGAGAGCGCGATGGTGCAGGGCCGCTTGCAGACGGCCAGGCACTCGGCCGTGACGACCGTGATGCCGTTCGCCGGCCCATTGAGGCGCCGCGTCAGCGCCTCGGCCAGGGCTGCGCCAGGCTGGTCGTAACCCTCCGGCAAATCCTCGCGGACACGCCTGCACACGGTGCAAACATGGATGGTGAGATCGCTGTCCGACATGGTCACGACGCGGCGGCGCGGCGCGTGAACCAGGGCCAGAGCCGGCCGACGGCACAGCCGGTGGCGAGCCAGAGCGCGGCCTGGATGGCGAGCGACAGCGCCGCGAAATGCGCCGCGATCTCGGCCGGCACCTTGCTCTCGGGCGCGGCCGGGTGCGGCGCGCCAAAGATATGCGGTGCCAGGATCGCTACGATGGCGAGGGCGCGCAGCCAAGGCGTCTCCATGCGCAGGAATACGAACAGCCCGCCGGCCGTGACCAATGCGGTGACGATCCACCAGAGCTGTCGCTGTTCGAGCGCCGCCGAGGCGGCGCCGGGCAGTTCGGGGGCCAGCCCCGTCGCCGGCACGAGGCCGAAGGCGAGGAAACCGCAGGCCGCCCAGATCAGGGCGCGGCGCTCGTCGATGGTCTCGTTGGCGGCGATCATGCCGGCCAGCAGCAGCGCGGCGAAGCCGATCGCGGTGGCGATCGTCACGACGCTGGTGAACAGCGTCCGCTGCAGGCCGCCCTGCGGCTTCCACTCGGCGTGGTCGCCATGCGCCTCGGTGCCGTGGGCCAGCAGAATCCTGGCTTCGCCGAAAACCCTGGCCTCACCGGAGAAGGCAGCCTGTGACGGCGCGACAGCGCGCAAAGCCGCCTCATAGGTTTCCGCCTTGAGGATCAGCGGCGTGGTGGTGACATGCTGGAGCGCGGCGACGATGAGCCCAGCCAGAAGCCCGGCCAGAAGACTGACCGCGAGAACACGATTGATCATGTTGGCTTTCCCTCAGTGGCAGGGAAAGGCGAGGCCGTGGCGCGTGTCGTGCGCCGCGTTGTGCACGCTGGCCGAGGCCGCGAAGCCGACCGTGTAGACCAGCACGCTGCCGAGCAGGAGCGCCGCAGCGACCGCCTTGACGCGTTCTGAAACGCTGGCCTGCTGCGTGGAAACCGTAACCGTGTTCATCACTGTTCTCCTGGCCGCCCCGCCGGCGGCCTGTTGGAAATGCGGATCGGACGACGGCAGGTCTCCTGGCTCGCGGGTCTAGGCATCCTGCGCCGCCTTCCCGGGATCGCTCCCAGTGGCCGATGGCGCAGAACTCGCCGCTTACAGTTGCGGGGGCAGCCGCGGTATCGCACCGCGTTCCCTTTTCACCTCCTTGCGGAGGCACCGTCGGCTGAGATCATTAGCCATGTGGGCGGTGCTGTGCAATGCAGTTGCCTCGCTTCAACCCGAGCCCTCATCCTGAGGAGCCGCGAAGCGGCGTCTCGAAGGATGTTCCAGTGCGCTCTGGAGCATCCTTCGAGACGCGGACTTGCGTCCGCTCCTCAGGATGAGGGCTCGTTTCTTCGCGGGCCAGCGTGACCGACCAGATCCCCCATCTCACCCTCGTCCTCGGCGGCGCCCGCTCGGGCAAGAGTCGCCATGCCGAGGCGCTGATCGAGGCTTTGCCGCCGCCCTGGGCCTATATCGCGACGGCGCAGGCCTGGGACGACGAGATGGCCGCGCGCATTGCCGAGCACCGGGCGCGGCGCTCCGGCGACTGGATCACGCTCGACGCTGCCCTCGACCTGCCCGACGCGATTCGCGGGCTTCCGGCCGGGCGGCCGGTGCTGGTCGATTGTCTGACGCTCTGGCTGACCAATCTCATGCTCGCCGAGCACGATACGGCTGCGGCGGGCGCGGCCCTGATCGAGGCCTGCGCCCAGGCCTCCGCCCCGGTCGTGCTGGTCTCCAACGAGGTCGGGCTCGGCATCGTGCCCGACAATGCGCTGGCGCGGCGCTTCCGCGACGAGGCCGGCCGGCTGCATCAGGCGGTTGCGGCTCGCGCCGGCCGCGTGGTCTTCATGGTCGCCGGACTGCCGATGCAGGTGAAGTGAGAGACTGAATATGACCGCAGAAACCGACGAAGCCGCCCGCCACAAGGCCAAGATGGAGAAGCGCAAGGCGGTGCAGGATGCCGAGGTCGCCGCCAAGACGGTCGAGAAGGGTCTGCTCATCGTCAACAGCGGTCCCGGCAAGGGCAAGTCGACGGCCGCTTTCGGTCTCGCGCTGCGCGCGCTCGGCCATGGCTGGCGCATCGGGGTGGTGCAGTTCATCAAGGGCGCCTGGGAAACCGGCGAGCGCAAGGCGCTGGAGGCTTTCGGCGACCAGGTCTCGTGGCACACCATGGGCGAGGGCTTCACCTGGGAGACGCAGGACAAGGCCCGCGACATCGCCGCCGCGACCCGCGCCTTCGACAAGGCCAAGGAATTGATGGCGGATGAGACGATCCGCCTGATCGTGCTCGACGAACTCAACATCGCCTTGCGCTACGATTACCTGCCGCTGGCCGAGGTCGTCGCGACGCTGACCGCGCGCCGCAGCGACCTCCACATCATCGTCACCGGCCGCAACGCCAAGCCTGAGCTGATCGAAGCCGCCGACCTCGTGACGGAGATGACGCTGGTGAAGCACCATTTCGCCGCAGGGGTGAAGGCGCAGGAGGGGATTGAGTTCTAGGCGAAGCACGTCATTCTCGGGCTTGATCCGAGAATCTCAGCCCGGAACGGGCGCCAAAGCCTCTCTCGGCACGAGATGCTCGGGTCAAGCCCGAGCATGACGGCTAGACGAGCGCAGCCGCCCCGCCCACCGCCGCCACCCCCCACAACAGCCCGCAAGCCCGCCGGTACAGCCGCAGCGCCCGCCTGACGTCTGCGGCGGTCGCCTCGGCGCGGCCGTCGCCCATCCAGCCATCGTCCACCACGACCTCGCCATAGATGCGCGGTCCCGCCAGCCGTAATCCCAGTGCGCCGGCCATCGCGGCTTCCGGCCAACCCGCATTCGGCGAGCGGTGATGGCGCGCATCGCGGCGGACTGACCTCCACGCCCCGGCCGCATCGGCCTCGCGGTCGAGCGCGGCGGCTGCAATCAGCAGCAGGGCGGTGAGCCGCGAGGCCGGCAGGTTGACGAGGTCGTCGAGCCGCGCCGAAGCCCAGCCGAAGGTGAGATGGCGCGGTGTCTTGTGCCCGATCATCGAATCGGCGGTGTTGATCGCCTTGTAGAGCGCGATGCCCGGCAGCCCGGCGACGCCGAGCCAGAAGGCGGGCGCGACCACGCCGTCGGAGAAATTCTCCGACAGGCTCTCGATCGCGGCGCGCGACACTCCGGCCTCGTCGAGACTGTCGGGATTGCGCCCGACGATCATCGACACGGCCTTTCGGCCCTCCACGAGGCCGCCGCGCTCCAGCCCGTCGGCGACGGCAGCGACATGCTCGTGCAGGCTGCGCTGCGCCAGCAGGGTCGAGGCAAAGAGCGCGAGCGGCAGCAGGCCGGCGGGTCCGAGCGGCCGGCAGAGCCATGTCAAACCGAGCGCGACAGCAAGCGTCACCGCCAGAAGGATAAGAAGCGCCGCGATCCCCGCCGCCTTGCGGGCAGCAAACCCTGCATCCTCCCGGTTCAGCCAACGGTCGAGCCGCGCGATCAGCGCGCCGAGCCAGGTGACGGGATGGCCGATCAGCGCATACAAGCGCTCCGGATAGCCGAGCGCCGCTTCGACGAGGAGCGCCGCGAGCAGCAGAAGCAGGGTCTCGGCGGGGTTCATGCGACAGGACGATTCATGCGGAACGGGAGCGATCGTGGCTGAGGACGGCATCTGGCATGGCGGCGATCTCGCCCAGGCGCGGACGCTGTTTCCCGATGCGCCGCAACCCTGGATCGATCTCTCCACCGGGATCAATCCCATCCCCTATCCGCTTCCCGCGCTGCCGTTAAGCCTCTGGCAGCGCCTGCCCGGCGCCGACGGCGAGGCGGCCTTGCTCGCGGCGGCGCGAACCGCCTATCGCGTTCCTCCCGGCGCCCACATCGTCGCCGCGCCGGGCACGCAGATCCTGATCGACCTGCTGCCGCGCGTGCTGCCGTCGCTGGTCCATGCGGGTCCGGTCGCGGTGCTGGGGCCGACCTATGCCGAGCACGCACAGGCATGGCGCAAGGTGGGTGCTGACGTGACCGAGGCGACTACGCCGGCCGAAACGGCTGACGCCGCTAGCGTCGTGGTGGTCAATCCGAACAATCCCGATGGCCGCAGTCTTCCGGTCGCAGACCTTGCCGCTCTCGCCGCGCGCTGCGCCATGCGCGGCGGCATGCTGATCCTCGACGAGGCCTTTGCCGATTTCACGCCGGAGAACAGCCTGCTGCCGGCCCTGCCGCCCGCGACGATCGTGCTGCGCTCCTTCGGCAAGACCTATGGGCTGGCGGGTGTCCGGCTCGGCTTCGCGATCGGCGAGGCAGGCCCGATGGCCGTGCTGCGCGCCGCGATGGGTCCTTGGGCGGTCGCCGGCCCGGCGCTGGAGATCGGGGCACAGGCCCTGGCCGACTCCGAATGGCTCGCGGCGGCCGGCGCGGCGCGCGCCGCCGATGCAACCCGGCTCGATGCCCTGCTCTCGCCGCTTGGCCGGATCGTCGGCGGCACGGCGCTGTTTCGCCTGCTGGCGACGCCCGATGCGCCGGCGCTCTTTGCGCATCTCGGCCGCCACGGCCTCTATGTCCGCCGCTTCCAGAACGATGCGACATGGCTGCGCTTTGGCCTGCCAGGCGATACCGCAGCCTGGCGACGGCTGGAGGCGGCGGTTGCGTCCTTCGCGCCGCGTGCGGTTTCAGCGTAAGTCTTGCATGCGCCCCACGCCGGGGCAGAGCCGAAACCGCCCGCTAGCTTGCCCGCCGACCTTGCCTGAACACGCCTTGCCTCAAGAGGAATTCACATGCCCGCACTGCCGCCATCAGGCGACCTGACCATCTGCTTCGCTCACGCCGCCTATCAATTGCGGGCCGAGTTCGCGACACGCGGACATGCCGCGAAGAGCTTCGAGGTGCGCTCGCTCGACGAGTTCAAAGCCCGCGCGCATGAGGCCGATGTGGTGGTGGTCTCGGGCCTCTGGCGCAACGAACTGATCGCGACGAGCCCGAAGCTGCGTTTCGTCCAGTCGGTCAGCGCCGGCACGGACCAGTACGACAAGGCGGCCTTCGCCACCGCCGGCATCCGGCTTGCGAGCGCTCAGGGAGCCAATGAGCGGGCGGTTTCCGAGCACGCAATGGCGCTGATCCTCGGCCTGACTCGCCAGATCCACCTCGCCCGCGACAACCAGACGGCCAAGACCTGGCGCCCGATGATCGGCGACCGCGCCCGCCGCGAGGACGAGCTTGCCGGCAAGACGCTGGTGATCGTCGGTCTCGGCCGCATCGGCCTGCGACTGGCGACGCTGGCGGCCGCCTTCGGCCTGCGTGTCATCGGCGTGCGCCGCAGTCCGGAGCCGCAGCCCGGCATCGAGGCGATCGTGCGGCCCGACCAGTTGCACGAGGTCATGGCGCAGGCCGACATCGTCGCGCTGACCTGCCCGCTGACGCCCGAGACGGAAAACCTGATCGACGCCGCCGCGCTGGCCGCGATGAAGCCGACCGCGCTGCTGATCAACGTGGCGCGCGGCAAGGTCGTCGACGAGCGGGCGCTGATCGCGGCCCTGAGCGAAGGGCGCATCGCCGGCGCAGGTCTCGACACCTTCGTCGAGGAGCCGCTGGCCGCGACGTCGCCGCTCTGGGCGATGACGCAGGTCATCGTCACCCCGCACAGCGCCGGCGAGACGCGCGCCTATGAGGGCAATGTCGTCGACCTGCTGATCGAAAACCTCGGCCGGCTGACGCGCGGCGAGAGCGCCCTGCGCAATCAGGTCGTCTAAAGCACAGCCTAGCTACCCACAGCCCTCATCCTGAGGAGCGGCCGAAGGCCGCGTCTCGAAGGATGCTCCAGATTGCACCGGAGCCTCCTGAAGCATCCTTCGAGACGCCGCTACGCGGCTCCTCAGGATGAGGGCTGTGGTGAAACCGAGCAGTCTTGCTGCTCATTCACGCCCGCAATCCGCGCCACCATTGCCGTGCCGCGTCGCGGCTGCGCAGCGCGATCGCATAGGCCGCGCTGCTGCGGACCCCGTCCATGACGCGGCCACGGAGCCTGGTGAGCAGCGCCATGACCCAGGCGAGCCAGCCATAGGTCAGGAGCTTTTCGTGCCCGGCATGGTAGATGCGCTCGACGAGCAGGAAGCTCACCAGATGGGCGAAGCCGAAGATGATCAGGCCGCTTCGGGCGCGGCCATCGGCCATCATCACGAGGCCGAGCAGCTTCAGCGGCTCGGCGACGGCAAAAGGCACGGCGAGCAGGGCCAGGACCGCGAGGCGCGGCTGTCGCGCGATCCAGCGCTCCATCCGCGCGACGATTTCCAGCGACGCGACCCAGGCGATCAGCGGCCGATAGAGCGGCCGGGCGATCTCGTCGATCAGGATCAGGATGGTCAGGATCGTCCGCAGCACGGCGAAGAGGACGCGGGCAAGCGGGCCACGTTCGGGGGATGGCGGTGGCAGCTGCGTCATCGGTGGTCGTCCTTGCGCCGGGCTCATTCTGCGGGCGCTCTTATGCTCGGTGTCGGAACGAACCCAGCAATTCTGAGGCCGTTTCAACAACAATGCCGTCGTCCCGGGCGGAGCAAAGCGTAGACCCGGGACCCATTCCAGAACGTGTCCAAATAAGGTTCAGGAATGGGTCCCGGGTCTCCCTCCGGTCGCCCGGGACGACCGCGCATCTCTGCGCTGAAAGGGGTGTTAGAAGGGCTCCGCGGCGGCCTTCACCCCGCCCGAGCATCGTCGATCATCATCGCGGCGCCCTTCTCGGCGATCATCATCGTCGGATTGGCGGTGTTGCCCGAGGTGATTGCCGGCATCGCGGAGGCATCGATCACGCGCAGGCCCCTGATGCCGCGCACCCGCAACCGTTCGTCGAGCACCGCGCGAGGATCGCCATCGCTGCCCATCTTGGCCGTGCCGACAGGGTGGAAGATCGTCGTGCCCAGGGCCGCGGCAGCGGCAAGCAGGTCCTCGTCGCTCGCGGCAGCGGCGCCGGGCAGATGCTCCTGCGGCCGGAAGCGGGCGAGCGGTGCCTGCTCCACGATCCGGCGGGTCAGCTTCATGGCGTCGACCGCGACCTGCCGGTCGGCTTCCGTATCGAGATAGTTCGGCGAGATCGCCGGGGCGTCCTCGGCATGCGGCGTCTTGATGTGGACATGGCCGCGGCTCGTCGGCCGCAGATTGCAGACGCTGGCCGTGAAGGCATCGAAGGGATGCAGCCCCGAACCCCATGAATCCAGCGAGAGCGGCTGGAAATGATATTGCAGATTGGCCGTGGCGTATTCGGCCGAGGACTTGGCGAAGGCGCCGACCTGCGAGGGCGCCATGGTCAGCGGCCCGCTGCGCAGCGCCGCATATTGCAGCGCCATCAATGGCCGGCGCCAGAGCTTGGCATAGTCGCTGTTGAGCGTGCGCACGCCCTCGACCCTGTAGACCGGCCGGATCTGCAGATGGTCCTGCAAATTCTCGCCGACGCCGGGCAGGTTGGCGACGGTATCGATGCCGAGCCCCTGCAGGCGGGCGCCGTCGCCGATGCCGGAGCGTTCGAGCAAGGCGGGCGAGCCGACGGCGCCGGCGCTGAGCACGACCTCAGCCGTCACCTCGACGCGCAGCTTCTCGCCGCCATGGGTGAACTCGACGGATGTGACCCGGCCCTCCTCGATCACGACGCGCTCAACCAGCACGCCTATTTCGAGCCGGAGATTGCTCTCGCGGTCGTCCAGCACCGGCCGCATGAAGGCATTGAAGCTGCTGAGCCGCCGTCCGCGACGCTGGTTCACCTGGAAATAGGACGAGCCCTCGTTGTCGCCGGTGTTGAAATCGTCGATCTTGGCGATGCCCGCTGCTGCCGCCGCCTCGCGGATCGCATCGAGAATGGCCCAGCGCACGCGCGGATGCTCGACGCGCCATTCCCCGCCGGATTTGTGCATGCCGCCTGTGCCCGGGCCGGCATGGTCTTCATGCGCCAGGAAATAGGGCAGCACATCGTCCCAGCCCCAGCCGGAAAGCCCGAGCTGGCGCCAGCCATCGTAATCGGCGGCCTGCCCGCGCATATAGACCATGGCGTTGATCGCGGACGATCCGCCGAGCACCTTGCCGCGCGGATAGGCCAGGGCACGGCCACCCAGCCCCGCCTGCGGCTCGGTCTTGAACAGCCAGTCGGCGCGCGGATTGCCGATGGCGAAGAGATAGCCGACGGGGATGTGGAACCAGATCCAGTCGTCCCGCCCGCCTGCCTCCAGCACGAGCACCCGTGTCTTGGGATTGCGCGAGAGCCGGTTGGCGAGCACGCAGCCGGCCGAGCCGGCGCCGATCACGACATAATCGTAAGTGCCGACCGTGCGGCGTCCGGCATCATCTCGATCGGCCATGGCGTTTCCTGCTCGCGATGGCGGGTGTCGCCCCGCTCTCGTCAGGCGAGGGATACGGTGCATGGGGCGGCGGGGCAATGCGTGCGCGCTCGCAATGCGGATGTGCCGCAGCGCCCGGTCTCGGCCCGCGCCTTGCTAGGGTCGTGGTGAGCGGTTGATATGGCGTCGGGGCCTCTTGGCCGCGTCCGGGAGACGGTTGATGGGGTATCGCGTCGCGGTCGGCAGGCAGTCTTATGCCTTCGCCGATCTCAGGGAGTTGATGGCGAAGGCGACGCCGCTGCGCTCGGGCGACGTGCTGGCGGGTCTGGCGGCCGGCAGCATGGAGGAGATGATGGCGGCCCGGATCGCGCTGGCCGATCTGCCGCTGCGGACCTTCGTGCACGAGGCGCTGGTTCCCTACGAAATCGACGAGGTCACCCGCCTGATCGTCGACAGCCACGATGCGGCAGCCTTTGCGCCGGTTGCCACGCTGACGGTCGGCGAATTCCGCGACTGGCTCTGCTCGGAGGCCGCGACGACCGACGCGCTCGCCCGGCTCGCGCCCGGCATCACGCCGGAGATGGCGGCTGCCGTCTCCAAGCTGATGCGCAACCAGGATCTGATCCTCGTCGCGCGCAAATGCAGCGTCGTCACGCGCTTCCGTAACACGCTCGGTCTGCCCGGCCGGCTGGCCGTGCGCATCCAGCCCAATCATCCGACCGACGATGCCGCCGGCATCCTCGCCTCGACCATCGACGGCCTCAGCTATGGCTGCGGCGATGCCGTCATCGGCATCAACCCGGCCTCCGACAGCACGGCCCGGATCGGCGAACTCCTGCGCCTGCTCGACGGCGTCATCGCGCGCTTCGACATCCCGACCCAGGCCTGCATCCTGACCCACGTCACCTCCTCGATCGCGCTGATCGAGCAGGGCGCGCCGGTCGATCTGGTCTTCCAGTCGGTCGCCGGCACGCAAGCCGCCAATGCCTCCTTCGGCGTGACGCTTGCGCTGCTGCAGGAGGGGCTGGAGGCCGGCCGTTCGCAGAAGCGCGGCACAGTCGGCGACAACGTCATGTATTTCGAGACCGGGCAGGGCGCGGCGCTCTCGGCCAATGCCCATCACGGTGTCGACCAGCAGACGCTGGAAGCCCGCGCCTATGCCGTCTGCCGGGCCTATCAGCCGCTGCTGGTCAACACCGTCGTCGGCTTCATCGGTCCGGAATATCTCTATGACGGCAAGCAGATCATCCGGGCCGGGCTGGAGGACCATTTCTGCGGCAAACTGCTCGGCGTGCCGATGGGCTGCGACATCTGCTACACCAACCATGCCGAGGCCGATCAGGACGACATGGACACGCTGCTGACCCTGCTGGGCACGGCCGGCGTCAACTTCATCATGGGGGTGCCCGGCGCCGACGACATCATGCTGAATTACCAGTCGACCTCCTTCCACGACCAGCTCTACATCCGCGAGGTTCTCGGACTGAGGCGCGCGCCCGAGTTCGAGGACTGGCTGCGGCGGATGGACATCATCGACCCCACCGGGCGGCTGAGCGCGGGGCAGGGCGGGCAGGCGCTGTTATCGGCGCTGCATGGGCGGGCAGCATGACCGGCGACGGCAATTTTCCGAGCGGCGGTATTTTCGCGCTGTCATCCTGGGCGACCGAAGGTCGTCCCGGGATCCATCGGAGGGCTCCGGCGCGCTACGATGGATCCCGGAGCTGCGCCGCTGCGCGGCTTGTCCAGGATGACGGTGGAGCCTTGCCGTTCGACTGTGCCACAGGCTCAGGCGCATGAACGAGCCGGATGAGCCACCCCGGCCCGCGACCCGCTTCGCCGATCTTGCCCGGCTGACCTCGGCGCGGATCGCGCTTGGCCGCACCGGCGCCTCGCTGCCGATGCGCGAGGTGCTGCGCTTCGGCCTCGCCCATGCCCAGGCGCGCGACGCGGTTCATACGCCCTTCCGTCCCGACGAGGTCGCGGTGGAATTGGCCGGGCTCGGCCTCGAGATGCTGATGGCGCAAAGCGAGGCGCGTTCCCGCACGGACTATCTGCGAAGGCCCGATCTCGGCCGCAGTCTGTCGCCGGAGAGTGAGGTGGCGCTTGCGGCGCGCCATGGCGCCTTCGACCTCGCCATCGTCGTCGCCGACGGACTGTCCTCGACCGCCGTGCATCAGAACGCCGTGCCGTTCATCGCCGCGCTGCTGCCTATCCTGCAACGCCAGAAACTGACGCTGGCGCCTGTCGTCATCGCGGCTCAGGCCCGCGTCGCGCTCGGAGACGAAGCGGGCCTCGCGCTGGGCGCGCGGATGGTGGCGGTGCTGATCGGTGAGCGTCCCGGCCTGTCCTCGCCGGATTCGCTCGGCGCCTATCTCACCTTCGGCCCGCGGCGCGGACTGACCGACGCCGTGCGCAACTGCATCTCGAACATCCGCCCCGGCGGGTTGAGTTTCGGGGATGCCGCCTTCAAGCTCGCCTGGTTGATCGACCAGGGCTTGCGTCGCGCGCTCACCGGCGTCGACCTCAAGGACGACAGCGACGCGGCGTTGGAGGCGGGTGTGGCGCCCGTGGCGCTTCCGGAGCGCTGAACTTCAGCCGGGAAAGCCGCCCTCGCTGAGAAAGGCCTGCTCCTCCGGCGTGGTCTCGCGTCCGAGCAGGGCGTTGCGATGTGGGAAGCGGCCGAAGCGCCGAATGATCTCGCGATGGCCCTCGGCATACTCCCGAGCATCCCCACCCAGCGGGGTGCTGAGCTGCACCGAGAGATCCTGGTCCGCGAGATCCTCGGAATGGCAGAAGGGCAGATGCAGGAACAGCCGCAGCTCCGCCGCGATGGCCTCGCCATGGCCGGACTCATGCGCCCGTCCCGCGAAAAGCCGCGCCAGCGGATCGGTGGCGTACATATGCGCCGTGTCGCGGAAGCTGTTGCGCGGGAACTGGTCGAGCAGGATCGCGAGCGCGAGCGACCCCTGCGCCGTGCCCGCCCAATGGTCGAGCTCCCGCCGTGCCGCCGCGAAGTGGAGTGGCATGAAGCGCTCGCGGAACAGGATGTCGAAGGCGGCATCCTTCGTGAACCAGCGCTCCGGCCCGGCATCGCGCCAGAAATCGACCACCGTTTCCGCTTCGGCGGCGGCGGCCCGCGACCTGTCGGCGCTGCTGCACTCCATATCCGTTCCTCCATGCTCGCCTGTCGCTCAATCGCGCGGGACGGCGTTGGTTCATGCCGGCTTCGGGCCTTGTCGTTGATCCATGCCAAGGCGTCCGGTCGGGGTGGTGGTACGCCGCACTCGCGGCGATGGCGATCCGCTGATATAGACCGGTTCCAATGACGGAGGCTGGCACGGCCTCCACGCTAGGTAGTTCTTCCATGCTCCTGAAAATCGGCACGCGCCGCAGCCCGCTGGCGATCGCGCAGACCAACTACATTACCGGGCTGATCAAGGTGAAGCATCCCGAGACCGAGTTCTCGCTGCATCCGATCAAGACGATCGCCGACAAGGACCGCGTCTCCGAATTCCACCAGTTCGGCATCATCGGCGTGTTCTCGACCGAGCACGAGGAACAGCTCGTCTCGGGCGAGGTCGATATCGTCGTCCACTCGCTGAAGGATTTACCGACGACCCTGCGCGAGGGCCTCGTGCTGGCCGCCGTGCCAGAGCGCGTCGATCCGCGCGACGTGCTCTGCGGCGCGACGCTTGCGGATTTGCGGCAGGGCGCCCGCGTCGGCACGGGCTCGCTGCGCCGGCGTTCGCAGATGCTCAGCCTGCGGCCTGATGTCGAGATCGTGCCGATTCGCGGCAATGTCGGGCCGCGCCTGGCTAAGATCAACGGCGATGACGGGCTCGATGCGGTGATACTGGCGCAGGCCGGGCTGCAGCGCCTCGGACTTGAGGGCGCGACCTCGGAACTGCTCGACCCCGTGCTGTTCCCCTATGCGATCGGACAGGGCGCGCTCGGTGTCCAGGCCCGCGCCGCCGATACCGCGATTCTCGCCATCCTCAAGGACATCGAGAACCCGAAGGCACGCGCCGAGGTCGATGGCGAGCGCGCGATGCTGCACGCGCTCGGGGCCGGCTGCAGCCTGCCCGTGGGCGCCAGCGCGACCTGGCGCGACGACCGGCTCCACCTTCACGCGCAGATCACCTCTTATGATGGCGGCAAGCGCATCACCGCCAGCCTCGACCGCCCCGGCAGCGAAGCCGTCGAACTGGGTCTCGCCGTGGCTGAAACGCTACGGCTGGCTGGCGGCGTTGATGTCCTCGAAGCGTCCTATCGCAGCGTCGGCGCCCATTTCAAATATGTCGGGGCCTGACCAGCGGCGCGCGACGGCCTCTTGATCGGGCAGGCCGCCCGGCCTCAGATGGCGGAATGAAGAGGCCGACGCTGTCCGAGTCGCGCAAGGCGGGCTCCATCTCGGGCGAGCCCGGCCCGGACGATGACCGCCATGATTTCGTCAGCCGCGACGTCGGCGAGACGCAAGCCTGGCTGGTCGATTTGCTGCGCCGCGACCTCGTGCTCGCGCCCTTGCGTCCCGATGGCTTCGAGGCGCGCCTGACCGGTCGCAGCCTCGCCTCCGCCAACCTCGTCCGGGCCGAATATTCCGGCGGCATGCGGCTGCGACGCGGCACGCCGCACGACAATTTGACCGTCCGCATCGTCGCTGCCGGCGGGACCCTCTATTCGGTCGGCCAGGAGACGCTGGCAGCCGTGCCTGGGCAGGGGCTGATCCTCAACACGGCCTTGGCCGAAAGTGGAGAATATGCCGAGGGCAGCGTGCATTCGACCTTCACGCTGCATGGCGAGGAGGTCGCGCGGACACTGCAATCCGCCTTCGAGCGCCCTGTGACGAAGCGGCTGGATTTCGCTGTGCCGTTCGATGTCCACACCGCCACCGGGGCGACGCTAGCGGGCATCATGGCGGCCATCGCGGCGGGCTTCCGAGGCGACGCCCCGCTCGCGAGCGCGCCGCATGCGGCGCGGCGGCTGCGAGATGCCCTGATCATGCTGATCCTGGAAACCTTCCCACACCCCTATTCGTCCTGGTTCGAACGGCAGGCGCCGGCGCCGGCGCCATGGCTGATCCGGCGGGCGATCGAATTCATCGACGCGCATACCTCCGGCCCGCTGACGGTCCAGGATGTCACCGAGGCCATCGGCATCGGCCTGCGCTCGCTGCAGGAAGGCTTTCGCCGCCACAAGCAGATGTCCCCGCACGACTACCTCAAGCAGGCGAGGCTTGCCGGCGTCAGGGCGGAACTGCTCGACCCGCTCTCGACCCGCTCGATCGAGGAGATCGCGCGGCATTGGGGCTTCGTCAACCGCGGGCATTTCGCGCTCGACTACCGCCGGACCTTCGGCGAACGGCCCTCGCAGACCCGCCATACCCGCTGAGCGAGCGCCGTTCCTGCGGCACGACCAAACAATAACGGCATCGGCGCGGCATGGTTAGCGAAGTGCTGACATCGGCGGCCGGACTGACTCGGGCGGCGCAAGCCCGACTCCAGGCGCGCATGATAGTCAACAACACATCAAGATAATCGGTTGGTTCGTTAAGTGAATTATAAGTGAATAAGCTTATAAATCGCAGTGACCATATTGTGAATATTGGTCATATCTCAGAATTGGTGTGTTCGGCATGAGCAAAAAAGGCGCCGGGAGTGTGGTTCGGATCGAGTTAGGATCCGATATTACCATACGTAATTCAAGATCGACGGCGACTTCGCTCGTTGGCTTGGTTAATTCGGGCTCCGGCGTCGAGATCGACTGTGCTGCCGTCGAGCAGGCCGACATCACATTCGTCCAGATGATGGTCAGCGCGGAGAAGACCTTCGCTGCGCACGGCCTGCCTTTCGCGATTCTGGCGGAAACGGAGAGCGTCCGCTCCGCCTTCGAGCGCGCCGGGGTGCCGTTGCCCGGCATGCGGCACGCCGACCTATCCAGGAATTGACCATGGCCAGCATTCTCACCGTCGATGATTCGCCGAGCGTCCGGCAGATGATCAAGCTCGTGCTCGGGCCGGCCGGTCACACTGTCGTCGAGGCCGGCGACGGCTCGGAAGGCCTCGCCAAGGCCCAGGCGCAAAGCTTCGATCTCGTCATCACCGACCTCAACATGCCGGTGATGAACGGCATGCAGATGATCAAGGCCCTGCGCGCGCTGCCGGCCTTCATGGGCGTGCCGATCGTCTTCCTCACCACGGAATCCGACGACGCCGTCAAGCAGGAGGCCAAGGCCGCCGGCGCGACGGGCTGGATCACCAAGCCGTTCAAGCCCGAGCAGTTGCTCGCCGTGGTCGCAAAGCTGGTGAGGACCTGATGGAACTCGATCCCGCAGAAACCTTCCGCCAGGAAGCTGCCGAGCTGCTCGATTCGCTTGAGACGGTGCTGCTCGACCTCGGCCAGACCCCGCAGGACCGGGACCTGATCGACGCCGCCTTCCGGGCGCTGCACACGATCAAGGGCTCGGGCGCGATGTTCGGCTTCGACAAGGTCGCGGCCTTCACCCATGATTTCGAGACGGCCTTCGATCTGATCCGCAAGGGCAAGATCGATGCGAACCACGACATCGTCACGGTCTCGCTCTCGGCCCGCGACTATATCCGCACGCTGATCGACGATCCCGATTCCACCGATCCGATCATCGGCGAGGCCATCGTCGAGGAACTGCAGCGCCTGATTGGCGGCGGCCCGAGTGCATCGCATGGCGTCGCGCCGACCGAAGCGGCGGACACTGCCGCGGTGGCTGCGCCGGCCGAACCGGCCCAGGCCGGGTGGACGATCGAGATCGCCTTTGAGCCGGACATCCTGCGCAACGGCACCAATCCGCTGGTGCTGCTCGACGATCTGCGGGCGCTCGGTCCCTGCGTCGTCGAGGCCGATCTGGAAAAGGTGCCGGAGCTCGACGCGCTCGATCCGGAAAGCTGCCTGATCGCCTGGACGGTGACGCTGCAGAGCGCCTGCTCGAAGGACGAGATCGAGGACGTCTTCATGTTCGTCCGCGACGAGATGAAGCTCGTCATCTCCGCGCTCGACGAGCCGGGCGCGTTGCTCCTTCCGGCGCTGGACATGTCGATGCCCGACGACGTGCCGGAGCTCGCCGCCGTCGCATCCCCGCCGCGAGCCGCCGCTCCGCTCCCGGCTGCTGCTGCGCCCACGGCCGAGAAGGCCGAGTTCAACCGTCGCGCCGACGACAAGACCTCCACCGTCCGGGTCCAGGCCGAGCGCCTGGATGAGCTAATGGACCGGGTCGGCGAACTCGTCATCGCTCAGGCCCGTCTCAGCCAGATCGCCCATTCCGGCACCGATCTCGCGATCAAGGCGATCGCCGAGGAAATCGAGCGCCTGGCGTCGGGCCTGCGCGACTCGACCATGGGCGTGCGCATGGTGCCGATGGGCTCGCTCTTCGGCCGCTTCCGCCGCCTCGTCCACGACCTCTCGCGCGATCTCGGCAAGCCGGTCGACTTCGTCACGGTCGGCGAGGACACCGAGATGGACAAGACCATGATCGAGCGCCTCGCCGATCCGCTGGTGCATCTCATCCGCAACGCCATCGACCACGGCATCGAAAGCGCCGAACAGCGCAGCCAGACGAACAAGTCGGGCACCGGCCGCATCGAGCTCGCCGCCCGCTATGTCGGCGCCCAGGTGCTGGTCACCGTGCAGGATGACGGCGCCGGGCTCGACACCGCCCGCATCCGCGCCAAGGCCGAGGAGAACGGCTTGATCCAGCCGGGCGCAAGCCTGAGCGAGCACGAGATCCACCAGTTCCTGTTCCACCCCGGCTTCTCGACGGCCAAGACGATTTCGGCGCTGTCGGGCCGCGGCGTCGGCATGGACGTGGTCAAGCGCACCATCGAGGCGATGCGCGGGACCATCGACCTGACCACGATCCCCGGCCACGGCTCCTCGGTGACGCTGCGCCTGCCGCTGACGCTGGCCATCATCGACGGGCTGCTGATCCGCGTCGGCGAGGGCCGCTACATCATCCCGCTTTCGGCGGTCGAGGAATGCATCGAGCTGACGGCGGAAGCGGAGGCCCGCGCCAAGGGCCGCAGCTTCCTCAATGTGCGCGGCGAGCTCGTGCCCTTCCTGCGCCTGCGCGACGTCTTCGATGCCGAGGGCCAGCCCGATCCCCATCAGAAGGTCATCGTGTCCTCGATCGGCGACACCCGCGTCGGTCTCGTCGTCGACCAGATCATCGGCAGCCACCAGACGGTGATCAAGTCGCTGTCCAAGCTCCACTCCGACGTCACCATGTTCTCCGGCGCGACCATCCTCGGCGATGGCTCGGCGGCGCTGATCATGGATGTCGCCCAGCTCGTCACGCTCGGCCAGGCCCGGGCTGAGAGCGACAGAACGCCGGAGGCCGCGTGATGAACCACCTCCAGATCCAAGAGGCTGCCAGGGGCGCGCCGCCGGTGATCGAGACCCGCCTGCAGGTGCTGATGGTCGGCCTCGGCAACGAGATCTTCGCCATCGAGACCGACATGGTCCGCGAGATCATCGATCCCGTTCCGGTGACGCGCGTCGCCGGCGCCCGCTCCTTCCTGCCCGCGCTGATCAATGTGCGTGGCAACGTTATTCCGCTCGCCGATCTGCGCATCCGCTTCGGCATGCAGAAGACATCCCAGACGCCCGACACCCGCATCGTCGTCGTCGAGGTCGAGATCGACGGCGACCCGGTCACGCTCGGGCTGCTTGCCGACAAGGTCTACGAGGTGACCGAAGTCTCGACGAAACACGCCCAGCAGACGCCGCGCCTCGGCAGCCATTGGCGGCCGGACTTCATCCGCTTCATCACCAAGTGGAACGACGAATTCGTCATCGTTCCCGACATGGCCCGCATCCTGGGCTGAGCACTGTTTTCCATTCGGGGGCTTCCAAGATGCGCTTCACGATCAAGGCCAAGCTCGCCACAACGTTCGGGCTTGTCATCGCACTGGCGATGATCTCCGGTGGCGTCGCCTATTACGAACTGGGCGAGCTTGAAAGTTCGCAGCAGAGTGTCATCAGCCAGGGCCAGCGCGTCGCCAAGATCGGCGATCTGCAGATCGAGCTTCAGGCGCAGATTCGCGCCGAGAAGGATGCGATGCTGGCGACGACGGACAAGGCGATCGAGGCCGCCGCAGCGGAGATGCTGATCCATCGCGAGAACGCGGCGCGCATCACCGGTGAACTTTACAGCATCGATGGCGAGCAGGGCAGGCGGCTCATCGATCAGGCCAAGGCGAAGGGCAAGGTTCTCAACGATATCCAGGACGAAACGCTGCGGAACGCCAAGCACAACTCGTCCAACCGCGCCGAGGCGCTCTGGACTGCCGAGGGTCTGCCAGCGCTCGCCGCCCAGAATAGTGTCATCGAGCCGATTCTCGCGGAGCTCGAGAAGGCGACGGGGTCTCTCCAGCACGAACACGCCGTCCGGTTGGCCATCGTGGCCCGCTATGAGACGGCGCGCATGCTGCGCATGCTGATCGAGACCATGACCGCCTCGACGATGGCCGATCTCGACGCTCGCAGCCGTCTGGCGCTGGCGCAGATCGACGGTTTCAAGAAGGCGATGGCGGCGGCATCGGCTTCTCTGAAGGAGGTCGGCGTCGTGACACAGGCGCTCGAGGCGCGTGCCGAACAGGTCGGCGGGGTTGCATTCCGCGCGATCGAGATCGCCCGGGAAGGCGGGGTGATCAAGGCGATCGAACTCAGCAAGGGCGAGGGCCGCAAGGCGCTGACCGAGACGATCTCGGCGTTCGACGCCTATAGCGGATTCGCCGAGAAGCGCATGACCGAGATCGGTGCGACCGCGGCTGCGTCCGCCACCTTCGCGAAGATGCTGCTGATGGTGATCGTCGGCGCCTCGCTGGTCATTGCCCTCATCGCCGCGGTCTGGATTGCGCTCAGCATCAGCCGTGGCCTTGCCGGCGCCGTTGGCCTTGCCAATGCGGTCGCAGCCGGCGATCTGACACGGACCGTCGAGGCTCGCACCAACGACGAGGTCGGCGATCTCGTGACGGCGCTGAACGGCACCGTCGAAAAGCTGCGCCAGGTCGTCGGGGACGCCATCCAGGCTGCGGAGAACGTGTCGTCTGGTTCGCAGGAGCTGTCTGCGAGTGCCGAGCAGCTGTCGCAGGGCTCGACGGAGCAGGCCTCGTCGACGGAGGAGGCCTCGTCCTCGATGGAGGAGATGGCGGCGAATGTGAAGCAGAACGCCGAGAACGCGGCGACGACCGAGAAGATGGCCGGCCAGTCGGCCAAGGATGCGGAGGCTTCGGGCATCGCGGTCGGCAAGGCGGTCGAGGCGATGCAGACGATCGCGGCCAAGATCAACATCGTCCAGGAGATCGCCCGCCAGACCGACCTCCTGGCGCTGAACGCGGCGGTGGAAGCGGCGCGGGCCGGCGAGCACGGCAAGGGCTTTGCGGTGGTGGCCTCGGAGGTGCGCAAGCTGGCCGAGCGCAGCCAGGCGGCGGCTGCCGAGATCGGCACGCTCTCGGTCGATACGGTGAAGGTGGCGCAGGAGGCCGGC
>NZ_JBFUDG010000015.1:0-100819 GCF_056404835.1 Allobosea sp. P2_B12 | reverse complement strand
GGCCCGGGCGGGCGATGCCGGCAAGGGCTTCGCCGTCGTGGCCTCGGAGGTGCGCACCCTGGCGCAGCGCTCAAGCGCCGCCGCCAAGGACATCTCCGGCCTGATCTCGTCCTCGAACATGGAGGTCGGCGAGGGCGTCAAGCTGGTGCGCCAGGCCGGCGACCAGCTGAGCCAGATCCTCGGCCATTCCCGCAAGGTCGCCGCCACCATCGCCGACATCTCCTCGGCCGCCGGMGAGCAGGCCAACGGCATCGACGAGATGAGCCAGGCGGTGGCCCATCTCGACGAGATGACCCAGCAGAACGCCGCGCTGTCCGAACAGAGCGCGGCGTCGGCCGCCTCGCTCTCCTCCCGCATCGGACAGCTCAACGACCTCGTCGCGGCCTTCAGGACTGGGCCGGACGGGGCGGGGACCGCGGCGACCTACCAGCCGCACGCACCAGCCCCGACCGAGCCGGCGCGCCTGCGCAAGCTCGCCGAGGCCGCTTTCGTGCAGACCAAGGCTCAGGCACCCGCGCCGCGGCCCGCAGCCGCCGCGCCGGCCGCACGAGCCCCGGCCAAGAAGGTCGCCAACAGCCGCGCCAGCGACTCCGGCTGGGAAGAGTTCTGAGCGAACCGGCCTTCCTTCGGAAAGCCTGAAACGGGGCCTGGATCGCGACGCGGTTCAGGCCCCGATCATGTCGAGGCCTGAACCGCCGCGCAGGCGGGCGGCGTCCCGCAGCGGCGGCGCGCCAAAGAGCCGCCGATACTCCCGGCTGAACTGCGACGGGCTGTCATACCCGACCCGGAAGCCTGCCGAGGCGGCATCGAGCGCCGTGCCGAGGATCAATCGCCGCGCTTCCTGCAGGCGCAACTGCTTCTGGTATTGCAGCGGGCTCATCGCGGTCACCGCCTTGAAATGCTGATGCAGAGCGGACGGGCTCATGCTCGCCTCCTGCGCCAGCGTCTCGACGCTGAAGGCCTTGTCGTAATTGCGCTTGATCCAGCCGATGGCGCGATTGACCTGCTGCAGCCGGCTTTCGCCGGTGGCGATCTGGCGCAGCCGCGCCGCCTGCTCCCCGGTCATCAACCGATAGAGGATTTCCCGCTCTGCCAGAGGCGCCAGCATCGCGATGTCGCGCGGGGTCTCCAGCAGCCGTACCATTCGCAATGCCGCGTCGAGCAGTTCCGGCGCGACGGGATTGAGCGCCAGGCCAGGACCCGCACCATTGCTGGCCTGCTCGTCCACATCCGTCTCCAGCATGATCGAACCGAGCAGGACGGGATCGAGATTGAGGCGGACGCAGAGATAGGGCCGCTCGGCAGTCGCCTCAACGACCTGTCCGATGACAGGCAGATCGACCGAGACGACGAGATACTGGCTGCGGTCATAGCGGTAGACCTGGTTGCCGAGCATCACCTGCTTGCGGCCCTGGACGATGATGCAGAGTGCCGGCTCATGCAGCACGTGCAGCGGCTCGGTCGGCTGGCAGGAGCGGATCAGGGCGAGGCGCGGGATCGCCGTCTCGTGCACGCCATCGGCCGCGACCAGCCGACCGACCAGCGCCGCCAGCTCCTCGATCTGTTGCATGGGCCGCCTCCATCATTCCGTGGGCGTCTCGGCGACGCCGCCTTGCTGGGCTTTCATACAATGATTTGCCGCGCCTGCGCGATTGGAAAACGCCTTCCCTGGAGGATCGTGCAATCCTTGCGTCGCATCGGTCTACCGCATGCCGGCCCCGGCGGGGCATTGCTCTCCCCACACCAGCCGCCCCTTCCGGACGGATCGGTCACCACAGGAGAGCATCATGTCTGGACTTGAAGGCAAGGTCGTCGCCATCACCGGCGCGAGCAGCGGCATCGGCGAGGCGACCGCACGGCTGCTCGCCGCCCGGGGCGCACAGGTCCTGATCGGCGCAAGGCGGGGCGATCTGCTCGAGAAACTGGCCGGCGAGATCGCGGCTGCCGGCGGCACGGTGCGCCAGCGCGTCGTCGACGTCACCGATGCGAGCGATGTCGAGGATTTCATCGGCTATGCCGAGGTCGAATTCGGCCGGGTCGACGTCGTCGTCAACAATGCCGGGCTGATGCCGCTATCGCGGCTCGACGCCGGCAAGATCGACGAATGGGACCGGATGATCGACGTCAACATTCGTGGCGTCCTGCATGGCATCAGGGCCGGGCTGCCGATCATGAAGCGGCAGGGCTCCGGGCAGTTCGTCAACATCTCCTCGATCGGCGGCCATCAGGTCTATCCGACCGCGGCGGTCTACTGCGCGACGAAATTTGCGGTGGTGGCGATCTCCGAGGGCTTGCGCCAGGAGCATGACGACATACGTGTCACTGTGATCTCGCCCGGCGTCACCCGCTCCGAGCTCGCCTCAACCATCACAGACCCCGGCGCCCAGGCCGCCATGGCCGAGTTCCGCCAGATCGCGATCGAGCCGGAGGCCATCGCTCGCGCCATCGCTTTCTCGATCGAGCAGCCCGGCGATGTCGATGTCAGCGAGATCATCGTGCGGCCGACGGCCAGCCCGTATTGAACCTGTTGCTCGCGCAGCGCGACTGCGGGTTCTGACCATTGAAGTTTGGAAGATCGGATTTTGGGAAGAGCCCAATGTCCTGGAAGACCCTGGAGACCCGACCATGCCTTTGACAAACATGCTTCAGTCGCTGAGCCATTTCGCCGCCGGCTTCGTTCCCTCCGCCCGGCCGACCCGTTCGCTTGAGATCGCGATGGTGGACGAGGCCGACGCCTTCGCCCGCGCCGCGCTCGGCCGCTGGGCGACCGAGGACGGCGCGATCGTGATCGAGCTGCGGCCCGACGGCCGCTACAACAAGGCCAAGCAGGCGACGCCTGCCTGGTATCATGGCCGCTACGAGGTCGATCGCTCGCAGCTCTATTTCGAGAGCGACAGCGGGCAGGTCGCCAAGGGCGAGATGCGCCGCGGCGTGCTCAGCATCGGCGAGAAGCAGTTCCGCCGCGCGCGGCTCACGCCCGAGCTCAATAGCCGACCGTGAAGCGGCGACGGCTGTGGGCGGGCTTTTCAAGCTCGTCCACCAGCGCGATCGCATAATCCTCGGCCGAGATTTTGCTCTCGCCGTTGCCATCGACGAGAAGCTGGTCGAGGCCGAGGCGGAACGTCCCCGTGCGCTCGCCCGGCGCGATGATCGCCGAGGGTGACAGGAAGGTCCAGTCCAGCGTCTTTTCCTGCTTGAGCAGCTCGAGATAGGCGCCGCCCTTCCGGGCCTCGTCGAGATAGATCGCCGGGAATTCCGGCGTATCGACCAGCTTCACGCCCGGCGCGACCTCGAGGCTGCCGGCGCCGCCGACGACGAGATAGCGCTTCACTCCGGACTGCTTCACCGCCCCGAGCAGGGCGTCAGCATCGCTGGCGAGGTAATGGACCGAGCTGATCGCCACATCATGGCCGGCAAGCAGCGTAGCGAGGCCGTCCTTGTCGAGGATGTCGCCCTTGACGGCGGTGACGCCCGGCAGCGCCGACACCTTTTCGGGGTTGCGCACAATGGCCGTGACCGTGTGGCCGCGCGAGACCAGCTCGGAGAGGATGCGCGAGCCGATGAAGCCGGTGGCGCCGATCAAAGCAATGCTCATGACAGAGGTCCTTTCTTGTGGTAACCAACGGATACCAACGATCCAATGGAACCCACATGGCCCGCTCCGTGCCTTCCGTAAAGAAGGCACTTTCGCGAGACATGGTCACCCCGGGGAAACCGCATGCTGCAACGCCCCGATCCTTTCAGCGCGCAATGCCCGACGCGTCAGGTCCTCGACCGTATCGGCGACAAATGGGCCGTGCTGATCCTGATCATGCTCGACCGCGAGACGCTGCGCTTCAACGAACTGCGCCGCCGCATCGAGAACATTTCGCAGAAAATGCTGTCGCAGACGCTGAAGAGCCTCGAACGCGACGGGCTGGTCAGGCGCGAGGTTTTTGCCACCGTGCCGGTGACGGTCGAGTATTCGCTGACCGACCTCGGACGCACGCTGGCGGCAACGGTGCAGGCGCTGACGCTCTGGGCCGAGAGCCATATCGGTGCGGTGCAGGAGGCGCAGCGGCGCTATGACCGCGGGGAGGTGCGCCTGTCGTGAGGCCCGGGGTCAGCCCTTGCCGGTCAAGGGCTTGGCGCCGTCGAAGAAGTCGGCCCAGATTTCTGGCGGCGGCCCGTCGTCGCGGATCTCGCTCGCCTTGAAGGCATCTGGCGCGGTCTGCGCGAGGTCATCCCATTCGATCGGCATGGCAACGGATGCGCCGGGGCGGGCCCGCGTCGAATAGGGCGCGATCGCGGTCGAACCCCGGCCGTTGCGAAGATAGTCGATGAAGATCTTGCCCTTGCGGGCCTTCTTCGACAGCGTCGCGGTGTAGAGCGACGGCTCCGCTTGCGCGATGGCCTGGGCGAAATCCCGCGCGAAACACTTGACGCGGTCCCAATCCGCCTTGGGCTTCAGCGGCATCACGACATGGTAGCCCTTGCCGCCGGAGGTCTTGAGCAGCGTCTTGAAGCCCAACTCCTGCAGGCGGTCGCGCACCGTCAGCGCGCCGTCGCGGACGCGTTCCAGCGGGACGCCGGGATCGGGATCGAGATCGAAGATGATCTGGTCGGGTGTCTCGACGGTGTCGATCGCGGCACCCCAGAGATGGATTTCGACGGTTCCGAGCTGCACCAGCGCTGCCAGCCCATCGAACTCGCGGATGAAGAGCAGCTCCTCGCCATCCTTGTCCTTCTTGCGCAGGACGGCGTCGTGCATGCCGGGCATGGCATGCTTCTGGAAGAAGGAATGCCCTTCGATCCCGTTGGGCGCCCGGACGAGGCTGAGCGGGCGGTCCACGACATGAGGCCGCATCAGCGGCCAGACCGTCGCGTAGTAGTCGAGCAAGCCCTGCTTGGTCAGGCCGATATCGGGCCAGAGCGGCTTGTCGGGGCTGCTGAGCTTGACCTGCGTCGTCTCGCGCGCGACCGATGGCTTCGGGCTCGCCTTGGCCTTGGCCGGTTTGGCCTTTACCGATTTGCCTGCCGGGGCTTTCGCGGGCTTGGCATCTGCCTCCTCGACAGGCGCCGGACGCTCGGCGACGACATCGTCGGCCGGCTTGTCCTCGCGCAGGCCGAGATAGCTCGCATGGCGCAACGTTTGCGAGGCCGTCCAGGCACGGAACTCGACCTCGGCGACCAGTTCGGGCTTCACCCAGACGATGCCGCGCTCGCGCGCCGCCGCGCCCTCAAAGGGCGAGGCCTTGGCCGTGATGGCATCGAGCTTCGCCTTCAGCGCAGCGGCGGATTTTCGGCTGAAGCCGGTGCCGACGCGGCCGGCGGGCTTGAGTTCGCCGCCCTCATGGTAGCCGGCGACGATCGAGCCCAGCTCGTGTTTAGAGCTCTTCGACGGCACATAGCCGGCGATGACGAATTCCTGGCGCTGGGTGCATTTCGACTTGATCCAGTCGCGGCCGCGCCCGCTGCGATAGGGCGCGTCGGCGCGCTTGGAGATGACGCCCTCCAGCCCCATCCGGCAGGCATGGCGCAGCATGGTCTGGCCCGGCTCGACGAAATGCTCGCTGTAACGCAGCGGCGTCTCGCCCTCGATCCTGTGGAACAGGGCCTCCAGCCGCTCCTTGCGCGCCAGCAGCGGGTCGACCTGAAGATCCTCGCCGTCGAGATGCAACAGGTCGAAGGCGAAGAAGACGAGCTGGCCGGTGCGTCCTTCCGACAGCGCCTCCTGCAGGGCCGAGAAGGACGAGAGCCCGTTTTCGCCCAGCGCCACGACCTCGCCATCGATCAGCGCCGTGTCGCAAGGCAGATCGCCCAGTGCCTTTGCCAGGGTCGCGCCGAAGCGATCGGTCCAGTCCAGCCCCGAACGGGTGAGCAGCACGGCCTTGCCGTCCTCGATGCGGGCCTGCAGCCTGTAGCCGTCGAACTTGACCTCGTGCAGCCAGGTCTCGCCGGCCGGCGGCTTGTCCTGAAGCGTCGCGAGGCAGGGTTCGACAAAGCGCGGCAGCGTGTCGGCAGCCTTTTTCGTCTTGCGCGCGCTTTTGGTCTTGGTCTTGGCTGGGGGCCTTGGCTTGGCCTCCGCCGAACTGACATCGTCGCTGCCCGGCCGCTTGGTCCTGGCCCAGATTTTCGGTTTCGCCGCCTTGCCGGCGCCGACATTCTCGACGCTCAGGCCCGACTTCACCGAGTTCGGCGCGCTTTGGAGGATGTCGCCGTCCTGGCGGGCGGCCGCGTCGTCGACCTTGATCAACAGCCAGTTGTCGCGTTTCTCGCCCGGGCGCGGCTTGAGCCGGACGAGGTGCCATTGGCCGTCGAGCTTGTGGCCCTGCAGGATGAAGGAAAGGTGGCCCTTCTCCATGCCGAAAGCGGGATCACCTTCCGGCACCCAGCGCCCCTCGTCCCAGACGATGACCGAGCCCGCGCCATACTGGCCTTCGGGAATCGTGCCCTCGAAGCTGCCATATTCAAGCGGGTGATCTTCGACATGGACGGCAAGGCGCTTCTCGTCGGGGTCGAGGCTTGGCCCTCGTGTCACCGCCCAGGACCAGAGCACGCCGTCATGCTCGAGCCTGAGATCGTAATGCAGGCGCCTTGCGGCGTGCTTGTGAATGACGAAGGCGCCGCCGCCCTGCGCCGCAGCGGCCTTTTTGCGTGCCGCGGCGCCCTTGGGCTCCCTGGTGAGGGTGAAGTCGCGCTTGGCGCGATAGAGGTCCAGCGTCGCCATCGCCTTGCTCCTCAGGCCGATTTACGCGCCTTGGCGGCCGGTTTCTTGCCCGTCAGATTCTTGGCGCCGGCTTTCGCGGGCGCTGCCTTCTTTGCTGATGCCGGATTGTCGGCGACCGCATCGTCGTCCCCGGCGAGGCTCTTCTTCAGGGCATCGAACAGGTTGACGACATTGGCTGGGCGTTCGGCCGCCTGAACGACGGGCGGCTTCTTGCCCTTCTGCTTGGCCTGGATCAGCGCCAGCAAGGCCTCCTCATAGCGATCCTCGAAGCCCGACGGGTCGAAGCTCGCCTGCTTCTTGTCGATAATATGGGTCGCGAGATCGATCAGTTCCGGGTCGATCTTGGTCTTGGCCATGCCGCGGAAGATTTCGTCGGGTTTGCGGACCGTCTTGTCGTAGCGCAGCGTCGTCAGCAGCAGCCCCTTGTCGAAGGGCTCGATCATGACCGGGCGTTCGCGGCGATAGAGTACGATGCGGGCGATGCCGGCCTTCTTCTGGCGCGCCATCGCCTCGCGGATCACCGCGAAGGCCTCCTCCGAGACATCGTCGGCGGGCGTCACATAATAGGGCGTGTCGAAATAGATCTGCGGGATGTCGGCGCGATTGACGAACTGCTCGATCGACAGCGTGTGCGAGGATTCGATCTGGACGGCGTCGATCTCGTCCTCCTCGACGAGCAGGTACTCGTCGTCACCGATCTCGTAGCCCTTGACCTCGTCGTCATCGCCGACCGGCTTGCCGGAGACGCTGTCGATGTACTGGCGCCGGACGGTGTTACCGGTCTTGCGGTTGATGACGCGGAAGGAAACCTTCTCGCTGTGGTCGGTCGTTCCCGTCAGTTCGACGGCGCAAGAGACCAGCGAGAGCTTGAGATAGCCCTTCCAGGCGGGACGCGGCGCCATCAGGCGGCCCTCGCCTCAGCGAGGCGCGGAATGGCCGCCAGCGCATCGGCGCGGACCAGATCCTCGCGCGACGGCGACGGGATCGGGTCTTCCAGGATGGCGAGCAGCACGTCGCGGTCGAGCTGGCCGTTGCCGATCACGCTGGCGAGTGCCTCGCGCGTCTCCCGCTCCGCCCGCAACTGCGCGCTGAGCGCGATGATGAGGCGATCCTTGTCCGACATACGCATGACGCTACACCCGCGGTTCGTGATACCAGCCCAACGGACGGCCTCGTGACTGGTTCCGCCCGGAGCGCTGGCGTTTCCCGCGATTTCGTGTATACCGCCGCCATCCGGCCTCAAAAGCCGGCTGCGCGACCCCTCCCCGATGAGGCGCTCGCGGGCTTCGGACCCTGCTGGACGACATCCCGGCTCAGGCCCGCCAGATCAACACCCAACCGAAGGATCACACGATGTCGATCACTGCCGAGCGCAAGACCGCGCTCATGAAAGAGCATGCCATCAAGCTGAACGACACCGGCTCGCCGGAAGTCCAGGTCGCGATCCTCACCGAGCGCATCAACAACCTGACCGGCCACTTCAAGTCGCATGTCAAGGACAACCATTCCCGTCGCGGCCTGCTCAAGATGGTCTCGCAGCGCCGTTCGCTGCTCGACTACCTGAAGAGCAAGAGCGAGCCGCGCTACAAGACCCTGATCGAGAAGCTCGGCATCCGCCGCTGATCGACGCCTGACTCCGACGCCCGGTGCGACATCGCTCCGGGCGCTTTTCTAAGGGGTCGCCGCAATGGTGCGGCTCAAAACCCCGCTACAACGCGGCAGCCGCATGGGGCGGCCTGCCGCATGACCCGCCGGGCGTCTTTCGCCCATGGCAGGATCGCCAAGCGCTCGGGCGCGATTTTTCGTCCTGAACCGAGCGTTTCGCCGTCTTGCCCATGGGCTTGAGGCGCGAAGGCGGGTCGCATCCGATCCGAAAGACGCAATCCATGTTCGATGTACAGACCGAAGAACTGATGTGGGGCGGGCGCAAGCTCGTGCTCGAAACCGGCAAGATCGCCCGCCAGGCCGACGCCGCCGTCCTCGCCACCTATGGCGAGACCGTCGTGCTCGCGACCGTCGTTTCGGCGAAGTCGCCCAAGGCCGGGATCGACTTCTTCCCGCTGACCGTGAACTACCAGGAAAAGACCTTCGCCGCCGGCCGCATTCCCGGTGGCTATTTCAAGCGCGAAGGCCGCCCGACCGAGAAGGAGACGCTGGTCTCGCGCCTGATCGACCGGCCGATCCGCCCGCTCTTCGTCGAGGGCTACCGCAACGAGACGCAGGTCGTCTGCACCGTGCTGCAGCATGACCTCGAGAACGACCCCGACATCGTCGCGATGGTCGCCGCCTCCGCTGCGCTCACCCTGTCGGGCGTGCCCTTCACCGGCCCGGTCGGCGCGGCTCGCGTCGGCTATTTCGACGGTGCCTACAAGCTCAATCCGCTGGTCGACGAGATCAAGGAATCGCAGCTCGACCTCGTCGTCGCCGGCACGCCCGACGCCGTCCTGATGGTCGAGTCGGAAGCCAAGCAGCTCTCCGAGGAGATCATGCTCGGCGCCGTGATGTTCGGCCACAAGCACTTCCAGCCGGTCATCGATGCGATCATCCGCCTGGCCGAGAAGGCCGCCAAGGAGCCGCGCGACTACACCCCGGCCGACAACTCCGTCGTTCTCGACGCCGTGCTCAAGCTGGCCGACAAGGACATCCGCGCCGCCTACCAGATCCGCACCAAGGCCGAGCGCTACAAGGCTCTCGACGCCGCCAAGGCCAAGGTCGCCTCGCTGATCTCGGAGACGCCGGACGGCAAGACCACCTTCACCAAGGAGCAGGTCGGCGGCCAGTTCAAGGAAGCCCAGGCCAAGGTCGTCCGCTGGATGATCCTGGACGACAGCGTCCGCATCGACGGCCGCGACCTCAAGACGGTCCGCAAGATCGTCGCCGAGGCCGGCATCCTGCCGCGCACCCATGGTTCGGCCCTGTTCACCCGCGGCGAGACGCAGGCGCTGGTCGTAACCACGCTCGGCACCGGCGACGACGAGCAGTACATCGATTCGCTGGAAGGCACCTACAAGGAGACCTTCCTGCTGCACTACAACTTCCCCCCCTATTCGGTGGGTGAAGCTGGCCGCATGGGTTCGCCCGGCCGCCGCGAAATCGGCCATGGCAAGCTCGCCTGGCGCGCGATCCGGCCGATGCTGCCGGCGAAGTCCGAGTTCCCCTACACCATCCGCGTCGTCTCGGAGATCACCGAGTCGAACGGCTCCTCCTCGATGGCCACCGTCTGCGGCACCTCGCTTGCCCTGATGGATGCCGGCGTGCCGCTGAAGGCGCCGGTTGCGGGCATCGCCATGGGCCTGATCCTGGAAGGCGAGCGCTTCGCGGTGCTCTCCGACATCCTGGGTGACGAGGACCATCTCGGCGACATGGACTTCAAGGTCGCCGGAACGGCCGAGGGCATCACCTCGCTGCAGATGGACATCAAGATCGCCGGCATCACCGAGGAGATCATGAAGGTCGCCCTCGACCAGGCCAAGGGCGGTCGCGACCACATCCTCGACGAGATGAACAAGGCGCTGTCGACCTCGCGCGGCCAGCTTGGCGAGTATGCCCCGCGCATCGAGACGATGAAGATCCCGGTCGACAAGATCCGCGAAGTCATCGGCTCCGGCGGCAAGGTCATCCGCGAAATCGTCGAGAAGACCGGCGCGAAGGTCAACATCGAGGATGACGGCACCATCAAGATCGCTTCGGCCGACGGCAAGTCGATCGAAGCCGCGATCAAGTGGATCAAGTCGATCGTCTCGGAAGCCGAGCCGGGCATGATCTATGACGGCACGATCGTGAAGATCATGGAGTTCGGCGCCTTCGTGAACTTCTTCGGCGCCAAGGACGGTCTCGTCCACATCTCCGAACTGGCCGCCCAGCGCGTCCAGAAGGTCTCGGACGTCGTCAAGGAAGGCGACAAGGTCAAGGTCAAGTTCCTCGGCCAGGACGACCGCGGCAAGATCCGCCTCTCGATGAAGGTCGTCGACCAGGAGACCGGCGAGGACCTGACCGAGAAGCTGAAGGCCCAGCGCGATTCCGAGAAGAGCCGCGAGAAGCAGTCGGCCGAGTGATCGCCCGCATGTGAGGCTTTGGCTTCACGTGAAACAATGAACGCCCCGCATCGCAGGATGCGGGGCGTTTTTCGTTTTGACTCCCACGTCATGCTCGGGCTTGACCCGAGCATCTCTTGCCGGATTCGATTTCCGGCGCTTCTCGATTCCGAGATTCTCGGTTCGCTGCTGACGCATCGCCCGAGAATGACGGCTGGCGACGGTGATTGTAATAGTCTAGACATATGCCGGTTCTAGGATACCGGTCATGACACACCATCGAATCATCTCACTCGACGACCTCGCAGCGCTCTATCCCAACCCGATCGCGCCGGCTTCGGTCGCCAAGGAGATCGACCATGTCGATGCGAATTACGCCGCGCTGATCGCCGCCTCGCCGTTTTTCGTGCTCGCGACCAATGGTCCGGAGGGCCTGGATTGTTCGCCGCGCGGGGATCAGCCGGGGTTTGTTACGGTCCGGGACGCGAAAACGCTCCTGATTCCCGACCGAAGAGGCAATAACCGTCTGGATTCGTTGAAGAATATCCTGTTCGATACGAGAATCGGAATGCTCTTCATGATACCCGGTTACGGCGAGACCTTGCGCGTCAACGGAGTCGCGACGCTTTCCGACGACCCTGAGTTGTGCGGGCGCTTCGAGATGGCTGGAAAGCTCCCGGCCTGCGTCATCGTGGTCACGGTGGAGAGCATCTACTTCCAGTGCTCGCGCGCCGTGGTCCGGGCCGACCTCTGGAACCCCGCCAAGCATGTCGCGAGAGGCAGCGTGCCGAGCGCCGGGCAGATCCTGCGCGACATCACGGCGCGCGATGCCGCCGTCGAGACCTTCGACGGGGAGGCTTATGACAAGGCGCTGCCGGAGCGGGTCAAGGCGACGCTGTATTGAGGAGGCGCTGGAAGAACCCCTCTCCTGTAAGGAGAGGGGTAGGGGTGAGGTGTCGGCCCCTCGACCAGTAAGACGAACATTCGCAGCGGTCAGGTTACGGCCAAACGTCCGACGGCCGACCCCTCACCCTGCCCTCTCCCTACGGGAGAGGGTTCCCCGCGCCGGACTCGCGGCGCGGATAGATTTTCAAAGCAGCCCTTCGTTCCCGGCCAGCACCTTCAGGTTCACATCCGGCCTTGCGCCGACATGGCTGATTATTTCGGCTGCGGCGAGCGCGCCAAGGCGAAGGGAATCGCGGGTCTCGCGCCCCGAGGTCAGGCCGAAGAGGAAGCCCGCCGCGAAGAGGTCGCCGGCGCCGGTCGCATCGACCAGGCGCTCGATCGGGAACACCGGCTCCTCGACGATGCCGTCGGGCGTCACGGCGAGCGCGCCCTTCTCGGAGCGGGTGACCACGGCCAGGATGCCCTCCTGCCGCAGGGCGGCCAGCGCGTCCTCGAAGGCGGCGGCTTGGTAGAGGCTCTTCAGCTCATGCTCATTGGCGAAGACGATATCAACCATGCGGTTGCGGATCAGGCCAACGAACTCATCGCGGTAGCGGTCGACGCAGAAGGAATCCGACAGGGTGATCGCGACCTTGCCGCCGGCCTTGTGCGCGATCTCGGAGGCCTTGCGGAAGGCGTCCTTGGCCGCCGGCGGATCCCAGAGATAGCCTTCGAGATAGATGATGTCGGCGTTCTCGATCGCCTTGGCGTCGACATCGGCGACGGTCAGGCCCTGGCAGGCGCCGAGATAGGTGTTCATCGTGCGCTCGCCATCGGGCGTGACGATGATGAAGGAGCGCGCGGTCGCGGGGCCTTCGGTTGCGAAAGCGGTGTCGAAGGCGACGCCGAGCGAGGTCAGGTCATGCCGGTAGAGCTTGCCGAGCTCGTCGGCCTTGACCTTGCCGATGAAGGCGCCCTTGCCGCCGAAGGAGGCGAGACCGGCGATGGTGTTGGCGGCCGAACCACCCGAGATGACCTTGCCCGGACCCATCGCGGCATAGAGCGACTCCGCCCGAGCCTCGTCGATCAGGGCCATCGCACCCTTGGTCAGGCCGTGCTGTGCCAGGAAATCCTCCTCGGCGGAGGCGATGACGTCGACGATGGCGTTGCCGAGGGCAAGGACGTCGGTGCGCGTGCTGGTCATGGAGAGCCCAATGCTGTGCGGATGAGGGTTGACGGAAAGGAATTCAAAGGGATGGCGGGGCGTGTCGCATCCAAGCGGGCGGGGGTCAAGCGAACAGGCCTCAACCCGCCCCTTCCGACCGTGCCCGCCGTGCCGCCGCCTCGTCCAGCACCTCCGCGAGACGCTTTAGCTCATCGGCCTCCAGCTCACCGATCTCGCGGGCGAGACGGTTCGCCAGCAAGGTCGCTTCCGGTTCGAGTCCGGCGGTATCGACGGTCACGCGGGGATGCGAGAGATCGGCCAGCCGCACCAGCTCGTCGGCCTCGTCCCAGATGACGCCGAGCACATGGATCACGCCCTGGATCAGGGTGAAGGTCGGGCGGCCGCGCTTGCCGTGCTCCAAGGCAGAGAGATAAGCCGGCGTCACGCCGAGCACGCCAGCCATCTGCGCCAGCGTGATGCCGCGCTGCGCCCTGTGGTCGCGCACGCGCTGTCCGAAGGGCGTCACGGCACGGCCTCGCGGGCGCGGCGCAGCCTGACATAAAGCGCGCCAGAGCCGCCATGGCGGGCCTGCGCCTCCTCGAAGCCGACGACGAAGGGACGCAGATCTGGCAGCCGCAGCCAATGCGGCACCACACGACGCAGCACGCCGCGCTCATCGCCGAACAGGGAAGTGCCGGCCGCGCCCTTGCCGGTGACCACGAGGGCGAGCCGCGTGCCCCGCCCCTGCTCGCGGCGCAGGAAGGCGCGCAGCGCCAGATGGGCCTCGTCCTGGCGCATGCCATGCAGGTCGATGACCGCATCGACGCTCTGCTGGCCGCGGCGAAGCTGGGTGCGCAAGCGGTCTTCGAGCGGCGCCAGAGGCGGCGGGGCAGGAACGGTCGGTTTCGAGGGCTTGAAGCTGGCGGGGGTGGTCGGCTTAGCCTCGACGACGGGCGCGGGCGGGACGACGACCGGCTCTGGCTCGATCGGCGCGCGACCCGGCAGCGGCTTGACTGAGCGCGCGACCTGGCGCCAGAGCGCGAGATCGGCCTCCGACAATGTCCGTCCCCGCCGCGAGCGCATCTTTATCGCCCGGGATCGGTCGGCCAGAGCACGGTGAAATCAACCGCGTGCCGGATCAGCCCGGCGCGGTGGCCCGCGCTGGCGCCCGAACCGACGAAGAGATCGAGCCGGGCCGGGCCCAGGATCGCCGAGCCGGTATCCTGCGCGATGGTCAAACGCGCCAGACGCTCCGTGCCACCGACGCCATCGGGCAGGGTCGCATCGATCCAGACTGGCAGCCCATAGGGCCAGACGGTGCGATCGATCGCGATGCTACGCAGTGGCGTCAGCGGCAGGCCAGCCCCGCCGATCGGCCCGGATTCCGCCGGCAGGTCATCGCGGCGGGCGAAGAAGACGAAGGAGCGGTTCAGCCGGATCAGGTCGCGGGCGAAGCCGGCATCGGCCTTCAGCCGCGCGATCAGCCGGTCCATGGTCATCTCGGCAGGGGGAATATTCTCGCGCTCGCTCAGGGCTCGACCGAGCGAGGTATAGGCGTGGCCGCTGCGGCCGGAATAGACGAGGCGGGTGACGGAGCCGTCGGGCAGGCGGATGCGGCCGGAGCCCTGAACCTGCAGCACGAAACGATCGACGGGATCGCGCATCCAGAGAATCTCGAGATTGCGGCCATCGAGTGCGCCGGTCTCGATCGCGGTGCGATCCGGGAAGGGCTCCAGGCCCTTGGCGGTTCGGCGCGCCGCAGACAACGCCGTGTCGAGACCGGGCCAGGCGTCGTCGGGCATCCGCGTCACGAGTTCGGGCGGGCGGCCATAGAGCGGCGTCGGATAGGTGTCCGAGCGGGTCAGCGATCCCTGGAATTCAGGCTCGAAATAGCCGGTCATGAAACCGGTCGCGGAGCCGGTCGGACGGATGCGCCAGAAGGAGAAGTTCCGTTCGAAGAAGGTTCTTGCCGCTTCGCTGGCGACGGGGCCGGTCCCAGCCAGCCGGCGCGCCTTCTCGCAGACGGATGCTAGCGCGGCAGGCACAGGCACCGAGGCCCTGAGCGGCGGCTCGGCCTGGCAGCCGCGGGCGAAGATCGCAAAGGCGGCGGCGTGGTCGTCGCCCGACCAGCCCGCGATCTGCGCGGCTGTGAGGGGCTCGGCGCTGGCGCCGGGCGGCAGGGGCGGGGGAGATGCGGCCATGACGCTCAACGGCGTCCAGCAGGCTGCGAGCAGCGCCAGTGCGACACCGGCGCCACGGATCACGCGGCGGATTCGGTGGCGACCAGCAGCCAGTTGGGATCGCGGCTGCCGAGCTGACGCGAGAAGGTCCAGATGTCATTGACCGTCGAGACGGCCTCGGCGCTGCCATCGACCACGGCACCTGCCGCATCGCGGGTGACGCTGATGAGCTGCGAAACGAAGGCGATGGTGACCTGAGCCGTCTTGCCCTTCACATCGACGCCAGTGATTTCGGCCTTGTCGATCGAGACGAAGTTGGACTCAGCCTTTTCGCCACGCTTCTCGCGATCGGTGATCGCCTGTTCGAAGCCGTCATAGACCTCCTTGGCGAGGAGGCCCTTCAGCATCTTGCGATCGCCGCGCGCGAAGGCGGTGACGATGGTCTCATAGGCCGACTTGGCGCCGCCAAGGAATTCGCGCGGATCGAAGGACGGCTCCTGCCGCACGACCGCGTCGATGCCGGCGATGATCGGGGAATCCGGCGGAGCGATGTCGCTCCAGCGATCGGCGGAGGGCACAGGGGCCGCTGCGGGATCATTGGCGGCGGCACCGGGCAGGCGGATGACATTGTCACGCTTGGCGTCGGCAGGGGACGCCTGGTCGGGCCGTAGCGGCGGCGCCTCGCGGCGCGAGAACGGATCGGCAGGCGGTTGCTCGTTGCCGGTCTTCTGGCCGAGCACGGAGCGCAGCTTCCAGGCGACGAAAACGGCCAGAGCCAGGAAGACCAGAGTCGTCATGTCGAAGGAATTTTGCATCGAAAGCTGACCCGAGGCTCCAGTCGCAGTTGCAGAGATCAGCGACCCCTGCGGAGCGCTGCTTTGCGTCATATGGTGAGGTAGGCTCGTAACATCCACCCCCCTGCTTGTGAAGGCGGCTTCTTGTGTCGCGCTTTGGTCCGTGATAGCCGACGCCCGCGTCCAGCCGGAGAGCGGAGCGCAGTCCCGCGTACCAAGATCAGGTGCCGGACTTCCCGAGACAGCCTGCCAGAAGCGATGGGACCGATGGCCAACGAACTCCCCAACGGCAACGGTGCCGGCACCGGCGACACTGCGCCGAGCATGAGCGCCCTGATCCAGTACACCAAGGACTTCTCCTTCGAGAACCCGAAGGCGCCGCGCGGGCTCGGCCAGCAGCAAGCGCAGCAGGGTCCGCAGATGTCGCTGCAGGTCAACGTCTCGAGCAACGGGCTCGGCGACAACGACTACGAGACCGTGCTGCGCCTGGAGGGCAAGGCCGAGCTCGACAATGAGACGCTGTTTGCCTTCGACCTGAGCTATGGCGGCGTGTTCCGCCTGCTCAACGTGCCGGAGGAGCATATCCATCCGGTCCTGGTGATCGACTGCGCCCGGCTGCTCTTCCCCTTCGCACGGCAGATCATCGCTGAGGCGGTGCAGAATGGTGGCTTCCCGCCGTTTTATGTCCCGCCGATCGACTTCGCGGCGCTGTTCCAGCAGCGCATGCAGGAATTCCAGAACCAGCAGGGCGCGCCGCTCGCCTGAGCCGACTGCGACAATCCGACCGATCCAAAAGGGCCCTGAGGGGCCCTTTTTCATGCCCGCTATACCCCCGTTCCCCTGCCCTCGCCCTTGTGGCCGGCAGGCAGGCTCTCCATCTCGGACTCCATCAACAGGCGGACGGCCCCAGGGCCGCCCGCCATTTTCATGATGCCGGAGGACCGATGGACCACCTGATGACGCTCGCCGCCGACCCCACAGTCTGGGCTGCTCTCGGCGCACTGATCGCCATGGAGGTCGTGCTCGGCATCGACAACCTGATTTTCATCTCGATCCTGACCAACAAGCTGCCCGAGCATCAACGCTCACGCGGTCGCAAGATCGGCATCGGGCTGGCGCTGATCCTGCGGCTCGCCTTGCTCGGCACTGTCGCGATCATCGTCCAACTCACCGCGCCGATCTTCTCGGTCTTCGGCAAGGCCTTCTCCTGGCGCGACCTGATCCTGATCGCCGGCGGCCTCTTCCTGGTCTGGAAGGCTACGAGCGAAATCCACCACAAGGTCGATGCCGATCATGGGCCGGACGTCTATGACGGCGGTAAGGTCGCGGCCGTGACCTTCGGCGGCGTCATCGCCCAGATCCTCCTGCTCGATCTGGTGTTCTCGATCGATTCGATCATCACCGCCGTCGGCATGACCGACCACATCCCGGTCATGGTCATCGCCGTCGTCTTCGCGGTTCTGGTGATGCTGCTCGCGGCCGACCCGCTGGCGCTGTTCATCGAGAAGAACCCGACCATCGTGATGCTGGCTCTGGGCTTCCTCCTGATGATCGGCGGCACGCTGATCGGCGAAGGCTTCGGCGCGCATGTGCCCAAGGGCTACATCTACGCCGCGATGGCGTTCTCGGCCGCGATCGAGGGGCTCAACATGCTGTCGCGGCGCGCCTCCCGGAAGAAGGGCGGCTGAGGCTCAGACCCGTCTCAGACCTCTTCGGTGATGCCGAGATAGCCGCGCCAGAGCTGGGTCTTGCCGAGTGAACGGATGAAGGCCTCATGCGCGGCGATGGCGCCTTCGTCGAGGCGCGGCGCCAGAGGCCGGAGCCGCTGCGGGCGCTCCACCGCGATGCCGGCCAGACCGCCGCGGCCGACTTCGGCCGCCCCGAGGACGAGCGAGGCCTGCTTGCCGCCTATCAGCTCGATATAGACCTCGGCCAGGATCTCGGCGTCGAGCAGCGCGCCGTGCCTGGTGCGGCGGCTGTTGTCGATGCCATAGCGCGAGCACAAGGCGTCGAGACTGTTGGATGCGCCGGGGTGCTTGCGGCGCGCCATCGACAGCGTATCGACGACGAGAGAGGGCTCGATCGGTCCGCGCCCGACACGCTTCAGCTCCATGTTGAGGAAGCCGACATCGAAGGCGGCGTTGTGGATCACCAGCCGCGCGCCCTCGATGAAGCCGATGAACTCGTCGGCGACCGCGGCGAAGACCGGCTGTGGCGCGAGGAAGGTGTCGGACAGGCCGTGGACCTTGAAGGCTCCCTCCGACATAGGCCGCTCAGGATTGATGTAGCAATGGAAGCTGCGGCCGCTCGGGCAATGGTTGAGCAGTTCGACGCAGCCGATCTCGACGATGCGGTCGCCGCCATTGGCCTCGACGCCCGTGGTCTCGGTATCGAGGACGATCTCACGCATGGGTTTCTACCTCGCTCTCGGTCAGGCTCTGCGCACCCCGGCCGGGCCGGCCGGCGAGCACGCTCAGGATAGAGCCGACCTGCCGGCGCGCGGCCAGCACGCTGCGGGCCGTGTCCACAATGAAATGGGCTCGCTGGCGCTTCTGCGCATCGGGCATCTGTCGGGCCAGGATCGCAGCGAACTTCTCTTCCGTCATCCAGGGACGGGCGAGGACGCGCTGGCGCTGGATCTCGGCGGGGGCGCTGACGACTAGCACGGCATCGCAGCGGCTCTCGCCTTGCGTCTCCAGCAGGAGCGGCACATCGAGCACGGCAAGCCCCGCTCCCGTCTCGCGGCAGCGGCGCAGGAAGGCGGCTTCCGCCTCGCGCACCAGCGGATGGATGATGGTCTCCAGCCGGCGCAGCGCCTCCGGGTTGCCGAGCACGGCGGCAGACAGTGCCTGCCGATCGACGACGCCGTCGCGAACCACGCCGGGAAAGGCCTCGCCGATCGGCCCGACGGCGGGGCCACGATAGAGCGCATGGACCGATGCGTCGGCGTCATGGACGGGAACGCCGCGCTCGCGGAACAGGCTGGAGGTGGTCGACTTGCCCATGCCGATCGAGCCGGTGAGGCCGAGGATGAAGGTCATCGCGTGAAAGCCCGGATGAAGGCGATTGTCCGCTCGACCATGGCTTGCCCCTGCCGAATCAGTCCCTGAGGATATCGGCTTCGAGCTTCGCACGCAGTGCCGGCGTCACCGCCGGCGTGACGCCGAACCAGCGGGCGAAGCCCGGCACTGCCTGGTGCAGCAGCATGCCGAGGCCATCGACCGCGATGCCGCCACGGCGCTCCGCCTCCAACAACAGAGGCGTCTTCAACGGGACATAGACGATGTCGTCGACGATCGTGCCGGGGCGCAGGCCGGCAAGATCGAGATCGAGCGGCGGCTGGCCGTGCATGCCGAGCGCCGTGGTGTTGACGATCAGATCGGCGGCGGCGACGAGGCCGGCGCGCTCATGCCAATCGGCCGCTTCCACGGGCGCGCCCAGCGCTTCCGCGAGGTCGTCGGCGCGGGCGCGGCTGCGATTGACGAGGAGGATGCGACCGAGACCGCGGGCCTTGAGCGCAAAGGCGATGCCGCGCGCCGCGCCGCCGGCTCCCAGCACAAGGGCAGCGCCGACCCGCTGGTCCCAACCCGGAACGGTGGCATCGAGATGGGCGAGGAAACCGGAGACATCGGTATTGTCGCCGCAGAGGCGGTCGCCCTCGCGCCAGACCGTGTTGACCGCGCCGACCGCGCGCGCCGCCTCGCTGACATCATCGAGCAGCGGCAGCATCGCTTCCTTGTGCGGCACCGTGACATTGCCGCCCGTAAAGGCGCCTGCGCGAATCCCGTCCACGAAAGCCGGCAGATCGGCCGGCGCGACATCGACCCGCTCATAGGAGCCAGCGAGGCCATGCTCAGCCAGCCATGTACCGTGGATCAGCGGCGAGCGCGAATGAGCGACAGGGTGGCCGATGACGAAACAGCGGGGAGGCATGGAGGTCGTGTCCGAAATTAGCGGGCGAGTTGGCCGAGATCGCGCAGCGCCGCGAGGACAGCAAGCAGCGGCAAGCCGAGAATGGTGAAATGGTCGCCGTCGATCCGCTCGAAAAGCTGGGCGCCGGGACCTTCGATCTGGTAGCCGCCGACGCTCGACAAGGCAGCGTCTCCGGCCGCATCGAGATAGCTGATGATGAAGCCCGGCGAGAGCGCGCGCATCGTCAGTCGCGCGACCGCGACGCCCTCGACGACGGGTGCGCCGTCCCGCGCGATCACGAAGGCGCTGCGCAGTTCATGTGTCCGGCTGGCCAGTGCTGCGATCTGGTCGGCCGCCGCCATCCGTGTCGGCGGCTTGTGGAAGGCCTCGCCATCGCAGGTCAGTGTCTGGTCGGCGCCCAGCACGATGCGACCCGGCTTGGCTTGCGAGACGGCGAGCGCCTTGGCGCAGGCCAGCGCGGCGGCCACGGCCTCAGGCGCGGCACCGCCCGCCAGCAGCGGCGCCTCGATCGCGCGCTCGTCGATCTCGGGTCGGACGATCTCGACGGGGATGCCCGCCGCCAGCAGCATGTCGCGCCGCGTCGTGCTGCCCGAAGCGAGCAGCAGCGGCTGGTTCGACAGCCAGAGCGCGGCCGCGCTCATGTCGCGATGAACTTCATGCGGTGGTCGCGCAGCAGATCGAGGATCGAGGCCGCCGTCTCCTCGATCGAGCGCCGCGTCACATCGATCACCGGCCAGCCCTTGCGGGCGCAGAGCCTGCGCGACTGGGCCACCTCGTCGGCGACTGAGGCCGGATCCACATAGGGCGTCTCGTCATCGGCCTTGAGCGAGAGCAGCCGGTTCTGGCGGATCTGCACGATGCGGTCGGGGCTGGCGACCAGGCCGACGATCAGCGGCTTCTTGATGTGTTCGAGTTCGGCCGGCAGCGGCACATTCGGCACCAGCGGAATGTTGGCGGTCTTGATGCCGCGATTGGCGAGATAGATCGAGGTCGGAGTCTTCGAGGTCCGGCTGATGCCGACGAGGATGATGTCGGCGCTTTCGAGATCGCCGCCGAGCTGTCCGTCATCATGCAGCAGCGTGTAGTTCATCGCGTCGATGCGGCGGAAATATTCGGCATTGAGTACGTGTTGTGCACCGGGCTTCGGGGCGGAAGCCTGGCCGAGATAGGACTGGAATAGCGACAGCACGGGCTGCAGCACTGACAGGCAGGGGCAACCCAGCTCTCGGCAGAAATTCTCCAGCCGAGCCGACCATTCCGGCTCGACCAGGGTGTAGAGCACGACACCGGGCGAGGCCTCGATCTCCGCCAGCACACGCGCCAGCTGCGCCTCCGAGCGCACCAGCGGGTAGACATGCTCGATCGCCGAGACGGTCTCGTATTGCGCGGCTGCGGCACGGCTGACCGCGATCAGCGTCTCGCCGGTCGCGTCGGAGACGAGATGGAGATGAAAATAGTTGCGGGCCACGGTGGCTCCCGGGTCGAGGCGGCGTCAGCCACCTCTAGCCCGCCGGGCCGGCAAAGCAAATTGGCGCTCGGCGAAACGCCGGATTCGGACTGAGACCGAGCCACGGTCCGGCGGGACAGACCTGGGGAACGCTGTGGACAAACGGACAGGCGAAAGGGCTGCGCCAACGCGTCTGTATAACTCTCGCTTTCCATCAACAGGCCGAACCCTGTGGGGACAGGGAGCAGTGTTTCACGTGAATCATTTTGGGGGGTGACTCCGTCACCGCGGATTCGGATGGGTTAATAAACCGTTAACGGACCCTGTCGGCTTGTCGGCAGCGTACGAACATGGGCCGATCGCCTGTGGACTGGTTGTGGACAGTCCTGCGCCGGGCTATTTGCCCCCCTCCAAGAGTCAAAGAAGAAGATTCTCTCTCAAGAATCATATTTAAGAGAGATCGGGATGGATGGCCGATGAGCACCGCGACTGAGCACGAACCGGCCTTTCTGAAAGCGCTGTCCGGCCAGACGCTAACGACCCCTCCGATCTGGATGATGCGGCAGGCCGGGCGCTATCTCCCGGAGTATCGTGCGCTTCGTGCCAAGGCCGGGAGCTTCCTCGATCTTTGCTACAATCCGGAGATGGCTGCCGAGGTCACCCTGCAGCCGATCAGGCGTTTCGGTTTCGATGCGGCGATCCTGTTCTCCGATATTCTGGTCGTGCCCCAAGCGCTGGGCCAGAAGCTCTGGTTTGTCGAGGGCGAGGGTCCGAGACTTGAGCCTGTCGCCGATCTGACCAGGCTTGGCGAGATCGATGCTCAGGCCAATCCGGATGTACTTGCGCCGGTCATCGAGACGGTTCGCAGGGTCAAGGCGTCATTGCCACGGGAGACGGCCTTCATCGGCTTCTGCGGGGCTCCCTGGACGGTTGCGACCTATATGGTCGCCGGGCGCGGCACGCCGGATCAGGGCCCGGCCAAGGCATTGTTCGGCAGCAACCGGATGCTGTTCCAGATGATCATCGACCGGATCGTCATTGCTTCGATCGATTATCTCTGCGCGCAGATCGAGGCGGGGGTCGATGCCGTCCAGATCTTCGATAGCTGGGCCGGATCGCTGGGGCCGGAGGATTTCGAGCGCTGGTGCATCGAGCCGACCTATCGTATCGTTGAGGGCGTCAGGACGCGGCACCCTGAGACGCGCATCATCGGTTTCCCGCGTGGGGCTGGCCGGCTGATCCCGCATTATGTCTGGGCGACGGGCGTCGATGCGGTCGGGCTCGAAACCGATATCGACCGGGCGTTTGCGCGCGACGAGATCCAGTCGCTGGTGCCGGTCCAAGGCAATCTCGATCCGCTGGTGCTGCGCGCCGGGGGACCCGAACTCGAGCGCGAGGTCGAGGCCGTGCGTGCGGCATTCGGCGACGGTCCCTTCGTTTTCAATCTCGGCCACGGTATCCTGCCGGACACGCCGATCGCCCATGTCGAACGGCTGCTCGCCGCGGTTCGGGCCTGAAGGCATGATGGAGCTCAATCCCAATGTATGAATGGATCAAGGCCTTCCACGTTATGGCGGTGATCGCCTGGATGGCCGGCATGCTCTATCTGCCGCGGCTGATGGTCTACCATGTCGAATCGCCGGTCGGTTCGATCCAGTCCGAGACCTTCAAGATCATGGAGCGGCGGCTGCTGAAGGGTATCATCAACCCCGCGATGATCCTGACCTGGGCGCTGGGCTTGTACCTCGCCTGGAGCGCCTTCGGCTTCAAGGGTGGCTGGCTGCACGGCAAGCTCCTGCTGGTCTTCATCCTGTCGGGCGTTCATGGCTATCTCGTCGGGCGGGTCCGGGCCTTCGCCGAGGACCGCAACGACAAGTCGGCGCGCTTCTACCGGATCATCAACGAAGTGCCGGCCGTGCTGATGGCGGCGATCGTGATTCTCGTGATCGTGAAGCCGTTCTGACGATTTGCGGTTTCCCGCTTGAGCAGGACGAGATTTCCGGCTATCAGGAGCGTGCGCTTCTCCAGCGTTCTCCCTGTTGTCGATGGTTCGTGAGCCGACTGCCGTAGCAGCCGCTCGTGGCGCGCACTCTCCGCGCCGTCCGTCCGAGCCTGTCGACCCTTCCATTACCGTCCTGGTTCCGGCCATCTGCGTCGGGACATTTACGATCCGGGTGCCCCATGCGGGAAATCAAACTCCAAGACCTCAAGGTCAAATCGCCGACCGAACTGCTCGCCTTTTCCGAGGGGCTCGAGGTCGAGAACGCCAGCACGATGCGCAAGCAGGAGCTGATGTTCGCCATCCTGAAGCAGCTCGCGGCCAAGGACACCGAGATCCTCGGTGAAGGCGTGGTCGAGGTCCTGCCCGACGGCTTCGGCTTCCTGCGCTCGCCCGATTCCAACTATCTGCCGGGGCCGGACGACATCTATGTCTCGCCGACGCAGATCCGGAAGTTCGGCCTGCGCACCGGCGATACCGTCGAGGGGCCGATTCGCGGACCCAAGGATGGCGAGCGCTATTTCGCCCTGCTCAAAGTCAGCACGATCAATTTCGAAGATCCCGAGAAGATCAAGCACAAGATCAATTTCGACAATCTGACGCCGCTCTATCCCGACGAGCGCCTGCGCCTCGAAGTCGCCGAACCGACCAAGAAGGATTTCTCGGCCCGCGTGATCGATATTGTAGCCCCGATCGGCAAGGGCCAGCGCGCCCTGATCGTGGCGCCGCCGCGCACCGGCAAGACGGTGCTGCTGCAGAACATCGCGCAGTCGATCACCACCAATCACCCGGAATGCTATCTCATCGTGCTGCTGATCGACGAGCGTCCGGAAGAGGTCACCGACATGCAGCGCTCGGTGAAGGGCGAGGTCGTGTCCTCGACCTTCGACGAGCCGGCGACCCGCCACGTCCAGGTCGCCGAGATGGTGATCGAGAAGGCCAAGCGCCTGGTCGAGCATGGGCGCGACGTTGTGATCCTGCTGGATTCGATCACCCGCCTCGGCCGCGCCTACAACACCGTGGTGCCGTCCTCGGGCAAGGTCCTGACCGGCGGTGTCGACGCCAATGCCCTTCAGCGGCCGAAGCGCTTCTTCGGTGCGGCCCGCAATATCGAGGAAGGTGGCTCGCTGACCATCGTTGCGACCGCGCTGATCGATACCGGCTCGCGCATGGACGAGGTGATCTTCGAGGAGTTCAAGGGCACCGGTAACTCGGAAATCATCCTGGACCGCAAGGTCTCGGACAAGCGCATCTTCCCGGCGATCGACATCCTCAAATCCGGCACCCGCAAGGAAGAGCTCATCACGCCGAAGGATGTGCTGGCCAAGACCTATGTGCTGCGCCGCATCCTCAACCCGATGGGCCCGCAGGACGCGATCGAGTTCCTGATGGACAAGCTCCGCCAGACCAAGCAGAACGCCGACTTCTTCGACTCGATGAACACCTGATCCGCCTGACACACGGGCCCGGTCGATCGATTCGGACCCGTGATGGCAGCGTCTTGCTTTCCAAGATCACGGTTCCCGCGGCCGCCTCGCTAGCGCAAGTTCGAGCTCATGAGCGAGCCTGACATTCATCCCACGATCGTGGCGTTGTCGTCGGGCTCCGGCCGTGCCGGTGTCGCCGTCGTCCGAATCTCGGGACCGCGCGTCCGATTCGTCCTCGAAACGATCGCTGGCGGCGTGCCGCAGCCGCGCCAGGCAGCCTTGCGCCGGCTTCGCGACGAGGCGGGCGAGGTCATCGACAGCGCGCTCGTGCTGTATTTCCCCTCCCCTGCGAGCTTCACCGGCGAGGATGTCGCCGAATTCCATATCCATGGTGCGCGGGCCGTGCTGGCGCGGCTGCTGGTCGTTCTATGCGCCCTGCCCGGTCTGCGTCTGGCCGAATCCGGCGAGTTCACCCGTCGCGCCTTCGAGGCCGGCAAGCTCGACCTCGCAGCGGTCGAGGGCCTGGCCGACCTGATCGATTCGGAAACGGAATGGCAGCGTCGCCAGGCCTTGCGCCAGATGGAAGGCACGCTTGGCGACTCGGTCGGGCGCTGGCGGTCGGCCCTGATCGAATCCATGGCTTTGCTGGCGGCCGAGATCGACTTCTCCGACGAAGGCGATGTGACGGGGCCGCTGGTGGAGCAGGCCCTGACGGGTGTGACGCTGGTGCTACCGGAGCTGAGCGCGGCGCTTGGCAGCTTCGCGATGGGCGAACGCGTGCGCGAGGGTTTTGTCGTGGTGCTGGCCGGCCCCCCCAATGCCGGCAAGTCCAGCCTGATGAACGCGCTCGCCCGGCGCGATGTCGCGATCGTCTCGCCGGTTGCCGGAACCACGCGCGATGCGATCGAGGTTCGGCTCGATCTCGCGGGGCTGCCGGTCCTCCTGGTCGATACAGCGGGATTGCGCGATAGTGTCGATCCGATCGAGTCGGAGGGCGTGCGGCGCGCCCGGGCTCTCGTCGCACGGGCCGATCTGGTTTTGAGCCTGCGCGCTATCGATTCGGAGCCGGATCGAATCCATCGAGAGGCCAACTCGCTCGCGATTGCGACCAAGGCGGACCTTTCGGGGCCGCCGTCGCTGCCGGGGGAATTGCCGATTTCGGTGGTTTCGGGCGACGGCCTCGAAGCCTTGCTCACGGCGATCGTCGGGCGGCTCTCGGGGCTGACTCAAGCCGAGCCCGCCCTGCTGACGCGGGAGCGGCACCGCGTCGCCGTCGCGCAGGCGATCGTCGCACTAGAGCATGCCGTCGACGGCCGGCACGGGCAGGCCGAGCTTCTGGCGGAAGACATCCGCGTTGCCGTGTTGGCGCTCGAGCGCCTGCTGGGGCGGATCGATGTGGAGGATGTGCTGGACCAGCTCTTTTCCGGGTTCTGCATCGGCAAATGACGGTGTGCGCTCCGGCGTAAGCCCCGAGAAAAGCGGACGAATCCGATAATCATTGACCCGCGGCAGCCGCTTCGATAGCGATCAGCCATGTCCCTTGATCCCATCGAAACGCGTTACGACGTCATTGTCGTGGGCGGCGGCCATGCCGGCGTCGAGGCTGCCGCGGCTGCGGCACGCTATGGCGCGCGCACGGCGCTGGTGACGCATCGCATCGACACGATCGGCGTGATGTCGTGCAATCCCGCGATCGGCGGGCTCGGCAAGGGCCATCTCGTCCGCGAGATCGATGCGCTCGACGGTCTGATGGCGCGGGCGGCCGATCGTGCCGGCATCCAGTTCAGGATGCTCAACCGGCGCAAGGGTCCGGCCGTGCGCGGCCCGAGGGCCCAGGCCGATCGCAAGCTCTACCGACAGGCGATCCAGGACCTGCTCGCTGAGCAGGCCAATCTGTCGATCCTCGCGGGCGAGGTTTTTGATATCGACATCCGGGACGGCCGGGTCGCGGCGGTGCTGATGGCCGATGGACATCGATTCGCGGCCGGAACGGTCGTGTTGACGACAGGCACCTTCCTGCGCGGGCTGATCCATATCGGCGAAGCCAAGATCCCGGCGGGCCGGGTCGATGAGGCACCGTCGCTCGGCCTGTCGGTGACGCTGGAGCGCCATGGCTTTCCGCTGGGGCGGCTCAAGACCGGCACGCCGCCACGTCTGGATGGCCGCACGATCGACTGGGCTGCGCTGGAGATGCAGGCCGGAGACGATCCTCCCGAGCCATTCTCGACCCTGACGGATAAGATCACGACGCCGCAGATCTCGTGCGGGATCACGCGCACGACGCTGGCGACGCATGATCTTATCCGGGCCAATCTCCATCGCGCGCCGATGTTTTCCGGCCAGATCGAAGGGCGCGGGCCGCGCTATTGCCCGTCGATTGAGGATAAGGTCGGCCGTTTCGGCGATCGCGACGGGCACCAGATCTTCCTCGAGCCCGAGGGCTTGGACGATCCGACGGTCTACCCGAACGGCATCTCGACTTCGCTGCCGGAAGATGTGCAGCTCGGCGTTCTCGCAACGATTCCGGGCCTGGAGCGCGCCGTCATGCTGCGGCCGGGCTATGCGATCGAGTATGATTTCGTCGATCCGCGGTCGCTGCGGAATACGCTGGAAACCCGGGCGGTCGGGGGGCTGTTCCTGGCCGGGCAGATCAACGGCACGACGGGTTATGAGGAAGCCGGCGCGCAGGGGCTGTTTGCGGGCTTGAACGCGGCGCGGCGCGCAGGCGGGGCCGAGCCCGTCGTGTTCGAGCGGACCTCGTCCTATATCGGCGTGCTCGTCGACGACCTCGTGACACGCGGCGTTACGGAGCCGTATCGAATGTTCACGTCGCGGGCGGAGTTCCGCCTCTCCCTGCGGGTGGACAATGCCGACGAGCGGCTGACAGCGCTGGGATCGACCCTGGGAATTGTGGGGTCGCGGCGCCAGGCTGCCTATGCGACACGGAGCGCGGCGATCGAGAGCCTGCGGACAGGGCTGCAAAACCTCTGGCTCACGCCGCAGCAGGCCGAGGCCGTCGGGCTGCAGCTCAATCGCGATGGCGTGCGGCGCAGCGCCTACCAGATCCTGTCCTATCCCGATGTCGGCTTCGAGCGGCTGGCGGCGATCTGGCCTGAGCTTGCTGTCTATCCGCCGGGTATTGCGGCCCGCGTCACGGCGGATGCGGTCTATGCGGTCTATCTCGACCGGCAGGCAGCGGAGATCGCGGGCTATCGCCGCGACCAGGCGTTGAAGGTGCCCGAGGATCTCGATCTCGACGGTATTTCCGGGTTGTCGAACGAGCTCAAGGCTAAGCTCGCCAGTGAACGGCCAGCCGATCTGGCGCAGGCGGGGCGGATCGAGGGCATGACACCGGCGGCGTTGACGCTACTTGCGGCCCATGCGCGGCGCGGCCGCCGGGTTCAGCAGACTGCCGAGCCGGCGGTCTGATTCGTGGTTGTTGATAATTCCGACCGCGCTCGCGCTTTGCGCTTGACGCCTGTTTCACGTGAAACAGAGGAGCGTCTGGCCCTGCTGGTCTCGGAGCTGGAGCGCTGGCAGGCCGCGAAAAATCTCGTCTCCTCGGCGACGCTCGCGGAGGTCTGGACGCGCCATATCGCGGATTCGCTCCAATTGTTCGGATTGGCGCCCGAAGCCTTGCGATGGCTCGATCTCGGCTCTGGCGGCGGATTTCCCGGCCTGGTGATCGGTATCTGCCTGGCAGAGCGATCAGGCGGGCATATTCACCTGGTCGAGAGCAACAGCCGAAAATGTGCCTTTCTCCGGCATGCGGCGCGCCTGACCGGTGCCCCGGTGACCGTTCATGCTGCGCGCATCGACGATGTGATCGATGATTTTACCGGCAAGATCGATGTCGTCACCGCCCGTGCGCTGGCGCCACTGCCGCAGCTTCTCGACTGGTGCAAAGACCTGTTGAGAACCGGGACGCTGGGACTCTTTCCCAAGGGACAACATCTAGATGCGGAATTGACGGACTCGTCCAGATATTGGAAGATTCAGGCATCAACGGTTTCCTCCGTCACGGATGGCGCCGCCCGGATCCTGATGGTCCGCGCGGCCGAGAAACGGGCCGATCAATGACCGATCTCACACCTATTGCCCTGCCGCGCCGCCCGCGCGTGCTGGCACTCGCGAATCAGAAGGGTGGCGTCGGTAAGACGACGACCGCGATCAACCTCGGGACGGCGCTGGCGGCGATCGGCGAAAAGGTGCTGATCATCGACCTCGACCCGCAGGGCAACGCCTCGACGGGGCTCGGCGTCGATCGCCGGAGTCGCAAATCCTCGACCTATGACGTGCTCTGCGGCGATGTCGGCCTCGGCCAGGCGATGCAGGAGACGGCGGTCCCCGGACTTTTCCTGGCGCCGTCGACGCTCGACCTTCTTGGGGTCGAGTTGGAGATCGCGTCTTCGAAGGATCGGGCCCATCGCCTGAAGAACGCCATCGACGAGCTGGTCTATGACCAGCGCTGCTCCGATTTGACCTATGTCCTGATCGACTGCCCGCCATCGTTGAGCCTGATCACGATCAACGCGATGACGGCGTCCGATGCGGTTCTGGTGCCGTTGCAATGCGAGTTCTTCGCGCTCGAAGGCCTGAGCCAGCTGCTCAAGACGGTCGAGCAGGTACGCGCCGGCCTCAATCCGCGCCTGATCATCCAAGGCGTCGTGCTGACCATGTACGACCCGCGCAACAATCTGTCGGGCCAGGTTATGGCCGATGTGCGCGAGTTCCTCGGCGACAAGGTCTATGACACGGTGATTCCGCGCAATGTCCGCATCTCCGAGGCGCCTTCCTACGGCAAGCCGGCGCTGCTCTATGATCTGCGCTGTTCGGGTTCGCAGGCCTATCTGAAGCTGGCGTCCGAGGTGATCCGGCGCGAGCGCGCCTTGCGCGCCGCAGCCTGAGCCCATTTTTGCGTAGAGGTTGACGAGGATGGCAATGGCCGAAGAACAGGGGCGTTCACGCCTGGGCCGGGGTCTGGCAGCGCTGATCGGCGATGTCGGCGATGAAATCGGTGCATTGGAGCGGGCTCGCGGCCAGCGCCGCGTGCCGGTGGAGTTCCTGCGGCCGAGTGCGCGCAATCCGCGGCGCAATTTTGTCGAGGTCGATCTCGAGGAGCTAACGGCGTCGGTGCGGGAGCGCGGCATTCTCCAGCCGATCATCGTGCGGGCGATCTCCGGCATGCTCGATGCCTATGAGATCATAGCCGGCGAGCGGCGCTGGCGGGCGGCGCAACGCGCCGGCCTGCATGACGTGCCGGTGATCCTGGTCGAGGCCGATGATCGCGAAGCCCTCGAGATCGCGATCGTCGAGAACGTCCAGCGGACGGATCTGAATGCGATTGAGGAGGCCGCCGGCTATGAGCGGCTGATCGCCGAGTTTAATTACACGCAGAATGACCTTGCCCGTGTGATTGGCAAGAGCCGCAGCCATGTCGCCAACACGCTGCGCCTGTCGAAGCTGCCCGAATCGGTTCGACAGATGGTCAGTGATGGGACGGTCTCGGCCGGTCACGCCCGTTCCCTACTGTCCGTTTCGGACCCGGAATTGATGGCGCGGAAGATCATCGACGAAGGCCTCAGCGTTCGCGATATCGAGCGGATCGTGCAGGATGAATCGCGCGGCGAGACCAAAAGCATCTCGACCAAACCGAAGATCGAGAAAGATCCCGACACCCGCGCCGTCGAGAAGGCGCTGGAGGAGGCTCTCGGCCTCTCCGTTTCCATCGCGCATCGTGCCAATGGCGGCGGCGAGATGAAGATCAGCTATAAGACGCTCGAACAGCTCGACGCGTTGTGCCGGCGGCTGAAGGACTGATTCGGCTCTATTCGCCGCGCCCGGCTGGTCTTCCCAGCCTCGCCAGCGTCCAGAGCGCGCGTGTCGCGCCAGCCTTGCCAATGTCGCCGTCGCGGCGCGCGGCCAGCGTGGCGGTGCCGAGCAGGGTGACCGCCTCCATCAGCTTGGCGGTCGTCCAGTTCGTCAGGGCGACCTCGGTCGCAGCAATGCGCGGATAGGGCAGGCGCATCGCCGCCACCATGTCGCGTGCGCTGCGTCCTGCATCCATACCCTGGCGAGCCTTCAGCAGTGTCAGGGTGTGGCGCAGCACGGTGCCGAGCATCACGCCGGGGTCGAGCCCCTCGCCGGCGAGCTTGGCCTGGGCGAGGTCGAGAGCGGGCAATTTGCCGGAGAAGACCGCATCGACGAGCATGGCCTGTTCACGCTGGGCCGTGTCGCCGACGACAGCCTCGATATGCGCCTCGCTGACGGTTGTTTCGGACCCGACATAGAGCAGCAGCTTTTCGATCTCGCGGCGCGAGGTCTGGCGATCGCCGCCCAGCAACCCGGCCAGATGGTCCCGGCTGGCGCGATCGATGGCCTTTCCGGATGCGCGGACCATTTCATCAATGATTCCAACGAGATCGCGAGCCGCATCGCCATAGCAGGGCACGGCAAGCGCCGTCCGCGCGCGCTCGCAGGCGGTGCGCAGGGGGTTGCTGCGCTGGAGATCGCCGGCCTCGACGATGACGATCGCATCCTTCGAGGGCGTCGTCAGCAGGGGTTCAACGGCGGCCAGCAATGGTTTCGACGTTGGTGAGACCCGAATGGCCCGCCGGCCGCCGAAGAGCCCGATCGTGTTGGCCTCGTCGACGAGCTTGAGCGGGTCCGAGGCAATGTCGTCACCGCTCATGCGGACGAGCTGGAAGGCGTCGCCGGCGTCATCGACATGGGCGCGGGCGAGCGCGGAGGCGCGTTCCGAGACGAGGCCGGCATCGGGTCCGTAGATCAGGACAAGGCGGCAGGCGGGGTCGAGCCTCGCCAGCGCCCGGTCGGCCTCATGCGCCTTGATGGCGACCATGGTCGCGTTCCAGCCTGCTCAGCCGGCGACGAGGTCGGCGGCCATCTGCCCGCGAATCAGGGTCGCGAGGTTCTTCGCGGCGCGAATCTGTGCGTCGCGGGCGGCGCGGACCGTGGCGAAGCGCTGCGACGAGCGCTCATAGGGCGCGCGGACGATATTGGTCCCGAAGGACACGACCTTGCCGGAGCCGATTTCCGTCACCGTCCAGGTTGCTGTGGCGACGAGGATCGCTGAATCGGCGCGGCCATTCGCATAATCCACGGTGACGACCTCGAGCGCTTCGGCGATCTTGGCGTCGAGCTTCAGCCGCTTGGTGCGATCGGGCTCGCCGCCGCCGTCGAGCTCGAAGACCAGCTCGTTGCGGAGATAATGGCCGACCAACCCCTTGATCTCGGGGATCTCGACCTCTTTCATCGCATTCCTGACGCTGCCGCCGGTCACGCTGGCGGTATTCTCGGCATAGAGCGGCTGCAGGCATCCGCCTGCCAGCGCGGCCATGCCCATGACGGCGGCCAGCATTGCGCGGCGGCTCGGCTGGGCGTCGCGGTTTCCGGCTTCAGACGACGACATTCACGATTCTCCCGGGCACGACGATGATCTTCCGGATCTCGCGGCCGTCAAGCGCCTTGGTGACGATCTCCGACGCTCTCACAAGCGCCTCGACCGCCACCGTATCCGCATCCGCGGGCACGGTCACCTCCGCGCGCTTCTTGCCGTTGACCTGGACGGGCAGCGTCACGCTGTCGTCCTTGAGCAGGCCTGCTTCCGCGTCGGGCCAGTTGGCTTCACCCACCAGGCCCTGCTGGCCGAGCGCCTGCCAGCATTCCTCGGCCAGATGCGGCATCATCGGCGCCACGAGCTGCGTCGCGATCACGCCCGCTTCATGCAGGGCGAAGGCGACGTCAGGGGTCAGCGCCGCGTCCTCGGCAGCGGCGTCCAGCGCTCTTCCGATGGCGTTGGTCAGGGTGTAGACATGGGCGATGCAGCGGTTGAAGCCGAGGCGCTCGATATCGTTGCCGACAGCATCCAGCGCGCGATGGCTGGCCTTGCGCAGGGTTTCCGCCGCCTCACCGAAGCTCGCAGGGCGGGGCGCCGTGTTGCCGGTGCGCTCGGCGATCTCGCTCAACAGCCGCCAGAGGCGCTGGACGAAGCGCGCCGCGCCCTGAACGCCCTCATCGGTCCAGATCACGTCGCGATCCGGCGGCGAATCGGAGAGCATGAACCAGCGCGCGGTGTCGGCGCCGTAGGAGGCAATGATGTCGTCGGGATCGACGACGTTCTTCTTCGACTTCGACATCTTCTCGATCGCGCCGATCTCGATCGGTGCGCCGGTGTCGACCTGGAAGCCCCGGCGATCGGCCCCGGCGCCCTCGATACGGACGTCGCCGGGCTCGACCCAGTTGCCATCGGCGTCGCGGTAGGTCTCGTGGACCACCATGCCCTGCGTGAACATGCCCGCAAAAGGCTCGTCCAGCCCGGCATGGCCGGTCGCCTTCATGGCGCGGGTGAAGAAGCGCGAATAGAGCAGGTGCAGGATCGCGTGCTCGACGCCGCCGATATACTGGTCGACGGGCAGGAAGCGGTCGACGACCTTCGGGTCGGTCGGGCTTTCCGTCCGCCACGGATCGGTGAAGCGAGCGAAATACCAGGACGAGTCGACGAAGGTGTCCATGGTGTCGGTCTCGCGCCGGGCTGGCCTCCCGCATTGCGGACAAGCGACGTGCTTCCAGCTCGGATGATGATCGAGCGGGTTGCCTGGCTTGTCGAAGGAGACGTCGTCGGGCAGCTTCACCGGCAGGTCGGCGTCGGGAACGGGCACCGTGCCGCAATCGGCGCAGTGGATCACCGGGATCGGGCAGCCCCAGTAGCGCTGGCGGGAGACGCCCCAGTCGCGCAAACGGAAATTGACCTTGCGGGCGCCGACCGGGCGGTTGCCGCGGGTTTCGCCTTCCAGCCGGCGGGCGACATCTTCTTTCGCCTCCGGAATGGTCATACCGTCGAGGAAGCGCGAATTGATCATGCGGCCGTCGTCGACATAGGCGGTGTCGGTGACGACGAAGCTCTGGGGATCGACGCCTTCGGGGGCGACGACCGGGGTATTACCCAGGCCATACTTGTTGACGAAGTCGAGGTCGCGCTGGTCATGGGCCGGGCAGCCGAAGATCGCGCCGGTGCCGTATTCCATCAGGATGAAATTGGCGACATAGACCGGCAAAGTCCATGTGGGATCAAAGGGATGCGCAACACGCAAGCCCGTATCGAAGCCGAGCTTCTCGGCCTTGTCGATGTTCTCCTGGGCCGTGCCCGTGCGCTTGCACTCCTCGATGAAGGCCTGCAGGGCAGGGCTCTGAGCGGCAACCATCTTCGCAATCGGATGATCGGGGGCGATGCCGATAAACTTCGCGCCGAACAGCGTGTCGGGCCGCGTCGTGTAGACCTCGATCTCGTCTGCCTCAACCGCTTTCGATTCGAGAGCGAAACGAATCAGCAGCCCTTCCGAGCGGCCGATCCAGTTCTTCTGCATCAGGCGGACCTTGTCGGGCCAGCGGGTCAGGCCCTCCAGCGCGTCATGCAGCTCCTGGCCATAGGCCGTGATCTTGAAGAACCACTGCGTCAGTTCGCGGATCTCCACGGGTGCGCCAGAGCGCCAGCCCTTGCCGTCGATGACCTGCTCGTTGGCGAGCACGGTCTCATCGACGGGGTCCCAGTTGACCTTGGCGGTCTTGCGATCGACCAGCCCTGCCTTGAGGAAGTCGAGGAACATCTTCTGCTGGTGGCGATAATAAGAGGGGTCGCAGGTCGCGAACTCCCGGCTCCAGTCGAGCGACAGGCCCATGGACTGCAGCTGCGCCCTCATCGAGGCGATGTTGGCGTAGGTCCATTCACGCGGGTGGACGTTCTTGGCCTTGGCGGCGTTCTCGGCGGGCAGGCCGAAGGCGTCCCAGCCCATCGGATGCAGCACGGCGAAGCCCTTGGCCCGCTTGTAGCGTGCGACCACGTCGCCCATGGCATAGTTGCGGACATGGCCCATATGGATGCGCCCCGAGGGGTAGGGGAACATCTCGAGGACGTAGTAGCTCGGGCGCGGGTCGTCGTTGCGCGTCTCGAAGAGCTTGCGCTCCTCCCAGACGGCACGCCATTTCGGCTCGGATTCCTTGGGATTGTAGCGTTCGACGGCCATGGTAGCGGGCTATTCTTGCATGATCGGATGTGGCCGGACTAGGACACCATTGAGGCCACGCGGTCAACGCCGCGCCAGGCATGAGGGATGCGAGATGAGCGATACGGTTACGCGATTGGCCGAGACGAAAGCCGCGATCGCCCGCGCAGCGCGCGATTTCGAGCGCGAGCCGGATTCGGTGACGCTGATCGCGGTCTCCAAGACGATGCCGGCGGAAGCGATCCTGCCGGCGCTCGAGGCCGGGCAGCGCGTCTTCGGCGAGAACTATGTCCAGGAGGCCAAGGCCAAGTGGCCGGGGCTGAAAGAGCGCTTTCCCGATGCCCAGATTCATATGATCGGGCCGCTCCAGTCCAACAAGGCGAAGGAGGCGGTCGAGCTGTTCGACGCGATCCACTCGCTCGACCGCGAGAGCCTCGCCAAGGAGCTGGCGCGCGAGATCGGCCGCAGCGGCAAGGCGCCGACCCTGTTCGTACAGGTCAACACCGGCGACGAGCCGCAGAAGGGCGGCGTCAGCCCGAGCGAGATCGACGCCTTCCTCGATCTCTGCCGGGTGCATCATGGCCTGGTGATCGAGGGCTTGATGTGCATTCCCCCGGCGGAGGATCCGCCGTCACCGCATTTCGCGCTGCTGGCCAAGATTGCGGCGAAGCACGGCCTGCGCGGCCTGTCGATGGGTATGAGCGCCGATTACGAGGCGGCGATCCAGCTCGGAGCGACGCATGTGCGGGTCGGCAGCGCGATCTTTGGGGCGCGCGGTTAGATTAGCCGATGCGCATCACGCAGCGCCGCGCCAGCCGGGGCAGGACCTTGGCGAAGACATGGCCCTCGACAGCGACGCAGCCGGCCGTCGGCGTGAAGCCCGGTCGCGCGAGATGCCAGAAGATCGCGCTGCCGCGACCGCGAATCACCGGCGCATCGTTCCAGCCGAGTTCGACCACGACGTCGTAGAGATGGTCGTCGCGCTTCAGTCGTTCCTCCGCTTCGCCAGGCGGGCGGTCGATCAGGCGGTTGTAGCGGCGGTCGGACGCGTCGTCGCACCAGGCGTCGCGCGGGCCTATGGCGCGCATCGGCAGAAGCGTGCGCGGGCGACTGACGCGGTCGGGCCGGAACAGCACGCTGCGCAACGGCAAGGCGGCGCGCGGCGTGCGGCCATCGCCCTCGCGCTTCAGCGTGCCGATTCCCGAGCGACCCAGCGCGCAGGGAAAGGCCGCTCCCCCAGCGAGCAGAAAGCCCTTCCGACGGTCGCGGATGGAGGCGAAGACGCGCAACGCGGTCAGGCGCGGGGGACCACCATGGCCGCGACGAGACGCCCGATTCTCACGTTTTCTCACGGGAATTCCATAGGGCGTGACTTGCGGTCGCGATTCAGCGGGCTCATGGTGATCCGTCATTTCTCGTGCGAACGAAGCTTCATGCCCGCCCTCCATCATATCCTGCTGGTCGATGACGACCAGACCCTGCGAGAGGCCCTTGCAGAACAGCTGGCGCTCTATGACGAGTTCAAGCTTGCCACGGCCGGAACCGCGACTGCCGCCGTCAAGGCCGTTCAGGCCGATCGAATCGACCTTGCGATCATGGATGTCGGCCTGCCGGACATGGACGGGCGCGAGGCGGTCAAGCTGATGCGCAAGAACGGCTTCAAGAGCCCGGTCATCATGCTAACGGGCCAGGGCTCGGACGCCGACACCGTGCTGGGGCTGGAGGCCGGCGCCAACGACTATGTCGTCAAGCCGTTCAAGTTCGCCGTGCTGCTGGCGCGAATCCGCGCCCATCTGCGGCAATACGAGGCGAGCGAGGACGCGGTCTTCCAGGTCGGGCCGTACACCTTCCACCCGGGCTCGAAGCTGCTGGTCAGCGAGAAGGGCTCGAAGACCAAGCTGACCGAGAAGGAAACCGCGATCCTGCGCTTTCTCTATCGCGCCGGCCGCAAGCCGATCGCGCGCGAGGTCCTGCTGCAGGAGGTCTGGGGCTATAACAGCCAGGTCACCACGCACACGCTCGAAACCCATATCTACCGGCTGCGCCAGAAGATCGAGCCCGATCCGGGCAATGCCCGGCTGCTCGTGACGGACGCCGGCGGCTACCGGCTTAACCCCTAAACCCGTGGCACTCGACGACGACATCGCCCTCTTGGCCCGGCAGCCCTTGCTGAGCCTGATGGAACGCGATGCGCTAAGGCTCGTCGCCTTCGCGGCGGAAAGCCGCATCCTGCGCGCCGGCGACATCCTGTTTCGCATCGGCGAGCCGTCCGATGGCGGGGTGCTGATCATCTCGGGTGCCGTCGCCCTCACCAGCCGGGAGGACGGGCAGCCGGCCGAGGAGATCGTCGGGGCCGGCGCGTTGATCGGCGAGATCGCGCTCTTCACCTCGGTCGCCCGTTCGGCCACCGCGATCGCGCGCGAACCGACCCAGGTGATGCGGCTGTCGCGCAGCGTCATGCGCCGCGTGCTGGCCGAGTCACCGGCCTCGGCGCAGGCCGTGGCGACCGCGATCAGCGACAGGCTGCGCGGCTTCGTCGACGAGTTGACGGCGGTTCAGGACGCGCTGACGGCGATCGACCGCCGGTAAGGCTGCGACAGCCTGACGTCATGGTCGGACCTGTCTGCGACCATCCACGTCTTTACCGACGAATGTGGTGGTCAAGACGTGGATGGTCGCCACAAGGGCGAGCACGATGCCAAGATCACAGCTCCAGCGTTACCGTCACCGGCACATGGTCCGAGGGGCGCTCCCAGCCCCGCGCCTCGCGCAGGAAGGTGACGTCGCGCAGGGCCGGCTTCAGCCCGTCCGAGAGCCAGATATGGTCGAGCCGGCGGCCGCGGTTCGAGAGTTCCCAATCGGCGGCGCGGTAACTCCACCAGCTGTAGAGCTTCTCCGGCTCGGGCCGCAGCGTGCGCGCCGCATCGGTCCAGCCGAGCTCCGTGCGCAGCCGCTCCAGCGTCGTGGTCTCGATCGGCGTGTGGCTGACGACATCAAGGAGCTGCTTGTGGCTCCAGACATCGTGCTCATAGGGAGCGATGTTGAGGTCGCCGAGCAGGATGGCGGGGCGGGCGGTCGGCCGCTTTGCGATGCCCCAGGCGCCGATCTCGTCGAGGAAGGCGAGCTTATGGGCGAACTTGTCGTTCTTCGCGGGGTCGGGAATATCGCCGCCGGCGGGAATGTAGAAATTATGGATCGCGACGCCGGCTGCGGCGCCCGCGCCCTTGTCCAGAACGGCGGTCATGTGGCGGGCGTCGTTGCGTCCGCACATCGCCATGGCGTCCTTCTCGCTGAAGGGCAGCTTCGAGACGATGGCGACGCCGTTATAGCCCTTCTGGCCGATGAAGGCCTGATGGACATAGCCGGCCTTCTCGAAAGCCTTGGCTGGAAACTGCTCGTCGGGCGTCTTGGTTTCCTGCAGGCAGAGGATGTCGGGCGCATGGGTGGCCAGGAAATCCGTGACCATGCCGATCCGCAGCCTGACGGAATTGATGTTCCAGCTTGTGACGGTGAGTTGCACGCAAAGAGGTTCCGGCGGAAGGGTGCCGGAAACTGGTTTGCTGGCGCGCAAAAGGCAAGCCGTTTCAGGCGGCTTGCGGAGCGATGCCCGTGTCAGTGACCGTCAAAGCTTGCGCTGGTAGTCGATCACGAAGTTCTTGGCGTCGGGCCGGCGCTGGGTGTCGAGATTGTAGAGCGCGACCGAGGTCTCGTAGCCCTGCGGGTCGATCACCACCCATTGCTTCAGCACGTTGGCGACCAGGTCGAATTTCAGCGTGATTTTCGAAGTCCCGCCCAGCGTCGAACGATCCTCGAGGCGCACGGAGAGCACGTCGCCATCGATGCCTGCGCCGGTGATGGTGCCGTCGCGGGCGAGATCCATCTTTTCGCGCACCAGGAATTTCAGCGGCGTCTGCCCGAGCGAATAGATGTCCTGCGTCGCCAACTTCTTGTCGCGAACCGCGACCGAGGTGCCGTCCGCGATCACTTCGATCGTCGCCGGAGGCTCGTATTCGAAGCGCATCTTGCCAGGGCGTTGGATGTAGATGCGCCCTTCGAGGCGGCGCCCATTGGCGGCGAACTGGATGAAGTTGCCCTGCAGGGAGGTGAAGCTGTTGAGATAGGTATTGAGCCGATCGATCGCCTCTTCCTGCGTCGCTGGTGCACCGGCCTTGGCACGAACGGGTGTCGCGGCGGGCCGTGCGGGTTCCGTCGCCACGGTGTTTGCGGCCGATGAGGATGCCGGCTGCACGGCAGCGGCTTCGGCGACGCGCGGCAGGCCTAGACCCGGCGGCCGGCTTGGCGGCAGAGGCAGCGGGCGCGCGACTGCGGGCCTTGCGGCTGCCGGCTTGGACGGCTGCAGTTGCAGCGGCTGCGCTGCCAGCGAGGCAGGCAGGGCCGCGCAGCCGAGCAGAGTCACAAGGGCAAATTTGGCCCGACGCGTCGGGAGCGATGTCATGAGCAGGTCTGCTCCATTCCTGTGTCGCCGCAGTTCTCGCAGCGACCGGACACATATGTTGCGCATTCTTCCGCTGCCGGCATGGCGCGCGGCAGCTCAACGCTGCGGGTGCGCGAGAGGTTGCAGCACCCTGATGGCAATTTGAGGACGCAGGCCAGCAACCGCAAGGGCTGACACGCCTGAGAGCCGCTCAATCCTCGTCTTCGCGTGCTCGTCCGGTCTCGACGAGGATGTCGCGTTTGCCGGCGTGGTTGGCGGGTCCGACGATGCCTTCGTTCTCCATCCGCTCCATGATCGAGGCGGCGCGGTTGTAGCCGATCTGGAGGCGGCGCTGGATGTAGGAGGTCGAGGCCTTCTTGTCGCGCAGGACCACCGCAACCGCCTGGTCGTAAGGATCGTCGCTCTCGGCCTGACCCATGCCGGTCTTGTCGAAGACGGCGCCGTCCTCGCCCTCGGCTCCGGCCTCTTCCTCCTCGGAGGTGACGGCGTCGAGATATTGCGGCCGGCCTTGCGTCTTGAGATGGGCCACGACCTTCTCGACCTCGCCATCGCTGACGAAGGGGCCGTGCACGCGGGTGATGCGCCCGCCGCCGGCCATGTAGAGCATGTCGCCCTGGCCGAGCAGCTGCTCGGCGCCCATCTCGCCCAGGATCGTGCGACTGTCGATCTTGCTGGTGACCTGGAAGGAGATCCGCGTCGGGAAGTTCGCCTTGATCGTGCCGGTGATGACGTCGACCGAAGGCCGCTGCGTCGCCAGCACGACATGGATGCCGGCGGCGCGCGCCATCTGGGCGAGGCGCTGGATCGTGCCCTCGATCTCCTTGCCGGCGACCATCATCAGATCGGCCATCTCGTCGACGATCACGACGATGTAAGGAAGAGGCTCGAGGTCCATGACCTCCTCCTCATAAACAGCCTCGCCGGAATGGCGGTCGAAGCCGGTCTGGACGGTGCGGGTGATGACCTCGCCGGCGGCCTTGGCCTCGACCACGCGCGCATTGAAGCCGTCGATGTTACGCACCGAGAGCTTCGACATCTTCTTGTAGCGCTCCTCCATCTCGCGCACCGCCCATTTCAGGGCGACGACCGCCTTCTTCGGGTCGGTCACGACAGGCGTGAGCAGATGGGGAATGCCGTCATAGACCGAGAGTTCGAGCATCTTGGGATCGACCATGATCAGCCGGCACTGCTCGGGGGTCAGCCGGTAGAGCAGCGACAGGATCATGGTGTTGATCGCCACCGACTTGCCCGAGCCGGTGGTGCCGGCGACCAAGAGATGCGGCATCTTGGCGAGATCGACGATCACCGGCTCGCCGCCGATGGTCTTGCCCAGCCCCAGAGCGAGCTTGTGCTTGGAGCTCTCGAAATCCTGGCTGGCCAGCAATTCGCGCAGGAAGACCGTCTCGCGGCGGGCATTGGGCAGTTCGATGCCGATCGCGTTCTTGCCGGGGATCACCGCCACACGCGCCGAAATCGCACTCATCGAACGCGCGATGTCGTCGGCGAGAGAAATCACGCGCGAGGACTTCGTGCCCGGCGCAGGCTCGAGTTCGTAGAGCGTCACGACCGGGCCGGGGCGCACCTGCGTGATCTCGCCGCGCACGCCAAAATCCTCGAGCACGCCTTCGAGCAGCGTGGCGTTCTGCTCCAGCGCATCCGTCGAGATCGCGTTGGCCGGCAGTTTCTTGGGCTCGCCGAGATAGGTCAGCGGCGGCAGTTCGAATTCGTCGCGATCGAGCAGGGAGGGCTGGGCCTCGCGCTGGATGCGCTTTCCCGTCTTCGGTGCAGGCGGTGGCGCGGTCACGCGCGGGGCGTTGAGGTCGCGCAGATCCTGAGGGCCGTCGTCATCGAGATCGAAAGGCGGGTCGAGATCGCGCCCCGTTGCCTTGGTGGAGCGGGGCGCGGGAAGCGGCTCGGGGTCGAAGGCGGGCAGCGTCGGGCGCACGCCCTGTTCGCGACGAGGGCCGTCCTGGAATTGCGGTTCGCGGCGGACACGGCCGGCAGCAGGCATTGGAGCGCCGCCATGCTGCGCTCCCTGAGCGGCCGCCGCGGGTGGTTGCGGCAGGCGACGCAGGATCGCGCCGCGCAGCGCCATCGCGCCATGGGCAAGCCAGCCGATCAGGATTACGGCGATGCCGGGCTCGTCCTCGCGGCGGTCCTCGCTCTCGGACCAGGATTCGTCGGCATCGTCGGCATCCGCGATCGGATCCTCGTCGCTGACGAAGCCGAAGCCCGCGGCAGCCGTGACCGCCAGGATGGCGATGCCGGCATAGAGGAAGCCGACGAGGCCGCCGAGCGCATTGCCGGCGATGCCGGCGAGGTTGCGGGTGCCGAACAGGAGGCCGTCGCCGATGACGCCGCCCATACCGGTCGGCAAGGGCCAGCGCGGTGTCGCCGGCAGCGCGCTGCCGACGGCGGCCGTGGCGGCGACGCCGACGACCCAGAGGCCAAGCTTGAGCGCGCCACGGTCGAAGAGATGGAAGCGAACCAGCCGGAGCGACCAGATCACGGGCGGGAACAGCAGCGCGATGACGCCAAGCCCGATCAACTGCATCAGCAAATCGGCGATCATCGCGCCGGGCCGGCCGAGCCAGTTTTTGACGGCGCCGCTGGTGGCGTTGTTGAGGCTGGGATCGTCGACCGACCAGGTCGCGAGCGACAGGGCTACGGCGGCCATCAGGGCCAGCACGGCGAGACCCGTGATCTCGCTGGCGCGGCGCGACAGGAACTCCCGCACCGGATCGGGCAGGCGGTCCATCAGCGATGAAGAGCGTCGGATCGTGCGCATGCGGGGTTAGCCGTCATCCCTGGGCTTACGGGCCGCGTCGCATCGGCCATCGCGATCACGTTAGGAAGGCGAGGTTAAGACCCGCTTAACCTTGGGGCCCCTGACGGCATCCGACAGCAGGTTGCGGAACGCTGCGGTCACGTCCGCATTGTCCGGATGGTTCTTGGAAGCGGGAGGTCACGATGCTGGATGGAAATGGAGAGAAAGTCGCGACGATCGCGCGGATCTGGCGCGGCCGGGTCCGGCCCAAACGGGCGGACGAATATGCCGATTATTTGCGGACGGTCGGCGTGACGCCGCTCCTGGAGAAGGCGCTGGGTGCGCAGATGTTTCGCGAGGACCGGCCGGGCGAGACCGAGTTCATCACGATCTCCTATTGGGAAAACGTCGCGGCGATGTCGCGCTTCGCCGGGCCGGACCCGCGCAAGATCCATCATCTGGAGCGGGATGCGGAATTCCTGATCGAACTGCCTGAAAGCGTCCAGGTGCTCGATATCGCGTTGAACAAGCCGGCGGCTGGGTAAGGCTCTCGGCCAACAAAAATCCCCGGCGGTTGCCCGCCGGGGATTGTTTCACGTGAGACGCAAAGATCGTGGGTGCGATCAGTCGTGATAGGCGCGCTCGCCATGCTCGGCGATGTCGAGGCCTTCGCGCTCGGCATCGGGAGCGACGCGCAGGCCGACGATGACGTCGACGATCTTGTAGAGGATCAGCGAGCCGACACCGCTGAACACCAGCGTGAACAGCACTGCCTTGACCTGCGCCATAAAGGCCGTGCCGAACTCATAGGCGCCCACGGCCAGTTCGCCTGGCTTGGACGAGTAGTCCGGGATGCCGGCGCCGCCGAGATCGACATTGACCAGGATGCCGGTCGCCAGGGCGCCGAGGATGCCGCCGATGCAGTGGATGCCGAAGACATCGAGCGAGTCGTCATAGCCGAGCGCGTTCTTCACCGTCGAGCAGAAGATGAAGCAGACGATGCCGGCGACGAGGCCGAGCACGATGCAGCCCATCGGTCCGGCGAAGCCAGCGGCCGGGGTGACCGCGACGAGGCCGGCGACGGCGCCGGAGACCATGCCCAGCATCGAGGGCTTGCCCTTGACGGCCCATTCGACGAAGAGCCAGGCGACCGCCGCCGCCGCCGTGGCGACGAAGGTGTTGACCATGGCCAGCGCGGCGGTGCCGTTGGCTTCCAGGTTCGAGCCGGCGTTGAAGCCGAACCAGCCGACCCAGAGCAGGGCGCCACCGATCAGGGTCATCGTCAGCGAGTGCGGGGCCATCAGCTCCTTGCCGTAGCCGATGCGCTTGCCGAGCAGGATGCAGCCGACCAGACCGGCGATGCCGGCGTTGATATGGACGACGGTGCCGCCGGCGAAGTCGAGCGCGCCCCATTTGAAGAGCATGCCGGCATCGGCGTTGACGGCGTCGAGCGCGGCCTGTGCGGCGACCTTGCCGTCAGCGCCGGCATCGACGAGCGCCTTGGCAGCGTTGCCGACGAGATCGGGGCCGCCCCAGTACCAGACCATATGGGCCATCGGGAAGTAGATGAAGGTGACCCACAGCACCGTGAAGAGCAGCAGCGCCGAGAACTTCATGCGCTCCGCGAAGGCGCCGACGATCAGCGCCGGCGTGATGCAGGCGAAGGTCATCTGGAAGGCCATGTAGAGGAATTCGGGGATGACGACGCCGTTCGAGAAGGTCGCCGCCGTGGTCGTCGCATCGACGCCCTTCAGGAAGGCCTTGGAGAAGCCGCCGACATAGTCGTTAAGGCCGCCGCCATTGGTGAAGGCGAGCGAGTAGCCATAGGTCACCCAGAGCAGCACGACGATGCTGGTGATGGCGAAGACCTGCGTCAGCACCGAGAGCATGTTCTTGCTGCGGACCAGGCCGCCATAGAACAGCGCCAGGCCCGGGATGGTCATGAGCAGGACCAGCACGGTCGAGCTCATCATGAAGGCGACGTCGCCCTTGTTGGGCACGGGGGCGGGGGCGGCGGCCGGGGTCTGCGCGAGCGCGGCGCCGGCGGCCGCTGCGAGCGCCAGTCCGACAAGCCCGGCCCGGTTAAGGCTCTTGAAATTCATTGTTGGAAACTCCTGACAGAAAGATCTGGGCTCAGAGGGCGTCGCCGTCGGTCTCGCCGGTGCGGATGCGCACGGCTTTCTCGATGGACGAAACGAAAATCTTGCCGTCACCGATCTGGCCGGTGCGGGCGGCTGCCGTGATCGCCTCGATCACCTTGCCGACGAGCTCGTCGGATACGGCGACCTCGATCTTGATCTTCGGCAGGAAGCTCACGGCGTATTCGGCGCCGCGGTAGATCTCCGTATGGCCCTTCTGGCGGCCATAGCCTTTCACCTCGGTCACGGTCAGGCCGTGCACGCCGATGGCGGTGAGCCCGTCGCGCACCTCCTCCAGCTTGAACGGCTTGATGATAGCCATCACGATCTTCATCTGAAGGGTTTCCCCGTTTACGCCGCCCGGAAGTCAGCCCCGGCGATCTCGTTGCGCTTCGCGCGCCGTGTTGAGCCGCAGCGCGTCGTTCAGGCGCAATTCAAGGCGCGTGCCAACTGCCCCGGCGGGAAGCGGGGTTCCGCGATGATCCGAATCGCGCGCGCGCCTGTGATTCCAGCGCGTGCAGCATGCTCAGAGTTTGTGCGAGTGATGAAAACTTTGGCTTATGCCTGAAAAGTGATCAGCCGAGATCGGGGCGCGGCCGGATCAGGCCTTCCTGGGCCACGGAGGCGACCAGCCGGCCCCCCCGATCGAAGACCAGGCCGCGCGAAAAGCCACGCGCCCCGGAGGTCGAGGGGCTGTCCTGCGCGTAGAGCAGCCATTCGTCGGCGCGGAAGGGGCGGTGGAACCAGAGCGCGTGGTCGAGACTGGCGCCCTGGATCTTCTCGTCGAAGACCGTCGTGCCGTGGGCGATCAGGCTGGAATCGAGCAGCATCAAATCCGAGGCATAGGCGAGCACGGCCTGGTGGATCGCCGGATCGTCGGGCAAGGGCTGGATCGCCTTGATCCAGACGTGGAATTTCGGCTCGCGCGAGCCGGCACCTTCGGCGTAGCGCGCGAATTCGACCGGCCGGATTTCGATCGGCCGTTCGCGCTGGTAATAGGCGCGCACCGCCTTGGGCATATTGGGCAGGACGCTGCGGTTCATCGCCTCCCGGTCGGGGAGGTCCTCCGGCATCGGCACGTCGGGCATCGGCATCTGGTGCTCGTAGCCGGGCTCCTCGACCTGAAACGACGCCGACATCGCGAAGATCGCCTCACCCTTTTGGATCGCGAGCACGCGGCGCGTGGTGAAGGAGCGGCCGTCGCGCAGGCGGTCGACCTCGTAGATGATCGGGATGGCGGGATCGCCGGCCAGCAGGAAATAGGCGTGCAGCGAATGCGGCTGGCGGCCCTCGACCGTCTTGCAGGCGGCATAGAGCGATTGCGCGATGACCTGCCCGCCGAAAACGCGGGGCCAGCCGACCTTGGGGCTGTGACCGCGGAACAGATTGCGTTCGAGCGGCTCGAGGTCGAGGATCGACATCAGGGAGTCGCTGATCTGGGACATGGTCTTGGACGCTCGGCTCGCAGGCGGGTTGACGGTCCGGCCAGCTTGGGGACTAGAGATCGGCCGGTCGTGCCGCATCAGCACCGACCGATCCGGGGCCGTCAAGCCGGCGTAACCGTCCAGCATCCGCGAGGAGGACAGCAGATGACCGTTGTGAGCGAGCCGCGCGAGGCGATCGTGATCGCAGGTGGCGGCATTGCCGGGCTGTCGCTGGCGCTCGCCCTGAAGCAGGCGCTCGGAGCGGGGTTTTCGATCGTCGTGGCCGATCCTGCGCTGGGCGCGGCTCCGCGTGCCGACAGCCGGGCCTATGCGGTCGCAGCGGCGGCGCAGGCGATGCTGCAGGCGCTGGGCATCTGGGATGCGATCGCCGCGACCGCCCAGCCGATGACCGAGATGATCGTCGCCGACAGCCGCAGCGGCGATGTCGTGCGGCCGGTGTTCCTGACCTTCGACGGCGAGGTCGAGCCCGGCCAGGCCTTTGCCCATATGGTCGAGAGCGCGGCGCTGGTCGGCGCCTTAACCGAAGCCTGTCGCGAGGCGGGCGTCGTGCTTCGGGCCGAGGGCGTTACCGGCTTCGAGAGCAGTGAATCCGGCATCGCGGTCACGCTGACGGCCGGCGCGGTCCTGCCCGCTCGGCTGCTGGTCGCGGCCGATGGAGCCCGCTCGAAGCTGCGTGAACAAGCCGGGATCGGCTGGGTCGGCTGGGACTATGGCCAGTCGGGGCTCGTCGCGACGATCGGCCATGAGCGGCCCCATGGCGGCCGCGCGGTCGAGCACTTCCTGCCGTCAGGGCCCTTCGCCATTTTGCCGCTGACGGATGGTGGCCGGCTGGGGCATCGCTCCTCGATCGTCTGGACGGAGGCCGCCGAGAACCTGCCGGCGCTGCTGTCGCTCGACGCGATCGACATGCTGGCCGAAATCGAGCGGCGCTTTGGCCTGGAACTTGGCGAGATTGCGCTGGAAAGCCCGGTCTCGGCCCATCCGCTCGGCTTTGGCGTGGCGCGGCGCTTCGTGGGCGAGCGCCTGGCGCTCCTCGGCGATGCCGCGCATCTGATCCATCCGATCGCCGGACAGGGCCTCAATCTCGGCCTGAAGGATGTCGCGGCGCTGGCCGAGACGATCGTCGACGCGGCCCGGCTCGGGCTCGATCCCGGCACGGCCGATGTGCTCGAAGGTTATGAGCGGGCGCGGCGCTTCGACACGGTGGCGATGGGCGCGGTCACGGACGGGCTGAACCGGCTGTTCTCCAATGATGTCACGCCGGTCAGGCTGGCGCGCGATCTGGGGCTCGGTCTGGTCGACCGGCTGCCGCGGCTGAAGCGCTTCTTCATCCGCGAGGCGGCGGGCGTGAGCGGGGCGCCACCGCGGCTGATGAAGGGCGAGGCGCTTTGAATCTTTGAATCAAGTCGCTTTGCACAGGAACGCGCCGTCATCCCGGTTTGCCCCCGGGATTCATCATAGAGCTGTCGAGTCTTACGATGGATTCCGGAGCGGCGCGGCTACGCCTCTTGTCCGGGATGACGACGTGTTTCCCGTGAAACATAAGTCAGATCGAGCGCCGCTCACTCCTCCAGCGCGCGCGCCTCTTCCGGCAGCATGATCGGGATGCCGTCGCGGATCGGGTAGGCGAGCTTCGCCGCGCGGCTGATCAGCTCCTGTCGGGTAGCGTCGTATTCCAGCGTCGTCTTGGTCAGCGGGCAGACCAGGATCTCGAGCAGCTTGGGGTCGATGCGGGTGGCGGGTTCGTTCGTCAGATCGGTCATGTGCGTGTCTTCCGTTGGGCGCGCCCGCTCAGGGCGTCTTGCGCGGCAGGTCGGCGAGCATGCCGGCCGCCACCATCAGCTTCGGCAACGAGAGGCCCGAGGCGACAATCGCCTGGATCGTGCTGCGGGTCCGCTCGGCATCCTCACGGCGTTCTTCCTGCCAGGACTCGAGCGTGCCCTTGCCGCCATCGCGTGAGGCAATCTCGCGCGTCAGGCTCGCCTGCGCGTCGGACAGCGTCTCGATGGCCCGTTCGCGGGCCAGGCGCTCGTAATCGTCCGTCGCCGGCACCGCCAGGGCCGAGGCGGCGAAGGCCGACAGACCGAAGATCGAATCGACTCCGAAATGAATTCGGGCGACGTCGGCAATGTCGCGCTTGGCCTGGTCGGCGATGTCGACGATGTCGGTCGCCTGCGCCAGAGACGGCAGGCCGGCGATGCGCGCTGCCAGCGTCTCCGGTACGCCGTCGGTGGTGAGGACGGCGATCCGGGCCTGACGCGCCTGTGCCGCTGCGTCTGGCAGCAGAGCATCGAGATCGGCTGCGAGCGCTGCCACGCCCGCGGCGTAATGCGCGACAGTCGGCTCGATCGCGCCGGGCTTCGCCACGCCCTTGCGCAGGAACCAGCCCATCCGGTTCGTGACCAGTTCCTGCACGGCGGCATAGAGCCCGAGCTGGACCTTGCCTGGCAGCTTGGCGTCGAGCGCATCAATGGCGCCGTTGAGCGCGATCAGATCGAAGGAATCGCGTGCGATCGCATAGGCAGCGGCGATGGCAGGCGCCTGGGCATGGGTCAGCGCGGAGAGCACCGGCACGAGCGCTGGGCCACCACGGTTGACGATCGCGTTCGCCAACTGGGTCGCGACGATCTCGCGGCGCAGCTTGTGGCTGGCGATTTCCGGCGCATAGCGCTCGCGTAGGGCCTGCGGGAAATAGCGGACCAGTTCGCTGTTGAGATAGAGATCATCCGGGACTTCGGATTCCAGCAATGCGTCGTGCAAAGCGAGCTTGGCATAGGCGAGCAGCACCGCGAGCTCGGGCCGGGTCAGGCTTTCGCCACGCTTCTCGCGCTCGGCCAGCACCGCGTCGCTGGGCAGGTATTCGACCGTGCGGTCGAGCCTGCCATCGGCTTCGAGCGTCTGCATCAGGTAGCGCAGGCCCGGCGTCGCGGCCTGGCCCTTCGCTTCCGTCAGCGAGAGCGCCAGCGTCTGCAAATAGTTATTGCGCAGGACGAGCAGCCCGACCTCGTCGGTCATCTCGGCGAGCAGGGCGTTGCGGTCGTCCTCGGCGAGGCGGCCATCCTTCACGGGGCCGGCGAGCGCGATCTTGATGTTGACCTCGACGTCGGAGGTGTTGACGCCGGCGGAGTTGTCGATCGCGTCGGTGTTGAGCTTCACGCCCTTGCGGGCCGCCTCGATGCGGCCGCGCTGGGTCGCGCCGAGATTGGCGCCCTCGCCGATCACGCGGGCCCGGATATCGGTGCCGGTGACCCGGATCGCGTCATTGGCGCGGTCGCCGACCTGCGCGTCGCTCTCGTCGGTGGCGCGGATATAGGTGCCGATGCCGCCGAACCAGAGCAGGTCGACCCTGGATTTCAGGATCGCGGTCATCAACTCAGGCGGCGAGACCTCCGGTTTGGGGAGATCGAGCAGTTCCTGCAGTGCCGGCGAAAGCGGGATGCTCTTGGCCTGGCGCGAGAAGATGCCGCCACCCTCCGAGATCAGCGACTTGTCGTAGTCCTGCCAGGAGGAGCGCGGCAGATCGAACAGGCGCTGGCGTTCGGCCAGAGACTTGGCCGTATCCGGGGTGGGATCGAGGAAGATGTCGCGGTGGTCGAAAGCGGCGACCAGCCTGATCTCGGGCGAGAGCAGCATGCCGTTGCCGAAGACGTCGCCCGACATGTCACCCACGCCTGCCACGGTGAAGGGGGTGGTCTGGATGTCGATGTCGACTTCGCGGAAGTGGCGCTTGACCGCCTCCCAGGCGCCGCGGGCCGTGATGCCCATCTTCTTGTGGTCGTAGCCTTGGCTACCGCCCGAGGCAAAAGCGTCGCCAAGCCAGTGGTGCTTTTCGAGCGAGAGCGCGTTGGCGGTGTCCGAGAAGGTCGCGGTGCCCTTGTCGGCGGCGACGACGAGATAGGGGTCGTCGCCGTCGTGACGCACCGTGTCGGCCGGCGGGATCACGGTCTCGCCGTCGAGATTGTCGGTGAGCTCGAGCAAAGTCCGCACGAAGATGCGGTAGCTCTCGGTGCCCTCGGCCAGCCAGGCCTGACGGTCGGAGGCGGGCGGCAATTGCTTGGGCACGAAGCCGCCCTTGGCGCCGACCGGCACGATGACGGCGTTCTTGACCTGCTGTGCCTTGACGAGGCCGAGCACCTCGGTGCGGAAATCCTGCGGCCGGTCGGACCAGCGCAGGCCACCGCGTGCGACCTTGCCGAAGCGCAGATGGATGCCCTCGACGCGCGGCGAATAGACGAAGATCTCGTAGAGCGGACGCGGTAGCGGCAGGGAATCGACCCTGGCGCAGTCGTATTTGATCGAGATGGTGCCGCGCGGCTGCCCATCAGTGCCGATCTGGAAGAAGTTGGTGCGTAGCGCCGCGTCGATCAGGTTGACGAGGCGGCGCAGGATGCGGTCCTCGTCGAGGCTGGTGACGGCGTCCAGCGCGGTCTCGATCGCCGCTCGTTCGCTCTCCGTCCTGGCAGTGCGCTCGGCATCGCTCAGGCGCGGGTCGAACTTGGCGATGAACAGGGCGACCAGGCCCGAGGCGATGCCGGCATGGCGCGTCAGCGCGTCGGCGATGTAGCCCTGCGCATAGGGCGCGCCGACCTGGCGCAGATAGCGCCCGAGCGCGCGCAGCAGCGCCGCCTCGCGCCAGGCGAGGCCCGCCGCCAGCACGAGTTGGTCGAAGCGGTCGGATTCGGCCAGCCCCCGGAACTGCGCCATCAGCGCGGCTTCGATGGTCGGGTCGAGGCTGATGACGTCGATCTCGCCGTCGTCGGCGCGCTCCAGCGTCATGTCGTGCAGCCAGACGCGCGTGCTGTCGGTGGCCTCGCCGGAGGCCGGCTGGGGCGTGATGTTGTAGGTGCGCTCGTTGACGACGCGGAAGCCCATATTCTCCAGCACCGGCACGCGGGCCGAGAGCGAGATCGCCGCGCCGCGGGAAAACACCTTGAGATTGGCGCGCGTGACGGGGTCACCCTCGCGGCGGTAGAGATTGACGGCGCGAGCGCGCTCAGGCGTCAGCTTCTGCAGGATGTCGATGTCTTCGAGCGTGTCGGCAGGCGAGAAGCGGTCGCGATAGGCTGCGCCAAACGCTTCCGAATAGCGCTCGGCCAGGGTGCGGGCGGCGGGGCCGGCTCGTTGTTGATCGAGCACGTCCTTGAGCCCGTCGCTCCACGTCCGCACGATCGCGCTGATGCCGGATTCGAGCGTGGGACGATCGATCTTCGGGGTTTTGCCCTCGTCGCGACCGATGATGTAGTGCGTGCGGGCGAGCGGCCCTTCCGGATAGGCCGGATAGGCGGCCGAGATGCGGCCCTGATAGATGCCGGCGAGGAATTCGCCGACGCGGCGGCGCACGCGGGTGTCGTAGCGGTCCTTGGGGATGAAGACGAGGATCGAGACGAAACGGTCGAACTCGTCGACGCGGGCGAGCGCGCGGATGCGCGGCCGCTCGGTGAGTTGCAGAATGGCGAGCGCGAAGCTCTCCAGCGTGCCGGCGTCGATCTGGAAGAGCTCGTCGCGCGGATAGGCGTCGAGCACGTTCAGCAGGGAACGGCCCGAATAGCTCGCCGGGTCGAAGCCGATGTTCTTGACGACCCGGTCGATCTTGAGGCGCAAATAGGGGATATCGCGCGCGCTGCCGGTATAGGCGTTCGAGGTCAAAAGGCCGACAATGCGCAGTTCGCCGTCGAGCCGGCCATCGGGCGTGAACAGCTTGACGCCGACATAGTCGAGATGGACGCGCCGGTGCACCCGGCTCTTGACGTTGGCCTTGGTGATGATCAGCGCCTGCGGCTTGGCGAGGAAGGCGCGAATCTCCGGCGTCGTGACGACCATTTCCTTGTTCTTGCGCAGCACGCGCACCGAGGGGTCGCGCAGGATGCCGAGGCCCGAACCGTCGATCGGGTCGGCGGCGGCGTCTCCGCCGGGGAAGCGATAGGCGCGGATGCCGAGCAGGGTGAAGTTGTCGCTGGCGATCCATTCGAGGAACTGCAGCGCTTCAGTGACCTCGTCCTCCGGCAGCGGCGGCGGGTTGCCGCGATAGGCCTGGATCACCTCGGTGATGCGCCCGCGCATCGCCGCCCAATCCTCGACCGCGAGGCCGACATCGGCATAGACGCTGTCCAGCCCGGCGCGAAGCCGGTCGCGGGCTTCGGCCGAATCGATCCGTTCGAGGTGGATCTGGATCAGACTTTCGCGGCGGGTGCCTTCCGGCGCGCGGCCAGCGGCTTCCCCTGCCAGCGAGACGAAATGCCCCTCGCCATCGCGCGCGACGGCCAGGATCGGGTGGGCGACGAGGCGCGGCTCGTAGCCCTGCTCGGTGAGTTCCGACAACGTTGAATCGAGTAGAAACGGCTTGTTCTCGTTGACGACTTCCAGGATCGTGAGCTGGTGTTCGCGATCCTGTCCCGTGAAGGACTCGTCGCGGAAGCGCAGGTTGATCGTTTCGGGACGCCGGGGCGCGGTGAGGTGCTCGTAGGCGGCCGCCGCGGCACGCGCCAGCATGTCGGCCGGCAGGGCTTCGAGATCCTCGGCGACGGCCCGGCCATAGAGCAGGCCCGGAAATTCGGCCGGCATCGGCCCCGACAAGCCGGCGGCAGCGCTCTGGATTGCGGAAACGGCCGCAGCCGTCGCATTGGTCACGCGCTTGCCCATGGTCCACCCCTGTTATTTTGCCGCAGCGATGACATAGGCTGTGGCGCCTTTCAATCTCGGCGCGACGCAGGGCGACGACCCGGGACGACACGACAGGACGTAACATGACGGTAAAACATGACAAACCGAAGCCCGGAGAGACGCCGGCACGGCAGGACGTCCCTCCTGCCGCGATGGCGCTCGACCTGAAGGCGGGCACGCTTTGTGCCGAGAATCAGGCCTATTTCGACAAATGCCTGGAAAAGCTCGGTTTTGTGCCGAATGTGCTGGTCTGTTACGCCCATGACGACGCCAAGCTCTCGGCGTTCGCGGCCTTCTACAACGACCTGATGCTGGCGCCGTCGGGCTTGTCGAAGCTGGAGCGGGAGATGATCGCGGTCGCGGTCTCCAGCGTAAATCGCTGCTACTACTGCCTGAGCGCCCATGGCGCGGCAGTGCGCCAGCTCTCGGAGGATCCGGTGCTGGGCGAGCTGATGGCGATGAACTACCGCGCGGCCGATCTGTCGCCGCGGCATCGCGCCATGCTCGATTTTTCCGTGAAGCTGACGGAGACGCCGCACCTGATCGGAGACGTGGATCGCGCCGCACTTCGGGCGGTCGGGTTCAGCGAGCGCGACGTCTGGGATGTCGCTGCCGTCGCTGCCTTCTTCAACATGTCGAACCGGATGGCTTCGGCTGTCGATATGCGGCCCAACCCCGAATATCATCGGCAAGCGCGCTGAACGGAATGGCTCATAAGAAAAACGGCCGGCGAGAACGCCAGCCGCTGAGTTGGCCTGGACTGGATGGCCCGGCTCCACCGGATTCCCGGGGGGCTGGGGGGCTGACAAACCGGAGATCGGCAGAGCCGGGCCGTCGAGGCAACATCACTATTCGAACCGCGCAACAGGGCGGACGCTTGGCCTGATCGGGGCGAAAATGCGGCGATGCTGACGAAGCCGTGATCGAAACGCCAGCGGGTGATCACGGAGCCAGACCCGGCACCGGCTGGTTCGTCAGCCCGGATTGCGCGCCAGTCGGCATTGCTTGCCAGCGCAGCATCGCGAGAGCATCATCGGCTGCCAAGCATCAGGGCGGTCGCAGGCGATCGCCGATCGGGAGGCGCAATGAGCGAGAGCGACACGCCGCAATCGCAGCCGACGGCCGGGGTCATCCCGTTCCCCGGCGCAACGAAACCGGCCACAGTCACCTTCGACCGTCGCGAGCTTTCGGAACTGCTCAACCTCTATGGCCGGATGGTCGCGGCCGGCGAATGGCGCGACTACGCCATCGATTTCCTGAAGGACAAGGCCCAGTTCTCGGTCTATCGGCGTTCGTCGGAGGTGCCGCTCTACCGCATCGTCAAGGATCCGGCGCTGGCCAAGCGCCAGGGCGCCTATTCGGTGGTCGCCGCGACGGGGCTGGTGCTGAAGCGTGGCCCGGAACTGTCGCGGGTGCTGCGCGTGCTGGACAAGAAGCTGAGCGTGGTCAGCTAGAGTCTTCCGGCGCTTACGCCGTTGGCGGCGCTGCGCTTCCCTCGCCCAGTTCCTTCTGCATCAGCATCTGGTCGAGCCAGCGGCCGTGCTTGAAGCCGATTTTCTCGGCGACGCCGATCAGGCGGAAGCCGGCGCGCTCATGCAGGCGCCGCGAGCCGATCGAGGCGCCGGTGCCGTCTCCGATCACGGCGATCATCTGGCGGAAGCCGCGGCTGGCGCAGTCATGCATCAGCCCGGCAAGCAGCGCACTGCCGATGCCCGAACCTTGCGCGCCGGTCGCGATGTAGATCGAGTTCTCGACGGTCGCGCGATAGGCCGGACGCGGGCGATAGGCGTTGGCATAGGCATAACCGAGCAGCAGGCCGTCGCGCTCGGCTGCGAGATAGGGGTAGCCGCCGGCCAGGATCGCCTCGTAGCGCCGCAGCAGCTCGGCCTCGTCGGGGGGCTCGATCTCCCAGGAGGCGGTGCCATTGAGCACGGCGTCGCCATAGATCGCGGCGATGGCGGGAATGTCGGTGGGGGTCGCCGGGCGGATCGAGAGCAAGGTCATGCCGCGATCATGGTCCGGCCGGACCTTAAAAGAAAAGCCCCGGCCTTGCGGCCGGGGCTCGTGTCTCATGCAGGGCGGAGATCGTTCAGCGACGATCGCCGAAGAGCTGCAGCAGCATCTGGAACATGTTGATGAAGTTCAGGTAGAGCGACAGCGCGCCGTTCACCGAGAGCTTCGCGGCCGATTCCGCATCCATGTCCGAAGACAGGTACATGTCCTTCAGGCGCTGGGTATCCCAGGCGGTCAGGCCGGCGAAGACCAGGACGCCGATCACCGAGATGGCGAAGGACAGCGCGCTCGAGGCCAGGAAGATGTTGACCACCGAGGCGATCACGAGGCCGATCAGGCCCATGATCAGGAACGAACCCATGCCCGAGAGCGACTTCTTCGTGGTGTAGCCGTAGAGGCTGAGGCCGCCGAAGGCCGCCGCCGTGATGAAGAAGACCTTGGTGATCGACTCGCCGGTGAAGACGACGAAGATCGACGCCATCGAGACGCCCATCACCGCCGCGAAGGCGAAGAACATGGCCCGCGCGGACGAAGAGCTCATGCTCTCGGCCTTGAACGAGAAGAGCAGGATGAAGGCGAGCGGCGCCAGCATCACGACCCATTTCAGCGGGCTGGTGAACAGCGTCACGCCGAACGGCGACAGGATCGCCTTTCCGGTCGGCGCATAGCCGGCGATCGCCAGCATCGAGATGCCGATCGCGGCAAGACCTGTGATGGCCAAGCCGATCGACATGTTGTTGTAGACGCCGAGCATGAACGAGCGCAGGCCCTGATCCATCTCGACGGCGCTGGTCTGCTGGGCGCGGCCGGCACCCCAGACTGGAGCATTGCGGTCGAAGTTGCTCATGGAGCGAGTTTCCCCTGACAGTGATTCCGAAGACGGCATCGCCCCCGGCGATGGCCTGTCGTCGCACACAACCGTGGCGATGCACGGAATATGAGGGGGTTCGCCGGTTCTTACAAGGGGCGTGCAAGGGGCCTTCATGGTTAAGACGCCGCGCTTTATAGAAACGCGACGCCCCAACCATGCAAAATTACATGCGTGTAATGTCTATCGCGAGTCGTTCATAGATAGTCATCATAAATTCCGCAGGTGAGAAGCCGGCGCTTTCGATAGTATTTTCAGCGTGCCGGTGAGCCCGAACAGCACAGTGACGCCGACGGCCGCAGTCGCGGCCAGTAACGCCCCGGTGGGGTCACTGACAAATTCGATCTTCATCACTTGCGTCACGACGCCCCAGCCCGCGAGAGCCCCCGCGACAACGCCGAACAGCGCCGAGACGAGTCCGATCGCGGCGTATTCGAGGGCGTACGACGAAAGTATAAAGCGGCGTGTTGCCCCGAGGGTCTTCAGGATCATCGCGTCATAGAGCCGCGCCCGTTGTCCGGCGGCCAGGGCTCCGCCCAGGACGAGCAGGCTGGCGGCGATGGCGAGGCCCGACGCGCCGCGGATCGCGGTGGCGAGCTGGCCGACGATGGTGTTGATCGCCTCGAGCGCGTCCTTGACCCGCACGGCCGTCACCGAGGGGAATTCCACGGCGAGCCGGCGCAGCAACGCGGCGTCGGTTCCGCCTGCGCCATTGGGCGCAGGCGTGATGGTGGCGAGATTGGTGTGAGGTGCGCCCGCGAAGGTGTTGGGCGAGAACAGCATGACGAAATTGATGCCGAGCGAGCGCCACTCGACTGCGCGCAGATTGGCGACGCGCGCCGTGATGTTGCGGCCGAGCACGTTGACGGTGAGCCTGTCGCCGATCTTCAGTCCGATGCCGGCGGCGTTCTGCGCATCGAAGGAGACCAGCGGCTCGCCGCGATAATCGGCCGGCCACCACTCGCCTTCGGCGAGCTTCGAGCCCTCGGGGAGGGTGTGGGAATAGGTGATGCCGCGGTCGCCATCGAGCACCCAGGCGGATTGCTCGGAGGCCTTGATGTCCTCGGCGCGCACCCCGTTCACCGAGACGATGCGGCCGCGCATCATCGGCACGCGGGCGAGCGTCGCTCCGGGACGCTCCTCGTGCAGGACGGCGTCGAAGCGGGCCGAATCGGCGTTGGGGATGTCAAGGAAGAAGAAACTCGGCGCCGCCTGCGGCAAGGCCTGCGTGAGCTGCCGGGTCAGGCTGGTGTCGATGAAGGCCAGCGCCGAGAGCAGCGCGACGCCCAGACCCAGCGACAGCACCAGCGAGGGCGTCAGTGCGCCGGGTCGGTAGCTGTTGGCCAGCGCCATGCGCAGCGAGGGGTTCTTCGGGCGCGGCAGCTTGCGGGCGAGCCCCATCAGCCCCGTGGAGACGCCACGCAACAGCAGGAAGATCCCGGTCATCACGGCGATGTAGATCAGCGCGATGCGCCGGTCATAGGCGAAGGCGAGCGCGACGCCGACGAGACCGGCGAGCGCCAGCGCGCAGATGGCGAGGTAGATCGCGCGCGGACGGCGGGCATCGGGTTCGATCTGGTCGCGAAACAGCGCCGAGACCGGCACGTCATGGGCGCGGCCGAGGGGCAGGATCGCGAAGACGAGCGCCGTCAGCAGCCCGTAGAGTGCGGCGACGCCGAGTTCGCCCAGCGCCAGCGTCGGCTCGAAGGGCACGGGCAAGACGGTCTTGAGCGCTGCGCTGAGCGCGAAGGGGGCGGCTGCGCCAAGCGCGAGGCCGATGCCGGTGCCGAGCACGGCGACCAGCATCACCTCGGTGAGATGGATCGCAACGACGCGGCCGCCGGTGGCGCCGACCGCCTTCATCGTGGCGAAGTCGAGCTTCTTGGCCTCGACGAAGCGGCGCACGGCATTGGCGACGCCGACGCCGCCGACGAGCAGCGCGGTCAGGCCGACCAGGGTCAGGAACTGGGTGAAGCGCTCGAGATTGCGCTGGAAGCCGGGATTCGCATTGGCGCGGGAGCGGATTTCCCAGCCGGCATCGCGTTGCTGCGTGCCTGCATCGGCGATCAGCGCGTCGAGGGCGTCGTCGCCGGATGCCTGGGGCGGGAGCGCGACGCGGTAGGTCCAGCGCACCAGGCTGCCGGGCTGGAGCAGGCCGGTGGCGCGCAGCGCCTCCTGCGAGATCAGCAGGCGCGGGCCGAAACCGACGCCAGCGGCGATCTTGTCGGGCTCGGAGACGAGATTGGCGCGAAGCTGCACCCGTGCCGCGCCGATCAGGACGACATCGCCGGGCTTCAGGTCGAGCCGGCCGAACAGGACGGGATCGGCAACCGCGCCGAACACACCATCGCGCTGCCCGAGCAATTCCGCGACGGGGTTCTGCGGCTCGGTGACGAGGTCGCCGATGCCGGGATAACTCGCATCGACAGCCTTGATCTCGACGAGCGCCGCGCCCTTGTCGCCGGCATTGGCCATGGCGCGCATCGTCGCGATGGTCGAGACCGTGCCCTTGCCGGTGAGGAAGGCGAGTTCCTGCGGCGTTGCCTCGCGATGGATCAGGCTGAAGGCGGCATCCCCGCCGAGGATGCGGCGGCCTTCGCGCGACAGGCCTTCGGTCAGGCCGCGCGAGGCGGAGGCGACGGCCGCGATCGTCATGACGCCAAGCGCAAGGCAGGCGATGAAGACGCCGAAGCCGCGCAAGCCGCCGCGCAGATCGCGCCAGGCAAGACGGAAAGCGAGCGCGATTGCGGAGGTGCCGGAGGGTGCCGCGGGCGCGGGCTTGACGGTGCCGTGCATGGTCAGGCCACCACAGCGTCGGCGTTGGCGGGAACGTCCGTCTCGATCCGTCCGGCGCGCAGGCGCACGGTGCGGTCGCAGAGCGCGGCCAGCGAGAGGTCGTGGGTGACCAGAACAAGCGTGGCGCCGCGCTCGCGCCGCAGCGCGAAGATCAGGTCGACGATCGAGCGGCCGGTGTTTTCGTCGAGATTGCCCGTCGGCTCGTCGGCGACGAGGATGGTGGGGTCAGGTGCGACGGCGCGCGCGATGGCGACGCGCTGCTGCTCGCCGCCCGACAACTGCGCCGGGTAGTGGTCCATGCGGTCGCCGAGGCCGACATTGCGCAATTCGGCCTCGGCGCGGGCGAAGGCATCGCCGGCTCCGGCCAATTCCAGCGGCAGGGCGACGTTCTCGCGCGCCGTCATCGTCGGGACGAGATGGAAGGACTGGAAGACGATGCCGATATGGCGGCCGCGGAAGACGGCGAGACCGTCCTCGTCGAGCGCGCCGAGCTCCTGCCCGGCGACCTTCACGCTGCCGGCGTCAGGTCGCTCCAGCCCGGCCATGGTCATCAGCAACGTGGACTTGCCGGAGCCGGAGGGGCCGACCAGCCCGGTCGCCTGCCCGGCGGCGAGCGACAAAGAAACGCCCTTGAGGATATGGACGCGGGCGGCCGCACGCCCCAAACTAAGTTCGACATCCCGCAATTCGATCGCCGGCTGCTCTGTCGGTGGGACGCGCACTTCGCTCATCATCCAATGATCCTGACTTCGACATCCATCAGCGTCCCTGCTCGCACCGAAACGCGGCCCGAGCGGGGCAAAACGCCGTCGCGCCCCTTAGAGGGCCGATATGGGCGTGCCTGGGCGCTTGTCCAATCTCTCTGCGCCGCATTGTTGTGTTTCCTACTGTTTCCGGTTGCGAGCATGTCCCAGACTTCGGCCCAGACATCGACGCCGGCGCGTACCCTGAAACTCGTCGCGCTCGGCGACAGTCTCACCGCCGGCTACAACCTGCCGGGCAGCGCGGCGTTTCCGCCGGTTCTCGAGCAAGCGTTGCGCCAGAAGGGCATCGCTGTCGAAATCGTGAATGCCGGCGTTTCGGGCGATACGGTCCAGGGCGGGCTCGAGCGGCTCGACTGGTCTGTGGCCGACGGGACGGACGGCGTCATCGTCGAACTCGGTGCCAATGACGCCCTGCGCGGGCTCGACCCGGCGACGACCCGCAAGGGGCTGGAGGCGATCATCACGCGGCTGAAGGCGCGCGGCATCCCGGTCCTGCTCACCGGCATGTATGCGCCGCGCAATCTCGGCCCGGATTATGCGAAGCGTTTCGACGCCATCTATCCGGAGCTTGCGAAGAGCCACGGGCTGGTGCTTTACCCCTTCTTCCTGGAGGGCATTGCGGGCGACCGCGCGCTCAACCAGCCCGATCTGCTCCATCCGACGGCTGAAGGCGTCCGCGTCATCGTCCGCACCATCCTGCCCACGGTCGAGCGCTTTCTTTCGACGCTGCCGGCCAAACCCTGACGGGCCTCCCGGCTCGCCAGTCTGCTTCCCGTCTCATCTGCTGATCGCGCGCCTTTCGCCCGCTGCTTCCGGAGTTGCATCGCCATGGAATACCGCCGCCTTGGGCGCACCGATCTGAAGGTCTCGGTGATCTGCCTGGGAACCATGACCTGGGGCCAGCAGAACACCGAAGCTGAGGGCCATGAGCAGATGGACTACGCCCTCGACCAGGGCGTCAATTTCTTCGACACGGCCGAGATGTATGCGATTCCGCCCAAGCCGGAGACGCAAGGCGCGACCGAGCGGATCATCGGCAACTGGTTCAAGGCCAGGGGCAATCGCGACAAGGTCATCCTCGCCTCGAAGATCGTCGGGCGCGGCACCAGCGACTGGCTGCGCGACGACAAGGGCCCGACGCGGGTCACGCGCAAGCAGATCGTTGAGGCCGTCGACAAGAGCCTGAAGCGGCTGCAGACCGACTACATCGACCTCTACCAGGTCCATTTTCCCGAGCGGCCGATGCCTTGGGGCTCGAATCCGACGCGCTTCTCCAAGGCGGCCTTCGATCGCCCCGACGACGAGACGCCGATCGCCGAGCAGCTCGACGCCTTCGCCGAAATCGTCAAGCAGGGAAAGATCCGCCATCTCGGCCTCTCCAACGAGAGCGCCTGGGGCACGATGAGCTTCGTGCAGGACGCAGCCGCCCGCGGGACGCCGCGTGTCCAGTCGATCCAGAACGCCTACAGCCTGCTCAACCGCACCTTCGAGACGGCGCTGGCCGAGATCGCAATCCGCGAGGATGTCGGGCTTCTGGCCTATTCGCCGCTGGCGCAGGGCTTCCTCACCGGCAAATATCTCGATGGTGCGCGGCCCGCAGGTGCGCGCACGACGCTGTTCGACCGTGGCCAACGCTACCAGGGCGCCGGCACGGAAGACGCGATCAAGCAGTACCTCGCCGTCGCCAGGGAAGCGGGCCTCGATCCCGCGCAGATGGCGCTGGCCTTCGTCAATTCGCGCGCCTTCGTCACCGCCAACATCATCGGCGCGACCAAGATGGAGCAGCTCAAGACGGATATCGCCTCGATCGGCGTGACGTTGTCGCCGGAGATCGAGGCGAAGATCGACGCGATCCACCAGCTCGTGGGCAATCCCTGCCCCTAGGAGCCCGCTTTCGTCATGGTCGGGCTTGTCCCGACCATCCATGTCTTCGCTTGTCCAGCCCTGTGACCAAGACGTGGATGCTCGCCACAAGGGCGAGCATGACGGCCGCGAGCATGGGCGCTGTCGCTTAAGGCGGCATGTGCCCGGCTTTTCGTCTCGCCAGAGTCACAAAAAGCTGGCACTGATTCGCACATGCCGAGGCTGTTCACAGCTCTGGAGATTCCCGCCGAGGTTGCCTCGGCGTTGACGCTGCACCGGGGCGGACTGGTCGGGGCGCGCTGGATCGATCCGGCCGATTACCACATCACCTTGCGCTTCCTCGGCGATGTCGATCGCAGGACAGCGAATGATCTCGACGAATTCCTCGGCGATATCCGCAGCTACCCCTTCGAGGTGACGCTGGACGAGATCGGCAGCTTCGGCGGCGACAAGCCGCGCGCCGTCTTCGCGCGGGTGCAGCCGAATGCGAAGCTCAGCGAGCTCCAGGCCGATCTCGAGCGGCTGATGCGCCGGCTCGGCCTGCCTCCCGAGGGGCGCAAATTCGTGCCGCATGTGACGCTGGCACGCCTGCGCGACACCTCGCCGATGGATGTCGCGCATTATCTCAGCGCCCATCCGATCATCCGCCCGATCACCTTCACGACACGGCGGCTGGCCTTGATGTCGTCGCGCGATTCGGTCGGCGGCGGGCCTTATGTGCTGGAGGCGGCCTATCCGCTGGGGCCGTCCTATCCGAACCGGATGGCACGCGGCGAATTCCAGCGGAGATGACGATGCCTAAGCGACTGGGCCCCGATGCCCGCAACGAAGCCCTGACGACGCTGACCGGCTGGAAGCTGGTCGAGGGGCGCGAGGCCATCACCAAACGCTTTGTCTTCCGCGATTTCAGCGAGGCCTTCGGCTGGATGACCCGGGTGGCGCTGCTGGCCGAAGCCATGGACCACCACCCCGAATGGTCGAATGTCTACCGCACCGTCGAGGTGACGCTGGCGACGCATGACGCCGGCGGATTGACCGAACTCGACGTCAAGCTCGCCCGCGCGATGGATGCGATCGCCAGCTGACCGGCCAGACCGTTACTCCGAAGGGGTGCGCCAGGCGGCGAGCGGCCGGGTCAGGGGCGCCGGCAAGCGCTTGATGGCGGTCTTCAGTGCCGGACGCAGCCGTTGCAGCCCGAGCCCGCAGGCGATTTTGCCCTTGAGCGAGAGCGGCAGAGCGCGATCCGCGACGAAGGTGGTGCCGTCGGCATGTTCCAGCTTGTAGGGATCGGCTGGGCCAAGCAGATCGAACACCGTGTTGCCGCGCGCTTTGGCGCCGGCGAAGCTGTGCTGGATCAGGATGCCGCCGACGCCGCCGCGCTCATGGTCGGGGTGCGAAGCGATGACATGGCCGAAGCTGGTGCCCTTGCAGTCGAGCGACAGATCGATGCCGATCGGCTGCCCGCCGCAGCGGATCAGCGCGATCCGCAACGGTGAACCGCCGGCCGCGTTGCCGGCGAGATCGCGGAAGAAGGTTGCGAAACGAGGATCCGAGATCGCCGGCGCGATGATGCCATGGCGCCGCAGCGCAGCCTGCTTCATCGCGACCGCCTCGCCGGACAGTTCAGCAGCCTCGGGGCCGGGCGAAACCAGATCGAAGGTCAGCGGGCCGCGCTCGGCCAGCCGGCGCAGCCGCCTGCGATGGTTCGAGCGCTCGCGCGCCGGATAGGCCTGGCTTGGACCGTCTTGCCCGACGCGACGAGCGAGACAGGCGAAAGGCGCCTCGATCTGCTCGGTGGCGGCTGCCCCGGTCAGCAATCCTGAAACGGCCAGCACCGAATCGGCGCGGAGCTTGCGGGCCTCGAAGATGTCGGCCTTCAATGCTCGAACAGCGCGCCAGCCCATGCCCAGCAACATGGCTTCGTCGCCGGTCTGCTCGACCAGGACGTCGCCGAACTGCGCGATCGGGATGCCCATGAAGCGCAATGTCGCGATGCCGAAGCGGCGCTGGCGGACCAGCGGCCAGACCATCACCAGCCTGCCGTCACGGCGCAGCGTCACGATGCTCAGGCGCGTCTGGGCGTCAAGATAATGCGCGGCCCAGTGGCGCAGCACGACATGGCTCTGGAAGACCTGATGCGGCAGGGCGGCGCGCTCGAAAAGTGCGTCCCACTCCTCGCGCAGCGCCAGGAACGCCTCGACCTCATCGACCAGGCCGAGGCGAAGCGTCGCGTCGCGAGTGGGTGCCGCGCGCCGCTCGTGGCTGGCGCCCTCTGTCGCGCTAGGGCTTGCGACGAGCGTCACGAGGCCGGCGCCCGCCGCCAATGCGCGAAAAGCCGCTTCAGCCCGGCGAAGGGGAAGCGCGCCAGATAGGGCAGCAGCAACAACGGGTGACGCGCGGCGAAGGGCGCGTCGTGCTCGACCATGTGGCGGATGGCGAGGATGGGATAAGGCGAGCGCAGCGGCCGGAAATCGGGGTTCCACAGGCCCGGCGCGTCGGATTGGGCGTACATCAGGCCGATCATCCGGTTGCGCGAGAGCGAATAGAATTTGTGGCGGTCCTGCACGCGACGGAGCATGGCGATGCCGTCCTCAGCCGTGCAGGCGGGGAAGCCGATGATCACGGTGCGGAAATGCGCCATCGAGGCCTTGGCGGGGATAGCTTCGAGTTCGGCGAAGCTGGCGCGGATCAGGGCGAAGGTACTCGCCTCATCGTTGGGACCGGCCGGGCTCACCGCGAGGCGCACCGTGTCGAGCTTGGCGGCCTGACGGGTGAAGGGGCAGACCGCGCCGCTGCGGCCGAGATCGACATGGCTGCCCATGAGATAGCCCTCGACCCAGCCGAGCAGGGTTGCGAGATCGCCGCCGGGCGCACTGGCAGCCTGTGCCCGGGCGGCTTCGATGCCCAGCAGCGCAGCGCTTTCGTCCGCCGAAATGGCTTGCGTGTCCAGCATTGGCCTCGTCCGCGCGATGGGAGACCAGCCTCTAGCAGAGCCGTCTTAGGGAAGCGTTGCGGGTCGCCCGGCGCGGCGCGCGGGTTGCGTTAGGGGCTGGTTAAGGCTGGTGCCCAGCCGCAAGCGCGCAACGCTGCTTCCATATGCGCGGGCGGCGGCGCCTCGACGTGGATCGGCGGCTTCTTGCGGTAGAGCGGGACGGTGACGGCGCGCGCATGGAGCTGCAGGCCGGGACCACCCTCGCGCGGTGCATCGCCATAGATTTCGTCGCCGAGCATCGGCCAGCCGGATGAGGCGCAATGGACGCGAAGCTGATGCGTGCGGCCGGTCAGCGGTTCGAGTTCGAGCCAGGCGAGGGGGCCGGTCTCGCCGGTGCCGCGTCCCATGACCCGGTAGCGCGTCTGCGAGGGCAGGCCATCGGGATCGACCTTCATCCACCAGCCGCGATCGGGCGCACGCTTGCCGAGCGCGAGGTCGATCAGGCCCACATGGGCTTCAGGGCTGCCCTGCACGATCGCCCAATAGGTCTTGTCGATCTTGCCGTCGCGGAACATCTGGTTGAGCTCGGCCATGGCGCGGGGATGACGGCCGAGGATCAGGCAGCCGGAGGTGTCCTTGTCGAGCCGATGCGCGGCTTCGGGACGGCGCGGCAGGCCGAAGCGCAGTGCGTCGAGATGGTCGGTCAGGACCGGGATGATCCGGCGCTTGGCCTGGGGTCCGCGATGCGAGGGGAGCCCGGCCGGCTTGTCGATGACCAGCATCATCGCGTCGCGATAGAGCAGCGGAAACGGCAGCGGCGGCTCGTCGCGTAGCTGTGAAATCTCTGGTCGGTCGGGCGCGGTCATGGCATTGCGCTAACGAAGGCCACCGTGCGGCGCAAGCACGAGCCGCTCTGCGGCAAGGCCACGGGAAGAATGATGAGCGAGAACGAACAAAAGAAGCGCGGCTTCTTTTCGAGATTGTTCGGCACTGAGCCGGAGCCCGATACGCCTGCGCCCGCCGTTCCGGCCGTGCCTGCCGAGGTGCCGCCCGAGGCTCCGCTCGAGGACGCGCCGATCGCGCCGGAACTGCTGAGCGGCGAGGCCGGCCCGCTGCCGATCGCCATGCCGGAGCCCGCGCCGGTCCAGGCTGCGCCGGTGATCGTGGCGCCCGTGGCTGCGCCCGAGCCGAAGCGGAGCTGGTGGCGCCGGCTGACCGAGGGGCTGTCGCGGACCTCGTCTGCGCTGACGACCGGGATCACCGACCTCTTCACCAAGCGCAAGCTCGATGCCGGCACGCTGGAAGACCTCGAAGACATCCTGATCCAGGCTGATCTCGGCCTCGCCACCGCAGCCCGCGTCGCCAAGGCGGTCGGCGACGGCCGCTACGACCGGCAAATCGAGCCCGCCGAGGTCAAGGCGATCCTGGCGCGCGAGGTCGAGGCGATCCTGACGCCGGTGGCGCAGCCGCTCATCATCGACGCCACGAAAAAGCCGTTCGTGATCCTGATGGTCGGGGTCAACGGCTCGGGCAAGACGACGACGATCGGCAAGCTTGCGGCCAAGTTCCGGGCCGAGGGCAAATCCGTGATGCTGGCTGCCGGCGATACCTTCCGCGCGGCGGCGATCGAGCAGCTCAAGGTCTGGGGCGAGCGTACCGGGGCGGAGGTCGTCTCCGGCAACCAGGGCGCCGATGCCTCGGGGCTCGCCTTCGAGGCGCTGCAGAAGGCGAAGGCCGCCGGCACCGACGTGCTGCTGGTCGATACCGCCGGGCGATTGCAGAACAAGACGGGTCTGATGGACGAACTCGCCAAGGTGGTCCGCGTCATCCGCAAGCTCGATCCCGAAGCGCCGCATGCGGCGCTGCTGGTGCTGGACGCGACCGTCGGCCAGAACGCGGTCAGCCAGGTCGAGGCCTTCCGCGAGACGGCCGGCGTCACCGGGCTGGTGATGACCAAGCTCGACGGCACGGCGCGCGGCGGCATCTTGGTGGCGCTGGCCGCGAAATTTTCTCTGCCGGTGCATTTCATCGGCGTCGGCGAGAGCGTCGAGGATCTGGAGCCGTTCTCGGCCCAGGACTTCGCCCGCGCTGTATCTGGATTGGGAGAAGCGGCATGACGAGCGACAGCGGAGCCGAAACGGCCGAGGCCGTGACGGAGAAGATGCTTCATCGGCGCAATGTCCACCCGATTTTGAAGCTGGCGCTCGAATTCGGGCCGCTGGCGATCTTCTTCTTCGCCAATTCCTATGGCGACCGGCTGTTCGGCGTCGCGAGCGACCGGCGCATCTTTGTTGCGACCGGCATCTTCATGGTCGCCTCGCTGGTGGCGCTCGTGCTGTCGCGAATCCTAATGGGCTACCTGCCGCGCATGGCGATCGTCAATGCGGTCGTGGTGTCGGTGTTCGGCGGGCTGACGATCGCGCTCGACGATGCCTTCTTCATCAAGGTGAAGCCGACCATCGTGAACGCGCTGTTCGGCTGCGTTTTGCTGGGCGGTTTGTATTTCGGCCGCTCGCTGCTGGCGCTGGTGCTGGAGACGGTGCTGCAGCTCGACGAGGAGGGCTGGCGCAAGCTGACCCTGCGCTGGGGCCTGTTCTTCTTCGTGCTGGCGGCGCTGAACGAGGTGGTCTGGCGCACGCAGACCCAGGACTTCTGGGTCGCCTTCAAGGTTTGGGGCGTGATGCCGCTGACCATGCTGTTCGCGCTGGCGCAGACGCCTCTGATCCTGAAGCACGAGATCAAGCCGGTGAAGGCAGCCGAATAAGCTACTCTTGCCATTTGGCGCGATCTCTCCCATTTTATGCCAAATGGATGAGATTGCATGAGCGCCTTGCTGCAGGTCGATACGACGGCTCGCGACTTCCTGCCGGAGCCGATTTCTGATGCGGAGGCGGCGGCGATGTTCCGCGCCGCCGTCAATCTGTTCCGGCTCTGGCGCCTGACCGACGAGCAGGCCGCGATGCTGCTCGACCTGCCGGCACGGAGCTATGGCCGCTGGAAAGCCGGGCAAATCGGCCGGATCTCGCGCGACGGCAAGGCCAGGCTCTCCAACCTGATGGGCATTCACAAGGCGCTGCGGATCATCTTCCGCGAACCGCAGCGCGGCTATGACTGGATCCAGGCGGCGAACGCGGCCTTTGCCGGGCGCTCCGCGCTGCAGGTGATGCTCGGCGGCGAGTTGACCGATCTGATGCGAGTCCGGCGCTATCTCGACGATGAGCGGGGCGGCTGGTGATCGACCCCGCCGGGATACCCGTCGCCGAGATCGGCTGGCGGGGCGCGGTCAGGATCATCCGCAGCCTGTTCCCGCCGATCGATTTGTTCGAGGACATTGCCGATCCGGCCGATTGGCCGCTGCTGCTGGCTGCCGAGCAAAAGACCAATCCGCGCCTGATGGAAGCGATCGGCAATCTCGATCTGGTTCCCCCGGCCAGGCGCGTCGCCGGCCCGGGCGCGAGCTGGCTGATGGCGCCCTTCACCCATGTCAGTCCCGACCGGCCGAGCCGCTTCTCCGCCGGGCGCTTCGGCGTGCTCTATGCCGGCGACAGCTTCGAGGTGGCGCTGTTCGAGACGGTGCATCACCATGCCCGCTTCATGGCTGCCACGAAGCAGCCGGCGGGCTGGACCTCGCAGTTCCGCGAGGTCTTACTCGACATCTCGGCCTCGCTGCATGATCTGCGCGGGCTGGGGGCGGCCGGTGCCCCGATGCTCGACCCGGCCGATTACGCGCAAAGCCAGGTGCTGGGCGGCCAGCTGCGCGATGCGGGCTCCGACGGCGTGGTCTATCCGAGCGTGCGCCGCGCAGGCAGGGAATGCGTCGGGCTGTTCTATCCGGACGGTGCCTCGAACCCGGTGCAGGGCCGGCATCTCGACTATCACTGGAACGGCGAGCGGGTGGATCTCTATCGCGATCGCAGCGCCGGCGAGGTCTACCGGATCGTGGAAGCGTAGCGGTCCGGCGGTCAGGTCCCGCTCTCGCGCATCCGCGTGACCTTGTAGGGCTCGCCCCTGGCGTCATAGGTCGTCCATTCGCCGACCTGCTGGCCCTTGTCGAAATGGCCTGAGCGCAGTCTGGTCCCGTCCTTGCGAAACCACTCCCAGTAGCCGGTGAACACGCCGTCGAGCTTCTGGCCCCTGGCCCAGAGGCTGCCGTCCCTGTGGAGCTTTTCGAACGGGACTGCGTCAGCCACTGCCGGTCCTCCTATTTCGGCGCCATGCGCAACGCGCCGTCGAGGCGGATGGCGCTGCCGTTGAGCATGTCGTTCTCGACGATGCTTTTGACCAGCGCCGCATATTCCGAGGGCTTGCCGAGCCGGGACGGGTGCGGCACCGAGACGGCCAGCGAGGCGCGGGCTTCCTCGGGCAGGCCGTCGAACATCGGCGTCTCGAACAGGCCGGGCATGATCGTCATGACGCGGATGCCCACCGAGGCAAGTTCGCGCGCGATCGGCAGCGTCATGCCGGCGACGCCGGCTTTCGAGGCGGCATAGGCAGCTTGGCCGATCTGGCCGTCCTCGGCCGCGATCGAGGCGGTGCAGATGAAGACGCCGCGCCCGCCATCGACTGTGACCGGGTCGAGGCCGGCAAGCGCCGCGGCCGATTTCGCGATCAGGCGGAAGGTCCCGGTCAGGTTGATCGCGACCGCCTTCTCGAACAAAGCGGTGTCATGCGCGATCAGCTCGCCGGTCTCGCGCTTCTTCGAGACGATGCGGCGGCCGGGCGCGATGCCGGCGCAGTTGACGACAATCCGGGCGATGCCCTGGGCGGCGCGGGCGGTGGCCAGCGCCTGATCGACGGAAGCCTCACTGGTCACGTCGCAGGTCACAAAGAGCCCGCCGATCTCGGCTGCGACCTGTTCGCCGCGCTCGGCGTTGAGGTCGAACAGCGCGACCTTGACGCCGTGCCCCGCCAGCATGCGCGCGGTGGCCTCGCCGAGGCCCGAGGCGCCGCCTGTGACGATGGCGGCGATGGAGGAATCGAGCTGCATTGGGCCTGTCCTGATCCTGAAAGGTCGATGGACGCGTTTAAGCCTCCGACCCGTCGGCTCCAAGCCGGATTCTTCGTGCGCCGCTTGGCGGACCTCTTGTGCGTGGTTTCTCGCGAGGCCACATCTTTCGACATTGCGGGTAGGTTGCGATCGCGGAATCATGCGGCATCACCACCGGCCCTCAGGAGGGGCAGAGATGAGCGACGGTTTCACCTCCCGTTTCACGGAGGAAGAGATGGCTGCGATCCGCAAGAGCCTGCGCGACGAGGCGCGTTTCGGCTCGGAATTCCTCGCCCGGCTGAAGCGCGTGGCGAAGCGGATACCGTTTGCCGAGGATCTGCTGGCGGCCTGGATTTGCGCCCGCGATCCGGCGACGCCGCGCCGTGTCCGGCTGACGCTGCTCGCCGCTCTCGGCTATTTCGTGTTGCCGGTCGATGCTCTGCCCGACATCATGCCGATCCTCGGCTTCACCGATGACGCGGCGGTGATCGCAGCCGCGCTCGCGGCCGTGGCGGGCTCGATCACGCCCGAGCATCGCGAGAAGGCCAGACAGGCGATGGCGGAGCTCTGAGGCAGGCTCAGAACGTCAGCACGACTTTGCCCTTCGCCTTGCGGTCGCCGATCAGCGCATAGGCCTCGGTCCAGCGCTCGACCGGGATTTCCGCATGGACATGGGCGCGGATATGGCCGGCGGCCGCCCAGCCCAGCAGCCGCTCCATGTTGCGGCGCTGGGCCGCCGGCTCACGCTGGACGAAATCGCCCCAGTACACGCCGCGCAGATCGCAGCCCTTCAGCAGCAACAGGTTGAGCGGGATTTTGGGGATCGCGCCACCGGCGAAGCCGACCACGAGATAGCGCCCCTCCCAGGCCATCGAGCGGACGGCGGGCTCGGCCAGATCGCCGCCGACCGTGTCGTAGAGCACGTCGACGCCGCGCCCTGCGGTCAGCCGGCGCAGGCCAGCCCGGATGTCCTCGGTGGTGTAGTCGATCTCCTCCTGCGCGCCGTGCTCGCGGGCGAGCGCGAGCTTGTCGGCCGAGGAGGCGCAAGCGATGACATGAGCGCCGAGCAGCGCGCCGATCTCGACCGCCGCCAGCCCGGCACCTCCGGCTGCACCGAGGATCGCCAACGTCTCGCCGCCCTTCAGCGAGGCGCGCTGGATCAGCCCGTGCATCGCCGTGCCATAGGTGACGAAGAGGCCGGCCGCCTGCGCGTCGTCGAGGCCAGGGGGGATTTTCACCGCCGCCTCGGCCGGGACCACGACCTGCTCGCGCGCGGCGCCATAGCCCAGCCAGGCGGCGACGCGCTCGCCGATCCGCCAGCCGGCGACGCCTTCACCGATCGCGGCGACGGTGCCGGCGCATTCGGCCGATGGCGAGAAGGGCAGGGCCGGCTTGGTCTGATAACGGTTCTCGATGATCAGCGTGTCGAAGAAGTTGAGCGCCGCAGCCTTCACCGTGATCGCGATTTCGCCCGGGCCCGGTGTCGGCTCAGGGACGTCGCGGATGACCAGCGTCTCGGCCGGCCCATGGCGTTCGCAGAGCAATGCCCTCATCGTTGCCTCACCCGCCGCGACCCTCGTTGCGGAGCCGAATGTGCCATGGGTTCGGGGCGAACGAAACGGCCTCGCGGCCGGCTCGGGCATTCGCATTTTCGCCAGGATCGTGACACTCTATGCACTGAGCTTGCGCCATCACGCCCGTCAACGGGTGGTAAAGGCAGTGTTAAGATTTTTAATGACTGATGGCGGTCCATGATCATCTCGTCTCTCCGCTCCGGCGTCACCGCCTCGCCCCGCCCGACAGTCCTCCTCGCCATGCTGGCAGGCTGTACCGGTCTCGCTTTGTCGCCCATGGTCGCCATGGCGCAGCAGAAGCCGCGCCCCGCGGCAGCAGCCGCTGCGGCCACCCCCGCGGCCGCCGGCCAGGGCCAGGCGATGCTGCTCGAGACTGCCGGAAAATGGCAGGCCTTCTCCTCGCAGCAGGGCCGCGCCAAGGTCTGCTACGCGCTGTCGAAGGCTGAAAGCCGGCTGCCCGCCAATCTCAAGGATGTCGAAGGCCTGCTCTTCGTCGCCACGCGCCCGAGCGAGGGCGTGCGCAACGAGATCAGCTTCGTGCTGAATTTCGACCTCAAGGAAGATGTCGAGCATCAGGCGATCATCGGCACGGAGCGTTTCGCGCTGGTCGCCAAGGGCCAGAACATGTGGCTGAAGAATCCCGCCGAGGAGCCGCGCATGCTGGATTCGCTGCGCAAGGGCTCGGCGCTGGAGATCAAAGGTACGTCGAAGCGCGGCAATGCGACGGCCGACAAATATTCGCTCGCGGGCATGAATCAGGCCGTCAAACGCGCCGAAGACGCCTGCAAATAGGTCGGCGAATGGAATTCGCGAGCGTGAGCCGTTTGACGCGGCTTTCTGCGCTTCCGGTGCTCACGGACTGGTGTCCGCTCCGCTCCGGTTCTCGTCCGTCACGCCAGCCGGCTCACGCTCGCGAATTCCATTCGCCGTCCTGCGTTGTGCAATCTGCGGCCATGATTTCGCGGCTGGGCTTTCTCGTGCTATGAGCCGCAGCCATTCGGGCCTTTGACGCCCGACCCGAGCCAGAGTTCCGATGACCCTCTCCGTTCTAGAACCCGCCGCGCCAGCGGCCGAACCCGTTTTGCAGCGCCTGTCGCTGGTCGGGCGCACGCGCGCCGGGCTTGCCGAGGCGCTGGCCGAGATCGGCGTGCCGGAGAAGGAGCGGCGCATGCGCGTCGGCCAGCTCTGGAACTGGATCTACCACTACGGCGTGCGCGATTTCGCGCAGATGACCACGATCGGGAAGGCGCTGCGATCGGCGCTGGCTGAACGCTTCACGCTCGACCTGCCCGAGGTCACGGCCGAACAGATATCCACCGACGGCACCCGCAAATGGCTGATCCGCATGGCCCCGACCGGCCCGCGCGACCGCGGCGCCGAGATCGAATGCGTCTATATCCCCGAGGTCGATCGCGGCACGCTTTGCGTCTCCAGCCAGGTCGGCTGCACGCTGACCTGCACCTTCTGCCACACCGGCACGCAGCGCCTGGTGCGCAACCTGACGACGGAAGAGATCGTTGCGCAGTTGATGGTGGCGCGCGATCGGCTCGGCGATTTTCCGGGCCGCATCGCGCCCGGCGGTGCCTTCGTGCCCAATGATGGTGGGCGTTTCGTCTCCAACATCGTCTTCATGGGCATGGGCGAGCCGCTCTACAATTTCGACGGCGTGCGCGATGCCATCGACGTCATCTCGGACAATGAGGGGCTCTCGCTCGGGCGCCGCCGCATCACCGTCTCGACCTCGGGCGTCGTGCCGCAGATCGGCCCTCTGGGCTCGCAGATGAGCACGATGCTGGCGATCTCGCTGCATGCAGTGCGTGACGATCTGCGCAACGAGCTCGTGCCGCTAAACAAGAAATATCCGATCAAGGATCTGCTCGAGGCCTGCCGGACCTATCCCGGCGTCTCGAACGCGAAACGCATCACCTTCGAATACGTCATGCTCAAGGGCGTGAACGATACCGACGCCGAGGCGCGCGAGCTGGTGCGGCTGCTCAAGGGCATTCCGGCCAAGATCAACCTGATCCCGTTCAACCCCTGGCCGGGCACCCGCTACGAGTGCTCGGAGTGGGACCGGATCGAACGTTTTTCCGAGGTCGTCTTCAAGGCCGGCTACGCCTCGCCGGTGCGGACCCCGCGTGGGCGCGACATCCTCGCCGCCTGCGGCCAGCTCAAGAGCGAGACCGAGAAGCTCTCAGCCCGCGCCCGGCTGATGCTGGACCAGGACGAGGTGTCCGACGCATCGCTGGCGGGCTGACCGCGATGCTGCGCTGGCTTCTGCTGATTCCGTTCGCGCTGGTGATGGCGATGGCTGCCGGCCTCATGGCGATGATGGTCGCGAGCGTCGTCTCGCCTGGCATCGCGCTGCTGATCGGCGGCGGTTTCGAGCGGCTGCTCGACGCGCTGTTCGGGCTTGCCGACATGGGCGTCGACCCCGGCCCGACCGCCGTTGCAGCCGTCTCCCTGCTTGGGCGACTCGGCTTTGCGATCATCGTCGCGCCGGTCGTGCTGGTCGCGGTCGGTTCCGAGCTGTTTTCCTTGCGCAGCGGGCTGATCCAGAGCGGGCTGACCGGACTGTTGTCGGCACTGCTGCCGTTGGCCCTGCTCGGCCTGTCACGGACGCCCACCGGCGCCGAGGCGCAGATTATCGGTGCGCTGGTCCTGGTCGGGGCGGCGACGGGTTTCGTCTACTGGCTGATCGCGGGGCGTGGGGCGGGCGGAGAACGGCCGCTCGCCTGATCCGGCGTTTTTCGGTCGGTCAGTCCCCGATCGCGACACCTTCTCGCCTGCCGTCCGCGCCACCAACGAAGCCTTCCGGCGTCTTGACGATGGCCTGAATGCCCGAGGTCATCTCCAGCAGCCGGACCTCGTGACCTTTCGCTTCGAGCGCCGCCTTCCAGGCTTCGGCTTCCGTGCCCTTTTCCAGTTCTGTCGGGCCATTGCGGCTGCCGAGATTGCCGAGATCGACGGCGTTTTGCGGATTCATCTTCCAGTCGAGCAGCGCCACCAGCGTCTTGGTAACGAAGCCGATGATCTGGCTGCCGCCGGGCGAGCCGACCACGGCATAGAGCCGGCCGAAGGCGTCGAAGACCAGTGTCGGCGCCATCGAGGAGCGCGGGCGCTTGCCGGGCTCGACGCGATTGGCGACCGGCTTGCCGTCCTCTTCGGGAACGAAGGAGAAATCGGTCAGCTCGTTGTTGAGCAGGAAGCCGCCGGCCGTCATCAGCCGCGAGCCGAAACCGTCCTCGATCGTCGTGGTCATCGAGATGGCGTTGCCTTCGGCATCGACGACCGAGATGTGGCTGGTGCCGTTCTCGATGCCCTCGGAGGGCGCGAGCAGTTGCGCGCGCTTGTTGGGCGGCTCCCCGGCCCTGGCGCGGCCCATCGACTTCTCGGGGCTGACGAGGCTGGCACGCGAGCGGATATAATCCCGATCGATTAATCCCGGCAGCGGAATACCGATGAAGGCGGGGTCGGCGAGGTAGAGATTGCGATCGGCGAAGGCGAGGCGCCCGGCCTCTGCGAACCAGTGGGCGGCTTCCACGCCCGGACCCATCCGGGCCAGATCGCGCGTTTCGAGGATGCCGAGCATCTGCTGGACGGCGACCGCGCCTGAGCTTGGCGGGCCCATGCCGCAGATGCGCCAGATCCGGTAGGCGCCGCAGACCGGCTCACGCTCCTCGACCTTGTAGGCGGCAAGGTCGGCCGCCGTGATGTCGCCGGGATTGGTCGGGTGGCCGGTGACGGTGGCGACGATGTCCTGCGCGAGCGGCCCCGCGTAGAAGGCCTGCGAGCCGTTGGTGGCGATGGCGCGCAGGGTTTCGGCGAAGGCCGGGTTGCGCAGGATCGTGCCGATCGCCTTCGACTTGCCGTCCGGCTCGTAGAAATAGGCGGCGGCGCGGGCGTTCTTCGCCAGGTTCGTTTCGCCGGAGAGCAGGCCGTTGAGGCGCGGCGAGATGGCGAAGCCCTCTGCGGCCAGCTTGATCGCGGGTGCGATCACTTGGGCCCAGGGCAGGCGGCCCCAGCGCTTATGAGCCTCTTCCAGCAGCTTGAGCGTGCCGGGGACGCCGACGGAGCGGCCGCCGACGACCGCATCGACGAAGCGCATCGGCTTGCCGTCGGGCCCGATGAAGCGGTCGGGTTTGGCGGCGGCGGGTGCGGTCTCGCGCCCGTCCAGCGTCGTCACCTTCCGTGCCGCCTCGTCCCAATGGACGAGGAAGGCGCCGCCGCCGATGCCGGAGCTTTGCGGCTCGACCAGATTGAGCACGAGCTGGATCGCGATCGCCGCATCGGCCGCGCTGCCGCCGGCCCGCAGGATGTCGCGCCCGGCGGTCGCGGCGAGGGGATTGGCGGCCGCCACCATGAAGCGCTGAGCCGTGCCATGCGCCTTGGCGATGCGGCCCGTCGCGGCTTCAGGGGCTGGCGCGAGCGTTTGCGCGGCGGCAGTGCCGGCCGACATGGCGAGGGCCAGCAATACGACGACGAGACGCCGGAGTGGGATGTGTTGGCTCGGAAGCGAGAGCATGGTCCGAACTCCTGACGGATGGTGTCGGGAGATTAGTCCGCAAGAGCCCGTCCGCGCCACGTCCGCATTCGCCAAAGCCGTATTCTGTTGGCCGCTTTCGTCTTGGACCGGTCGCCCGCGACGGCTAAGGTCCGAATCGTTGTTCCCGAGACACTGCCAAAGGGGCCCCGGCATGTCGTTTGCGTTTTCCACGGTCGTTCGCCGACCGCTCATCGTCGCGCTTGCCGCGCTGCTTGGCCTCGCGGCGGCCGGTTGCGGCGTCAACAATGTGCCGACGCTGGAGGAGCGGGCCAAGGCGAGCTGGGGCGAGGTGCAAAACCAGTATCAGCGCCGCGCCGACCTGATCCCGAACCTGGTCGAGACGGTGAAGGGCTATGCCGCGCAGGAGCGCGAGGTGCTGACCGCCGTGGTCGAGGCCCGCGCCAAGGCGAGCCAGGTGAAGGTCGATGCCTCGACCATCACCGACCCCGCGAAGTTCAAGGAATATCAGGACGCGCAGAACCAGCTCAGCGGCGCGCTCGGGCGCCTGCTCGTGACGGTCGAGCGCTATCCTGATTTGAAGTCCAATCAGAACTTCCTCGCCTTGCAGTCGCAGCTCGAAGGCACCGAGAACCGCGTCGCGGTGGCGCGGCGCGACTACATCCAGGCGGTGCAGGCCTTCAACACCGAGATCCGGACCTTTCCGGGCGTGATCTGGGCCAAGCTGTTCTGGGGTGCCAAGGCGATGGAGAGCTTCACCGCGACGTCGGGAGCGGAGCGGCCGCCGGCCGTGAAGTTCTGAAACGCCCGTTTCTCCCTTCGATGTCCAGCAGGTGCCTGAAACGCGGGGAACCCTCTCCCGTAGGGAGAGGGCAGGGTGAGGGGTCGGCCCTCCTCCGAATGATGCGCAATATTGCCGCGTCGTGCCGCTGGCTTGGTGCTCCGCTGATCCATGGGCCGACACCTCACCCCTGCCCCTCTCCTTACAGGAGAGGGGTTCTCTGGCGTGTTTCGGCGCTCCTTCTCCTCGTGCTCTGGAGCGGCCTCGCACTGGCGGCCGATCCGACCTATCCCGCGCTCACCGGGCGGATCGTCGATGGGGCCAACCTGATCGCGCCCGAGGCAAGGCAGCGGATCGAGGCCAAGCTCAAGGCGCATGAGGACAAGACCTCGGACCAGCTCGTGGTTGCGACGGTGCCGTCCCTGCAGGGCATTGGCATCGAGGAGTTCGCCAACGGTTTATTCCGGTTCTGGAAGCTCGGCGAGGCCAAGACCAATAACGGCGTGCTGCTGCTGGTCGCGCCGAACGAACGCAAGGTCCGGATCGAGGTCGGCTACGGGCTCGAAGGCGCGCTGACCGATGCGCTCTCCAAGGTCATCATCACCACGGCGGTGGCGCCGAAGTTCAAGGCGGGCGACTTTGCCGGAGGCATCGAGGGTGGCGTCGACGGCATCCTGAGCATTCTCGCGGGGGATGCCGAGGAATGGCAAAGGCGCGCCAGCGTCCGCAGCGACGACCTATCCGGCATCGACGTCATCGCCATCGTCTTCGTGGTGGTGTTGCTTTTCATCCTTTTTGCGGCGTTCGTGAACGAATTTCGCGGCACTGGCGGCACTCGGCGCCACCGGCTGCGCAATGGCAGCTGGGTGACGCTGCCGCAAAGCTCGGGCTGGAGCACCGGGTCGAGCTCGAGCGGCGGTGGCTGGAGTTCGGGCTCAAGTTCAGGCGGCGGCTTTTCCGGCGGCGGCGGATCGTCAGGCGGCGGCGGTGCCTCGGGAGACTGGTGATGGATGAGCAGGATCGGGATGCGATCGCCGAGGCCGTGGCCCACGCCGAAAGCCAGACGGCGGCCGAGATCGTCGTGGTGATCGATCATGCGGCGTCGAGCTATCGGACGGTGCCAGTGGTGATGGCGCTGTCGCTGTCGCTGCTGGTGCCCTGGCCTCTGCTCGCGATGACGGCCACCAGCGCGCCGCGCATCTTCCTGACCCAACTCGTCTGCGCGGCGCTGCTGCTCTGCGGGCTGCTCTGGTATGGCCGTGGCGGCCGTTTCGTGCCGGGCTTCGTCAAGCGCCGACGTGCCCATGACGTGGCGCTGCGCGAATTCACGGCGCGCGGCCTGACGCGAACCCGCGGGCGCACCGGCGTGCTGTTCTATGTCGCCATCCAGGAGCGCTATGCCGAAATCCTCGTCGATACCGGCCTCGACGGGAAGGTCGATCAAGCCGTATGGGACGGGATCATCGAGCCGGCGCTGCTGGCCGCACGCGAGGATCGGCTGCGGGACGGGCTGATCGACGCCGTCCGCGCGGTTGGGGCCGTGCTGGCGACGCATGCGCCACGCACGGCCGACGACATCGACGAGCTGCCGAACAAGGTGGTGATTCTGTGAGAGCGCCTCAGCGGGCGCTGCGTGCTGCCCCGAGGATCGCGCCCGGCATCAGGCCGTATTTCCCGGGCACCTCCGCCTGCACGAGTACGACATAGCCGTCCGCCTCGGGCGCCTGTGTCGCGGCGATCGGCGCTGTGATGACCGCTTCCTTGCCGTCCCAGTCGCCGATGCGGGTCATGCCGCGCACGACATTGGCATAGGAGACAGTCTTGCCCTGGTTCTCGCCGCGCGCGATCGGCACCGTGACCATCCGCGTCGTCGCCACGACCCAGACACCGGCGGCGCGCTCGAGGGGCTCGTTTTGCGGCGCGAGCGTGACCTGCAGCGTGCCGGAATCTTCCTTCAGAGACAGTTTCGTGACGAAACCCGTGCCCGATGGCGGCTTGGCCGCCCGCTCGATCTCGACCTTGTCGGAGCCGACGACATGCGAGGCGCCGTTGATCACCGCCTGTGGCGTGTAGACCTGCCCGTCACCGCGCGCCTTGGCGTAGAACTTCTGACGCTTGGCGAAGCTGTCCTTGCCGAGCGTGTCCTTCCAGCCGAGATAGTCCCAATAAGTCACCGGCAAGGTCAGCGCGATCACGTCCGGCTGTTTCGCCAGCTCGACGAAAAGTGCGTCCGCCGGCGGGCAGGACGAGCAGCCCTGGCTGGTGAAAAGCTCGATAACGGCCTTGGGCTGCTTGTCCGCAGGCTCGGCGCGCGCGACCGCAACGCCGAGCGAAAGCAGGGCGACGGATGCTGAAACGAGGGGCGCGAGACGGATCATGGCTTGAACTCGGCGAGACTTATACATCTCAGGCGTTACCAAAGCGCCCAATCCATCTCACTTGGAAATCACGTTGCCTTGAAAACCGGGATCTGCGCAACCGCCATTCCGGCTTCGGCAGCGGCTGCCGTGATCATCGTCGGCCGCCAGCGCCGGTGCATCCAGAGCCATTGCTCGGGATACTCGCGCACCCAGCCTTCGACGACCGCCGTCATCATCGCCATTGCACCCTGAACGTCGATCTCGCCGGCGGCGTCGCGCGGCAGGTCGAGCGGCGGCGTCAGCTGCAGCCGGAAGCGCTGGTTCGGAAGGCGGATGACCCGCACGCCATGGACAGGACATTCGAAGCGGCGGGCGAATTTGCCGAGGATCGGGTTGGTCAGGGCCGGGCGCCCCATGAAGGGCACCACGACACCACGGGTGAAATGCTGGTCGATCAGCATGCCGAGATGGCCGTTGCGCTCCAGCACACCCTGCATGGCGAAGGCCGCGCCCTGCTTGGCGGCGGCGAGCCCACCCATGGCGCCTGAGCGGATCTCGTGGACGACGCTGGCGATGGCGGGGTCGTTGGGGGCGCGGAAAACGGCGGTGGTGTCGAGATCGTAGGCGGCGGCGCAGATCGCCGGCAATTCCCAATTGGCGAGATGGGCGGAGAAGATCAGGCCCGGCTTCTCGTCATCCTTGAGCGCGATGAAATGCTCGATGCCCTCGACCTCGACCCGCGAGGGCGCGTCGGGATTGAGATAGTCATAGTCGAACAGGGTCTTGAGATGAGCGTATTCGGCAGCGGTGCGGCCGAGATTCTCCCAGGCGCCGCGAGCGATGCGCCGCACTTCCGGCTCCGCCATTCCGGGAAAGGCCGCGCGGATATTGGCGAGCGCGACGCGGTTGACCGGGAGCAGCGGGCTCGCGGTCCGCAACAGCCAGCCGCCGAGATCGCTCGAGCGCTCCGCCCCGAGCAGGCGCAGGAATGCGAACAGGGCCCGGATCAGGCCGATCATCGCCGTGGCGCCGGCGCGCGCGGCCAGGGTCTTCAGTCGTCTCAAGTTTGTCCGGCCTCAACTGCGCCCGAACGGCTCGCGAGACCGGGCTGGAGCCGCGACTTGCGGCAGGAACGCGGTTTCGTCAAGTTTTGTGGGTGTCAGAACGTCACGACGACCTTGCCGAAGACCTGCCGGCCTTCCAGACGCGCCAGCCCCTTCTCGAAATCTTCGAGCGGAAACACCGAATCGATCACCGGCTTCATGCCCGATGCCATCTTCTCGAGCGACTGGCTGATGTTCTCGATGCGGCAGCCGAAGGAACCGGTGATGCGGTATTGCTGCTGGAAGAGCTGCATCAGGTTCATCGTGGTCGAGGCGCCGGAGGTCGCGCCGCAGGTGACGAGCCTTCCGCCGCGCTTGAGGCAGAGCAGCGAGCCGTTCCAGGTGTCGGCGCCGACATGCTCGAAGACGACATCGACACCCTTGCGCTTGGTGAGCTGGCGCACCTCGCCCTCGAAGCGCTCGGTCTTGTAGTTCACGACGAAATCGGCGCCCAGCGCCTTGGCCTTGGCGCCCTTCTCGTCGTCGCCGACGGTGGTGTAGACCGTGCAGCCGATCGCCTTGGCCATCAGGATCGCGGCGGTGCCGATGCCGGAGCCGCCGGCATGGACGAGCACGGACTCGCCGGGTTCGAGCTTGGCATTGTCGAACAGCATGTGCTGGACCGTGCCGAAGCCGATCGGCGCGCAGGCGGCGTCCTCGAAGGAGACGCCTTCAGGCGCCTTGATCACGAGGCGCGCGGATTTGTTGAGAAACTCCCGGGCGAAGCCGTCGATATGGAAGCCCATGATCCCCGCGACGTTCTCGCAGAGATTGTCGCGGCCCTCGAGGCAGGCCTTGCAGTGGCCGCAGGTCTCGGCGCCATAGGCGGTGACGGTGTCGCCAACCTTCAGATTGGTGACGCCCTCGCCGACGCAGACGATCTCGCCGGCCGCCTCGACGCCGGCGGCCTGCGGCATCTTGCGCTTGGCGAAGGCCATGCCGCGAAAGCCCCAGATGTCGAGATAGTTCAACCCGATCGCGCGGATGCGGATCTGAACTTCGCCTGGGGCCGGCGGGGGAGGCGGTTCGATCTCCTCGAGACGGAGGTCGCGGTCGCCATGAAGCTGGAGGGAGCGCATTGGAAATTCAGACTTTCAAAGACGATCCGGCCATGCTCGCGAGCTGTGGAACACGGCCAGGATTTCGATGCGGCCATCTCGGACGCGATAGGGGAGAATATAAGGCGTACCCGATAGCACGAGTTCGCGGGTGCCGTGTTCACGGCCGGGATGCCCGATATCGGGATGCTGCGTGAGAGCAGAGGCTCTCGCTTCGATCAGTTCGAGCAGTGTCGCCGCGGCCGGTCGGCTGTCGCGCGCGACATAGGCGAATATCTCGTCGAGTTCCCGCAGAGCCCGACGCGTCCAGGTCAGCTTCACGCCGCTCGAATCCGATACTTCGCGAAGACAGCCTTAACCTCGTCGGGCGTTGCGAACTCGCCTCGATCCGCTTCGGCGATGCCTTCCTTGATGCGCGCGATTTGCCACGCGTTGAGTTCGACATAGCTCTCGATCGCCTTGGCGGCGATCCAGTTGCGCGAGCGGTCGGTGTCGGCGGCCAATGCGTCGAGCTTGGCCAGCATCTCGTCGTCGAGGCGGATGGTGAAGGCTGCGGTCATGGCAAACTCCTGTGGAGGTTCGCTCCGGTTCGGAATGAACCTAGCATAAGCGTCGCATTCGGTCGATCTCAGCGATGAACGCCGAGATGGGCGGTCACGCCGCCATCGATCGGAATCACCGTGCCGGTGATGTAGGCTGCTGGTTCGCTCATCAGGAAGGCGGCGAGGCCTGCGACCTCCTCCGGCTTGGCAAAACGCCCTGCAGGGATCTGGCCCTGCATCTTGTCGCGATAGGCGGCGTAGGGCGCCATCATGTCAGTGTCGACGAAGCCCGGCGCGATGATGTTGACCGTGACCCCGCGCTTGCCGGTCTCCACCGCGAGCGTCTTGGCATAGGAGATCAGCGCGCCCTTGGAAGCGGCGTAGGCTGCGTTGCCGGGGTTGCCGCGCAGCGCCGCGACCGAGCCAATCGCGACGATACGCCCGGCGCGGGCGCGAATCATGTTGCGCATCAGGCTCTTGGCGAGCCGGGTGAAGGCCCAGAAGTTGACCTGCATCGCCGCTTCGGCCTTGTCCTGGACCATCATCGCGGCCAGCGAATCATAGGGTTGGCCGGCATTGTGGATCAGGCCGAAATAGCTCTCGCCCTCGCGCTCCTCGCAGAAGGCGTCGAGGGCGGCCTTGTCGGAGAGGTCGAGCGGCAGGGCGTTGACGCTGCGGCCCGGGTGGGCCTGTGCGATCTCGGCGGCGAGCGCCACGGCCTGGTCGCCCGAGCTGCGATAGCTGAAATCGACATCGTGGCCGGCCGCGGCAAGCGCGCGCACGATCGCCGCCCCGACCCCCTTGGCGCCGCCGGTGACGAGAACTTTTGTCATGGAAGAACCGGGGTCATGCGCGCGCAGGCTCCGCGCTCAGGACGAGCGAGGTGTTCTGGCCGCCGAAACCGAAGGAATTGGAGAGCACGGTGCGCACCGTCGCGTTGCGCGCGACATTGGGCACGACGTCGAGCGCGATCGCGGGATCGGGCGTGGTGTAGTTGATCGTCGGCGGGATGCGGCTGTTCGCGATGGTCAGGAAGGAGATCACCGCCTCAACCGCGCCGGCCGCCGTCAGGGTGTGGCCGAGCATCGACTTATTCGAGGACATCGGCAGTCTTGCCATGCGCTCGCCGAAGACGGCGGCGCAGCTCATCGCTTCCATCTTGTCGTTCTCCGGCGTCGAGGTGCCGTGGGCGTTGATGTAGTCGACATCGTCGGGGGCGAGCCCGGCATCGGCCAGGGCGTCCTGCATGGCGAGGATCGCAGGCTTGCCGTCCGGGCTCGAGCGGGTGCGATGGAAGCCGTCGCCGCGTTCGCCGCAGCCGGCGACGATGCCGAGGATGGTCGCGCCGCGCGCGAGCGCATGGTCGTAATCCTCCAGCACCAGCGCGCCGGCGCCTTCGCCCATGACGAAGCCGTCGCGGTTCTTGGAGAAGGGCTTGGCGGCGGCCTCCGGCGGATCGTTCTGGGTCGAGAGGGCCGAGAGCAGCGAGAAGCGGATCAGCGCCTCGGCATGGATCGAGCCGTCCGTGCCGATGCAAAGCGCAGCCTGCGTCTCGCCGCGCCGGATCGCCTCGACGCCCATCTGGATCGCGGTCGCACCCGACGAGCAGGCAGTCGAGAGCGAGATCGGCGAGCCCTTGGTGCCGAACGTATCGGCGACATGGTCGGCGACCGTGCCGAACAGGAACATCTCGTGCATCGCCTTGAATTTCTGCGAGGCGGCAGCACGCAGCAGTCCGTCATAATCGACATCGCCGTCGATGCTCGCAGCCAATTCCTGCTTCTGCGGCCATTCCATCTCGACGGGCGGCACCGCCATGAAGAGTTCACCCGGAAAATCGCCGGGCGCACCGAGGCCGCTTTGACCGACGGCTTCCTCGGCTGCCAGCATGGCGAGCTTTTCGGAGAGCTCTGGCGCCGTGAACGAGCCGTCGAACAGGAAATCGACCGTGCCGCCGATCGTGGTGCGTAACCCTTGCGTCGGAAACCGCTCGATCGCGTGGACGCCGGAACGGCCTGCCGTCAGGGCCTCCCAATTGACATCCTTGCCCTGGCCGAGCGAGGTGACGATGCCGAGCCCGGTGACGGCGACGATGGGCCGGCCCTTGGAGTCGCGGTGGGACAATGTCTGGTCGATTGCGTTCATGGCCATGGTCCTTACGCAGTGCCCAGGCGAGCCGCGCCCTCGCCGCGCCAATGGCCGGCGCCGGTGACGATCGCCTCCTTCGCCTGCCCGGTCGACAAGGCGGCGGCGGCGAGCGCGACCGAGACCGGGAAGGCGGCCTCGACGGCATGGCCGACAAGGTCGCCCGTGGCGATACGTCGGGTCTGAGGCAGGGTGGCGATAGCGGCGGCTTCTTCGGCCGTGATGCCGGCGGCGCCGGTCGCGGCGGAGACGGCCAGGGCGCCGGACGAGACGGGGCCAAGCCCAGCCAGCAGGCCGCGCAGTGCGGTCTCGACCGTGCCGGGCTGGCGCTTCGAGCGGGTGGCTGCGACCTTGTCGAGCGTCGCATGCACGCGGGCGCCGCGCGCGGCGGCGCGCGCGGCGGATTCGAGCACGAGGAAGCCCGACGCGCTGCCGGTGATCACGCCTGGCGCGTCTTCACGGGAGAAGACGGGGGCGAAGTCGCCTTTGCGCAGATAGCCGCCGAGTTCGAACAGCAGCAGCATGTCGCGACGCTCGGCATTGTAGGAGCCGCCGACCAGCATGATTTCAGCCTGGCCCGACGCGATGCGGGCATGGGCGGTGCGGATCGCATCGACGCCGGCCTGCTCCTCGCCCATGAAGGTGCGCGAGGCGCCGGTGATGCCATGGACGATGCCGATATTGCCGGCCAGCAGGTTCGAAAGCTGTGCCAGGAACAGCGTCGGGCGCAGATCGCCCATCAGCCGCTCGTTGAGAAAGGAGCCGGGTTCGTTGGCGCCGCGCAGGCCGGTCAGGATGGCGCCATCGACGGCATGATCGCGCTCGCCACCGCCGGCTGCGACGATGACCTGGAGGATCGACTTGGTCTCGGCATCGTCCTTGATACCGGCGCCGTCGAGCGCGAGGCCGGCGGCATAGACGCCGAGGCGCTGCCAGGGCTCCATCTGGCGCTGGTCGGATTTCTTCGGGATCTGCCGGTCGAGTTCGAGCGGCTTCAACGGGTGCACCGGATAGGGTGCGAAGCTCGCGGTGTCGACGATTGGCGCGGGCGTTCCGGCAAGCGCGGCCGCATGGGCCTCGATGCCTTCGCCGAGGCTGGAGGCGAGGCCTATTCCTGTGATGACGACGTCGCGCTGCATGGTCAGGCCTGTTCCGGTACGAGGCCGATCGCCTTGATGCGGGCCTCCATCAGGGTCCGCATGTCGGCCGGGAAGGGCATCAGGCGGAAACGAAGCTGCGCATCGCAGATCGGCTTGCCGTCGATGGTGATCGCGGCCTTGGTCGCGGCATAGCCCGAGCCCTCGATCACCAGTTCGGCGGTGACGTCGAGAACGGCGCCGGGCTCGACGAAGGTGCGAAAGCGCGCCTTGTCGACCGTCATCAGGAAGGGCATTTGCGTCAGCCCGTTCAGGCCGAGCAGGAGATAGCCGGAGGCCTGCGCCATGGTTTCGGTCAGCAGCACGCCCGGCACCAGCGGGTGGCCGGGGAAATGCCCCTCGAAGACCGGGCTGGCGTCGGCTGCCGGGACGGTCGAACGCGTCGTGATGCGCTTTTCGCCCGGCTCGAAAGCCACGACCGTGTCGATCATGTCGAAATATTCGAGGCGCATGCGCTTCCGATCGTCGATGACGCGTGTCGAAGCCCGCTCCGACGCGGCTATGCTCTAACGGCTGAGGCCGTCCCGCTCAAGATCGTCCATCCTGAACGTCCATAGCCCCCCGGCCCGAGGATCGCCATCGGCGGCTCGGGAAAAGGGGCTCAGGGGGTGTCGATAGTGTCTGGCTCAGGCCGCTTTGGCGGCGACGAGATCGTCGATGCGCTTGCAGAGGTTTTCGAGCACGAAATACTGCTCGGCGGGGGCCTTGCCCTCGTTGACTTCCTGCGTCCACTGTTCGAGCGGCAGCTTGATGCCGAAAGCCTTGTCGATCGCGAAGGCGATGTCGAGGAAGGCGAGCGAGTCGATGCCGAGATCGGCAATGGCATGGCTTTCCGGCGTGATCTTCTCGCGTGGAATGTCGCAGGTCTCCGAAATAATTCCGGCGACCGTCTCGAACGTGGCGGACATGCGGGTGCTCCCGTCTTTGATGATGGAGGCGGACGACATCCGGGCGCGGGTGTTAGCCCTGCGCCTGCCCCAAGCCCCCCGCCAAGGATGACTGTGACGCCCCCTTACACCGGGGGGCGGGAGAGGACAACCTTGCCGGTCGCCGGCTGCCATGCCGTCATGCTCGGCCTTGTGCCGAGCATCCACGCCTTGAACGTCTGTCGTCAGCGAAGACGTGGATGGTCGGGACAAGCCCGACCATGACGATGAGTGCTCAGCGCGACGCCGAACTCAGGCGGCGATGCCGCGCAGGACGTAGTGCAGGATGCCGGCGTTCTTGAAGTAGTCGATCTCGTCCAGCGTATCGATGCGGCAGAGGATCGGCACCTTCTTCACCGTGCCGTCGGCATAGGTGATCTCGGCTTCGAGCATCTGGCGCGGCTTGACCGTGGCGAGGCCGCGGATCGTGACGCTCTCGTCGCCCTTGAGATCGAGCGAAGCCCAGCTCGTACCTTCCAGCAGTGTGAAGGGAACCACGCCCATGCCGACCAGGTTCGAGCGGTGGATGCGCTCGAAGCTCTGCGCGATCACGGCCTTGACGCCGAGCAGGTTGGTGCCCTTCGCGGCCCAGTCGCGCGAGGAGCCGTTGCCGTATTCGACGCCGGCGAAGACGACCAGCGGCACCTTCTCCTGCTGGTAGCGCATCGCCGCGTCATAGATCGGCAGTTCTTCCTTGCTCGGATAGTGGATGGTGTAGCCGCCCTCGCGCCCGTTGGGACCCATCATATGGTTGCGGATGCGGATATTGGCGAAGGTGCCGCGCATCATCACCTCGTGATTGCCGCGACGCGTGCCGTACTGGTTGAAGTCAGCCACCGCGACGCCATGCTCCGAGAGATAGGCGCCGGCGGGCGAGGCCGCCTTGATCGAACCGGCTGGCGAGATGTGGTCGGTGGTGATCTTGTCGCCGAACAGGCCGAGGATGCGCGCGCCGACGATCTCGGTGACCGGCGAGGGCGTCTTGCTGATGCCCTGGAAATAGGGCGGGTTCTGGACGTAGGTCGAGGCGTCCTCCCAGGCATAGGTCTGGCTTTCCGGGGTCTTAACCGCCTGCCAATGCGCGTCGCCCTTGAAGACGTCGGCATATTTCGCCTCGAAGATGGCGCGCGTGACGTTCTCGCGGATGAAGCTCTGGATCTCCTTGTTGGAGGGCCAGATGTCCTTGAGGAAGACGGGCTTGCCATCCGAACCGAGCCCGAGCGGCTCGGTCGTCAGATCCATCTGCACCGAGCCGGCGAGCGCATAGGCGACGACCAGCGGCGGCGAGGCGAGATAGTTGGCCTGCACGTCGGGCGAGACGCGGCCCTCGAAGTTGCGGTTGCCGGAGATGACGGCGCCGGCGATCAGGCCCTGCTCGTTGATCGCCTTGGAGATCGGCGCCGGCAGCGGGCCGGAATTGCCGATGCAGGTGGTGCAGCCGAAGCCGACCAGGTTGAAGCCGAGCGTGTCGAGATCGGTCTGGAGACCGGCCTTGGCGAGATATTCGGCGACGACCTGCGAGCCGGGCGCCAGCGAGGTCTTCACCCAGGGCTTGACCTTGAGGCCCTTGGCGACGGCGTTGCGGGCGAGCAGGCCCGCCGCCATCAGCACCGAGGGGTTCGAGGTGTTGGTGCAGGAGGTGATGGCGGCGATGACGACGTCGCCATGGCCGAGATCGAAGGACTGGCCCTCGACCGGCACACGGCGGGCGATTTCGGTGCCCTTCTTGTATTCGGTGTCCATCGCGGCCTTGAAGCCGCTGGCGACGCCGTTCAGGTCGATGCGGCCTTCCGGACGCTTGGGGCCGGCCATCGAGGGCTGGACCGAGGAGAGGTCGAGCTCCAGCGTGTCGGTGAAGACCGGGTCGGCGGTCTCGATCGTCGCGAACAGGCCTTGCGCCTTGCTGTAGGCCTCGACCAGCGCGATCCGGTCGGTGCTGCGGCCGGTCGTGGTGAGGTATTCCAGCGTCTCGGCATCGACCGGGAAGAAGCCGCAGGTGGCGCCGTATTCCGGACCCATATTGGCGATCGTGGCGCGGTCGGCCAGCGTCAGGTTGTAGAGGCCCGGCCCGAAGAATTCGACGAACTTGCCGACGACGCCCTTCTTGCGCAGCATCTGGGTGACGGTCAGCACGAGGTCGGTGGCGGTGATGCCTTCCTTGAGCGCGCCGGTCAGCTTGAAGCCGATCACCTCGGGCAGCAGCATCGACTGCGGCTGGCCGAGCATCGCGGCTTCCGCCTCGATGCCGCCGACGCCCCAGCCGAGCACGGCCAGGCCGTTGACCATGGTGGTGTGCGAATCGGTGCCGACGACCGTGTCGGGATAGGCGACCTCGACCTCGACACCGTCGATGGTCTCCTTCCGGGTCCAGACGGTCTGGGCGAGGTATTCGAGATTGACCTGGTGGCAGATGCCGGTGCCGGGCGGGACAACGCGGAAATTGTCGAAGGCGCCCTGGCCCCATTTCAGGAAGCGGTAGCGCTCGGCGTTGCGCTCATATTCGAGCTCGACGTTCTGCGCGAGCGCCTTGGGCGTGCCGAACTCGTCGACGATGACCGAGTGGTCGATGACGAGATCGACCGGGACGAGCGGGTTGATCTTGGCCGGGTCGCCGCCGAGCGCGACGACGCCGTCACGCATCGCGGCGAGGTCGACGACGGCGGGAACGCCGGTGAAGTCCTGCATCAGCACGCGTGCCGGACGGAAGCCGATCTCCTTGCCGGCGGTGCCCTTGTCGGTCAGCCAGGCGACGAAGCCCTCGATGTCGGCCTTGTAGACCGAACGGCCATCCTCGAAGCGCAGCAGGTTCTCGAGCAGCACCTTCATCGAGAAGGGCAGTTTCGAGATGCCGGTCAGGCCGTTCTGCTCGGCGAGCGGCAGGGAATAATATTCATAGGACTTGGTGCCAACCGTCAGTGTCTGGCGGCATTTGAATGAGTCGAGCGAAGCCATGCGGGCTGATCCTGATCAAGGGGTTGCGGTCGCGAACCGACAGACGCCTTGCGGGATCGCCGGATCGAAGGCCTAATGCGCATGACGCGCGCGCCGCCTCGGGAGTGCCCGAGCCCCGCGCCGGATCGGCGTGCGGCGTAGCCACGGGTTCTATAGAGCAATTCCAAGAAGCCCGCTACATGAACGAAGCGCATTCACGCTCTGTCCTGACGTTCCGGAAGACGCTTCGGCCTTGACGCCATTTTCGTACCCCGCTCTCACCCTCAGCGCTGAGACTCTCGGCTGCCGTCGCGGCGGCCGCCTGATCTTCGACGGATTGGACTTTCGCCTTGGAAATGGCGAGGTGATCGCGCTGACGGGGCGCAATGGGGCCGGCAAGTCGAGCCTGCTCGCGATGCTGTGCGGACGGCTGCGGCCGGATGCCGGAACGATTCGGGTGGAGGGCGCGCCCGAGGCCCCAGCGACTGAGCTGATCCACCTCGTTGGGCATCGCGACGGGCTGAAGACGGCGCTGACGGCGCGGGAGAACCTCGCTTTCGCGCAGGCGCTGCTCGGCGGCGACGCTTTGTCGGCGGCAGAAGCCCTGGCGGCTGTCGGGCTGCCGCATGTCGCGGCGCTGCCGGTCGGCTATCTCTCGGCCGGGCAGCGCCGGCGTGTCGCGCTGGCCCGGCTTTTGGTGTCGCGGCGGCCGTTTTGGCTGCTCGACGAACCGATGGCGGCACTCGACCTTGCCGCGCAGTCGATGCTGACGGGGTTGATGCGGGCGCATCTGGCGCAGGGCGGGGCGATTCTGGCCGCGACGCATGGTCCGCTGGGGCTCGATGGCGCGCGGGAATTGAGGATCGGCCCGTGACCCGCGCCTTTCTCGCCATCCTCAGGCGCGACCTCGCGCTGGCCTCGCGTGCTGGCGGCGGTGGCGAACTCGCGCTGGTCTTCTTCCTGACGATCGTGGTGCTGGTGCCGTTCGCGCTCGGCCCGGATCTCAATCTGCTGTCGCGAATCGGTCCGGCCATCCTGTGGCTTGGGGCTCTGTTGTCCGTGCTGATCGGGCTCGACCGGTTGTTTCAGGCCGATGAGGAGGATGGTTCGCTCGACCTGATCCGTGCATCGGTGCTGCCGCTCGAACTCGCCGTGCTGGCCAAGGGACTGGCACATTGGCTGACCACCGGCCTGCCGCTGGCGCTGGCGGCGCCGCTGCTCGGCCTGCTCGTGGCCTTGCCGCCCGAGGCGATGCTGCCGGTCGCCGCGACGCTGCTGGTCGGCACGCCGGCACTGAGCTTCATCGGCGCAGGTGGTGCGGCGCTGACCGCCGGGTTGCGCCGGGGCGGGCTAATCCTGCCTGTTCTGGTCGCGCCATTGACCGTGCCGGTGCTGATCTTTGGCGTTTCGGCGGCGAACGCCGCGCTCGGCGGGACGATCCCGTTCCTGACGCCGTTCCTAATCCTGTGCGCGCTCTCGCTCGCGGCCATCGTCATCGGCACGCTGGCCGCGGCAGCAGCCCTGCGACAGGCGGAGTAGTCCGGTCAGGCCGATGGCTTGCTGTGCGGCTCGGCGCGTTGCCCGCTCAATTCGACGGCGCAGCCATATTGGGCGGCGAGCCGGGCCACGATCACCGCGACATCTGCGATGCGGATCTCGGGGACGGCATGCCGGAGGCGGATCTCCTCGACGGTCGTGTGAACGTCGACGATCCGAGATTCGCTCGCCTTCAAGCGGATCGTCGCCTCGACCTCGCGCTGGATGTCATCTGACAATCGCTCGGGCATGGATTCTCCTTTTCCGCTACGGGAGGTTAGCGGGTCGAGGATCAGTCGGCAACCCCAAGGGGAAATATATCAATTTCTTCAAACTGTTAGCAAACAGCTGCGACGTCGCCGAATGAGTCCGTGTCTATCCGTGCTCATAAAGCGGTGATCCCCACGAATATTGATTGCCCGCCAAATAGGTGCAATGTGTCTCTTACTCATTCGGGGTATTTAGCGGAATCGATCGATGACGGCATTGGAGCGGCCTGAGCGCCTTCAAATCATGTTAAGTCAGAGTGAGTTGCGGGCTCTGGAAGACTGGCGTTTCGACAAGCGGATGCCGAGCCGGGCGGCGGCCGTGCGCGAATTGCTTCGTCGTGGCCTAGCGGCGGAAGGCTTCAGCATCGCCGGAGAAGGCGTTCGTTCGCAGGATTTCGGTGTCGTCGGCCAGGACAATTCGCCCGAATCGGCGCAAGAGGAAAGCGGCTGATCCGCTTCGCGTCGTCGGTGTCGCATGATCCGCAAGCGCATTGCTGGCGCGGGCCCACATTGGTAAAGCTGCCGGGGCAGCTGTGGGGCAGTCCCCGAGCATGATGCGATGACATGGCTGGCCTGATCGACCTGGCAAATCCAACGCGCTTCATGCGCCTTTCGGCTGTCGTGCTGCCCTGGCTTACGGGCGCGGCCGTGCTGCTGCTGGCTGTCGGTTTCTATCTCGCCTGGTTCGTCGCTCCGGCCGACTATCAGCAGGGCGAGACCATCCGCATCATGTTCGTGCATGTGCCCGCCGCCTGGCTGGCGCTGATGTTCTATACGGTGATGACGATCGCGGCGCTTGGAACGCTGGTCTGGCGGCATCCGCTCGCCGATGTCGCGCAGAAGGCAGCGGCTCCGATCGGCGCCTGCTTCGCCTTGATCTGTCTGTTGACCGGCGCCTTCTGGGGCAAGCCAATGTGGGGCACCTATTGGGTCTGGGATGCGCGTTTGACCTCGGTTCTGGTGCTGCTCCTGATCTATCTCGGCATCATCGCGCTGTGGCGCACGCTGGACGAGCCGTCCCGCGCCGGCCGAGCGGTTGCGATCCTGACGCTGATCGGTTTCGTCAACGTGCCGATCATCAAGTTCTCGGTCGATTGGTGGAACACGCTGCACCAGCCGGCCTCGGTGCTGCGCCTGGACGGGCCTTCGATCCATCCCTCGATGCTCTGGCCGCTTCTGATCCTGGCGGTCGGCTTCACCTGCCTGGCACTGGCGCTGCATCTTGTCGCGATGCGCGCCGAGATCATGCGCCGGCGGGTGCGCACGCTGACGATCCTCGAGGCCGAGCGGCTTGACGGGCTTGCTGCCCAAGGATTGCCGGCATGAGCACGCTCGGCCCCCATGCCGGTTTCATCCTGGCATCCTATGCCGCCGTCGTGATCGTGCTGGGCGGGCTGATCGCGACTGTCGTCCTCGATCACCGGGCGCAGAAGCGGGCGCTCGCGGCGCTGGAGCAACGCGGCGTCGGCCGTCGCCCGGGGCAGGCTGCGCCATGAGCCAGGTCGAGAGCAATCCGGTCGAGGGCGACCAAGTCGAAAGCGACAACGAGATCGCGCCGCGCCGGCGTTCGTCGCTGGTCTTTCTCATTCCGTTGCTGGTGTTTGCCGCCCTTGCCGGGGTTTTCCTGGTCGGGCTGTTTTCCGGCGACAGCAGCAAGGTGCCGTCCGCCCTGATCGGCAGGCCAGCGCCGGCCATCACGCTGACCGCGCTCGAAGGGCTGCAGCGCGACGGGCGCCCGGTGCCGGCCTTCGGCATGGCCGATCTCGCGGCTGGGCGCGCCACCATCGTCAACGTCTTTGCGAGCTGGTGCGCGCCCTGCCGGGTCGAGCATCCCTTCCTGGTGGCGCTGGCGGATGCGCCCGCCGTCAAGGCGGGCAAGGTCGCGGTCGTCGGTCTGAACTACAAGGACGAGGCCGAGAATGCCCGGCGCTTCCTCGGCGCGCTCGGCAATCCCTATTCCGCCGTCGGCGTCGACCGGCCGGGACGGGCCGCGATCGAATGGGGTGTCTATGGCGTGCCAGAGACCTTCGTGATCGGGCCGGATGGACGCATCCTGGAAAAGCATGTCGGCGCGCTCGACGCCGCGAGCGCCGGCAGGTTGCTGGCGCGGGCGATGGCGGGGAAGTAACCGAGAGCGTCATGCTCGGGCTTGACCCGAGCATCTCGTGACCAGAAACTTCCGGTGCCTCATCCGGCCTGAGATTCTCGGATCTTCGCTTCGCCCGAGAATGACGGCTTTACGCTGCCAGTTTCCCGCCCATCAGGCTGTCGAACATGCCGCGGCCATCGGTGCCGCCGGTGAGCGAATCGATCAGGTTCTCGGGATGCGGCATCAGGCCGAGCACGTTGAAGCCGGGCGAATAGATGCCGGCGATGCCGTTCAGCGAGCCGTTGGGATTGGCCTGCGCCGTGACCTGCCCTTGCGCGTCGGCATAGCGGAAGGCGACGAGGCCCTCGCCTTCGAGCCGCGCCAGCGTTTCGGGATCGGCGATGTAGTTGCCCTCGCCATGGGCGATGCAGACATCGATGACCTGCCCCTTGGCATAGGCTGATGTATAAGGCGTATCCGCGCGCTCGACCGTCAGGTGCTGGCGGCGGCAGACGAATTTCAGATCGGCATTGCGCATCAGGATGCCCGGCAGCAGGCCTGCCTCGCAGGCAATCTGGAATCCGTTGCAGATGCCCAGCACATAGCCGCCGCGGGCGGCATGGGCCCGGGTCGCGTCCATGATGTTGGCGCGGCCGGCGATGGCGCCGGTGCGCAGGTAGTCGCCATAGGAGAAGCCGCCCGGCAGCACGACGAGATCGATGCCGGCGGGGAGATCGGTGTCGGCGTGCCAGACATGGGCGACGCTGGCGCCAGCCTGCTTCAGCGCCTTGGCGACGTCGCCGTCGCGGTTGGAGCCGGGAAAGGTGATGACGGCGGCTTTCACGGTGTCAGCCCTCGATCTCGACGCGGTAATTCTCGATCACGGTGTTGGCTAGCAGCTTGTCGCAGGCCGTCTTGAGCGCGGCCTCGGCGGCCGCTTTGTCGCTACCTGCGAGCTCGATGTCGAAGACCTTGCCCTGGCGGACGGAACTGAGGCCGTCGATGCCGAGGGATTTCAACGCGCCTTCGATCGCCTTGCCCTGCGGATCGAGCACGCCGGTCTTGAGGGTGACGGTCACACGGGCTTTCATTGGGCTCTCCGGCAGGGCGTTACCGGCGTGGCTTAGCGGCGAATCGGTGCCGGCTCAACCTTTTCGCGCGGGATGCTGTGATTCAGCGGCCGCGCCATGCGGCAATCGCATCACGGCGCGCCGCTTCGGCGTCCTGTGCAACCGCGAGCGCGACGACGAGGCGGTTGGCCTCGCGGCCGTGCAGGATCGCAGTGGCGGCGCTCTTGCCGGATGCGTCCTTCGCCCGGATTTCGACGAGGATGCCGGCGACGCCTTCGGCCTCGAAGCGGGTCACGGTCGTGGTGCTCTTGGTTGGGCCTTTCGGCTTGGTCTTCTTGCGGCTGCGGCTCTCGTCGGTTGGCGGCTTGGAGAAGATGCGGGCGAGGCTGGCCGGGTCGGTCCTGAGTGCCTGCTCCATCCGCTGTGCCTCTGGACCGGCAAAGGCGACGACCGAGGCAAAACCCTGCTTGCTGCAGGTTTCGCGCGGGCAGAACACCATGCTGCGCGCCTCGAGCCCTTCATTCAGGACCCAGGAGCCGATCGGCAGCGGTTGCCAGCCCTGCGAGGCCGGGAGTTCGGCGATGCCGGCGCCGAAGTGGCTTGAGCACGCCGACAGCAGCATCGTACAGCCGAGAATCAGCGCCGTGACATGGAAACGGGAGCGCATGCGCTCCCGTTTTGAGGTCGATGGGGGCATTGCCCGGAAGCTCACCGCACCGCGCTTGCGCTTACTGGACCAACCGGGGGCCGGCCGGACCGGCCTTCTCGTTCTCGCCGAGGATGCCGAGGCGGCGCGCCACTTCGGTATAGGCCTCGATCAGCCCGCCCATGTCGTGGCGGAAGCGGTCCTTGTCCATCTTGTCCTTCGACTTGATGTCCCAGAGCCGGCAGGAATCGGGGCTGATCTCGTCGGCGACGACGATACGCATCATGTCGCCTTCCCAGAGACGGCCGCATTCGATCTTGAAATCGACGAGGCGGATGCCGGCGCCGAGAAAGAGACCGGAGAGGAAATCGTTGACGCGGATGGCGAGCGCCATGATGTCGTCGATCTCCTGCGGCGTCGCCCAGCCGAAGGCGGTGATGTGCTCTTCCGAGACCATCGGGTCGTTCAGCGCGTCGTTCTTGTAGTAGAACTCGATGATCGAGCGCGGCAGCTGCGTGCCCTCCTCGAGCCCCAGCCGGGTCGAGAGCGAGCCGGCGGCGACGTTGCGCACGACGACCTCGAGCGGAATGATCTCGACCTCGCGGATCAGCTGCTCGCGCATGTTCAGCCGACGGATGAAATGCGTGGGAACGCCGATATCGTTCAGATTGGAGAAGATGTGCTCGCAGATGCGGTTGTTGAGCACGCCTTTGCCGTCGATCACTTCATGCTTCTTGGCGTTGAAGGCGGTGGCGTCATCCTTGAAGTGCTGGATCAGCGTTCCGGGCTCGGGTCCCTCATAGAGGACCTTCGCCTTGCCTTCGTAGATGCGACGGCGGCGATTCATTGGGATGTACCGTGGCTTGAGGAAATCCAAAGGTCGGCCTTTCTCTGGACGCAGGTCGCCCTGCGGCGGGATCTGGGCCCCTGATCAGCCGGTCCTGCACGAATCCGTGCTGATTCCGATCAGGTTGGAATCAGCGTAGACCGCGCTGCCGGCCGGCTCAATGCGCCGACGCCCGAGATGGCCGTCGTTGCGCCCGCTATATGGGCCTTCTGCACTGCAAACGCAACAAACCGGTCTTTGGCGACCGCGAAACCGGGACGCGGCTCGACCTCAAAACCGTCGCGCGTGGCCGTCGATCCCGGATTCCGGACTGGCCCTGCCCGACCGGCGGCCCTATATGGCTGGCAAGCCCTTTTCCGCGCCCGCTCGGGCACGCTTCTTTACCAAGAGGACGAAAACCGCATGTCGACCTTCGATCAGCGCAAGGACGCCTTCGAGAACAAGTTCGCCCATGACGAAGAGCTGCGCTTCAAGGCGACGGCGCGGCGCAACAAGCTGCTCGGCCTGTGGGCGGCGGAGAAGCTAGGCAAGAGCGGTGTCGATGCGGACGCCTATGCCAAGTCGGTCGTCGTGGCCGATTTCGAGGAGGCCGGCGATGAGGACGTTGTGCGCAAGGTCAAGGGCGATTTCGTGGCGGGCGGTGTTACCGTCGCCGACGACGAGGTGCGGCGCGTGATGACGGAGCTTCTGATCCGGGCCGCCGAAGAAATCCAGGCCGGGCGCTGAGACGTCGGGCGCCGAGGCTGGCGGCTGCGCCCGAGTGCGCGCCGCCTGAAAACGCAGGGCGTGCAAAAACGCAGGACGTAGTTGAAGCGGGCGCATGGGCGCCCGTTTGCATTTCCGCTGCGCTCCGGTCCACTTTGGCGCACCCGCCTGACGCTCCAAGAGCGGGCCTTTCAACGGATGAAACGCACCATGGCCACATCGACCGTCCTGTCCTCGCTCGCGGACCGCCTTGCCAAGGGCGACACCATCGTCTCCGCCTGGTGCGGCCTGCCCGATCCCAGCATTTCCGGGCTCTTGGCGAAGGAGGGTTTCGATGCCGTGACGCTGGATATGCAGCACGGGCCGATCACGCTCGGCGAGGTGATCAGGGCGGTGCCGCTGATCAATGCTGCCGGCAAGCCGGCGATCGCGCGCATTCCGGTCGGCGAGTTCCAGAACGTCTCGCGGCTGTTCGATGCCGGCGTTTCCGGCGTCATCGCCCCGATGATCAACACCATGGCCGATGCGCGGCAGTTTGCGGCCTATTCGAAGTATCCGCCGATGGGCGAACGGAGCTGGGGCAGCTATGGCGGGCTCGGGGCGTCGGGGCTCGACGCCAACGCCTATCTGCGCGAGGCGAACCGCTTCTCGTTGTCCTTCGCGATGATCGAGACGCGCGAGGCGATGGCGATCCTCGACGATATCCTGGCTCTCGATGGCATCGATGCCGTCTTCGTCGGCCCGTCCGATCTCTCGATCGCTCTGTCCGGCGGCAAGGAGCTCAATCCGGGCTCAGCCGAGACCGACGAGGCGATCCGCCACATCATTTCGCGCGCCTCGGCGGCAGGCAAGACGGCGGCGGTCTATGCGCCGTCCGCCGAGCGGGCCAAGGCCTTCCTCGATATGGGCGCGAAGCTCGTCACCGTGATGAGCGACAGCGCCTTCCTGCGCAGCGCGGCGAGCACCGCCCTGAAGGTGCTGGGGCGCTGAAGCCCACCCACTTTTCGGGCCGATGCTTCAGGCGTTGACGCCCTCGCGCGCCTTGAGCGCGGCGTAATAGGCCCAGAGCAGGCGCGCGGCGACGCCGCGCCAGGGCCGCCAGCTTTCCGCGAGAGCCTCCAGCGCGGTTGCCTTCGGCCGCGCCGGCAGGCCGAAGGCAACACGCGCCGCCTCCTGGATCGCGAGATCGCCTGACGCGAAGCCGTCGCGATGGCCGAGGCAGAACAGCAGATAGATGTCCGCCGTCCAGGGGCCGATCCCCGAGACGGCGGTCATCCGCGCATGGACCTGCTCGGGTGTCGCCGTTTCCAGCGCCTCGAGGTCCAGCCGCCGCAGGGTGATCGCCTCGGCGACGGCGCGCATGGTGCGCTGCTTGGGTCGCGACAGACCCGAGAGCCGCATCTCGTCATCGGTCGCTGCCAGAATCCGTTCCGGGGTGAGCTGGCCGAAGACCGATTCCACCCGGGCCAGGACGGCGCGTGCGCTCGCGACCGAAAGCTGCTGCGAGACGATGATCGCGGCGATCCCGGCAAAGCCGCCCTCGCGCCGGCGCAGCGGCGGGATGCCGGTCCGCTCGATGATCGCCGCCCAATGCGGATGGAGCGCGCGCAGGGCCGCCATGCCCTCTTCGAGATCGGCGTCGCAGGTGATTCGATGAGTCATTTGCGTCCAGTACCATCACTCCCTGGCCGGTTGGCGTCAGCAGCGCTGAGGGCTGATGCCCGATTCGTCGCTTGGCTGTCCCCGGGGCAGATCCTAGACAGGCAGCATGGCGTCGTCCCCTGCCCAACCCGTTTTCCGCTTTGCGCCGAGTCCGAATGGACGGCTGCATCTCGGGCACGCCTTGTCGGCGCTGACCAATGAGCGCTTCGCCGCGAGTATGGGTGGGCGCCTGCTGCTGCGGATCGAGGACATCGATCGCGAGCGCTGCACACTGGGGCTGGAACAGGCGCTCCGCGACGATCTCGCTTGGCTCGGGCTGGGCTTCGAGCCCAAGGTGCGGCGGCAGTCCGAGCATTTCGGCGACTATGCCGTTGCGCTCGCCAAGCTACAGGCGCGCGATCTGGTTTATCCCTGCTTCTGCTCGCGCCAGGGGGTGAAGACGGCCGTCGCGGCCGAGGCCGAGGTGGCGAGGCTCGGCCGGTTCTGGCCCGTCGATCCGGATGGCGCGCCGCTTTATCCGGGCACCTGCCGCGCTTTCGATCGCGAGGCAGCAGCCGCGCGTATCGCAGCGGGCGATCCGCATGTGCTGCGTCTCGCCATGGACCGCGCCATCGCCGAGGTGGGCGATGGCGCCTTTTCCGTCATCGACGAGGACGGGGGCACGGAAACGGTCACGGTCCAGCCGGCGCGCTGGGGCGATGTCGTGCTGGCACGGCGGGACGTGCCGACGAGCTATCATCTCTCCGTCGTGCTCGATGATGCGCTGCAGGGCGTGACTCATGTCGTGCGCGGGCGCGATCTGGAGGCCGCGACCGACATTCATGTCGTGCTGCAGCGCCTGCTGGGGCTGCCGACGCCGCTCTATCATTTCCATGAGCTTCTGACCGATGACAGCGGCCGCAAGCTGGCGAAGAGCCGTGCGTCGGAAAGCCTCGCCGATCTCAGGGCGCAGGGTGCCACGGCTGTACAGATCCGGCAGCAGCTCGGCTTCGACTGAGCGGCTCAGCCGACGCCGAGCCAGTTCAGCCAGGCGGCGGTGGTGACGAGCGAGAGCAGGGTCGAGAGCGTGATCGCGCTTGAGGCGTCGGCGACGCCTTGGCGGTAGCGCTCGGCGAAGAGATAAGCGTTGATTCCGCAGGGACAGGCGGCGAAGAGCACGGCGACGCCCGACCAGTGCGCCGGCATATCGAAGACCTTGGTCGCCAGCAGGTAGACAATCAGCGGGTGCAGGCCGAGCTTGAGGCCGCTGAGCACGGCCGGCAGGGCAAGGCCGGATTCAAGGCCGTAACGCCGCATGGCAATGCCGAGGCTGATCAGTGCGCAGGGCACGGCGGCATTGGCGATCAGATCGATCAGCGTCCAGAACGGCACTGGAATCTGCGCAATGACGGGCCGTACGAGCACACCGAGGATGATCCCGATGATGATCGGATGCGTGAACAGCCGCCGGAACAGCATCGTCACCGAGGCCGAGCGGCCTTCGGCCAGCAGGGTCGCGATGGTCATCGTTACCGGCAGGTGGACGGCCAGTAGCAGCCCGAGCGGGACCGCGCCGGCATCGCCATAGGCCTTCAGGATCATCGGGATGCCGACGAAGACGGTGTTGGACTGCGCCGCCGAAAACCCGGAAACGACGAGCTCGGGGCCCTTGCGCGCGAAGACGCGGCTCGCGATCAGCATGGCGAGCGCCCAGACGACGGTCAGCCCGGTGAAATAGGCGATCCAGTAGCCCCAGGGCTGCGCCGTGGGGATGTCGGCCTTGGCCAGCGTCCTGAACAGCAGGCACGGCACCGCCAACACGAAGACGAAATCCGACAGGCCCTCGCCGGTGGTCTCGCGCAGCAGCTTCGTCCAGCGCGTGAGATAGCCCAGCGCGATCAGGCCGAAGACGGGCAGAACGACGAGAAGGGCGGCGAGCATGGGCGCGGCATTCGCGGGAGCGACAGAAGGAGCTTTGCCGGTGTGCCTTTGGAGTCAGGAAGTCAAGCTGTCACTGCAGAGCAGGGCCGCTTATGGGCCGCTGGCACGCGATCAGCGCAACAGGGCGACCGCTCCGCCGGCACGCTCAATCAAACCCTGGATCTCGTCGCGCTGGCGCTTGAACTCGGCCAGGGTCGGGCCCTGCAGCTCGCGGCCGCGGGGCACGCGGATCTTCATCGGGTTGACGAAGTTGCCGTTGACCTTGACCTCGTAATGCAGATGCGGGCCGGTGGAGAGGCCGGTCGAGCCGAGATAGCCGATGACCTGGCCCTGGCGGACCTTTGCGCCCGGCACGATGCCGTTGGCGAAATTCGACTGGTGCGAATAGGTCGTGACATAGCCATTGGCGTGCTGGAGTTCGGTGTGCTTGCCATAGCCGGAGGACCAGCCGGCTTCGAGCACCGTGCCGTTGCCGGCGGCCAGGATCGGGGTGCCGATGCGGTTGGACCAGTCCACGCCGGTGTGCATCTTCGAATAGCGCATGATCGGGTGGTAGCGCATGCCGAAGCCCGAGCGCATCTCGCCGTCGGCGATCGGCTTGCGCAGCAGGAACTTCTTCAGCGACTTGCCCTCGTCGTCGAAATACTCGATCAGCCCGTCCTCGGGCGCCTGATAGCGGAAGACCCGACGAGTCTCGCCGCCGATGGTCAGCGAGGCCGACAGGATCTCGGCTCGCTCGCCCTCGTCCTCTTCGGTGAAGATCACCTCGAGCGTGTCGCCGCCGCGCACGCGCTGCTGGAAATCGAGATCATAGGAGAAGATGCGGACGAGCTCGTCGATCAGCGGGCGCGGCAGCTCGTGGCGTATGCCGGTCTCATAGAGGCTCTCATAGAGACGCGCGCCGGTGCCACCCTCATCGTCCTCCTCCTCGTCATCGCTCTTGCGCTGGGGCCGCTGCGGGCCGACCAGCTCCTGCTTGGGCAGATTGACGGAGACGAAGAGGCCCTTGTCGTTGACGGCGACCGTGCCGTCGGGCTGCCCATTGGCCAGGAGCGAGACACGGACGATCTGGCGCGGGTCGCCGGGATTGAGGCCTGGCGCAAACAGCGCCTGTAGCACCTGGCCGTCGGGCAGGGCGGAGGTCCGGACCTTGCCGCCGAACGCCTGGATCATGCCGCGGATCTGGTCGGGCGCCGCCCCGGCGCCGCGCATGACCTGTTCGAAATTCTCGCCGCGCTTGGCGAGCAGCAGCTTCTCCTCGACGAGCGGTTCGCGCGAGGCGGCGATCGGGGTCTTGGGGGCGTTGGTGAGGTTTTCGGGAACGACCCTGACCTCGATCCCGGAGAAGCGGGTGTCGGTCGCCGGCGCATAGGCGAACATGTCGGTGCTCGGGCCGGCTGCCCCGCCCAGCGTGCGGCTCAGCATCAGCTGCGGCGGAATCGGAAGCGGGCGCTGGCGTCCCGAGGCCGCGAGGTTGGCCCGCTCCTCCTCGATCTGCGCGATGACCTCGGCGTCGCCGAGCTGAGGCTTGCCGGGCGGGATGGTGATCGTGGCGAGATCGCGCTTGACGATGGTGACGTCGGCGTCCGGCATGTCGAGGATCGGCTCGGCGTAGCGCTCATTGGGCTGACCGCCTTCGGCGAAGAGGCGTAGCGGATTGAAGGGCGGGATGTTGGTCGCATAGACCCCGGTGGTCAGCGACAGGCTGGAGGCGAGCCGGACGAAGGGGCGCACGCGGATGACCTCGCGATTGCCGACGCGCTGGGACATCGGGGCGCGCACCGAGTGCCGCGCCGCCATGACGGGCTGGCCGGCGACGAGCTTGTCGGCCTTGCGCGCTCCGCCGCCATCGCCAGCCGCAGACGAGGCGCGGGCCGCCACCGTCTCGGGCTGTTCGGGAAAGCTGGTGTCGCCGCGCATCGCCACCAGGATCGCGGCGCCGAGAAGGGCCGCACCGCAGGAGCCGACGAGAGCACAGGCGGCAAGCCAGCGCAGCGAGACGCCGCGCCGGTCGAGCACCTGCTGGCTTGCGCCGGCAGGCTGGATCGGCGGCTCGATTCCGAGATCGACCAGGAGCGCGGCTGCCTCGGGGGCAAGCGGCTCGGCCGGCATGCTGAACTCGGGGTGGGCGTTCATCGTGAGATGTCTGGCGATCCTGAGACGACGATCCCAGGCGAAGCGAACCTGGAAGCGATCTGCGCGAACAAGCCTCGACGCGAACGCCTTGGCCTTGAGAACCTGAAGAGCGGAACCCCCTGCGGATGCCGTGACGGCGTCCGTCGAGACCATGCCCGTGTCGCCGGCCGGAATCAATCCGGCTGGCGGCTGCGGGCCTGCTGTGGCCGTCGAATACGGCTGTTTGCGGGCAATGCCCACGCGCACGCACGTGCTGTACAAGGCGCTCGACGAGGCTGCACCTCGGACAACCTCGCCGGCGAAGGATCCGGGGCCGTTGTCAAAAAACTTTCAAATCCTGTGTTGACACCGTTGGGTGGTGGCCCCTATAAAGCGCCCATCGAGACGGCGCCGCCGCTGAGCGGCGCTGTTGACGCGCTTCCTAGAGACGCTAAGGCGAGCTAGCCGAGAGATCGGTTGCTTTGCTGTCTGTTGTGTAGCCACGCTGTTTGACAACTGAAGACAGAAAGAGAAACGTGGACGGCGGAGTTCTTGCGGATCCGGTCTAAGGACTGGATCGAACGAGACTTCGGTGTGC
>NZ_JBFUDG010000014.1:0-123970 GCF_056404835.1 Allobosea sp. P2_B12 | reverse complement strand
GCTTGAGATAGTGCATGCCGATCTCCTCGGCATCCTTCTTGGGCATCTTGCGGACCCAGATCGGCGCCAGCGTCAGGTTCTCGAGGATCGTCAGATGCGGGAACAGGTTGAAGTGCTGGAAGACCATGCCGACGTCGCGGCGGATCTCGTCGATCTTCTTGAGGTCGTTGGTCAGCTCCGTGCCGTCGACGATGATCGAGCCCTTCTGGTGCTCCTCCAGCCGGTTGATGCAGCGGATCATCGTCGACTTGCCCGAGCCCGACGGCCCGCAGATCACCAGCTTCTCGCCGCGCGAGACCTTCAGGTTGATGTCGCGCAGCACGTGGAACTCGCCATACCACTTGTTGACGCCGACCATCTCGACCGCGGTGGCCGTGTTCAGCGAGGTCTGCTTCAAAGCGGCCGGGCGGTCGGAGGTCTTGAGGTCTGCCATTGCCATGATCATGGATCCTTTCAACGCTTCTGGCCGGCTGCGAGGCGTCTCTCGACCGCGATCGAGTAGCGCGACATGCCCCAGCAACACAGGAAATAAAACATCGCGGCGAAGGCATAGCCGGTCGCGCGCGTGGTCGGCGTCGCCCAGGTCGGATCGACCAGGGTCGCCTCGATGGTGCGCAGGAAGTCGAAGATGCCAACGATGGTGACCAGCGTCGTATCCTTGAACAGCCCGATGAAGGTGTTGACGATGCCCGGGATCACGATGCGCAGCGCCTGCGGCAGGATGATCAGCCGCATCATCTGCCAGTAGCCCAGGCCGAGCGACATTGCGCCCTCGTACTGGCCCTTCGGCATGGCCTGCAGGCCGCCGCGGATCACCTCCGCCATATAGGCGGCGGCAAACAGCGCGACGCCGATCAGCGGGCGCAGCAGACGGTCGGGCGAATACTCCTGCGGCACGAACAGCGGCAGCATGGTGTTGGCCATGAACAGCACGGTGATGAGCGGCACGCCGCGCACGAACTCGATGAAGATCACCGAGAGCAGCTGGATGATCGGCAGCTTCGAGCGCCGCCCCAGCGCCAGTACGACGCCCAGCGGCAGCGAGAAGACGATGCCGACCGCCGCGATCAGGAAGGTCACCATCATGCCGCCCCACAGGCCGGTATCGACCCGCGGCAGGCCGACCGCTTGGGCCAGCACCGCGATCAGGCCGAAGACGATCATGGCCATCAGGATCAGGCGCTTGGGCCGGTAGAAGCGCTGCCAGGGCGGCGCCGCCTCCTCCACCGCCAGCAGCGCCGGCCCGACCCAGAACCGGGCCAGGTTCGGCACGAAGGACAGCACGAGATAGAGCACCGCCAGCCCGAAGGTCAGCAGGATCAGGAAGCGCAGGAAGGTCTCGGCGCCGTCGCCGCCGAGCAGCAGCAGATAGGCGCTGATCGGCAGGATCACGAAGAAGAAGAAGGCGCCGACCTTCTTCAGCGGGGCCCGGTCCCACAGCATCCAGACGACGCCGAGCGCAAACATCGCGAAGACGATGTTGACGCGCCAGCGCTGCGGGATCGGATAGGATCCATAGATGAAATACTGGAGGCGGTCGGCGACATAGGCCCAGCAGGCACCGACGGGCCGGCCGACCTTCTCGGGCAGGCAGGCGTCGCGGTTGGTGCCGCTCCAGACCGCATCGATGAAATAGAAGCGCACCAGATCCGGCACCGCGGTCACCACGATATAGAGGCAGACCAGCGTCATCAGCGAGTTGACCGGCCCGGAGAACAGGTTGTTCCGGACCCATGCAATGGGACCGGCCACCGAGAGCGGCGCGGCCTCCTGCTGCAGCGTCTCCTTGCGGACGAAGGCGTAGGGTGCGTTTTCGAGCGTTGCGTCGGTCATCGGGGCGCCCTCACCGTTCCACCAGCGCCATGCGCTTGTTGTAGATATTCATGAACAGGGAGGTCACGAGCGAGATGGTGAGATAGACCGCCATGGTGATCGCAACGACCTCGAGCGCCTGGCCGGTCTGGTTCAGCACGGTTCCGGTGAAGACCTGGACGAGATCGGGATAGCCGATCGCGACCGCGAGCGACGAGTTCTTGGTCAGGTTGAGATAGTTCGAGGTCAGCGGCGGGATGATCACGCGCATCGCCTGCGGGATCACGACGAGCTTCAAGGTCGGCCCGGCACGCAGGCCCAGCGCATTGGCGGCCTCCGTCTGGCCCTTGGAGACCGCCAGGATGCCGGCGCGCACCACTTCGGCGATGAAGCCGGCGGTGTAGGTCGTGAGGCCGATCAGCAGTGCGACGAATTCGGGATAGATCTGCAGGCCGCCGGTGAGATTGAAGGTGCCCTGCTGCGGCAGGTCGAAGGTGAGCGGCTGTCCAGCGATGAAATACACCACCAGCGGCAGGCCGATGATCAGCGCGAGCGAGATCGAGCCATTGGGGTACTGCGTGCCGGTGCGCTCCTGCTGCTTCTTCGACCAGGTATAGAAGACGATAGCGGCGACGATCGCGACGAAGAAGGCGATCACCACAAACTCGAACGCCGGTGCGAATTGCGGGTTCGGCATGATGATGCCGCGGTTGTTCAGGAATATGCTGCCCGGCAATGCGATCGAATTGCGCGCACCCGGCAGCGGCTTCAGCACGGCGTTGTACCAAAAGAACAACTGCAGCAGCAGCGGCAGGTTGCGGATGACCTCGACATAGATCATCGCAAGTTTCGACAGCACCCAGTTGCTCGAAAGCCTGGAGACGCCGACGAAGAAGCCGAGGAAGGTCGAGAGCACGATGCCGATCGAGGCGACCAGCAGCGTGTTGAGCAGGCCGACATAGAAGGCCTGGCCGTAAGTGCTGCCCGACGCGCTGAACGGGATCAGCTTCTGGTTGACGTCGAACCCGGCAGCATTGTGCCAGAAGCCGAGGCCCGACGCGATCTTCTGCGCCCGCAGGTTCTCGATGGCGTTGGAGGCGGCCGACCAGATCAGGAAGCCAACCACCGCGATCAGTGCGAACTGGTAGACATAACCCCTGATCCTGGGGTCATAGAACAGCGAGGCTTTTCCCGGCTGCACGGTCTCGGTCGGAATGGTCGACACCTTTTACGCCCTCTTCGTCGCGTGTTGCGGCCGGCGATCCGACGACGGTCGGTGGACCGCCGCCAGTCGTGCTGTTGTCCGTGCCGATTAAAGATGGCGCGGCGCGCGAGGCGCCGCGCCGGCCGATCAGCGGATCGGCGGGGCGTATTGCAGCCCACCCTTGGTCCAGAGCGCGTTCTGGCCGCGGGCGATCTTCAGCAGCGAGCCTTGGCCGATGTTTCTTTCAAAGGCCTCGCCGTAATTGCCGACATGCTTGATGATGCGGTAGGCCCAGTCGTTGGTCAGGCCGATCGCCTCGCCATACTTGCCCTCGGTGCCGAGCAGACGCTTGATCTCGGGGTTGGGCGACTTCATCATCTCATCGACATTGGCCTTGGTCACGCCGAGTTCTTCGGCGTTGAGCATGGCGAAATGCGTCCACTTGACGATATCGAGCCAGACATCATCGCCATGCCGCACGACAGGGCCGAGCGGCTCCTTCGAGATGATCTCGGGCAGGACGATGTGGTCGGCGGGAGCCGAAAGCGTCAGACGCTCGGCATAGAGACCGGAGGCATCGGTGGTGAACGCGTCGCAGCGCCCGGACTCGTAAGCCTTGACCGTCTCCGTGTTGGAGGCGAAGGCGACGACCTCGTATTTCAGCTTGTTGGCGCGGAAATAGTCGGCGAGGTTGAGTTCGGTCGTGGTGCCCTGCTGGGTGCAGATCGAGGCGCCGGCGAGCTTGAGAACGGAATCGATACCGAGCTTCTTGCGGACCATGAAGCCCTGGCCGTCATAATAGTTGATGCCCGCGAAGTTGAGGCCGAGCGAGGTGTCGCGCGACATCGTCCATGTGGTGGTGCGCGACAGCAGATCCACCTCGCCCGACTGCAATGAGGTGAAGCGGTCCTTGGCCGAAAGCGGAATGAACTTGACCTTGGCCGGGTCGTCGAAGATCGCGGCGGCCACGGCGCGGCACATATCGACGTCGATGCCGGTCCAGTTGCCCTGCGCATCGGGGAGACCGAACCCGGCCAGGCCGGTGCCGGAGCCGCAATGCAGAATACCACGGCTCTTGACCTGCGCGAGCGTACCGGTCTGAGCCTGCGCCCCGCCGACGCCTACGGCTGTTGCGGCGACGACGAGCGCCGCGGCGAAAAATTTCTTCATACCTAGTTCCCCTGTTGGCGGAACGGGTTCCTGCCCGTTCTCGGTGACCTTGCAAGTCCTGGACCAAGCTACCCGCTTGTCACCCCCTCCTTTTGGCCCGATCCCGGCCCTGAACAGTCAAGAAAAATGACGGACGCCGGGTGATCCGGCGCCCGTCGAAATCAGCTCAGCGAACCGGCGGAGCGTATTGCAGGCCGCCCTTGGTCCAGAGACCGTTCTGGCCACGGGCGATCTTCAGAAGCGAGCCCTGACCGACGTTCTTTTCGAAGGATTCGCCGTAATTGCCGACATGCTTGACGATCCGGTAGACCCAGTCGGTGGTCAGGCCGATGGTCTCGCCGAACTTGCCCTCGGTGCCGAGCAGGCGCTTGATCTCGGGATTGGGGGACTTCAGCATCTCGTCGACATTGGCCTTGGTCACACCGAGTTCCTCGGCGTTCAGCATGGCGTAGTGGACCCACTTCACCAGGTTGAACCAGGCCGGATCGTTGTTGCGGACGGACGGGCCGAGCGGCTCCTTGGAGATGATCTCCGGCAGCACGATATGCTCGTCCGGCGCCGTCAGCTTCAGGCGCTCGGCATAGAGGCCCGAGGCGTCGGTGGTGAAGGCGTCGCAGCGGCCGGCGTCATAGGCCTTGATCGTCTCGTCGGACGAGGCGAAGGCGACGACCTCATATTTCAGGTTGTTGGCCCGGAAATAGTCGGCGAGGTTGAGCTCGGTCGTAGTGCCCTGCTGGGTGCAGACCGAGGCGCCGGAAAGCTGCAGCGCCGAGGTGACGCCGAGCTTCTTGCGGACCATGAAGCCCTGGCCGTCATAGTAGTTCACACCGGTGAAGAGGATGCCGAGAGCGGCATCGCGCGTCATCGTCCAGGTCGAGTTGCGGACGAGCAGATCGACCTCTCCCGACTGCAGCGCCGTGAAGCGGTCCTTGGCCGAGAGCGGGATGAACTTGACCTTGGCCGGATCGTTGAAGATCGCAGCCGCGACCGCGCGGCAGTATTCGACGTCGAGGCCCTGCCAGTTGCCCTGGGCATCCGGCACGCCGAATCCGGCGAGGCCGGTGTTCGAGCCGCAGTTGAGGATGTTGCGCTGCTTGACCTGCGCGAGCGTGGCCGGCGCCTGTGCCGACACCGCCGAAGCCGCCAATGCGAGCCCGAGCCCTGCGATTGCGGCTGCCATGATTTTCTTCATTGAAATCTCTCCCATTGAGGTCTCCTGCGGCCTCGGCCAGCAGGCCGTCATCGGTTTCGTCGCCGGCGGACCTGCGGCCCGCTCGATTGCACAGAAATTAAGCGACGTCCCCTTCGCTCGATTGCCAGAGCCCCGCATGAGCGTCAAGCAAGGTTCCCGGCTGGCGGCGCCCCTTGTCTGCTGCATACATCACATGCGAGTTTGTGGGGGTGGTCAAGCCTGACCCGATTTCCCGCAGACGCCCCACGCCTCCCGGTTCCATGAAAAAGCTGCTTGCATCCGATTTCGCGCGCCTGAACGAAAGAACCCGCCTCGTCATGGCCGGCCGCGATCCGGCCGACAGCTACGGCTTCGTCAACCCGCCGATCGTGCGCGGTTCGACCGTGGTCTATCCCAACACGGCGGATTTCCTCGCCCGCAAGGCGCGCTACAGCTACGGGACCCAGGGCAATCCGACGATCGACGCGCTGGTCGCGGCCTGCAACACCATCGAGGGCGGCGCCGGAACCGTCGTCACGCCGTCGGGCCTGCTCGCCTGCACCCTGCCCTTCCTCGCCTTCCTCTCGGCCGGCGATCACGTCCTGGTGACCGACAGCGTCTATCGTCCGACCCGGAACTTCTGCGAGACGATGCTGAGGCGCATGGGCATCGAAACGACCTATTACGATCCGACGATCGGGGCCGGGATCGAGACCCTGTTCAAGCCGAACACGAAGGCGGTCTGGACCGAGGCGCCGGGCTCGCAGACCTTCGAGATGCAGGACATCCCGGCGATCGTGGCTGCTGCGCACGCCCGCGACATCCTGGTGATGATGGATAACACCTGGGCGACGCCGCTGTTCTTCGACAGCCACAAGGCCGGCGTCGATGTCTCGATCCAGGCCGGCACCAAATACTATGCCGGCCATTCCGACGTGCTGATCGGCACCGTCTCGGCAAGAACGCCGGAGCTCTACAAGCAGCTGCGCGCCAGCTGGGAACAACTCGGCATCATTATCGCGCCCGAGGACGCTTTCCTGACGCTACGCGGCATGCGCACCATGTCGATCCGCCTGAAGGAGCAGATGCCCGCCGGCATCGCCATGGCGCAGTGGCTGGCAGCCCGGCCCGAGGTCGCCCGCGTGATGCACCCGGCCCTGCCCGAGGACCCCGGCCACGCCATCTGGAAGCGCGACTTCACCGGTGCCTCCTCGCTCTTCGGATTCGAGCTGGCGCCGGTCTCTATGACGGCGGTGGCAGCGATGCTGGACGGACTGACCCTGTTCGGCATGGGCGCATCCTGGGGCGGCTATGAAAGCCTCGTCCTGCCCTTCGACTGCAAGGCCTACCGCACTGCGACGACGCCGGGATTCAAGGGTCCGACGGTGCGAATCCATATCGGGCTGGAGGACCTCGACGACCTCAAGGCGGATCTCGACGCCGGCTTCGCCCGCTTGCGCGCGGCGGCCTGAGGCCGCCTCTGCCAAGCCTCAGCCCGGACTGGCGTTGGTGTCTTCCCCTCGGGCGCGGGCGCGCAGTACGAATTGCAGGTTGCGCAGGTAGACGAAGACGCCGAAGCCCTGCCCGACGATGAAGACGGGGTCGCGCCGATGCAGCGCATAGATCAGCAGCAGCATGCCGCCGCCGATCGAGAACCACCAGAACGTCATCGGCACGACCGACTTCTTGGCCTTTTCGCTCGCCAGCCACTGGACGACGAAGCGCATCGTGAAGAGCCCTTGCGCGACCACGCCGAGCACGACCCACCAGTCGAGATTGTTGACGAAGACGTCGTGAAAATAGGTCCCGATCCGGTTCTGGAGATCGATCAGCATCACCTGTTCTCCGTGACGATTTTGCTCTCCGTGACGATCTGCGGAACGCGCTTGCGGCGGCGGATCAGCCACCACACGCCGACGAGATCGAGAATGCCGACCCAGAGCCGGTCGAAGAAGCCGTAATTCGAAACGCCGGTGAGGCGCGGCCGGTCGCGCACGTCGACATGCACCACCGTGTACCCTTCGCGCACCATCAGCGCCGGCATGAAGCGGTGCAGCGCATCGAAATAGGGCAAAGCGAGATAGGCCTCGCGCCGGAAGCATTTCAGCCCGCAGCCGGCATCGCGGGTGCCGTCCTTGAGCAGCCGCCCCCGAACGCCATTGGCGATGCGCGACTGCAGCTTCTTGAAACCGGTGTCCTTGCGCCCGACGCGCTGGCCCTGGACCAGCCCTGCCTGCATACCGGCTGTCTTCAAGGCCTCCAGCATCGCCGGCAGGAAGGCGGGGTCGTTCTGGCCGTCGCCGTCGAGCGTCGCGACGACCGGCGCCCGGGCATGGCGGACACCGCTGCGCACCGCCGCGCTCTGGCCGCAGGACTGCGCATGGGTGACGATGCGCAGCCAGGGCCGGCTCGCGGCGAGCGCCGTCAGTGCCGCAGGCGTGGCGTCGCTCGAGCCGTCATCGACGAAGACGACCTCGAAGGCGCCGAGCGACCCACAGGCCGCCTCGATATCGGCCAGCAGCGGTCCGACATTGCCGACCTCGTTGCGGACGGGCACGACGACGCTGAGGATCAGCGCGGCTGGAACAGGGTCGGTCAGCGAAGAATGGTCGGTCAACAGAGGATCATCCGGCAAAAACGGCCCGCAACCTGCGTCAGGGAGGCGGACAGGGCAAGGAACTTTCGACAGCCATTCGGGCGCAGCGCTGCGGCAAACGCCTCACGGCCGGGCATAGACCGCCATCTCGAGCCGGCGGCCGCCATTCAGGTTGAAGCCCTTGATCGTCGTGATCAGGCGAGGCGTCAGCCCCGATTGGGCCGTCGCCGTCTGGAAACCGGCGGCATGACGGGCCTCGACGAAGGCGATGCGGCAGCCGGGCTGGTTCAGGAAGGCTGCAGCAGCGGCGCCGTCGATCCCCATCGCGAGATTCGTGCCGGTCAGGAACACGAGGCTCGGCTCGCGATAGCCGACCGTCATCACGGCGGGATCGGCGCAGCCGACCGAACGCGCGGCCTCGGCCAATAGCGGCGACAGCTTCAGCGAGCGCAGGCTCTCTATGGCAAAACCATAGACGCCGATCCCCAGCAGCAGGCTCGCCACCACGCAACGCCAGAGCGCGCCCTCGAAATCGCTGCGGCGGAAGGCTGCGACGACGCCGATGGCCACCAGCAGCGTCAGCAGCAGGAACGGCAGCGCCGTATAAGGCAAGGTGCCGTCGAGCGACCAGTTCCCTGCGATGATGACGCCGATCAGCGCCAGCGGCAGCAGCACGACAAGCGAGGCGGTGGCGACCGCACCGCGCCGGAAGCGGTCGATGCCGCCATTGACGAGTGCGAGCAGCAACAGCGCCGTCACGGCCGGATAAAGCGGCAAGACGTAATGCGGCAGCTTGGTCGGCACCGCCTCGAAGACGATCCAGGACGGGATGATCCAGGCCAGCAGGAACAGAACCTGCGGCTCGCGGCGCCGGACCCAGGCGAAGGGGATCGCCATCGCGGCGAAGGCGGCGGCCGGCCAATAGGTACCGAAGAAGATCAGCATATAAAGCCCCGGCGGCCCCCAATGCTTCTCCTGGCCCTCGGCGACCTTGCCGAGCATGTCCTGGCCGACGCTTTCGGCAAAGAAGCTGCCGCCGGTCTTCAGCGCGATGGCGACGAACCAGGGCAGCACGACCATGAGGCAGAGCAGCAGACCCCAGCCGAAGCGCAACGGCTTGAGCCAGCGAAAGCTGCGCTCGCGGATGCTCAGGACCAGGATGGCGAGGCCCCAGACCATCGGCACGATCGGGCCCTTCAGCAGCAGGCCGAGCGCCGTCGCGGCCCAGAAGACGAGCCAGTTGCGCGAACTCGGCACGAAGGCGAGCGAGCGCGTCCAATCGAGCCAGGTCCGCGCCAACGCCCCCATGGTGGCAACCGCGCAGGCAGCCAGCATCGCATCGGTCTTGGCGATGCGCGCCTCGACGCCGAGCAGCACGGTGCCAGCCATCAGCGCGGCGCCGAGCAGGGCCAGACGCGGGCCGACAAAGGCCAGCAGCGCCCAGTAGCTCAGAAGCACGGTCGCGACGGCGCCGATCAGCGAGGGGATGCGGTAAAGCCAGATCTGTGTGCGCGCGGCCGGCACTCCGAGCGCCTCGCCCGCGGACACCGTCGCGCTCTGGAGCCAGTAGATCCCGACCGGCTTCTTGTGCCGCGCCTCGTCCTGGAAGCGGATGTCGACGAAATCGCGCGTCTCGAGCATCTGCTTGCTCGCCTGCGCGAAGCGCGGCTCGTCGCGGTCGAGCGGCTGCAGCGTGTGGAAGCCGGGCAGGAAGGCGGCGAGCGACAACAGCAGAAGCAGCGCGCAGGCGCGGGCATGGCTGGCGGAGGCCATGGCCGCAAGACGGTCGAGCGCGGGACTGAGCGACAGCATGGTGCATCCTCGCGACCAGTCAGGTCGCGCCTGTCCAAAAAGGCCGGGAGTGGCGGGACCGGCTATCCCCGAAAGCCTGCGCCGCGATGACGGGCTTTTCGGGCACGATCAAGGCGAAGCCGCTCAAACAAGCGGCCGGCGCGGTTTACGCCGCATGCTGCGTCGCGGCAAGCCGGGCGGGAACGCCGCCGGCGACATGACAGCGGCCCTCCGCGGCGCTAGCCTCGCGGCGGGTTCGGGGAGTGGATATGGGCAGGCTGTTTGTCGAGGCACTGCGCATGGGGCTCTGGGGCCTGCTTCTGGGTCCGCTCCTGGCCGTGCTGGCGGTTTTCGCCGCCATGATCTTCGACCCAAAATGCGGCGTCGGCGATTCCGGCGGCTGCGCCATGGGCGTCGTCACCGCCCCGATCGCGGTCGCGCTGCCGAGCTTCGGGCTGTTCTTCGCGATCGGCCTGCTGCGGGGCCTGTGGCGACGGCGGCCGTCCGATCCCGCCGCCGCGATCAGGAAGCTGCGCAATTGGGGGCGGGAGGAGTGAGCGCCTACCTGATGCTGGCGCCATTGGCGGCTTCCGACATCGCATCGCAGCAGGTAGCGAGGGAATTTGGCGAGCCCGGCTGGATTCGAACCAGCGACCAGCAGCTTAGAAGGCTGCTGCTCTATCCATCTGAGCTACGGGCCCGGAAGCAAGGGCGAAGGCGCCCTCGCCTGTCTCAAAACATCGATACGTCCTAAAAATCAGTGCGTCCCAAGGATTCAGTGCGTCCACTGCCCCAGGCGCGAAAACTTGAAATTGTCGGAATAGGCGATCGCGCGGCGCGAGGGCTCGTTGGGCTGCTCGACGCGGTAGGGAATGCCGTTGCGCGTGGCATAGGCGACGGCTTCCGCTTCGCTGTCGAACCAGAGCTTGAGCTGGCTCTTCATGTCGCCCGACGAGGTCCAGCCCATCAGAGGCTCGATCTGGCGCGGTTGCTCCGGCTCGTATTCAAGAAGCCAGCGCTCGGTCTTGGCGGTGCCGGACTGCATGGCCGTGCGGGCGGGGCGGTAGATGCGTGCGGTCATGGCTCTCGCTCGGCCCTCACCTGATATCCTGGCCAGCGCCAGTGGTCGGCCCGCTCGCGCGGACCGCGTGAAACCCCGGAATGGTCGGGGCACCAGGATTCGAACCTGGGACCCTCTGCTCCCAAAGCAGATGCGCTACCGGGCTGCGCTATACCCCGACGGATCACAAGTGCATCAGATCACTTACGAAACCACCGCAGCAAGCCTTCCGGACCCTGCTGCGACGGCGAACCGAATATCACCGTGCGGTGATTTTGGGAACCGAAACTTCCCGTGATGCTCAAGCGACGTCTGCGGCCGAAGCGGCCCTGAAAACCGACGGCCGGATTCGGTGTTCTCTTCAGAGAAAACCACAGCGCCGCCGCTCGGCTTGGGTCGCTTCGGCCGTCAACAGGGCCAGCAGTTCGCGCGCGGCGGCTTCATGGGCAGAGCCGGCGACGATTCCAGCTGTATAGCGCGTCGCCAGATCGAACCCTTGCGGCAGGGCGCGGACGAGTTCGACTCCCGCTGTCGCCTTGATCTCGGTGACCTGGGTGCAGCCGATCGGCCGGGCTTCGGGAGCTTTGGCCAAGGCCGCCATGGCGGTGGCGCCGTTCGGGAAGGTCTTCAGCCGCGATTCGACCGTTGCAGCGATGCCGAGTTTTTCGAGCACGCCGGCGAAATGGATTCCCGCCGTGGCGAGCCGGGGGTCGGGAAAATAGATCGCGTCGGCGGCCAGCAGCGCGGTGCGAAGCTCGTCTGCGTTGCCGACCGCGGGGACAGGATCGCCGGTACGGATCGCAACGGCGGTCTCGACGAGGCCGAGGTCAGCCACCGTGCTGGCGATGACGGTGCCGCTCGCCGCCAGTTCGGCGAGAATCGCGGCGGTCAGGATGACGAGGTCGGTGGGATGTCCGGCGTCGAGCTTGGCGCGCATCGCGCCGACCGCGCCGAAAGTGCCGTCGATGGCGTAGCCTGACGATGCGGAGAAGCTGGGTTCGAGCGCCTTGACCAGGCCCTGGGCGGCGCCGCCGCTAAGAATGCTGATGCTCGTCATAGGTTCACAACTCCATCGCCGCGATGATGCGGTCTCGCGTGATCGGCATCTGCCGGACCCTGACGCCCAGCGCGGCATGAACGGCATTGGCCAGCGCCGCGGCGGTCGGCCCCTGTGCGGCTTCGCCGGCGCCAAGCGGCGGCAGTTCCGGCCGCGAGATGATCTCGACACTGACCGCAGGCACTTCGCTGAAGCGCAGGATCGGATAGCCCTCCCAGGACCCGCTGGTGACCTCAGTGCGGGTGAAGGTGACCTCTTCCTTCAGCGTCCAGCTCACCGCCTGGATCGCGCCGCCCTCGATCTGGTTGATGACGCCGTCGGGATTGATCGCCTCGCCGACATCGACGGCGATCCAGAGCTGCGTCGCGCGTGGCTCGGCCGACAGATCGATCTCGGCCACGATCGCGCAATAGGCGCTGCTGTTCTTGTAGCGCGCGAAGGCGATGCCGCGTCCCCGCTCCTCGGCGACCGAGGCGCGGCCCCAATCCGCCATCGCGGCGGCGCGCTCCAGCACGGCCCGGGCGCGCTCGTCCGAGAGATGGCGCAGACGGAAGGCGAGCGGATCCTCGCCGAGTTCCGCGGCGATCTCGTCCATCATCGATTCGATCGCGAAGACATTGCCGAAGGCGCCGAGCGCGCGCATCGAGGAGGTCCGCAGCGGCATCGTCAGCAAACGGTTCTTGGTGATGCGCCAGGACGGAAAATCATAGAGCGGCACGGCGTTGCGCTGCGCACCGCCGCCGGTCGCTAGCCCCGGATCCTGGGATATGTAGAGCGGGAACGGCTTTTCGAGATCGAAGCTCGCGAGCAAGGCCGGGCTGGCCGCCCTGCCCGGCCTTGCGACATAGCCATTGCTCCAGATCTCGTGGCTCCAGCCGGTGATGGCGCCGTCCTGCGAAAGATCGGCCGCGATCTCGATCGCCATCGCCGCACCGAAGGGCGAGCGCACCAGCTCGTCAGCCCGCGACCAGCGCAGGCGGACCGGATGGCCGGCGACCGCCCGCGCCAGCAACGCCGCATCGAGCACGGCGTCGTCGGCGCCGTTATGTCCGTAGCAGCCGGCGCCTTCGGCATGCGTCACCGTGATCGCGCTCTCAGGCAGGCCGAAAACCAGCGCCAGATCGGCCCGCAGGTTGAACACGCCCTGGCTGTGGCTCAGGACGCGCAGTGTCTTCCCTTGCTGGTCCTCCTGCCAAGTCGCGATGGCGCAGGAGGGCCCGATCGAGGCATGGGCGAGATAGGGCTTGAGATAATGCCGGATCAGCCGCCGCGGCGCCGAGGGGCCGGGTCCCTCGCCGCGCAGATCGACCACCGAGGCCTCGACCGGCTGGCTCTTCAGCCAGGATGGCATGTCCTGCGCATCGGGCAGGTCGAAGCCGCCGGTCCAGCTCGCAGCGGCGGCAAGCCGGCCGAGCGCGGCGTCGGCCTGGGCTTCGGTCCCGCAGACGACACCGAGAAAGCTGCCGTCCCGCACGAGCGTGACGAGCCCCGCGATCTCGGCAAGCTGCGTCTCGTCGAGGGCTGACAACGTCGCGCCGGGGCGCGGCGGGCGCAGCACGCGGCCATGCAGCATGCCCGGCAGGACGATGTCATGGATGAAGGGGCGCGTGCCGAAGACCTTGCCGGGGATATCGATGCGCGGGGCGGAACGGCCCGCAAGTGCGCGCTGGCCCGGCCGCTTCGGGCGCACCGCCGCGTCGGCCTCGCAGGCCAGCGAGACCCGGCCGGCGAGCTCCCAATAGCTCGTGGAGAGGTTGCCGGGCCCGGATATGACGCCGTCCTCGATCGACAGCGCCTCGGTCGCGACGGAAAACTGCCGTGCCGCCTCGGCGAGAAACAAGCCCCTCGCTTGTGCCGCGACCTGCCGGACGGACAGGCCGCAATCGGACACCGAAAGGCTGCCGGATGTGACACCCTCATTGGGGCTGCTCGCCGTCGCCGCAGGCACGAGCCTGACCCGTTCGAGCGCGATGTCCAGTTCGTCGGCGCAGATCTGGGCGAGCGCGGTCAGGATGCCCTGCCCGATCTCGACCTTGCCGGGCGAGAGCGTGACATGGCCCTCGGCGGAGATGGCGAGCCAGCGGTCGAGCCGCGGCGTCGCCCGCAAGCCTGCCGGCAGGGCCGGAGCGGCGGCGGGATTGGTGGCGGCCGGGTTCATGCTGCGCTGGCCCGCATCTCGGCGGCGGCGCGCTGGACGGCGCGGATGACGCGGTTATGCGCACCGCACCGGCAGAGATTGGGGTCGAGCGCCTCGCGGATGGCGGTGTCGCTGGGCTCTGTCGTCTCGGCCAGCAGGGCGGCGGCGCTGATCATGATGCCGGAGATGCAGTAGCCGCATTGCATGGCCTGCTCGGCGATCAGCGCCGCCTGGATCGGATGAGGAGCGTCCGGCGTGCCGAGCCCTTCCACGGTCGTAATCGCCTTGCCGGAGACCGACCAGAGCGGGGTGTCGCAGGAGGCGACCGGCCGGCCATCGACCAGCACGCGGCAGGCGCCGCAGAGCCCCTCGCCGCAGCCGAAGCGCGCGGCCTTGAGCCCGAGTTCGTTGCGGAGCACGTCGAGCAGTATCGCCTGCGGCACCGACGCGATGCTGTGGGATCGACCGTTGACGGTCAGGCTCGTGCCGCCGCTCATCGCGTCAGTTGACCTTGATATTGGCCGTTTCGATGATCCTGGCCCATTTCGCCACGTCGGCCTTGATGAAGTCGCCGAACTGCGCCGGGCTCATATCCATGCCCACCACGCCCTGCTTGGCCGATTCCGCCTTGACCTCGGGACGGGCCTGCATCTTGCGCATCTCGGCATTGAGCAGGTCGATGACTGGCTGCGGCGTGCCGGCAGGGGCCATGAAGCCGAGCCAGATCGTCGCCTCGTAGTCCTTCAACCCGGTCTCGGCGACCGTCGGGACATCGGGCAGCAGCGCCGAGCGGCTGGCCCCGGTCGTGGCGAGCGCGCGCACCTGGCCGGCAGCGATGCTGGGCGCCATGGTGGTGACGGAATCGATCATCATCTGGACATGGCCGCCGATGACGTTGGTGCGGGCCTCGCCGCTGCCGCGATGGGGCACATGCACGATGTCGGTGCCGCTCAGCGCCTTGAAGCTCTCGCCGGCGAGATGATAGGGCGTGCCGACCCCCGACGAGGCATAATTGAGCTGCTTCGGCTTGGCCTTCGCCAGCGCGATGAACTCCTGCAGCGTCTTGGCCTCGACCGCCGGGTTGACCACGATGACGAGGTCGGCGGCGTTGATCGGCGCGATCGGCACGAGGTCGCGCGTCAGGTTGTAGGCCTTGTTCGGGATCAGCGTCTCGTTGGCCGTGTGCGTGTTCGACATCATCAGCAGCGTGTAGCCATCAGGCGCCGCACGCGCGGCCTCCGTGGTGCCGATCACGGCGCCGGCGCCGGGCTTGTTCTCGATGGTGAAGGGCTGCTTCAGCGCCTCCTGGAGGTACTGGCCGACGGCGCGGGCATAGATATCGGCCGGGCCGCCGGCGCCGAAGGGCACGATCACCCGGACGCCATGGCTGGGATAGGACTGGGCCGCGGCCGGGGCGACGAGCGCCGCTGATGCCGCAAGCGCCAGACACAGCACCTTGATCGAACGCATCGTTTCCTCCTCGTAATGGACTGCTTTTGCAGAGTTCTTTTGATTTGGAGTGTCAGCCGACCGGGTTTTCGAGCACGCCGATTCCGCCGACCTCGATGCGCACGACATCGCCCTTGTTGAGGAATTTCGGCGGCTTGAAGCCAAGGCCGACTCCGACCGGCGTGCCGGTCGCGATCAGGTCGCCCGGCTCGAGCGTGATATAGGCCGAGATCGTGCTGATCAGGGTCGGGATGTCGAAGATCAGATCGGCGAGCGTCACGTCCTGGCGCAGTTCGCCATTGACCCAGGTGCGCAGATGCAGCGTGCGCGGATCGGGCGCCTCGTCGGCCGTCAGCACGGCCGGGCCCATCGGGCAGAAGCCGTCGATGCCCTTGCCGATCACCCATTGCCGGTGCTTGTGCTGGAGCTGGCGCGAGGTCACGTCGTTGATGATGGTGTAGCCGAAGACATGCGCCAGCGCGTCGTTCTTCGAGATGCCGCGCCCGCCCTTGCCGATCACCACCGTCAGCTCGCCCTCGTAATCGACGGACTGGGTCGGATCGAGATAGCCGGGAATGGTTTCGCCGGGACCGATGACGGCCGAAGGCGGCTTGGTGAAGATCACTGGCGCCTCGGGAACGATCTCCTTGGCGCTGCCGTCGAAGCCGCTATTGGCGAATTCCTTGGCGTGCTCGTGATAGTTCTTGCCGACGCAGAAGACGTTGCGTGCCGGGCGCGGAAACGGCGCATGCAGGGTGACGCCGGCAAGCGGCGACTTCGGCGCCGCTTGGGCCAGATTGGTCAACCGATCGACAGCGCCCTCGCCCAGCGCGCAGCACTCGGCCATGGTCGACGGAGCGCCCTCGACACCAGACAGATCAGCGATCATATCGCCCAGAATGACGCCAAGGCGCTTGGTTCCGGCGGACTTGTCGGTGCCTTGGCTGAAGATGGCGAGTTTCATGTCTGGGTCCCGAAAGAAAGCGGCTGAACGGCGCAATTCGCAAGGACTAGATCACGGCGCTCAAAGCTGTCAACCAATCTGCTCGTTTCAGGTCATTTTTCGGATATTGGTCAACCAATATCGATTCCCGCCTCTGCTCACCGTCCGAGCAGATTGCTCCGAACCCGCTCGAGATGCCCCAGCAGCGCCTTTTCAGCCGCGATGGCGTCGCGCGCCTGCAGCGCGGCCACGATCGCATGATGCTCGCGGCGATAATGCTCGCGCCGCTCGGCGCTCAGGCTGCGACGCTTCAGCTCGCCCCAGGCGGTCAGGTCGCGGGCCCGAGTGATCATCGCGTAGAGCTCGATGACGAGCCGGTTATGCGTCGATTTGGCGATGGCCTGGTGCAGGGCTGCGTCCCAGTGCTCGAACGCCTCGAAGCCGTCGGCGGCATCGCCCTGGCGGATACATTCGTCGAACAGCGCGAAATCGGCATGGTCGGCATTGATCGCGGCAAGCTGGGCGAGCTGCGGCTCGACCAGAAGCCGCGCCTCCATGATCTCGGCCGGGCTAGCGGCCTGCGGCACCGGCTCGGGTTGGACCGGCATGGCCTCCGGCTCGCGGACATAGGTGCCGCTGCCGATGATGCGGGTGACGGTGCCGCCACTTTCGAGGACGGCGAGCGCATCGCGGACCGCCGAGCGTGGCACGCCGAGCTGTTCCGACAGCGCCCGCTCGGTCGGCAGCTTGCCGTTGGCACGATAGGCGCCCGACCGGATTCCATCGGTGATGAAGTCGCGCACCCGCAGGTCATGTCGTGTCGTCGTGCTCATGATGCGCGTCTTGATGGCTCGATGATGTTGCTGTTCTTGCGATTGGTGTACCAATTTGGTGACCAATGCAACGCGCTATCCGCTGCCGCAGATGAAGCGGGTCGCGATTTGAGCGACACTCCCAAGCGTGGAAGGCGGTCTCAGCGCTTGAACAGCGTGTGCTCGACCCTGTCGCCCGGCTTGATGCCGAGCGTCTTGCTGACGCCGCCATTGATCTCCAGCACGGACAGCACCGGCTCGCCGGAGGGAATCGTGCGCTGCGACAGCGGCTCGGTGTTCTCGGCAATGCGCGCGATCGTGCCGTCGGCCCGGATGAACAGCATGTCGAGCGGGATGAAGGTGTTCTCCATCCACATCGCCACCGGCTCGACGCGGGCGAAATCGAACAGCATGCCGCGATCGGCCGGCATGTAGCGGCGATGCATCAGGCCCTTCGCCCGCTGCTCGCCGGTCCGCATCACCTCGACCTGGAAGGCGTGGCGCTTCTCGCCGCTGACGATCAAGAGCGTTTCCAGCGAGGCCGCCTGCCCCGCTGGCGCGGCCTGGGCCAGCCGAAGCGGCTGCGAGACCGCGGGCAACGGCGCCACGACGACCGCTGCGAGCGCGATGCCGGCTGCCGCGACGCAGGCGACGAGAGAACAGGTGTTGGCCTGCATCGGTTTCAGCTCCACGGCGTTGCCTCCTTCGAACCTATGATGGCGGGCATGGCTAATCTGCGGCAGATACCAGCCAGGGCGGCGTATCGGTCAAGCTTTTCATCATCATGACCCGCGCTGCCGTCTTTCCTTCACGGCCGGCTTGCGGCAGGGTCGCCGCCACAGAACAGGAGACCGTCATGACCGCTCCGCGCCCCTACCGCCTGCCCCGCAGCGTAAGTGCCGCCTTTGTCCTCGCCGTCCTCGTGCTGGGCAGGCCCGCCTCTGCGGCCGACTTCCAGCTCGACAATGTCCGGCTCGATTTCGGCGTGATGGTGATCACGGCGCCCAAGCTCCTGGTCAAGGGCTCGACGCTAGAGCGCGAGGCCTTCGCCTCGCTGCTCAACAGCAAGACGGGCGAGAGCGCGGTCGCCCGCATCGACCGGCTGAATGCGACGGAGGTCACCGCCCCCGAACTCGTCTTCGAGCACAGCCAGGGCAAGCAGAAGCAGGTCACGATCTATCGCGACGTCCGCTTCGCGGAGCTTCGCGACGGCAAGGTCGCGCGCGGCGAATCGAGCGGCGGCACGCTATCCGGCGAAAGCCCTGCCGCCGGCAAGATGACGGGCACGCTGAAGCGGCTCGGATTCGAGGGCTTCGACCTGCGCCAGACCGCGCGCGTCATGACCGAACGCGCCCAGCCGGGCACGAACGAGCCGACCCGGCCGCTGTTCCGGCGCTTCGAGCAGGACGGTTACACGGTCGATATGGGGCCGGCGGGCAAGATCAGCCTGGGCAAGATGATCGGGCGCGATTTCGCCGCCCGCGTCGGCGAGGAGCCGCTGGGCGAGATCTTCAACCGCGTTATGGCGATGTCCGAGGAGGTCAACGCCCAAGGCGACAAGGCCGACCCGACCAGGAGCGAGAGCGAGAAGCGTCTGGGCCAGTCGCTGCTCGCGCTCTACGACCGGATCGAATATGGCAGCGGCGAAATCCGCGACATGACGATGAACGTCGTCAATCCGAAGCCTGCAGGCAAGCCCGCGGCCAAGGCCGATGCCGTCGAGGTCAAGATCGCGCGCATCGCCTATGGCGAGGATACGCCGGCGAAATCCGGCTTCGCCATCGAGGGCCTGCAATTCTCAGGCAGCGGTGCCAAGGGGCTGATCGATTCGATCAGCTATTCGGGCTTCGCCTTCGGTCCGGTGATCAAGGCGCTGCAGGAGGACTTGGCCAAGCCGGCCGGCGACGCCGACACGATCGACTGGCGCCGCTACATCCCCACCATCGGGACAATCCGGATGGCCGGCTTCTCGGTCGATGCGCCCCCGATGATTCCAGGCAAGGAGCCGATCAAGATCGCGCTGGGCACCTTCGAATTGAAGGCGGGCGAGCAGCTGAACGGTATCCCGACCAGCCTTGCCCTGACCATCGACAAGCTCGTCACGCCGATTACCGAAGGAACCGGCAACCCGGCCGCCCGCGACATGATCGCGATGGGCATCCGCTCGCTCGATCTCTCGGCGAAGCTCGATCTCGCCTGGGAGGCGGCGCGCAACGAACTCGCCATCCGCCAACTCTCCTTCGGCAGCGCCGGCCTCGTTCGGTTCGAGGCCTCGGCCACGCTCGGCAACGTCACCAAGGACCTGTTCGCCAGCGACATCGCGCTCGCGCAGGTGGCGGCGTTGGGGGCAACCGCGCGCGGCCTGAACGCCAAGCTGGAGAATTTCGGCCTGTTCGAGAAGCTGATCGCCAACGAGGCCCGCAAGGCCAACCGCAAGCCCGAGGAGATGCGCCAGCAATTCGCGATGATCGCGAGCCTCGGCCTCGCCTCGATCCTCGGCCCCTCCGACGCCGCCAAGACGCTGACGGCGGCGGTGGCGCGCTTTGCCGCCAAGCCCGGCACGCTGACCGTCGAGGCCAGCGCGAAATCGGCAAGCGGGCTCGGCCTCGCCGACGTCATCGCCATCACCGACCCGACCGAGATCCTCGACAAGATCGATCTCAAGGCCAATGCTCAGTGAGCGGACCGACTGATCCGGCGGGCGCTCTCCCGCCGGAGGACGCGAACTGGCGGCCGGGGCCGCTGGTCACCTGGTGGGCGGGGCTGGCGCCGGTGGCGAACGGCCTGCTGCGGAAGCGCTTCAACCCCTTCAACCAGACGCGGTTGCATCTGGCGAAGCTGATCGCAAGGCGGCCGCAGCAGATCGCGGTGGGCGCCTTTACCTATGGCCGGCCGAAGATACGCTTCCCCGAAAGCGGCGCGAAGCTGACGATCGGCCGCTATGGCTCGATCGCTGACGGCGTCGAGATCCTGCTCGGCGGCAACCATCGCACCGACTGGGCGACGACCTATCCCTTCCCCGCGCTGGGCGATCTCTGGCCTGCGGCTGCCGGCATCGATGGCAGCCACTCGACACGCGGCGATGTCGCGATCGGCCATGATGTCTGGCTCGGCTCGCAATGCATGGTGCTGTCGGGCGTCACGATCGGCACCGGCGCCGTGGTCGCGGCGCGTGCGATCGTGACGCGGGACGTGCCGCCCTACGCCATCGTCGCCGGCAATCCGGCAAAGGTGCTGCGGCTGCGGTTCGACGAGGACAGGATCGCGGCGCTGCTCGCCACGCGCTGGTGGGAGCTTCCGGCCGAGACGGTGACGACGCTGCTGCCGCTGCTGATGTCCGAGCGGGTCGACGAGTTGGTCGCCGCTGTCAGGACCCGCGCAGCAGCCGGCGCTTGAGCGCGAGCGCCGGTTTCTCGACGAGGTACCAGGACAGCGTCGCCACGATCAGCGTCACCAGCAGCGCCGGCCAGAACAACGCGAAGGCGCCCATCGCGGGGACGAGCGCATGGGCCGCCTGCTGCACCGGCCAGCCATAGAGATAGACGCCATAGGAGAGATCGGCCGGCGGCTCGCTGCGCCGACGCGTCAGGGCAGGCGCGAGCGCCAGTACGATCACGCCCCAGGCCGTGACCAGATAGAGCGCGGCCTTGTAGAGCGGCGTCGGCGAGAGTAGCGCGACCACGACGAGCGCAACTGCGAGGGCGGGCAGCGAGAGCTTCACACGGTCGCGCAACAGGTAGATCAGCCCGCCCGCCAGGAAGATCAGCGGCAGGCGCAGCGCGGTCTCGATGCCCTTGGAGCCGTCGGGCGTCACGAACTCGCGCAGGATCGTGGCCAGAAGCAGAATCCCGCCAATTGTCAGGGCCAGACGCGGCCGCCCGAGCAGGCCGGCCAGTCCCGCAGCCAGCACGCCGAGATAGCACAGCGTCTCGTATTTCAGCGTCCAGACCGTACCCATTGGCGAGCGCAGCGGATTGTCCTCGAAGACGCCGGGCAGGAAGGTCGCGCTCTTGAAGGTGGTGAGCGTGCTGGTGACGAAGCGCCAAAGCTGCGGGTCGGCGAGATAGGCGCGCAGATCAAGCCGCGTCATCGCCGAGCCGAGCAGGAGCGCGACGACGAGCGCCGCCGCGATCAGCCCAGGCGCGATCCGCAAGGTGCGGGCGAGCACATAGTCGCGCCAGCCGCGCCGGTCATAGCTCATCGTCACGAGGAAGCCGGAGATCGCGAAGAAGCCGTTGACGGCATGCTCGCCCAGCGTGAAGCCGGTGCTCTGGAACCAGGGCTCGTCCTCGACGCGGCCTGTCGTGACGCTGAAGGCGTGCGAGACCACGACGGCCAGCGCCAGAGCCAAGCGCAGCAGGCCGAAATTGTTGTGGCGGCCGGCCATGGCGGCCGCGACGCTGATCGCGCGCAGGCCACTCACGGAGATGGCTCCAGCCCTTCGCGAGCGAGCGCGTTCCGCCCTTGGCGCCAAGCCAGCGCGCCGGCAGCGGAACCGGCATGGGCGAACATCTTTTCGCGCTTGAGCAGCAGCCCGTAACCGGCTGCCTTGGCAAGGTTTTCAAGGATCTTAAGGAAAGCCGGACGCGGCAGGCCGTATTTGCCGGCGACATAGCCTTCCGACCAGGCGAGGTGCCAGCGCGCCTTGAAGCGTCGCCCCGGCGCGGGCGCGGTCGAGCGGCCGCGGCCGTGCCCGGCTTCCGCCTCATGCACATGGACGAGCGCATGGCCGGCATCGCGCATGCGCCGGCAGAGGTCGTCATCCTCGTAGAACAGGAAGATCGCGGGATCGAAACCGCCGAGCGACGAAAACAGCTCGCGGCGGATCAGCAGGCAGGCGCCCGACAGGAACGGCAGGCAGGCATCGCCCTCGGGGATCGGCATCGCCCCGGAGCGGTTGAGATGCTCAGGCGAGAGCAGCGAGCGCGGCTGCAGGAAGACGCGCCCCGAGGGTTCGACGATGCGGGGCGCCAGCATGCCGGCATCGGGATAAAGCTCGGCTGCGGCCAGCAGCGCGGCAATGGCGCCCGGCCTGATCTCGACATCCGGGTTGACGATCAGGACGTAGGGCGTGGCGGCGGCGGCGGCGCCCTGGTTGTTGGCGCGGCCATAGCCTTCGTTGCGCGTATTGACGATGACGCTGGCGCCATGGGTCCGGGCCGTCTCGCCGCTGCCGTCACCGCTGGCATTGTCGACGACGATGGCGGGCACGCCCTCGGCTGCCAGCGCCGCAAGGCAGGCCGGCAGGACCTCGGCGCTGTCATAGGCGACGACGATGGCGGTGATGGAGCTTTCGGCGGGCATCGGCGCCTTGTGGCCGCGATGATGCCCGCGAGGCAAGCGAAATTCAGCGCCGCGCCAGCGCGGCCAGGTCCCGCTGGACGCTTGCGCGCTCATGGGCATCGCAGGAGCGCGGCGCCTTGTAAGATTTCACGGCGAAGCTGGCATTGGCCGCCATGAAGCGCTGGCGCTCGTCGCGCGGCAGCCCGGCGATCACCCGTCCGCGATCGACCCTCACGCCGCAATCATAGGCGCGCGAGACCTGGGCCGCCGAGAATTCCGGCGTGCCCGGCATGGGGCCGGCCGTCGTGCAGGCGGCAAGGCCTAGCAGGAGCGGCATGGCGAGGTAGCGTTTCGGGACAGGCATCGGAAGAGCAGCCGCTTGACGATCAGAACGCGCCGAAGTCGCCGGCGCGCACCCGCGTCATCTTCTCCTTGACGGCGGCGCGCTCCTCGGGCTCGCAGCCTTTCGGCGCGATGCCCTGATTGATCGTCTCGGCCTCGGAGACCGTGACATAGGTCGAGCGTGCGCTGGCGAGCTGCTCCGGGGTCGCGCCCTGCGCCTTCTCGAATGCAATGAAGCGTTCCAGCGTGCTGGCGCGCGGGGCTCCGGCGCGGCAGGCGACCGAGCGCGAGACCAGGCTGGCAAGCTCGGAGGCACGGCTGGCGCTCGGATTGGCCGGGCCGGAGACGCAGGCGCCCAGCGGCAGCGCGACAAGGCAGGCGAGCGCGAACGGCCGCGCGACGGACAGGGCGGTCATCGTGGGATCAGCCGTTCTTCTCGGGGGCGTTGATGCGCAGATGCGCTTCGCGGAGCTGCTTCGGCGAGGCTTCGGCCGGTGCGCCCATCAGGAGATCGACCGCCTGCTGGTTCATCGGGAAGAGCGCGACCTCGCGCAGGTTCGTCGCCCCGGCGAGCAGCATGACAATGCGATCGACACCCGCCGCCATGCCGCCATGGGGCGGCGCGCCGTACTGGAAGGCGCGATACATGCCGCCGAAGCGCTCGATCACCGTCTCCTCGCCATAGCCGGCGATCTCGAAGGCCTTCACCATCGCTTCGGGCTTGTGGTTGCGGATGCCGCCCGAGGCGAGCTCGAAGCCGTTGCAGGCGATGTCGTACTGGAACGCCTTGAGCGAGAGCGGGTCTTCCTCGGTCAGCGCCTTCAGGCCGCCCTGCGGCATCGAGAAGGGGTTGTGCGAGAAATCGACCTTCTTCTCGTCCTCATTGTACTCGAACATCGGGAAATCGACGATCCAGGCGAACGCGAAGGCGTTCTCGTCGATCAGGCCGAGCTCGGAGCCGACCTTGTTACGGGCCGCGCCGGCAAACTTGTAGAACTTGTCCGGGTTGCCGGCGGCGAAGAAGCAGGCATCGCCGGGCTGAAGCCCCATCTGCGCGACGATCGCGGCGACGCGCTCGGGGCCGATGTTGTTGGCAATCGGCCCCTGCCCTTCGCCGTCTTCCTTGATCATCAGGTAGCCGAGCCCCGGCTGGCCCTCGCCCTGTGCCCAGGAGTTCATCCGGTCGCAGAAGGCGCGTGAGCCGGCCTTCGGACCAGGGATCGCCCAGACGCGGTTCTTCTCATCTTCGAGAATGCGCGAGAACACCTTGAAGCCCGAGCCGCGGAAATGTTCAGAGACGTCCTGCATGATCAGCGGGTTGCGCAAATCCGGCTTGTCGGAGCCGTATTTCGCGATCGCCTCCGCATAGGGGATGCGCGGCCAGGTTTTGGTGACCGACTTGCCGTTGCCGAACTCCTCGAAGATGCCACCGATCACCGGCTCCATCGTCGCGAAGACGTCCTCCTGCTCGACGAAGCTCATCTCGACGTCGAGCTGATAGAACTCGCCCGGCAAGCGATCGGCGCGCGGGTCCTCGTCGCGGAAACAGGGCGCGATCTGGAAATAGCGGTCGAAGCCCGCCATCATCAGGAGCTGCTTGTACTGCTGCGGCGCCTGCGGCAGCGCGTAGAACTTCCCTGGATGCAGCCGGCTCGGCACGAGGAAATCGCGCGCGCCCTCCGGCGAGGAGGCCGTCAGGATCGGGGTCTGGAACTCGTTGAAGCCGGAATTCTTCATGCGGGTGCGCAAGGAGTCGATGACCTTCGCCCGCAGCATGATGTTGTTGTGCAGCTTCTCGCGGCGCAGATCGAGGAAGCGGTATTTCAGCCTGGTATCCTCGGGATATTCGAGATCGCCGAAGACCGGCAGCGGCAGTTCGCCCGAGGCGCCGAGCACCTCGATGCCGGTCGCGAAGACCTCGACGGCGCCGGTCGGCAGGTTGGCGTTCTCGGTGCCGGCGAAGCGCTGCTTGACCTTGCCCTCGATGCGCACGACCCATTCGGAGCGCAGCACCTCGGCCTCGGCGAAGGCCGGCGAATCCGGATCGATCACGACCTGGGTCATGCCGTAATGGTCGCGCAAATCGATGAACAGCACGCCGCCATGGTCGCGGATGCGGTGGCACCAGCCGGAGAGGCGGACCTGGCTGCCGATGTCGCTCTCGCGAAGGGCGCCGCAGGTGTGGGAACGATAGCGATGCAGGGTCACGGAACTGATCTCTTCAGAAGGGCGCGGGTCTGCACCCGCACAAAGGGCGCGCTCAAGACGGGCCGATGCTCAGCGCGTAAGCACACGCAGGGGCGCGGCTTGTCAAGGATTCAGGCATGAATATGCGGCCTGCGGACTCGACGGGCCGCCCCCTGCTCCGGTAAGCCCGAAGCATGAACCTGATCAGCACCACCGCCGACCTCGCCGATGCCTGCGCAAGGCTCAGCCAGCACCCCTTCGTCACGGTCGATACCGAGTTCCTGCGGGAGACGACCTACTACCCCAAGCTCTGCCTGATCCAGCTTGCTTCGCCCGACGAGGCCGTGCTGGTCGATCCGCTGGCGCCCGATCTCGATCTCGCGCCGTTTTTCGCCCTGATGGTCGATGAGGCGGTGGTCAAGGTCTTCCATGCCGCGCGGCAGGATCTGGAAATCGTCTGGATGCTCGGCCGGGTGCTGCCGACGCCGCTGTTCGACACGCAGGTCGCCGCCATGGTCTGCGGCTATGGCGACTCGGTCGGCTACGAGCAGCTCGCCAACGACCTCGCCAAGGCCCGCATCGACAAGTCCTCGCGTTTCACCGACTGGTCGCGCCGTCCCCTCAACGAGGCGCAGCTCGTCTATGCCGAGGCCGACGTCACCCATCTCCGCGATATCTACCTAGCGCTGAAGGCCGATCTCGAATCGACCGGCCGCGCGGGCTGGGTCGCCGAGGAGATGGCGGTGCTGAACTCGCCGGGCACCTATGAGGTCAAGCCCGAGAATGCCTGGCAGCGGCTCAAGGGCCGCATCCGCAAGCCGAAGGAGCTCGCCGTCCTGATCGAGCTCTGCGCCTGGCGCGAGCGCGAGGCGCAGCATCGCGACGTGCCGCGCCAGCGCGTGCTCAAGGACGACGCGCTGATGGACATCGTCCAGCGCGCGCCGCGTTCGGTCGAGGCGCTGGCGGAACTGCGTTCGGTGCCCAACGGCTTCGAGCGCTCGCGCTCGGGAGGCGAAGTGCTGGGCGCCATCGAGCGCGGCCTGGCGCTCGACCCCAAGGGCCTGCCCCGGCTGGAGCGCGAGCGCGGCCGCGGCGGCAACGGCGCTGTGCTCGACCTGCTCAAGGTGCTGCTCAAGGCCGTGGCCGAGGCCGAGCGCGTCGCGCCCAAGATCATCGCCTCCTCCGACGATCTCGAAGCGATCGCCTCGGACGACCAGGCGGATGTGCCGGCGCTCCAGGGCTGGCGGCGTGAGGTTTTCGGCGACAAGGCGCTGGCGCTCAAGAGCGGTGCGCTGGGCCTGCGTGTCGAACGCGGTCGCGTCGTCGTCGGCTGAGCGCAGGCTGGGTCGGTAACGGTCCTACCCCAGCAATTCCTCCGTATCCTCGCCGCTGGCCGCGACGCGTCGCAAGCCGGGCAGCCGGTCGCGGAACACCGGAGCCAAGGGCAGCGGCGTCGAGACGAGGCGGCGGCCGCCGGGCTCCTCGGCCTGCGCGTCGAACAGGCCGCGCGCGGTCAGATGCGGATCGGCCAGCGCCTCGTCGAGCGTCCGCACCACGGTGCAGCAGCAATCGCGCGGTTCGAGCTGTTCGCGCCAATGCGCGGCCGGCTGGCCTGCGATGATCGCGGCGACGGCGGCGCGGGTCGCTTGCGGATCGGGGCGATCGTCGCGCAGGACAGGCTCCAGCGCGATCGTCTCGCAGAATATCTCCCAGAACTTGGGTTCGAGCGCGCCGACGGCGAGGAACCAGCCATCGGCCGTGGCGTAGAGGCCATAACGCGGGCTCGCCCCGGTCAGCAGCCCCTCCCCGCCTTGCGGATAGGTGCCCGACGCCTGGCCCTGCGCCAGCCCGTACCAGGCGAAGGTCGGCATCGCATCGAGCATGGCGATGTCGAGATGGCAGCCTTCGCCGCTGCGCTCGCGCTGGCGCAGCGCCAGCAGGATGTTGAGCAGGGCCGGCATGGTGCCACCGGCGATGTCGGCGGCAAGCGGTGGCGGCAGCGGCGGCGGATCGCCGCGCTTCAGCGACTGGCCGAGCAGGCCGCCGATGGCCTGATAGTTGATGTCGTGCCCGGCCTCGCCGGCACGCGGTCCGGACTGGCCGTAGCCGCTGATCGAGCAATAGATCAGGCGCGGATTGATGCGGGCGAGCGCCTCAAAGCCGAAGCCGAGCCGTTCCATCACGCCCGGCCTGAACTGCTCGATCAGGATATCGGCGCCCGCGATCAGCGGCGTCAGGCGCGCCAGCGCATGCTCCGCTTTCAGGTCGATCTCGATGCTCGCCTTGCCACGGTTGAGCACGGCGTAAGGAGCAGAGGTTTCGCCGAAGCGCGGCGGGAAGCGGCGCATCTCCTCGCCGCCCGGCCGTTCGATCCGGATCACGCGGGCGCCGGCCTCGGCCAGGAACAGGCTGGCGAGCGGCCCCGGCAGCAGCGTCGAGAAATCGAGGACCGTGAGGTCGTCCAGCGGCAGCATCGGCGTCCCGGCTTGGTGCCGGTGTCGCCGGCTCAGGGGAAGAGGTCGGCCGCCATCCTGCCCGTCTTCACCAGCCACAGGAAGCCCGTCAGCGTGACCATCGAGACGATGGTGCCGACGAGGATGCAGGCCGAGGCCCGTTCGATGCCGACCTTGTACTGGGTCGAGATCACGAAGATGTTCAGCGCGGGCGGCAGCGCCGCCATGATCACGGCGGTGAATATCCAGATGTCCGGAAAATTGCCGATTACTGACAGCAGCACCCAGACCAGCAGCGGGTGCAGCACGAGCTTGATCGCGACCAGCACCGGCACCTCGACCGGCAGCCGCTTCATCGGCCGCAGCGCCACGGTGACGCCGAGCAGGAACAGCGCGCAGGGTGCCGCCGCCTGCGAAAGCCAGAGGGTCATCTTGTCGAGCGCGGTCGGCAGCTCGAAATGGGTCGCGGCCGCGAGTACGCCGAGCAGCGTCGCGATGTTGAAGGGATGCGTCGCGACCTGCCAGACGACACGGCGCGCCGTGTCGAGTGGGCTTTTCTTCTCGACGCCGGCCAGCGCCATCAGGAAGGGGATCAGCGAGAACAGCAGCAGGCTGTCGAAGACGAAGACCAGCACCAGCGGAGCGCTCGCCGCCGGGCCGAGCGCCGCCAGCAATAGCGGCGGCCCCATATAGCCGATATTCGAATAGGAGCCGGCCACGCCCTGCATCACCGCCTGGGGTAAATCGCCGCGCGTCGCCCGCATACCCACTGCCAGCGACAGCGCGAAGGCCAGGAAGGTCGAGAGCGTGGTCGCCAGGATGAAGCGGCCATTGGCGAGCTCGGTCACTGGCTTGTCGGCGATCAGCCGGTAGAACAGCGGCGGCAGCGCGACATATATCAGGAAGAACTGCAGCCAGATCAGCCCCGATTCCGGCAGGTGGCTGCGCCGCCCGATGACGAAGCCGAGCAGGATCAGCCCGAAGAAGGGCGCGACGAGATTGGCGATGTTCGCAAGGTCGGCCATGCGGGCGAAAGGTCCTGCGCGTGCGCCGCCCCTGTCAGGGGCCGGAAACGATAGCGATCAGCGCGGTTTAGCTTGTAGGTGGACATCTACAAGCCGCATTGGCGCCGTGGCCGCAAGCACCCTGCCGATGAGCGAGGACAGGATACCTAGGAAAATAAGCATCTTCGAAAAATCGGCATAATTTCCTAGGCATCCTGTCCTTGGCCCCATTCTGCCTCCGAATGGACGATGGACGCCGTCCGCCCGCTCCGTCACATTCGCCGCGATGCAGCATGGAGCGCCCCATGACGACCAAGACGCCGCGCCAGTTCTTCCGTCCGCTCGCGATCGGCGCGCCGGAGCCCTATCGCGAGCTCCCGCTCAAGCTCGAACGCATGATCCATTTCGTGCCGCCGCATCTGGAGAAGGTGCGCGCCAAGGTTGGCGAGCTCGCCGGCCAGGTCGATATCGTGCTGGGGAATCTCGAGGACGCGATCCCCGTGGAGGCCAAGCAGGCGGCGCGCGACGGCTTCATCGCCATGGGCAAGGCCGTCGATTTCGGCGAGACCGGACTGTGGACGCGGGTGAATGCGCTGAACTCGCCCTGGTTCCTCGACGACATCACCGAAATCATGGCGCAGATCGGCGGCAAGCTCGACGTCGTGATGGTGCCGAAGGTCGAGGGACCCTGGGACATCCATTATGTCGACCAGCTGCTGGCGCAGTTCGAGGCGCGCCACCTCCTCCCGAAACCGATCATGATCCACGCCATCCTGGAGACGGCCGAGGGCGTGAAGAATGTCGAGACGATCGCCACCGCTTCTCCGCGCATGCACGGCATGAGCCTGGGGCCGGCCGACCTTGCGGCCTCCCGCGCGATGAAGACGACGCGAGTCGGCGGCGGGCATCCCGAATACAAGGTGATCGCCGATCCCTCGCCAGATGGAGCTCCGCGCGCGGTCGCCCAGCAGGATCTCTGGCACTACACGCTGGCGAAGATGGTCGATGCCTGCGCGGCGGCGGGCATCAAGCCGTTCTACGGGCCGTTCGGCGATTTCTCGGACACCGAGGCCTGCGAGTCGCAGTTCCGCAATGCCTTCCTGCTCGGCTGCGCCGGGGCCTGGACGCTGCACCCTTCGCAGATCGGCATCGCCAAGCGCGTCTTCAGCCCGGACCCGGCCGAGGTCGCCTTCGCCAAGCGCATCATCGAGGCGATGCCGGACGGCTCCGGCGCCGTGATGATCGACGGCAAGATGCAGGACGACGCCACCTGGAAGCAGGCGAAAGTGATCGTCGATCTGGCCCGGCAGGTCGCCGGGCGCGATCCGGCACTGGCCGCGCATTACGGGATGTGATCGCGCTTCGCGTCTAAATGGTTGATTTTGACGTATTTGCGACGCAATTCTCACGCAAGCGCGAGGCTTCACCCTCGCCTGCCATCTATCGCGACTAGTACAGTACGGACCCACCGCCCATGGAAGCACGTTCCGCCAAGTTCAGGATCGGACAGGTCGTCAAGCATCGGGTCTACCCGTTCCGGGGCGTGATCTTCGATGTCGATCCCGTGTTCTCCAACACGGATGAGTGGTGGCTCGCGATCCCCGAGCATTTGCGCCCGTCGAAAGACCAGCCGTTCTACCATCTCTTCGCCGAGAACGAGGAGACGGAGTATGTCGCCTATGTCTCGGAGCAGAACCTGGTGATCGACGAGACGGGCCGGCCGGTGCGTCATCCGCAAGCCAAGGAATTCTTCCGGCGCGACCGCAAGGGCCGCTACCAGATCGACCGCGCCGGCCTGAACTGAATTACGTGCAAAGGCTTTCTATTTCTGGAAGAATTCCAGCGTAGTAATCTCTAAACCATGGATAAAAATCTGGCTGATCAAGGTCGTTGGGGAATTTGTTTTTGTCTTTTGCGCGGAAATCGACTGGAAGCATTCTATAAATCGCGCTGGAGAAAGCATCACTTATTGCCTTGTCGGTTAAAAAGTGCCGAAATCCATCTTCTTTTAGGAAGAATTTTTTTGCATCTTGAACGAATATTATTCTCGATATAGTATCGATTATTTTGTTTGAATTCGCTTTTGGGGACTTGTGGCCATTCATTATACGAAAAATATAGTCTGACTTTGCTACCCGAGATATAGTTTGACGCCTATTACAATTCGGCCTACAATTTTCTTCTAAACTCCTGTAAAGAGCATCTGAGTTGAATATAGGAAAGTCTTTATTATCTCGACGGTATTCGAGTATAGAATACATATCATATTTCTTTCCATGCAACAATAGCTCGCGAAATAAAGGCCCTACTCCAAAAAACGTCAGATCATTGCAATGATAATGCGTGTCATGAATTTTAGATGCGAGATCAAAATCGTTGAGGGGCCGCTGCGAGAATTTTCCAGACCAGCCGGCTCCAGCAAATAAATGGTCACCAGGAACTGCTCCGCCGTCGGTTTGGTCAGGCGAAATCATAGCAATTTCGAGAGGATTTTTTTGAGAGCCTTTTCTGCACCAATCAAATCTTGCATGGTGCAAACGAGACGCAGTCGCCGAAGCGGCTCCTGCTCTCGAAAAATTCTTATCCCTTGGTGGAACTGCCATTGTCCTGCTCCAAAACAATTTGGATATCATAAGACAAGCGTCACGCGACACAATTGGCCTGCGTGTCATTCACTACAGCCTCGCGCCCTTCCAGCCGAATTTGCCAGTGTCCCAGCCGGCGTAAATCAGGCCCCGGAGCGCTGCCGCAACGACATTTCCCGCTTCGGCATGATCTGAAACAAAAAAGGCCGCCCTTTCGGGCGGCCTGAATTTTGAACCGATGGCCGGATCAGGGCCTGGGCGGCAGGGCCGGCGTACCCGGAGCGGGAGCCGTCGGCGCGCCGGGAATGCTCGGCGTGCCCGGGGCTGCATTGGCTCCACCCGCGCCGAGGCGCTGGCGCAGTTCTTCCTGGCGCTTTGCGAGCTCGTCCTGCAGCTGCTTCTGCTGCTCCTCGAGCACCTTCGGGTCAATCGCGGCGCCGTCGAAGCCCTTGGCGAAGTCGGTCAGCGGAATGGCGAAGGAGACTTCGCGGGCACCCTGGTTCTGGACGCTGACGCTGAGCGTCGTGCCCTTCTTCATCGCGTTGATGAAGTCGTCCTTGACCTGCGCCTCGGCGAAGCAGCCGTTCGGGAAGCAGATCGCGTAACGGCCGGGAGTCGGCTGGGCGGTATCGACGCCGAAGCGGATGCCGGGCTGCAGCAAGAGGCCGAGCGGCATCAGGAAGCGCACGATCTTGTTGGGGTCGCCCTTGACGTCATAGATCGCTACCGCCAGCACCGGCTGACCCTGATCCGAGACAAAATCGCGCGTCGTGTAGCAGATTTCCTTGTTGGCGGCCTGGTCCTTGCCGCAGACCTTGGTCCAGGTCGTCTGCGACGGCTCGGGCTTGACCTGCACGACCGTCGGGCCGGTGCCGGCCTGACCGGCAGGAGGCTGGGCCGGCTGCGCGGGCGCTGGCTGGGCCGGGCGCGGCGTTGCGGGGCGCGGCTGGGCCTGCTGGGCGGAAGCCGCCAGCGGGGCAAGGCCGATCGCCGTGCTGAGAGCGATGCTCAGGGCGCGCGTGGACAGGCGAAACGAAGCGGACATCATGTCTTTCCTTATCAGGCGAATTCGGGATCACGACTTCGCAAGCCGCGCGCGTCACCACCGACAGCCCCATCGCATATCCGCGCCGGCCATCGCAAGCCGTGCACATCAGGGGCGATTGAGGCGTTTGAATGACACCTTGGCTCGGCTTTAGCGAGTTCCGTTACGGGATTCCAGCCCGAATAGCTGCGTGACAGCAGCGCCAGCGTGTTATTCTCGCGCCGGGAATCAGGTTGAACGATGGATGTGCTGCAAGGAGCCGGGTCTGTTTCACGCAGGCCGGCCAGACAGATCTTCGCCATGCTGGCGCTCCTCCTCGGGATGGGCGTGCCTTCGCATGCCGAATCGCCGAAGCCCAGTCCGCCTGTCGACCACGCTATTGCGATGCATGGCGAGCCGGCGCTGCCGCGTGGCTTCACGCATCTGCCCTATGCCGACCCGAAAGCCCCCAAGGGCGGGCGCATCGTCTTCGGGCAACAGGGCACATTCGACAGCCTGAACCCGCTGGTCGTGCTCGGCGTCGCGCCCGATGCCGTGCCGCGCTATGTCCAGCAGAGCCTGCTGCTGCGCTCGGCCGACGAGCCCTTCACCGCCTATGGGCTCCTGGCATCGCGCGTCGAGCTCAACGAGGAGCGCACGAAGCTGGCCTTCGAGATCGACGAACGCGCCAGGTTCTCCGACGGCAAGCCGGTGACGGCGCAGGACGTGCTGTTCACCTTCGAGATGCTGAAGACCAAGGGCAAGCCATTCCACCGCTCCAGCCTGGGGCGGGTGACGAAGGCGCAGGCGCCCTCCCCGCGCCGCGTCGAATTCGAACTGGGCGACGGCTCCAACCGCGAATTGCCGCTGGTGATCGGGGCGATGCCGATCTTCGCCAAACATGCCACCAATGCCGAGACCTTCGGCGAGACCAGCTTCAAGGCGGCGTTGGGCTCAGGCCCCTATGTCGTGTCCGACATCGTGCCGGGCGCGACCATCACGCTCAAGCGCCGCAAGGGTTTCTGGGCCGAGGACCACCCGCTGACGCGCGGGCTCTTCAATGCCGACGAGATCCGCTACGATTTCTACCGCGACGCCAACGCTCTGTTCGAGGCCTTCAAGGCCGGACTCTACGATGTCCGCATCGAGCCCGACCCGACGCGCTGGATGACCGGCTATGACGTGCCGGCCGTGCGCGATGGCCGCATCCTGCGCGAGACGCTGCATTTCGACGCGCCCAAGGGCATGACTGGCCTCGTCTTCAACACGCGCCGGCCGTTCTTCGCCGATGTGCGGGTGCGCGAGGCGCTCGGCATCCTGTTCGATTTCGAATGGGTCAACCGCAACCTGTTCCATGGCGTCTATCGCCGGGCCGGCAGTTTCTTCTCCGATTCGGAGCTGTCGGCGCTGGGCGTAGCCGCCGATGCGCGCGAGAAGGCGCTGCTCGCAGCCTTCCCCGGCGCGGTGCGCGACGACATCCTCTCCGGCACCTGGTCGCCTTCGGCGACGGACGGTTCAGGGCGCGATCGCGAGCAGGCGCGCCGGGCGCTCGACCTGCTCAACAAAGCCGGTTTCGGCATGGTCGACGGGGTGCTGCGCAGCATGAAGGGTGGCGACCCGCTGGCCTTCGAGATCACCGTCACCAACCGGCCGCAGGAAAGGCTGGCGCTGAACTATGCCCAGTCGCTCGGCCGGCTCGGCATCACCGTCACGGTCAGGCTGATCGACGACGTGCAGTACTGGCGGCGGCTCTCGGCCTTCGATTTCGACATGATCCAGTGGACCTGGCCGGCTTCCGCCTCGCCGGGCAACGAGCAGATCGGGCGCTGGGGTTCGGCGAACGCGCAGCGCAACGGCGCGCTGAACTATGCCGGCGTGGCCTCGCCCGCTGTCGACGCGACGCTTGCGGCCCTGCTGGGCGCGCGCGAACGCGAGGATTTCGTCGCCGCGGCGCGCACACTCGACCGGCTGCTGTTGTCGGGCTTCTATGTCGTGCCGCTCTACTATCTGCCGGACACCTGGCTGGCGCATGGCCGCGACATCGTCCTGCCGGCACGCAAACCCGCCTATTTCCTCTCCACCGAAGCTCTGGCGCGCCTTCCGGCGGCGCCTGCGCCGGCGAACTGAAAGAGCGTCTCGATGCGGGCCGACCAGGACGAAGCCGCCGCCCTGCTCGATGGCCTGAGTTTCGATACGCTGCTGAAGGCGCTGACGGCCGGCCGTGGCTATGAGGCGGCGCTGCGCGACCCGCCAGGGCGGCAGGGCTGGAGCGATGCGGTCCCGAGCTCGCTGAGCTTCGGCCAGCTCGAGATCAAGGTCGACCAACTCGCCCGGCTGCTGGCGATCAACCGGGCGCAGCCCGGCGCGCGCGTCGCGATCCTGGCACCGATGGGGCCGGAGGCGATCATCTCGGTGCTGGCCTCCCTGCGGGCCGGACTCTCGCCGATGCTGCTGCCGCTGCATGGCAACGAGCTCGAACTGCTGCGGCTGATCGAGGCCTCGGAGGCGGTGATGGCGATCGGTGTCAGCCGCATCGGCACGATGCGGCCGCTGCTGATGCTGCGCGAATTGGCGGTCAGGGCCTTCGGGACCCGCTTCGTCGGCGGCTTTGGCGCCCAGGTTCCCGACGGCATCGCGCCGCTCGACACGCTGATGGCGAGCGCGACGCTGCACCCGCTGCCGGAGGTGACGCAGCGGATGGCGCTTCAGGTCGCCGATGCGGTGACGCTCGCCGGGCCGTTTGCCATTTCCGAGCGCGAGGTGCTCGGCAAGGCGCTCGACATCTCGCGGCTGCTGAAGCCAATGGCCTCGTCGCGGATCGTCACGACGCTGGTCGGCGGCGATCTCGCCGCGCTGGCGAGCGGCCCCGCCATGGCGATGCTGACCGGCGTCGAACTGCTGCCGCTCGGCCTGTTCAGCCTCGGTGACCTGCAGGCCTGCATCGAGGGCGGCCGCAACGTCCATCTCGTCCTTCCCGGCGCGATGGAGCCGGCCCTGGCGCATTCGCGGCTGGCGAGCCACCCGGCGCTGGCGAGCCTCGTCTTCATCCACCGTCCGGCCGCAAGCCGCGCCTTGCCGGCGCTAGGCCGCTCCGACCTCGCGATCGTGGATGTCGATGTGACGAGCGCGGCCGAGATCACGGTGAGCCGGCGGTAATCCCCTCAGCCCTCATCCTGAGACGCCGCTTCGCGGCTCCTCAGGATGAGGGCTGAAAGATGATCACGCGGCCTTCTTGCGCTCGGCGATCCGGGCCAGATCGGTCAGCAGGCGGCGCGTGCCCTTGAGGCGGGCTTCCGCCGTGTCGTAGTCGTCGATGAAGACGACGCGCATGTCGGGGCGGACCTTGGCCAGCGTGCCGATCTTCGCCACGTAGGAGACGAGCCCTTCGGGGTTGGCGAACTCGTTGTCGCGGAAAGCGACGATAATGCCCTTGGGGCCCGCCTCGACCTTCTCGACATTGGCGCGCTTGCACAGCGCCTTGATGGCGACGATTTCCAGAAGCTGCTGGACCTCTTCCGGCAGCGGCCCGAAGCGGTCGACCAGCTCGGCGCCGAAGGACTGGATGTCGCCGTCGTCGTCCAGCGTCGAGAGGCGCTTGTAGAGGGTGAGCCGCAGCGTCAGGTCGGTGACGTAATGCTCGGGGATCATCACCGGCGCGCCGATCTGGATCGTCGGCGACCATTGCGCGTCGGTCTCGAAATCGACGCCCGACTTCAAGGCCGCGACGGCCTCCTCCAACATCTGCTGGTAGAGCTCGTAGCCGACCTCCTTGATATGGCCGGACTGCTCGTCGCCGAGTAGGTTGCCGGCGCCTCGAATGTCGAGATCGTGGCTGGCGAGCTGGAAGCCGGCGCCCAGTGTGTCGAGCGATTGCAGAACCTTGAGCCGGCGCTCGGCCTGGTCCGTCATCTTGCGCTTGGCCGACACGGTGAAGAGCGCATAGGCGCGGACCTTCGAGCGGCCGACGCGGCCCCGGAGCTGGTAGAGCTGGGCCAGGCCGAACATGTCGGCGCGATGCACGATCAGCGTGTTGGCGTTGGGAATGTCGAGGCCGGATTCGACGATCGTCGTCGAGAGCAGGACATCGTACTGGCCCTCGTAGAAGGCGGTCATCACGTCCTCGAGCTGTCCCGCCGCCATCTGGCCATGCGCGATGCCGACCTTGGCCTCGGGCACCTGCTTGTCGAGGAAGTCCTTGACCTCGGCGATGTCCTCGATGCGCGGCACGACATAGAAGCTGCGCCCGCCCCTGTAGCGCTCGCGCAGCAGCGCCTCGCGCACGATCAGTGGATCGAAGGGCGTGACGAAGGTCCGCACCGCCAGGCGATCAACCGGCGGCGTCGCGATGATCGAGAGCTCGCGGACGCCAGTCATGGCGAGTTGCAGCGTGCGCGGGATCGGCGTCGCCGTCAGCGTCAGCATATGGACCTCGGCGCGGAACTCCTTCAGCCGTTCCTTGTGGTTGACGCCGAAATGCTGCTCCTCGTCGACGATGACGAGGCCGAGATCCTTGAACTCGATCGCCTTGCCGAGCAGCGCATGGGTGCCGACGACGATGTCCATCGTGCCGTCCTTGACGCCCGCCTTTACCGCCTTGAGATCCTGCGCGCCGACGAAGCGCGAGGCCTGGCCGACATTCACCGGAAGGCCTTTGAAGCGCTCGGCGAAGTTGCGGTAGTGCTGGCGCGCCAGCAGCGTGGTCGGCACCACGACCGCGACCTGCTTGCCGTTGAGGGCGCAGGCAAAGGCGGCGCGCAGCGCCACCTCGGTCTTGCCGAAGCCGACATCGCCGCAGACAAGCCGGTCCATCGGCCGGCCGGCAGCCATGTCGTCGAGCACGGCGTCGATCGTCGCCTGCTGATCTTCCGTCTCCTCGAAGGGGAAGCGCGCGCAGAACTCGTCATAGAGCCCGTCCTGCGGGATCAGACGCGGCGCTTCCTTCAGGGCGCGGGCTGCGGCGATCGCGATCAGCTTGCCCGCCATCTCGCGGATGCGCTGCTTCAGCTTGGCCTTGCGCGCCTGCCAGCCACCACCGCCGAGCCGGTCGAGCGGAACGTCGGTGTCCTCCGAGCCGTAGCGCGACAGCAGTTCAATGTTCTCGACCGGCAGGAAGAGCTTCGAATCCGCCGCATAGTGGATTTCCAGGCAGTCATGCGGTGCCCCGACCGCCGTGATCGAGCGCAGGCCGATGAAACGGCCGATGCCGTGATCGACATGGACGACGAGATCGCCAGGCGAAAGCGACGACAGCTCCGCGATAAAATCCTGCGGGCGACGCGATTTCTTGCGCGGCCGCACCAGCCGGTCGCCGAGGATGTCCTGCTCGCCGATGACGGCGAGCTTGCCGGCCTCGAAGCCGGTCTCGAAGCCCCAGACCGCCAGCGCCGTCGTGCCGGGCTTGAGATCGAATGCGGCGCGCAGCGAGCCCGTCATCTGGACGGTCTTCAGGCCATGATCGGCCAGGACATGGGCGAGCCGTTCGCGCGAGCCTTCCGACCAGGCGGAGAGAATGACGCGGCGGCCGTCCTTCTCCAGCGCCTTCACATGGGCCACTGCCGCGTCGAAGACGCTGCCGGCATTGTCGGCGCGCTCGGCAGCGAAGCTGCGGCCCTGGCGGGCGCCGAGATCAACGATCAGCTTGCCGTCGCTGTCGGGCAGCTGGAACGGCGTCAGCGCGGCGACGCCGGACTGGTCGATGACGGCGCGCCAGTCGGCCGGCGAGAGATAAAGCGCATCGGGCTTGAGCGGCTTGTAGGGCGCGCCGCCGGCGCTGGGCTGCTCCATCGCCGCCTTGCGGGCGTCGTAATAATCCTTGATCAGGCTGATGCGTTCGCCGACGGCATCCTCGGCCTGATGGTCGAGGACCAGCGGCACGTCCGGCAGATAGGTGAAGAGCGTGTCGAGCCTGTCCGCCAGCAGCGGCAGCCAGTGTTCGAGCCCGGCCGGCCTGCGGCCTTCGCTGACAGCCTCGTAGAGCGTGTCGTCGCGGCCCGGTGTGCCGAAGCTGGTGATGTAGCTCTGGCGAAAACGCTTGATGCTCTCGCTGGTCATCTGCGCCTCGGACATCGGCACGAGGTCAAGGCCCCGCATCTGCCCGGTGGTGCGCTGCGTCTCCGGATCGAAGGTGCGGATCGATTCGAGCGTGTCGCCGAAGAAATCGAGACGGATCGGCGCCGGCATCCCCGGCGGATAGAGGTCGATGATGCCGCCGCGCACGGCGAACTCGCCGGTCTCCCGCACGGTCGAGGTGCGCAGGTAGCCGTTCATGTCGAGCCAGCGCGCCAGCTGGTCGGTGTCGACCATGTTGCCGGGCGCGGCCGAAAAGCTCTCCGAGGCGACCTTGGAGAAGGCCGGGACGCGCTGGAGCGCGGCGTTGACGGTGGTCAGCAGCAGGCGCGGCTTGTCGCCGGATTTGGTCTTGGCGAGACGCGACAGCGTCGTCATGCGGTGGGCGACGATCGAGGGCGCCGGCGAGACGCGGTCATAGGGCTGGCAGTCCCAGGCCGGGAAGGACATCACCTCGAGATCGGGCGCCACGAACTGGAGCGCGTTTTCCAGCACCTGCAGGCGCTGGCCGTCGCGCGCGACGAAGACGAGCATCGCCGCGCCGTCCGCCTTCTTCGCCCGGGCACGGGTCAGGTCGGCGAGGACGACCGCGTCGAAACCATCGGGCACGCTGGCAAGCGTCGGCTTGTCGCCGCGATTCAGCGCATCGAGGATGCGGTCGATCTGCAGCTTGGCGATCTGGGCGGGAGGCGGAATGCTCATATGGTCGACGACTTCAATCTGTAGACTTCACAAGTACCAACCGTGTCATCCCGGGCGCAGCGAAGCGGAGACCCGGGATCCATTCCGGAACGCCTATCGGAAAGGTTCGGGAATGGATCCCGGATCGGCGCGGCTTCGCCGCTTGTCCGGGATGACGGCGCGGATGTTATCTGCGGCTCAGACATGAATCGGCTTGTCGTGGTGGTGGAACGCCTTGAGCCGGCGGAACAGCGGCGTGTCGTAGTTCTCCGGCACATCAGCCTCGCCGGTCATCCAGCTCAACAGGTCGCGGTCGAGCACCTCGATCAGGCGTTCGAACTCGTCGAGTTCGGTCTCGTCGAGATCAGCGATATGCGCATCGGCGAAGCCGCCCATGATCAGATCGTTCTCGCGCATGCCGCGATGCCAGGCGCGGAACAGGATCTTGCGCCGGCGCGGGTCGAGATCGGCACTGGTGCGGGTCGAGCCACTCATGGGAACCTCTGGACGCCTCGGAGGAAGGGAAACCACGGGATGGTGCAATGACAATCGGGCCGGCCCCGTCGCGGAGCCTGCCGTCGCGGGCTATATAGCGTTGACACAGCGCGAAGTCAGCGGGCCTGAGCCCCGAGATTTCGCACTCCTGACAATCCCGTGCCGAGAAGCCGCTTGCGCCCGTCCCTGCTCGATCCGCTCTTTGCTCCCGCGACCACGCTGCCCGGCGTCGGCCCCAAGACGGCCAAGGCGCTCGACAAGCTGCTGGGCGACGAGACCCGGGGCGGCCGCGTCATCGACCTGCTGTTTCGCCTGCCGACCGGTGCGATCGACCGGCGGCCCAGCGCCTCGATCATCGATGCACCCATTGGCGGGATCGCGACCTTCTCCGCCCGCGTGACCGAGCATCGCGCCCCGCCGGAGACCAAGGCCAAGGCGCCGTATCGCATCATCGTCGAGGATGAGACCGGCGACGTCACGCTGGTCTTCTTCCATGCCGATGTCCGCCATCTCCTGCAGACCATGCCGATCGGCGCCTACCGCATCATTTCGGGCAAGCTCGAACTCTGGGACGGCATGCGCCAGATGGTGCATCCCGACCGGCTGCTCGACCCCAAGCTCGCCGCGACGCTGCCGTCGATCGAGCCGGTTTATGGACTGACGGAGGGCGTCGGGCCGCGCGTGATGGCGCGGATCGCTGCCGCGGCGGCCGAGAAATGCCCCGATCTCGCTGAGTGGCAGGATCCGGCCTTCCTGGCCAAGAGCGGTTTCGCGTCCTTCGTGGAGGCGATGCAGGCGCTGCACCATCCGCCCGATCTCAGGGCGGTCGAGGGCGACACAATCGCACGCCGCCGCGTCGCCTATGACGAGTTGCTGGCGAGCCAGATCGCGCTCGCTTTGGTGCGCCGGCAGCAGAAGAAGAGCGCCGGCCGCGCCACCGCCGGCGACGGGCGGCTGCGCCATGCGATCGAGAGCGCCCTGCCCTTCACCCTGACCGACGGCCAGCGCCAGGCGCTGGTCGATATCCATGACGACATGGAGAAGCCCGAGCGCATGCTGCGGCTGCTTCAGGGCGATGTCGGCTCCGGCAAGACGGTCGTCGCGCTGATGGCGATGGCTGCCGCGGCCGAGGCCGGGCGGCAATCCGTGCTGATGGCCCCGACCGAGATCCTGGCGCGCCAGCATGCCGAAAGGCTGGCGCCGCTCGCCCAGAAGGCGGGGCTCAAGCTCGCGCTCCTGACCGGCCGCGAGAAGGGTCCGGGCCGGGCACGGGTGCTGGAGGGCCTCGCGACTGGCGAGATCGCTATTGCCGTGGGCACCCATGCGCTGTTCCAGGAGGGCGTCACCTTCCGCGATCTCGCGCTCGCCATCGTCGACGAGCAGCACCGCTTCGGCGTGCATCAGCGCTTGCTGCTCGGCTCCAAGGGCGAGGCGGTCGACATCCTGGTGATGACGGCGACGCCGATCCCGCGCACGCTGTCGCTGACCTGGTTCGGCGACATGGACATCTCGGTGCTGGCCGAGAAGCCGGCGGGCCGCAAGCCGATCGCGACCAAGGCCCTCTCGCTCGACCGCTATGACGAGGTCGTCGGCGGCATCGGCCGTGCCATCGAGGCCGGCGCGCAGGTCTATTGGGTCTGCCCGCTGGTGCAGGAATCCGACACGCTCGACGTCGCTGCCGCGCAGGAGCGTTACGAGGCCTTGCGAGAGCTCTTCGGTCACAAGGTTGGGCTCTTGCACGGTCAGATGCCCGGACGCGACAAGGACGCGGCGATGGCCGCTTTTATCGCCGGCGAAACCCGCATCCTGATTTCGACGACGGTGATCGAGGTCGGCGTCGACGTGCCCAATGCCAGCGTCATGGTGATCGAGCATGCCGAGCGCTTCGGGCTGGCGCAGCTCCACCAGTTGCGCGGCCGCATCGGGCGCGGCTCGGCGGCATCGACCTGTCTCCTGCTTTACAAGGGGCCGCTCGGCCCCGTGGCCGAGGCGCGGCTGACGATCATGCGCGAAACCGAGGACGGCTTCCGCATTGCCGAGGAGGATCTGCGGCTGCGCGGCGAAGGCGAGGTTCTGGGCACGAAACAATCCGGTTCGCCCGACTGGCGCATCGCCCGGCCGGAAACCGACGGCGACCTTCTGGCGGCGGCGCGCGACGATGCCCGCCTCCTGATCGAGCGCGACCCGCAACTGGAGACGCCACGCGGCGAGGCAGTCCGGACACTGCTCTATCTGTTCGAGCGCGATGTCGCGATCAGGCTGCTGCGGGCGGGGTGAACGCGCTCGCAGCCGCCCCACCTTTGCGAACAGGCAGCAATCCCGATCAAGCGGGAGCGCCGCGCTTCGCCCAGTTTGCGGCTCGCTTCGCGGAGATATCATGGACCCGGTCAAGTCAGCCATCTGGTGTATCGAAAGCCGCTTTGCCTCCGAGCTCTCCCTCGAGGACATCGCGGGCGTCAGCGGTGTCTCGCGCTTCCATCTCTCGCGCGCTTTCGCCGCCTCAACCGGGCGCTCCGTCATGCGCTATGTGCGCGAGCGGCGGCTGAGCGAGGCGGCAAGGCAGCTGGCGAACGGTGCGCCCGACATCCTCTCGGTCGCGCTGAACTGGGGCTATGGCTCGCACGAAGCTTTCACCCGCGCCTTCCGCGAGCAGTTCGGGCTCACGCCCGAGGCTCTGCGCGCGAGTCGCGATCTCGCCAGCATTCGCCTTTTGGAGCCTCTTCCCATGCAAGCCAACACATCCATCACGCTGCCCGAACCGCGGATCGAGAACGGCAAGCCGATGCTGGTCGCCGGCCTCGGTGGTTCGTTCTCGGTCGATAAGGTCGCCGGCATCCCGGCGCTCTGGCAGAATTTTGCGCCGCATATCGGCCATGTACCGGGGCAGATCGGCCATACGACCTATGGGGTCAGCCTGAATTGCGACGACAACGGCAATTTCGACTACATCGCCGGCGTCGAGGTTTCGGATTTCGACAACCTGCCGTCGGACTTCGCCCGGACACGCGTTCCGGCTCAGACCTACGCGATCTTCGAGCATCGCGGCCATGTCACCGCGATCAAGCAGACCTATGAAGCGATCTGGCGCGACTGGCTGCCGAAATCGGGACGCAAGCCCGGCGAAGGGCCGACGCTGGAGCGCATGGACCAGCGCTTCGACGCAGCGACCGGCCAGGGCGTACTGGAAATCTGGCTGCCTCTCAAGGATTGATCATTTCGCCGGGACGGCGCCGGTGCCCAGCTTCGGCGCCGTCTCACCGGGCTGGATCAACCCGGCCGACATGACGAGCTTCGCTCCGTCCTCGACCGAGACCGCCACTTCGACCACCTCCCGACGCGGCAGATAGAAGAAGAAGCCGGTGGTCGGGTTCGGCGTGCAGGGCAGGAAGACGCCGATCTGCTCATCGCCGTCCGGCAGTTTTCCCGCGATCTCGGGGGCCGCTTCCTGGGCGATGAAGACGATCGACCACATGCCGGGCTGCGGGAACTGCACCATGCCGACCTTGCGGAACGACGTGCCCGATTGCGAGAAGATCGTCTCGAAGACCTGCTTCACACCCTTGTAGAGGCCGCGCACCACCGGCATGCGATTGAGGATCGCCTCGCCGGCATCGATCAGCGTGCGGCCGACGAGATTGGCCGTCATGAAGCCGAGCAGCGTCAACCCGATCAGGCCGATGACGAGGCCGAATCCGGGGATCGGATAGGGCAGATAGGCGTCGGGCCAATAGGCCGAGGGAATCAGCGGCTTGACCAGACCGTCGACGAAATTGACGAACCACCAGGTCACCGAGGCGGTGATCGCCAGCGGCGCGGCGATCACCAGCCCGGTGAGGAAATAGCGCCGCAGCCTTGTGCCGAATGTCGGGCGCAACAGGTCCGACTGAATGACGAGGCGTGGATCCGGTGGGCTCGGCGTCATTCACGGGGTCCGATACGGCTGTCCGCGCGCAAGCGGTTTTGACGAGTATGATGCGACAGACGTGCCAGTCGCTTCGGTAGATTTCAAGGATGGCGCGACCGTCTCCAGCTTGCCGCGGCCACGGACATGATGCTTTCGTTTCCGCAGGGGCGAAGGTGAACATGAATCGGCAGGGCAATTGAGGCCATGACGCGCCGCATTCGACCGTTCCAACGCCCCTTGCTCTTCGCGGCCGGCTGGATCTTCACCACCCTCGGCGTGATCGGGCTGATCCTCCCGCTGATGCCGGGGACGATCTTCCTGATCGTGGCGGCGTGGTGCTTCTCGCAATCGTCGCCGCGATTCGAGGCGTGGCTGCTCGGTCACCCGAGGCTGGGGCCGCAGGTGCTGCGCTGGCGCCAGACGGGGTCGATTGCCCGCAAGGTCAAGTACATCGCCTGCGGCTCGATGCTGCTGAGTTTCGCCATCCTGACCTGGACCAGCGCACCGCCGATCGCATTGTGGGTCAGCGGCGCGTGTCTGCTCGCAGCGGGAACCTATGTCGCGAGCCGGCCGGAGGGGTGATCCTGGGTGAGAGCGAGCGCCTTGGCGCTCACTCTACCGTGACGGACTTATTCCACGGTTACAGATTTGGCCAGATTGCGCGGCTGGTCGACATCCTTGCCCATGAAAACCGCCGTCTGGTAGGCGATCATCTGGATCGGTAGCGCATAGACGATCGGAGCGAAGGTCGGATCCATGTCCGGCATGATGATCGTCGTCTCCGGCACGATGCCGCATTCGGCCGCGCCCTTCGCGTCGGTGATCAGGATGATCCGTCCGCCGCGTGCCGCGACCTCCTGCATATTGGAGGCGGTCTTCTCGAACAGCGCGTCATGCGGCGCGACGACGATGACGGGCATCGCTTCGTCGATCAGCGCGATCGGGCCGTGCTTGAGCTCGCCCGCCGGATAGCCTTCGGCGTGGATATAGCTGATTTCCTTCAGTTTCAGCGCGCCTTCCAGCGCCAGCGGGAAGCTCGTGCCACGACCGAGATAGAGCACGTCGCGCGCCTTGGAGAGTTCGCGGGCGAGCTTTTCGATCGCGGGCTCCAGTTCGAGCGCCCTGGCGATCAGCCCCGGCAGCGCGATCAGGCTCTGGACATGGCGGGCCTCTTCTTCAGCCGACAGCGTGCCGCGGGCGCGGCCTGCCGCGAGTGCGAGGCAGGCGAGCGCGGTGAGCTGGCAGGTGAAGGCCTTGGTCGAGGCGACGCCGATCTCGGGACCGGCCAGCGTCGGCGCGACGGCGTCGCTCTCGCGGGCGATCGTCGAGGTCGGCACGTTGACGACGGAGAGCACGGTCTGCTTCTCCTGCTTGGCATAGCGCAGGCAGGCCAGGGTGTCGGCGGTCTCGCCGGATTGCGACACGAAGAGCGCCAGCCCGTTCTCCGGCATCGGCGCCTCACGATAGCGGAACTCGGAGGCGACATCGATCTCGACCGGCAGGCGGGCGAGCTTCTCGAACCAGTATTTCGCCGTCAGCCCGGCATAATAGGCCGTGCCGCAGGCCGAGACCGACAGACGCGACAGCGACTTCCAGTCGATCGTGCCCTTGAATGGCAGGCGCACGCTGCCGGCGGCCATGTCGAGATACTGCGTCAGCGTATGGCCGACGACCTCAGGCTGCTCGTAGATTTCCTTCGCCATGAAGTGGCGGTGATTGCCCTTTTCGACCAGGAAGGCGCCGGCTGCGACGCGCTGGGCCCGCCGCTCCACGACGGCGTTGGTCTTGTCGTAGAAGGTCGCGCCCTTGCGATTGAGGACGACCCAGTCGCCCTCATCGAGATAAGCGATGAGATTGGTGAAGGGGGCGAGCGCCAGCGCATCCGAGCCGAGATACATCTCGCCATCGCCGACGCCGACGGCCAGCGGCGAGCCCTTGCGGGCGCCAATCAGCAGGTCTTCCTGCCCCTCGAACAGGAAGGCGAGTGCGAACGCCCCGCGCAGCCGCGGCAGGCTTGCAGCCACTGCCTCGACGGGCGTCTTGCCATGGTCGAGTTCGCGGGTGACGAGATGGGCGACGATTTCCGTGTCGGTCTCGGTCTCGAAGACATAGCCGTCGGCCTGGAGTTCGGCCCGCAGCTCGCGGAAATTCTCGATGATGCCGTTATGGACGACGGCGAGCTTGGCGGTGGCGTGCGGGTGGGCGTTTGTCTCGTTGGGCTTGCCATGCGTCGCCCAGCGGGTGTGGCCGATGCCGATCAGCCCTTCGAGCGGTTCGTTGGAGAGGCGGACCTCGAGGTTCCTGAGCTTGCCTTCGGCGCGGCGGCGGGTGAGCAGGCCATGTTCGAGCGTGGCGACGCCGGCCGAATCATAGCCGCGATATTCGAGCCGCCGCAGCGCCTCGACGACCTGCGTCGCGACCGCTTCCTTGCCCAGAATCCCGACGATGCCGCACATGCCAAAACCTCTTCAGACGTTGCCGTTGAGTGTCCGCATAGCGGCCCGGCCAGCCCAAGCAAAATCAATCTAAATGTCGAACTATGAACGGCGGCTTGATCAAACGGCCGCGCTTCAGGGCTTTTTCGCCGCGGCCTTGCGCGCCAGAGAGATCTCGCGGAAGGCCTTCGCCCAGCCTTCCCGCGTGACCTGGCGGCCACGACCGACCGCCAGCGCGTCTGGCGCGACGTCGTCGGTCACCACCGAGCCGGAGCCGACGAAGGCTCCCTCTCCGATCGTGACCGGGGCGACCAGAGAGGAGTTCGAGCCGACGAAGGCGCCGGCGCCGATGGTCGTGCGATACTTGAAGAAACCGTCATAATTGCAGGTGATCGTTCCCGCTCCGATGTTGGCGCCCTCGCCCACCGTGGCGTCGCCGACATAGGTGAGATGGCTGATCTTGGCGCCAGCGCCGATCTCAGCCGACTTGATCTCGACGAAATTGCCGATCTTGGCCTTCTCGCCGAGCTTCGCGCCGGGGCGCAGGCGGCCATAGGGTCCGACCGTCGCAGCGGGACCGACTTCGGCGCCTTCCAGATGCGAGAACGCGTGGATCACCGCCCCGTCGGCGACGCGCACGCCGGGGCCGAACACGACATTGGGCTCGATCAGCACATCGCGGCCGATCTGTGTGTCGTGGCTGAAGAAGACGGTGTCGGGCGCCGTCAGCGTCGCGCCCTCGGCCATCACGGAAAGCCGTTTGCGGCGCTGGAACTCTGCCTCCGCGGTCGCCAGCTGGATTCGGTCATTGATCCCCTGAACCTCGCTTTCCGGAGCCGTCAGCGCGCGGGCGGACAAACCGCGCGACCGCGCCACCGCGACCGCGTCGGTGAGGTAGAATTCGGACTGCGCGTTGGCGTTGCCGATCGCCTCCAGCAGGGACAGCGCCTGCTTGCCATCGAGAGCCATCAGCCCGGCATTGCAGAGGGTGATCGCGCGCTGTTCGGGCGTGGCATCCTTGTGCTCGACGATCGCTTCCAGCGCGCCGTCGCGGATCACGAACCTGCCATAGCCCGTGGGATCGCGGGCCTCGAAGCCCAGCGCGACGACGGCCGCGCCGTCCGCGAGCACGGCGCGCAACGCGCCGAAGGTCTCCGGCCGGACCAGCGGCGTATCGGCGAAGGCGACGATGACGTCGTCATAGCCGGCGGCCAGCGCCTCCCTGGCCGCGAGCGCGGCGTGGGCGGTGCCCAGGCGCTGCGCCTGGATCGCGATCTGCACGGCGGGCAGCACTTCTTGCGCCTCGCGCGCGACCTCCGGCCGATCGGGGCCGGTCACGACGACGATCGCATCAGCGCCTGCCTCGGAGAGCGATGCTAGGGCATGACCGAGCAGGGAGCGTCCGCCGATCTCGTGCAGCACCTTGGGACGCGCGGACTTCATCCGCGTGCCCTCGCCAGCAGCCAGGAGAATCGCAAGGCAGGACCGGCCGGACTGCATTTCGGTCATGATTCTCGTCTCCTTTGTCGGCGAAGGCCCGGCCGCGCGGTTTCCGGAACGGGAACGCTTGCGGCCGGGAACATGTGCGGTCGATCTGGCGCATGGTGGCGTTGCAGGCGCCGTGGATAGCCGATCCCATCGGCTTTTGCCAAAGTCGCCATCATCGCCGGGGTCGTCCCGGCGGCGATCACAAGAACGGGGAGACGAGCGATCGGCTACGAATTACCCGGCGAGCCGCTTTTCAGATCCCGGAGAAATGCTCTAGAAGCGCGTGGGGGCGAGGGCGTCGCCCGCGCATGTTGGATATAATGTCGAAACCTTTGAATCGTCGGCAGTTTCTCGAAAGTTCCGGCGCAGCTGCGGCCACCTCGCTGCTCGCGGCGAGCGCGGCCCACTCACAGACGCCGTCCGCCGCGGCCGCCATCACCCAGTCCTTTCTCTTCGAGGGGCAGCGGTTCGATCCGTCGCTCGTGGTCGATGCGGCGCGCATCATCGCGCAGCGCCCGCTCGTGCCGCTCGTTGCGACCGATCTGCCGGAGGGCTACGCCACCCTGCCCTTCGACCAGTATTCGGGAATCAGGGCCCAGCCGGGCAGCCTGATCTGGGCCGGCGAGAACCGTGGCTTCACGGTCGAGCCGCTGCATCGCGGCTACGTCTTCTCGAATCCGGTCAGCCTCTTCACGGTCGAGGACGACACCGTGCGGCGTGTCGCGTTCGACCGCAGCAAGTTCGACTACGGCCGAGTCGCTCCGCCGCCGGCGAATGTCGACCTGCAGTTCTCGGGGATGCGAATCGCGACCGGGCTGGAGCGGCCGTTCGAGGTCGCGATGTTCCAGGGCGCGACCTTCTTCCGCTCGCTGGCGCGGGGCCAGAATTTCGGTGCGCTCGCACGGGCCCTGATCCTGCGGCCCGGCGAAACGCGCGGCGAGGAAATCCCGTTCTTTCGCGCCTTCTGGATCGAGCGGCCGAGCCCGGCTTCCGGCCTTCTGGTGATTCACGCCCTACTCGATTCCGAAAGCCTGACCGGCGCCGTCCGGATGACGCTTCGGCCGGGCGACGTCACGCTGATCGATGTCGAGATGACGCTGTTTGCGCGCCAGACCCTCGACCATATCGGTTTCGGCTGCACCATGGGCACCTTCCTGTCGGGCCCGCAAAGCCGGCGCAGCTTTGACGATGTCAGGCCGGCGGTGCACGAGATCTCCGGCGTGCAGATGCGCTCGGGCACCGGCGAATGGATCTACCGTCCGGTCAGCAATCCCGCGACGCTGCAGGTCTCGTCTTTCATCGACAGCAATCCGAAGGGCTTCGGGCTGGTCCAGCGCGAGCGCGACCCGGCCGCGTTCATGGATGACGACCAGCGCTTCGAGCTTCGTCCGAGCGTCTGGATGGAGCCTCTCGGCGAATGGACCGCGGGTTCGGTCCAGCTGATCGAGATTCCCAGCGAGTCCGACGTCAACGACAACATCATCATGTACTGGCGGCCGCGCCAGGCGTTCGCGGCCGGCAGCGAAACCGTGATCGCCTACCGGCAGGCCTGGTGCTGGCAGCCGCCCGAGCGGCCGCCCCTCGCACTCGCCACCCGCGTCCGCCAGGGGCGTGGCTCGCAAGCGCGTCGGCGGCGTTTCATCGTCGATTTCACCGGTGACAGGCTGGCGGATGCCGGCATCGTCGCCTCCACCCGTGCCAACATCACCACGCAGCCCGGCCAGATCCAGAACCTGCGGCTCTGGCCCTTTCCCGAGCGCAAGCTGATGCGGGTGGGCTTCGAGGTCGATCCTGGCACGGAAAACCTCTGCGAGCTCAGGCTCGTGCTGCAATCCGGCGGTCAGCCGGTTTCGGAAACCTGGTTGAACCGATGGACGTGGTAACCGCGACCCGCCCTGGCGAGGCCGCGACGCAGACGCGCCCCTATCTGGCAAGCCAAGATCCTGCGACGCCGCCAGAGAACCGCCTGGTCATGCCGGTCCAGTCCTTCCGGAGCTGGAAGGCGTCCGACCGCCGGACGCCGGCTGCCCCGCGCGACTGGACGACGCCCTGGCTGAAGCGACTCTTCGTCTTCGGCGGCGGCATGGTGCTGACCGCCTATGGCGCCTGGGAAATGTACCATGTCGTGTCGGTCAGCCGCACGACATCGCTGCAGTACGCCCTGCTCGTGCTGTTCACGGTCAATTTCTCGTGGATCGCTCTCGCCTTCACCAGCGCCGTGCTCGGCTTCTTCGGGCTTCTGTTCAACAAGGGGCCCTCGGGCCGCGTCGAGAGCCTGAAGCATCGCACCGTCGTGGTGATGCCGATCTACAATGAATCGACTGCGCGCACCTTCGCTGCGCTCTGCGCGATCCGCGAATCGGTCGAGGCGACCGGACTGGGCGCGCATTTCGACTATTTCATCGTCTCGGACACGACCAATCCGGATGTCTGGGTCGCCGAGGAGCGGGCTTTCCTGGCGCTGCGCCAGCGGCTTGGGCCCGACGCGCGGGTCTATTACCGCCACCGGCCCAAGAACCATCACCGCAAGGCCGGCAACATCGCCGATTTCGTGACGCGCTGGGGCGGGCATTACGAGCATATGGTCGTGCTCGACGCCGACAGCCTGATGACCGGCACCTGCATCATCAGGCTTGCCGCCGCGATGGAGGCCGACCCGGATGCCGGCATCATCCAGTCGCTGCCGCTGATCATCAACCGCAACACCTTCTTCGCCCGGCTCCAGCAGTTCGCCGCCCGCGTCTACGGACCGGTGATCGCGACGGGATTGGCGATGTGGTCGGGCCGCGACGGGAATTACTGGGGCCATAACGCGATCATCCGGACGAAGGCCTTCGCCGACCATTGCGGCCTGCCCGACCTCAAGGGCAAGCCGCCCTTCGGCGGCCATGTGCTCTCGCATGATTTCGTCGAGGCGGCGTTGATCCGGCGCGCCGGCTGGTCGGTCTACATGCTGCCGGACCTGACGGGGTCCTATGAGGAAAGCCCGCCCTCGCTGATCGACGTCTCGGTGCGCGATCGGCGCTGGTGCCAGGGCAATCTCCAGCATTCGCGCATCATCGGCGCCAAGGGCTTCGTCGTGCCAACGCGGCAGCATTTCGCGACCGGCATCATGGGCTATCTCGCCTCGCCGTTCTGGCTGATGCAGCTCGTGGTCGGTATCCTGATCGTGCTCCAGGTCAGCTATGCCAGGCCTGAATACTTCACGCAGGAGTTCACTCTCTTCCCGGTCTGGCCGCGCTTCGACCCCGAGCGCGCCTTGAACCTGTTCGCGCTGACGATGGCGATCCTGCTCGCGCCGAAGCTGTTCGGTCTGCTGCTGACGCTGTTCAACGGCAAGCTGCGCCGGGCCGGCGGCGGCGCGATCCGGCTGGTGATCTCGGCCCTGATCGAGGTGCTGTTCTCCGCCTTCTTCGCGCCGATCATGATGCTGATCCAGTCGGGCTCGGTCTTCCAGATTCTGCTTGGCCGAGACACGGGCTGGAATCCGCAGCGCCGCGACGACGGCTCGATTCCGCTGAACGACATCATCAGGCGGCACCGCACCCATACGGTGCTTGGCATCGTCACCGGCATCTCGGCCTTCATGATCGCGACCTCGCTGTTTGCCTGGATGTCGCCCACCATCGTCGGCCTCGTGCTGGCGATTCCGCTGTCCTGGGCATCGGGGCAGCTCGCGATCGGGCTCTGGCTCAAGCGGCACAAGCTCCTGGTGACACCGGAGGAAGGCGATCCGCCGGCCGTGGCCTTGCGTGCCAATGCGCTACAGGCGGAGTTCGACGCGGCCGGCTTCGACGATGCCGACGGCCTCAGGGCGCTGCATGCCGACCCGGCGCTGCGCGAGGCGCATGAGGCGATGCTGCCGGAAAGCCCGCCACGTCGCCGCGGGGAGATCGAGCCCGACCGGGCCGTGGCCCAGGCCAAGCTCGTCGACGCCGAAACGATCGACGATGCGGCGATCTGGCTGAAGCCGAAGGAGCGCATGGTCGTGCTGCACGACCGGGCCCTGGTCTCGCTGCTGGCGTCGCTGCCGGAGACGCGTGGGACCTAAGCCCCGAACCGGGTTTTCGTCAGAAGCTCATTGCCGCAGCGTTGATCACGCCGGCTGCCAGCGATGCGGCGCCGAGGAAGAGCGCCGCCGCCAATTCGCCGGCGGCGATGCGGGCCGACAGGTTGGGCAGCACGATCCTGACCAGCATATAGACGATCAACTGCACGACGATGGCGACGATGCCCCAGATCATGAGATCGGGGATGGTGTTGGAATGCACCACGGCGCTCGATAGCGGCAGCGCGAAGCCGGTCAGGCTCAGGCCCAACGACAGCGCCGCCGCGATGTTGTTCTGGCGGATCAGGCCGAATTCGTTATGCGAGGTCGCCAGCGTGTAGACCAGCAGGTAGACGCCGACGAGACCGAGCGACACCGAGAAGAACAGGGCGAAATCCGGAAGCTTCAACAGCGCCTGCGCGATCATGGTGGTTCCGAATCCCCTGTTCCCGTTCCGCCGATCCTGCCCCTCAGGCCTGCTCGAAGGCAATGACGCAGCCCAAAGCCGCCTCGGCCGGGACGGTGATCCGGTCGTCACCCTGCGCGAAAGGCACGCCGGCCGCTTCGAGCCGCTCTGCCACCGCATCGAGATCGGGCACGGCGACGCAGAAGCCGAGAAAGCGGGCCGGCGTCGGATCGGGCTCGACATGGTAGATCGCCTGCGCGGCCTCCGGATCGAGCACGTCGATGCGCCCGCGCGGCAAGTCCAGCACGAGATCGGCATTGCCCTCCAGCACCTCGGGGAAGCCGGCAAAGGCGCTCAGGAACTCGCGATGGGCCGCCGGGTCGTCGGTGACGATGATCGCGGAGGTCAAGGCCGTCGCGCCATTGGCATGCTGCTGGAAGGCCGGGTTCCAGAAGTTCTGCGGCTCATGCTGCTGGCAGACGAAAAAGCCGCATTCCGGCGCCAGCGGGTCCGCCGCGAAGGCCAGCGAGAAGGCGACGCGGACCTCGCTGCCGTCGGGACGCCTGGCCTGGCGCTCGAAGAAGAACGGCTCGTAATCGCCGATGCCCGCCGCCTGGAACGCGACGGCGTCGGCCTTGGCATCGGCACTATCGAGGACGAGCATCGACAGCCCCTCCCCGCGCGCCAGCGCGTCTTGCATGAAGCTGCCGAAGGAGAACACACGCGGAGCCGGCGGGACGATCGCGGCAGCGTCAGCGATCGTCAAAAGCTCGAGGAAGGAGCCCGGAAACTGGACGATGCGGTTTTCGGTGCCCCAGGGATGGCGATTACGCGCGCCGACCTTGAAGCCGAGCGTCTCATAGAAGGCGCCGGCGGCATCGAGATCGCGGACGCCGATGACGAGATGATCGAGGCCGCGTGGGGCGGTGGCGATGGTGGCGTCGGGCATGATGGCGTCAGGCATGGGCTTGGCTCGCTTGCGGCAGGCTCGGGCCTTCATCTCTAGCAGGTCGGCGGGTGCTGGTCATGCCTGGTGGATGCCGCCCAGCCTCGGACGCACCGAGCTATGAAACCACAGCGGCCGCCATTCGTTGTTCGAACCGGACGATGCTGCAGAGGAAGCCATGAATGGGTCGCGCCCACAGAATGCCATTCGGTGCGGAAATTACCGATGGAGGAGTCCGATTTTCGCTGTGGGCGCCCTCGGCCGGGACCGTCACGCTCCATCTCGGCGATCACGAGCGTCCCATGACGCCCGAGGGCGACGGCTGGCACCGGCTGACCTGTCGTGGCGCTGCAGCCGGCGCGCTGTACCGGTTTCGCATCGACGACGAGCTTCAGATTCCAGACCCTGCCTCGCGCTTCCAGCCGAGCGATGTGGAAGGGCCGAGCATGGTGGTCAATCCCGAAGCCTTCGCCTGGGGCGACGGCGACTGGAACGGACGCCCCTGGGAGGAAACGGTCCTCTACGAGGCGCATATCGGCACGGCGACCCCGGAGGGCACATTCGCCGGTTTCATGGGGAAGCTGGATCATCTGCGCGATCTCGGCGTGACGGCGCTCGAACTTCTCCCGATCGCCGATTTCCCCGGCGATCGCGGCTGGGGCTATGACGGCGTGCTGCATTATGCGCCCGACCATGCCTATGGCTCGCCTGATGACCTCAAGACATTGGTCAATGAGGCTCACCGGCGCGGAATCATGGTTTTCCTCGACGTGGTCTACAATCACTTCGGCCCATCGGGGAATTACCTGCCTGTTTATGCCGAGAGCTTCTTCACGCAGCGGCATCAGACGCTCTGGGGCGCCGGCATCGCCTATGACGGCGACGCAGCACATGTCGTGCGGGATTATTTCATCCACAACGCGCTGTACTGGCTCGAGGAGTATCACTTCGACGGGCTGCGCTTCGATGCGGTCCATGCGATCGCCGACGACAGCAGCACGCACTTCATCGCCGATCTGGCCGAGCGCATCCGGACGAGCCTGCCGGAGCGCCGTATCCATCTCGTGCTGGAGAACAACGCCAACCAGGTGCGCTGGCTGGAGCGGGACGACAGCCAGTCGCCGCTGCTCCACACGGCGCAATGGAACGACGACATCCATCACGCCTGGCACCGGCTGCTGACGGGCGAAGACGAAGGGTACTACGCGGACTACGAAGAGCCGGTCCGCCATCTCGGCCGCTGTCTGGCGGAGGGTTTCGCCTATCAGGGCGAAGTGTCGAAACATGACGGCGTCCCGCGTGGCGAGCCTTCCGCGCACCTGCCGCCTTCCGCCTTCGTCGCCTTCCTCCAGAACCACGACCAGGTCGGCAACCGCGCCTTCGGCGAGCGGATCGGCGCTCTGGCCGAGCCTGCGAAACTGGCGCTGGCGAGGGCGGGCCTGCTGCTCTCGCCCCAGATTCCGCTGCTTTTCATGGGTGAGGAATGGAACGCCTCCACCCCGTTCCAGTACTTCGTCGATTTCGCCGACCCGGACTTGTCGAAGGCTGTGCGCGAAGGGCGGCGGCGCGAATTCGCCGGTTTCGGCGCCTTCAGGGACGATGCGGCGCAGGACACCATTCCGGACCCGACCTCGGAGCAGACCTTCGCACAGTCGCGTCTGGACTGGAGCGAAATCGAGCAGCCGCCTCATCGGGAGATTCTGGCGGAGACCCGGGAGATGCTGCGCATCCGGCGCGAGACGATCACGCCGGTCGCCGCCAGCATGTTTCAGGGCGCGAGCTGGAAGCGACCCATGCCCGAGGCGATCGACGTGCACTGGCGGTTCGCGGCCGGCAAGCTGCGCTTCATCGCGAATTTCGGCCAGGATGAGGTGAGGTTTCCGCGCAGCCCTGACGACACGGTGATCTGGGCAAGCAACGACATGGCGGCTTCGGACGAGATCAGCCTCGGTGCCTGGACCGGCGCCATGCTGCTGAGCCGATCATGAACCCGCCGGGAGGCAATGAGGCCGATCTGCACCGGGCACGGATCGCCTATGGCCTGCTGTTCCTCGTCGTCTTCGTGACAGGCCTCGCTCTGGCCGTCGCATGGCCGTTCATCGCGGCCGGCCCGTAAACCCCAGCCGTCCTTTCAATCTCGGCAGAAGCGGCGGCGCAAGCTATGGCGGCTCAGGCGCCCTCATGCCTGAAGACGAGCGTCGACAGAGGCGGCAACACCAACTCCACCGCGTTGGCCTCCCCTCCATATGACCGGGGCTCGGCGTTGACCCCGCCGCCATTGCCGGCCCCCGAGCCGCCGTAATGCGTGGAGTCGCTGTTGAGCACTTCACGCCAGTGCCCGGCATGGGGCACGCCGATGCGATAGCCCTGCCGCGGCACCGGCGCCATGTTGACCACCACTAGCATCGGCGCGTCCCCCTCCATCTGACGGATGAAGGCGAAGACGGCGTTGTCGCGGTCGTTCTCGATCAGCCAGCGAAAGCCCCCGGGGACTGAGTCGGTGGCGTGAAGCGCCCGGCTGTCGCGGTAGATCCGGTTGAGGTCGACGACCAAGGCCTGGACGCCACGATGCAGGGGATCGGCCAGCAGATCCCAGTCGATCTCGCCGTCATGGTTCCACTCGCGCCCCTGCGCGATCTCGCCGCCCATGAACAGCAGCTTCTTGCCGGGATGCGTCCACATGAACGCGAGATAGGCCCGCAGCCCGGCGAATTTCGTCCACGTGTCGCCCGGCATCTTGCCGAGCAGCGAGCCTTTTCCGTGGACGACTTCATCATGCGACAGCGGCAGGATGAAATGCTCGGAATAGGCATAGACCATCCCGAAGGTCATCTCGCCGTGATGGTGGCTGCGATAGAGCGGATCGCGCTGCACATAGTGAAGCGTGTCGTGCATCCAGCCCATGTTCCATTTGAACGCGAAACCCAGCCCGCCTTCGGCGGAATTGCGGGTCACGCCGGGCCAGGCCGTCGATTCCTCTGCGATCATGATCGCGCCGGGGGCTCTCTGGGCAACCACTGCGTTCAGGCCCCGCAGGAAGTCGACCGCTTCGAGATTTTCGCGCCCGCCATAAATATTGGGGCGCCATTCTCCGGGATTGCGGCTGTAGTCCCGGTAGAGCATCGACGCGACGGCATCGACGCGCAGACCATCGACGTGGAAGTGCTCGAGCCAGTACAGCGCGCTCGCGATCAGGAAGTTGGAGACTTCGCGCCGGCCGAAATTGTAGATCAGGGTGTTCCAGTCCTTGTGGAAACCCTCGCGCGGGTCCTCATGCTCATACAGGGCGGTGCCGTCGAAGCGCGCGAGCCCGTGGGCGTCAGACGGGAAATGGGCCGGAACCCAGTCGACGATGACGCCGATGCCCGCCGCATGGCAGGCCTCGACGAAGAGGGCGAAATCCTCGGGCTCGCCGAAGCGTCGCGTCGGCGCGAACAGGCCGAGCGGCTGATAGCCCCATGAGCCGGTGAAGGGATGCTCCGCCACCGGCAGGAGCTCGACATGGGTGAACCCCATCTCCCTGGCATAGGGCACCAACCGGTCGGCGAGGCCGCGCCAGTCGAGCATCTCGCCACCCGGCCCCCGCACCCAGGAGCCCGGATGCAGCTCATAGATCGAGATCGGCGCGGAGGCGCTCTGCTTGTCCGCTCGCGTGCCCATCCAGGCGCCGTCGCCCCAGACATGCGAGGCCTGGCGCGGCACGATCGAGGCCGTTCCGGGCGGCAGCTCGGCTGCCCTGGCCAACGGGTCGGCCTTTTGAGGCAGGAGATGGCCATCGCGATCGATGATCTCGTATTTGTAGAGCTCGCCGCTGCCGAGGCGGGGCACGAACAGCTCCCAGACGCCGCTGTCGCCGCGCCGGTGCATCATGTGCTGCCGGCCGTCCCAGGAATTGAAGGTGCCCACGACGGATACCCGCCGCGCATTGGGCGCCCAGACCGCGAAGCGCACCCCGCGCACGCCGTCGACCGTCGCGAGGTTGGCGCCCAGCGCATGGGACAGCTCGAGATGGCGCCCCTCGCCGATCAGGTAGAGGTCGAGATCCCCCAGGAGCGGCCCGAACGCGTAAGGGTCTTCGGTGACCTGCTCGCCGCCGGGCCAGGTGATCGCCAGCAGATAGGGCCCGTCGGACAGCGCGCCCACGAACAGCCCTGCCGGTTCGGAGGCCTGCAGCTGGACCGGCCCTCGCCCCTCCTGCCGGACCGCCACGGCCAAAGCTCCGGGCAGGAAGACCCTGATATACCGCCCCCCCGGCCCCTGATGCGGCCCCAGCACCGCGAAGGGGTCGCCAAGCTGGCCAGCGGCCAATGCAACGGCCGTGGCGGTGTTCAGCGGCGGGATGCGATCGGTTGTCGTCTCAATCATTCCGCGCCTCTCCGGGCAGCAACTGGTCGAGAAGCTCCGTCAGGCCACGCAAGGGCACGACGAGCCAATCGGGCCGGTTGCTCACCTCGTAATTGACCTCGTAGGCCGCCTTTTCGAGCATGAAGAGTGCGAGAAGGCTGGCTTCGTCGCTCCCGCTCGCCTGGCCCGGTGCGGAGCCCGTCGCCTCGCGATAGGCGTCGAGCAAAGCCTTCGGCATCATCTCCCGGAAGGCCTCCGCCATCTGGTCGTAGCGCGCCTCCTGGCCGATCGCCGCGCCCGTGCGTCGCCCTGCCGCCAGGGCATAGTCGATCGACCGCAGGATGCCAGCGACGTCGCGCCAGCCGCTGTCCTTGGCGCGGCGCTCGGATAGCGGCTGGGCGGGCTCGCCCTCGAAATCGATGATCATCACGTCGCCGCTCGCCACCAGGACCTGCCCAAGATGGAAGTCGCCGTGAATCCGGTGCAGCATTGTGCCCTCGCCTTCGCGGCATAGTTTCTCGATGAGCTGCAGCAATGGCTCCCTGCGCTGCAGCACGCTGTCGGCCAGCGCCCGCTCCGCTTCGGCGAGAGCGTCCCGATGGCTGCTCAGGTTCTCGCAGGCCGCCTCGACCCGGCCGCGGATGCGGTTCAGCCAGCGCCCCACCTGAGAGCTATCGGCTGGAACCGGCTGGAACGCCTCGTCCTCGCTCGGCTGCGCCAGCACGACATGCATCTCGCCCAGACGCTGCCCGAGCATCCGCGAGAAGCTCTCATAGATCGCGAGCAGGTCATGCAGATCGGCATCCTCGCGGGACATCTCGTCGAGAACCCGGCCGATATAGGAGGCGGTCCACTCCCAGGCATCGCCTTCGCCGGGGATGAAGGCCTGGACGACCGCCATGACCTCCTCCTCCCCTTGCGCGGGGACATGGACGATCTCGCCGAGCAGTGCCGGCGCGTTGCGGAAGCCCCGCTCCGTCAGAGCCCGGGACATCTCCGCTTCCGGATGACGGCCCGGCGCCAGCCGCCTGAACAGCTTCAGCATGACCTTGTGATCGACGATCACCGAGGAGTTCGACTGTTCGGCCGAGAGCCAGCGCACAGGATCCTCGGGAACCACATGGACGTCCTCGAAGGCCGGTGTCGGGCGGAAGGAGACTTCGCCCGACGTACTCTTGACGGTTCCACCAGCCTTCAGCAGCGCAAGCAGCTCGTGGACGAAGCCTCCGAGCGCGAAGGCGTCCGTCAGGAATCCGGTGCGCCGGCCCCGCCGGACGCGGGCGAGCGCCAGCTGCTGCGGCAGCGCCGCGGTGGTCTCGTCGTCCCAGCCGATGCCGAGCGGCAGCAGGTAGCGCTCCGTCCCGTCGGCGTGAGAGGCCTCCACCGCGACAAGGGCCGCTTCGCGCCCAGCGCCGACGCGCACCGTGAAGGCAACGCGGGCACCATCGAGCTTCCGGTCCTTGGCGGCGAACCAGCGACGCTTGGCGAGATAGGGCGGCAGGATGCTGGTTTCGAACTCGCGGCGATACTGCGGCGTGATCATCTCGTCTGGGCCGCCGCGCAGCACGAAGGTGGTGAAATCGGGCATGGGCTCGGGCGTCTGCGCGTGCCAGGAAGGCGCCTGCGTGTCCTGAGCCAGCACGAACCAGTAGAACCCGTAGGGCGGCAGCGTCAGCAGATAGGTCAGCTGGCCGATCGCTGGAAAGACCGAGTTGCCGAGCATCTCAATGGGGTGGCGGCCGGCGAATTCCGACAGATCGAGTTCGAAAGCCTGGGCCGAGCGCGACAAGTTCGCCACGCAGAGGATGGTTTCACCGTCATATTCGCGCAGATAGGCGAAGGCCTTGCGGTTCTTCGGATAGAGGAATCGCAGGGTGCCGCGGCCGAAGGCCTTGTGCTCTTTTCGGGCGGCCAGGATTCGCCGCGTCCAGTTGAGCAGCGAATGCGAATCGCGCGTCTGCGCCTCGACATTGACGGCGTCGTAGCCGTAGAGCGCATCCATGATCGGCGGCAGGACGAGCCCTGCGGGATCGGCCTTGGAGAAGCCGCCATTGCGATCGGGCGACCACTGCATCGGCGTGCGCACGCCGTCGCGATCGCCCAGATAGATGTTGTCGCCCATGCCGAGTTCGTCGCCGTAGTAGATCACGGGCGTGCCGGGCATCGAGAGCAGCAGGCTGTTCATCAGCTCGATGCGCCGGCGATCGCGTTCCAGCAGCGGCGCCAGCCGGCGCCTGATGCCGAGATTGATGCGCGCGCGCTTGTCGGTGGCGTAGAAGTTCCAGAGGTAGTCCCGCTCCTTGTCGGTCACCATCTCGAGCGTCAGCTCGTCATGATTGCGCAGGAAGATCGCCCACTGGCACGCCTCGGGGATGTCCGGGGTCTGCCGCATGATGTCGGTGATCGGGAACCGGTCTTCCTGCGCGATCGCCATGTACATCCGCGGCATCAACGGGAAGTGGAAGGCCATGTGGCACTCGTCGCCGTCGCCGAAATAGGCCTGCGTGTCCTCCGGCCACATATTGGCCTCGGCCAGCAGCATCCGGTCGGGAAACGAGGCGTCGAGTTCCGCCCGGATCTTCTTCAGGACGTCGTGGGTCTCGGGCAGGTTTTCATTCGAGGTCCCGTCCCGCTCGATCAGGTAGGGCACCGCGTCGAGCCGGAGCCCATCAACGCCGAGATCGAGCCAGAAGCGCATGACGCCGAGCACGGCTTTCAGCACGGCGGGATTGTCGAAGTTGAGGTCTGGCTGGTGCGAGTAGAACCGGTGCCAGAAATACGCGCCGGCGGTCTCGTCCCAGGTCCAGTTCGAGCGTTCGGTGTCGAGGAAGATGATGCGCGTGCCGGAATAGAGCTGGTTGTTGTCGGACCAGACATAGAAGTTGCGATGCGGCGAGCCGGGCTTCGCCAGCCGCGCGCGCTGGAACCAGGGGTGCTGGTCCGAGGTGTGATTGATGACGAGTTCGGTGATCACGCGCAGACCGCGCTCATGGGCGGCCCGGATGAAGCGCTTGACGTCGGCGGCCGTGCCGTAGTCCGGGTGGACGCCCTTGTATTCCGAGATGTCGTAGCCGTCGTCGAGCCGCGGCGACGGATAGAACGGCAGCAGCCAGATCACGTTGACGCCAAGGCCGACGATGTAGTCGAGCTTGGCGATCAGGCCTGGAAAGTCGCCGATGCCGTCGCCATTCGCGTCGAAGAACGACTTCACGTGCAGCTGATAGATGATGGCGTCCTTGTACCAGAGCGGGTCCCCCGCCTGTGCTTCGGATGCGACGATGCCTTCGGTCGTTGTCATGTGGAGGAACCGTCCGGGGCGCCGATGCGCCAGATCGAGAAGGGGAGCTCGTGCGGGTCGAGATGGATCGTCTGCATCTTGCCGTGCCAGCGGAAGCGATGGCCCCGCATCAGGTCCTCGACCTCGACGGCGGCATCGTCGGGCAATCCGAATTCCCAGAGCGGCACCTCGACCGCCGCGCTTTGAGCGCCGAAGGGATCGAGATTGACGGCGACGAGGATGATCTCGCCGCCCCCCTGCGCCTGCTTGCCGAAATAGAGAATGTTGTCATTGAAGGCGTTGTAGAAAGTCAGGCCGAGATGGCACTGCAGCGCTGGATGGCTGCGCCGGATCAGGTTCAGCCGGGTGATCTCGGCGATGATGTTGCCGGGCGCCTGCCAGTCGCGCGGCCTGATCTCGTATTTCTCGCTGTCGAGATACTCTTCCTTGCCGGGGATGGCCGCGGCCTCGCAGAGCTCGAAGCCGGAATAGACGCCCCACAGGCCGGACAGCGTCGCCGCCAGCGCGGCGCGGATCAGGAAGCCCGGCCGCCCGGAGCGCTGCAGGAAGACCGGGTTGATGTCGGGCGTGTTGACGAAGAAGTGCGGACGGAAGACGTCGCGCGCCGGCGCCTCGTTCAGTTCCGTCAGATATTCCGTCAGTTCCGCCTTGGTGTTGCGCCAGGTGAAGTAGGTATAGGACTGCGAGAAGCCGACCTTGCCCAGCCGGTACATCACCTTGGGCCGGGTGAACGCCTCGGCCAGGAAGAGCACGCCGGGATCGCGCAAGCGGATATCCGCGATCAGCCACTCCCAGAACGGGAAGGGCTTCGTGTGCGGGTTGTCGACGCGGAAGGTCCGCACGCCCTCATCGACCCAGCCCTGGACGACGTCGCGCAAGGCGATCCAAAGCTCCGGGACCGCGTCGCCGGCGTAGAAGTCGACATTGACGATGTCCTGGTACTTCTTCGGCGGGTTCTCGGCGTATCGCATCGAGCCGTCCGGCCGCCACTGGAACCAGCCCGGATGCTGCGTGAGCCAGGGATGGTCGGGGGAACACTGGATGGCGAAGTCGAGCGCGATCTCCAGGCCGTGTCGCGCCGCCTCCCGGACCAGAGCGCGGAAATCCTCGCGGCTGCCCAGTTCGGGATGGATCGCGTCGTGCCCGCCATCGCTGGAGCCGATCGCATAGGGGCTGCCCGGATCGGTGGGCGCGGGCGTCAGGGTGTTGTTGCGGCCCTTGCGGTTGGTCTTGCCGATCGGGTGGATCGGCGGGAAATACAGGACGTCGAAGCCCATCGCCCTGATCGCAGGCAGACGACCGAGGACGTCACGGAAGGTGCCGTGCCGCGTCGGGCTGTCGGTGATGGAGCGCGGAAACAGCTCGTACCAGCTCGAAAACGCGGCGGCCTCGCGGTCGGCCTCGACCGGGAATGTCGTGTCGGCACCGGTCGCATGCGGCTTGGGATCGGCTCGCGTTATTGCGGCATCAAGCGTCTCGGCCAGCAGCACCGACGCGTCCTCGGACTGCGACGAGCCCAGGCGCGCGAGGTGATCCTCGATCACCGCCCGATCCGCCGTTCCGGCACTGCCCGCGAATTTTTCCAGGATGAGGCGGCCTTCCTGGACCTCCAGCGCGATATCCAGCCCCGCATCGCGCTTCTTGACCAGATCGCGACGGAAGGTGCCGAACTCGCTCCACCACGCCTCGACGGCGAAGCGATGCCGCCCCACCCGCAACAGCGGAAAGCGGGCCTGCCAGCGATCGTTCGCAATGAGGCTCATCGGGACGCGCGACCATGTCGCCTCGTCCTCCGCACGCCAAAGAAGTTCAGCTGCCAGCACGTCGTGGCCGTCGCTGAAGATGTCGGCGGTCACCTCGACCAGATCGCCGACGCCGCGCTTCACCGGGAAGCGGCCGTCATCGACGGCGGGACTGACGGCCTCGATCGCAATGCGCTGCGCCTCCAGCGTCCCCCTGTCGCCCAGTACGGCCGGCACGGCGCCCGTGATCGCCTGACGGCCCTTCAGAGGAATCACCCTCCCCTCGGCCGGAGGCAGGTCGTGCGTCCCCTGCTCTGCCGGCTCTGCCCCGAACCGGGCGGCCTCCAGATCGACATCGGGGGAAGTGCTGTTGACGAGGTCGCGGTTCAACAGGACCAGTTGCCGGGATGAAGCTTTGCTTCGCAGGATGATGTCGAGGTCCTGCCCAAGTGCGAGCGCCCGCATCGATCCGCCCGCGCCGGCGGGAATGGCGGCGGCCGCCCGGTTGGCCGCCATCACGGCCGCCTGGAGATCCGTGCTCCCCCGCGAAGCCGCCAGAAAGTCCTCGGCCTCGGCATGAAGGAAGGGCACCTCCATGCCGAATTCGTAGCCCATCGGCATGAGCCAGCCATCCGCCAGCAGGGCAGCGTCCATCAAGGCGCGCTGGCTGCTCCTGGCGGGGCTCACGGGCGAGATGGCCGGGCGGCGCGCGGAGAACGGATCCTCGGGAAAGCCGATGAGCCCCGCTTGCGGCGCCACCGCATTGTACTCCTCGATGAGCCAGGGCTCGCGCCCGCCCCACCAGCAGATCGACGAAGGCACGAAATCGAAGACGCGGCCCGCCGCGATCCGCTCCTGGCGCGGCGCGGCCGGCATCCAAGCCCATGCCTGGAACCGCGGGTCGGCCTCCCGCGCAGGTGCCAGTATCTCTTGCCAGATCTCCGGGGATACCGCCTGCGCCTCGTGACAGCGGACGCCGGAGATGCCAAGTCGCTGCCATTCGAGGAGCTGACCCTGCCAGAACTGGATCAGGCGCCGGCGAGCTTCGCCGTCGCCGAACGCGGCCTCGACCTCGTTGGTGGCGAGGCTTTTGCGTGGGTCGAGTGCTTCGCGTCTCGGCTCGACCCAGCAACCCGGCAACCCCGCGGCGAACGGGCCGCCGGCATCGGCCCGCCCGACCGCGAGATCGATCCAGAGCTGCAGGCCGGCGCTGTCACAGATATCCGCCAGGCTCCGAAGGGTTGGCGCGGCTTCCTGTTCGCCGAACCCGGCGAGGTCGTGGGTGAGGAACAGGTCGCTGCCGGCCGAGAACGGCCAGGCGAGCAGGATATGCGTGAAGCCGAGCCGTAGCGCGTGGCGAGCATGATCCTCCCAAGGATAGCCCGCACCGACCAGGCGCGGGTGCAGGTAGTAAATATTCGGGCCAGATCGCGACGCAGCGGTTTCGGTGCGCTCCGCCTCTGCGATGCCGGACGGCTGCTCCTTGTATTTGGCCACTTGGATTCCGCCCTGGATGCTGAAGCTCTGATAGGAACGGTCAGACGGCCGGGCAGTTCCACGCAAAGGGCGCCGGACAGCATTCCTGGGGGCGCCGTCGGTTCTCCAACGGGGCTGGAGGCAGCCTTGGCCCACATCGTTTGGCATCGCCCCAACGCCAGCCGAGTGGGTCTCAGGAGGTCTGACCGAACGTCGCCGGCCGCACAGGTTTCAGCCAGGGCGGCCTGATGGATCATGATGATTTGCCGGCTTTAGATCGGCTAATGCGGGGCCGCCACGGCTCGGACCTGAGGCGCTCGGGCCATGCCCGCCTGCTCCTGAGCGCGCGCAAACGCTCCTACAGGATCGGCTTTCCGCCGGTGACGGCGATCGTCGCTCCCGAGACATAGCTGGAGAGCGGATCGGCCAGCATGACATAGGTGGTCGCAAGCTCTGCAGGCTGGCCGGGCCGCTTCATCGGCACCTGCTTGCCGAAATTCGAAACCCTGTCGCCCGGCATACCGTGGTACGAGCCGGAGGATTTCCTGCACCTGCGCCAGATGAAGGGCGGCGCCGATCTGCCGTCGAACTACGATAACTGGCTCAATCAGGCCGTTGCTCAGGCAAAGCAGCTGACAGCAAGCGGCGCGGTCGCCCAGATCGTCCGTTTGAATATCGAAATCTATTTTCAGTGGCTTGGCGATCAGGGGGGGCGATACGCACAGGGCGCCTGGATTACCTCTACGTCCTGTCCGGTCAGGCCGGCGGCGAAGCGCGGGACATGTGCTGGCCCGAGCCGCCGACCCGCCAGTGACCTCCGGTTCGGATGCCATTCGGCATCGACACGACATGGTTCATGACCGCTGCCTTGGCTGGTCGCAGCCTGACATCCGGCTCTTCGCGTTGATGGCTGGCCAGCCTCGGGCTTGAAGCCCGGACCGCACGGTCCACCCCTCCCATTCGCGGCGCTGGCGCGGGGCCTCATCATCGATCGGCAAGCCGGCAAGCATGATGGCGCGCACCTCGGCGCCTTGGTCTCGTCTGCTTTCAACTGGCGAGCGGAACTGCCGTTTTGACGGTGCGTTGATGGTGGTGCCTTTGGAGACCGCCTATGCCCAAGTTCTTCATCACGAGCGATGATGGAAACGGTCCGTTGCATCATGACGGACCCATCGAATTCCCCGATCAGAAGACCGCCACCCAGGATGCTCAATCGTCGCTGGCGGACGTCGCCCGTGAGAAACTGCCCGACGGAAAGCATTTCAAGTCTTCGGTGAAGGTCGATGACGAGGCGGGCGACGAAGTCTACCGGGCCTCTCTCGAATTCAATGGGCAGACCGCGGCTGAAAGCCGGACGGCGGCAAACGAGGTTGCGGACGATGCGGAGAAGGCTGCAGACGACGTCGCCGCCATCCTGCGGTCGAAGCCGTCATCGAAACGATGATGCTCCAGGATAGCGAAGACGCCGCGATAGCGTCCCGGCCTGGAGGGGATGTGGCGCGCTCTAGGCACGCCAGCTTGAGAGGACTTCAGCTGCTGTCGTCACTTCCAGTTGCTCGCTGAAGCGCTCCCGGTAGAGGTTCATCAAGGCATCGTGCTGGTCGTCGGTCGAACTGCAGAGCGCGTCCGAGACGAGGATCATCCGGTAGCCCCGGTCGACGCCGCCCATGACCGTTGCCAGGACGCAGACATCGGTCTCCCCGCCGGTCACGACCAGCGTGTCGATCGGCGATCCCTGGAGCGCCGCGTCCAGCTTGCCTTCCGTCCAGGGTGAATAGACGTGCTTGTCGAGCACCCGTGCCGGCGGCACGAGTTCGGCCAGCGGCGGCAACAGATCTATGAGCTCCGCCCCGCCTCGATCGAGGGTGAGTTGCTGCCAGCGCTCATAATATCGGGCCCATACCCCAGGCGCGTCGGCCGCTCTGCGGGCAGGGATGAAGCGGGTGAAAAGGGTGCGCGCGGCATGCCGCCCCGCGATTTCAGCAACCGCCGGCAGAATGGCCCCGCTCCAGGGAATCATCCAGGGCGAACCGGCGCCGAACAGCTTCTGCATGTCGACGCAGACATGCAGGCAGTTCGGCCCGAGATCGTCGCGAAGCCCGATCCCCATCACTCTGCGCCGGAACCCACGACCTGCCGATCACCCTCGCTCTGCTCAGCGAATGTCATGACCCCTCGCGTCCTCGATCGGCCGCCCCTGCTATGGCGCCCAACGTCGAAGCAGGATGAAGGTTCAACCTCATGCGTCGGTCTGAGCATGAGGCGCATTGACCGGTTTTGCTTCCGGCGAGCCGCGCAGACCGGGCGGGCCGGCATTGCTGCCGCCATGAACGAGCGCGACTCGATGGGACGCGGCGACCATCGCCCGCTTGCCCGCATCTCCCGCAGACCCTCGAGAGATGCGGAAGTCGGCGCATCACGACCCGCTCAGATGCGGTAACGCAATGCCTCCACGAGCGCAGCCAGGGCCGGCGGCGTCTGCCTGCGGGTCGGATAGTACAGGAAGTATCCGGGATAGGGCTGGCACCAGTCGTCGAGAACGCTGATCAGGCGCCCGGCGGCGACATGCTCCGCAACCTGCGTGGCGAAGGCGGGCGCAAGGCCCCGGCCGTCGAGGGCCGCCTGAACCACGAGATCGGATTCGTTGAAGACCAGAGAGCCTTCCACGCGAACAGTCAGTTCCCGTCCGTCCTTCTCGAACTCCCACGCATACAGGCCCCCCGACGTCCTCTGGCGATAATTGATACAGTCGTGCTTGCTCAACTCGTGAGGGGTGGTCGGCACAGGATGGCTGGCGAAATATGCCGGCGAGCCCACGATGGCCAATCGCATATCGGGGCTGATCCGAACGGCGATCATGTCATGATCCACCTGCTCCCCGAGGCGGACGCCGGCATCGAAATTTCCAGCGACGATGTCGATGAGCCCCTCATCGACGGACAGTTCGACTTTTACGTCGACGTATTCGGCCATGAAGGTGCGCAATTTCGGCCATAGGACGGCGATCGCTGCATGCTTGGCGGCAGTGATACGAAGTGTTCCCGCCGGCTTGTCCCTGAACTCGCTGAGTCTGGAAATTCCCGTGGCGATGTCCGCGAGCGCGGGCCGCAGCGTCTGCAGCAAGCGCCGCCCCGCTTCGGTTGGCGAGACGCTGCGGGTGGTTCTCGCCAGAAGCCGGATACCGTGCCTCTCCTCCAGCTGCCGAATGGCATGGCTCAGAGCAGATTGCGACATGTGAAGCTGAGCTGCCGCCCGCGTGAAGCTTCCGGCATCCGCAACCGCGACGAAGGCGGCCAGGTCGTTGAGTTCGTCACGTTTCATCGATGCACAAAATCGATGAAACGGCCTCCCCTGGCAAATCACGTCACACGAGACGATCCAAACGATGCGGTGATCACGTCCGACGTCCCGGTGTCGGCCTGCCGGCGAGAGCGAATTTATCAGGCTGGCTCATAAGCCTCATCAAAAACCCTCGGCTAGTCGCCAGATTACCGAGGTTCTAAAAATCAGGGGAGCCATCGAGACAGGTGCGGGATCGCGCTCCGCCGCTCCGTGCCGGGATCAGAGATGATCCCGGTTCACCAGCGCCGATGCGAGCAATCATGAAGGATCGAGACAATGCAGCTTGTTGTAAACGGCCGCGAGCACACGGTAGACGTCGATCCCGCCATGCCCATCCTCTGGGCTCTGCGCGACACGCTTGGCCTCACCGGCACCAAGTTCGGCTGCGGCGCGGCGTTGTGTGGTGCCTGCACGGTGCATCTCGATGGCGAGGCGGTCCGGTCCTGCAGCACGCCTGTCTCCGAAGCCGTCGGCAAGAAAATCGCAACGATCGAGGCGGTGACCGCCGGTGCAGATCGCGTCGGTGCGGCAGTGCAGGCGGCCTGGATCAAGCATGACGTCGCCCAATGCGGCTACTGCCAAAGCGGGCAGATCATGAGCGCGACGGCCTTCATCAAGGCCCTGCCGCGCGGCAAGCAGCCCACGCCCGAAGAGATCGACACCGCCATGGCAGGCAATATCTGCCGCTGCGGCACCTATGCCCGCATCCGCGCCGCGATCGCGGACGCCTCGCGCAGCCTCGTCTGAAGGACGCCGTCATGTTGCACAACATCGACCCCGCCGACCTGCCGCGCGCGCTTCAGCGCCTTGTGACTCACGCCCGGGGCACGCCCGCCACGCTGCCGCGCCGCAGCTTCCTCAAGCTCGCCGGCGCGAGCGGGCTGGCCCTCGGCGCCTTCCCGCACGTTGCGCTGGGCCAAACGGCCGGAGCAGCCGCGACGATGCTCAAGCCGACGCAGCAGCCTTCCGCCTTCGTGCAGATCGCCCGCAATGGCGAGGTCATGGTGACCATCAACCGGCTCGAGTTCGGTCAGGGCGTCAACACCGGCCTGCCGATGATCCTGGCGGAGGAACTCGATGCCGACTGGAGCCTGGTGCGCAGCCGGCACGGCACCAACGACATGGCCTACGCCGATCCGCTCTTCGGCATTCACCTGACCGGCGGCTCCCACACGATCAAGAACAGCTACACGCAGTACCGTGAGCTCGGCGCACGCGCTCGGGCGATGCTGCTGAACGCGGCGGCGGCACAATGGAAGGTCGACGTCGCGACCCTGCGCACCCGGGCCGGGACGGTGCTGGGACCCCGGGGTCTCAAGGCGGGCTATGGCGAGCTGGCGGAGGCCGCGATGGCGCTGCCCGTACCCGAAAAGGTCACGCTGAAGGACCCGAAGGACTTCCGCATCATCGGTCGTCCGACGCAGCGCCTGGATGCGCAGGCCAAGACGAGCGGCAAGCAGGACTTCGGCATCGACGTCCACCTGCCTGGCCAGCTCACGGCCGTCGTGGCTCGCCCCCCCGTGTTCGGCAGCAGCCTGGCTTTGGTCGACGACAGTGCCGCGCGCGCCGTCAAGGGCGTGAAGGCTGTCCTGCGGGTGCCATTGGACGGCGGCGGCGAGGGCGTGGCCGTCGTGGCGGAGGGCTACTGGCAGGCGACGCAGGGGCGCGACGCCCTGAAGCTGGAATGGGACGCCTCCAAGGTCGAGAAGGTCGACAGCGAAAAGCAGCTCGCCCAGTACCGCGAGCTCGCCGGCCAGCCCGGCCCCCGCAAGCTGGACGCCGACATGGCGCCGCTGGCGACGGCGCCCCAGCAGATCGAGGCCGAGTTCATCTTCCCCTATCTCGCGCATGCCGCGATGGAGCCGCTGAACTGCACCGTCCGGCTCGGCGACAACCGGGCTGAGATCTGGATGGGCAGCCAGAGCGCCGGGCTTGATGCCGCCGCGGCTGCGAAGGTTCTCGGCTTCACCCCCGAACAGGTGGTCGTCAACGTGCTGATGGCGGGCGGCGGTTTCGGCCGGCGCTTCTCCAGCACCAGCGATGTCGTTGTCGAAGCCTGCGCGATCGCCAAGGCGGCGCGCACCGCCGGGCTCGACGTGCCGGTACGCACGGTCTGGAGCCGCGAGGACGACATGAAGGGCGGCTATTACCGCCCCATGCACCTGCACCGGGCCAAGATCGGCTTCGACGACAAGGGCAAGGTGCTGGCCTGGGATCACGTCATCGTCGCCCAGTCCATCCTGACCGGGACCGTGTTCGCCGCTTTCCAGGTCAAGGATGGCATCGACGCCTCGGCGACCGAGGGCATGCTAACGCCCTACCCACTGCCAATGCGCCTGACCGTGCATCACCCGAAGCTGAACGTGCCCGTGCTCTGGTGGCGCAGCGTCGGCTCGACACACACCGCCTTCGTGATGGAGACGCTGCTCGACGACATCGCCCGGGCGACGAAGCAGGACCCGGTCGCCTACCGCATGGCGCTGTTCGGCGACAGCCACCCGCGCCACCGCGCTGCGCTGCAGCTGGCGGTCGACAGGAGCGGCTATGGCAAGGCGAAGCTCTCCGCCGGTCGCGCCTGGGGCGTTGCGGTACATGAGTCCTTCGACTCCGTCGTGGCCTATGTGGTGGAAGCCTCGATCAAGGACGGCCAGCCGGTCCTGCACAGGGTCACGTCCGGCGTTCACTGCAATCTTGCTGTGAACCCGCGCAGCATCGAAGCGCAGGTTCAGGGCGCGGCCGTCATGGGCTTGTCGACCTGCCTGCCCGGTTCGGCGATCACGCTGAAGGACGGCATCGTCGAGCAGAGCAATTTCGGAGACTTCACGGTGGCCCGGATCACCGACATGCCGGAGTTCGCCGTCCACATCGTGCCCAGCGCCGATCCGCCGACCGGCATCGGCGAGCCCGGGCTGCCGCCTCTGGCGCCGGCCTTTGCCAACGCGATCGCGCAGCTAACCGGCAAGCCGCTACGTCAGCTGCCATTCAATCTCGCCTGAGACGCAACGACACCGCAGGCTGGGGGCGCTTTGCAGCGCTCCCGGCCGTCGCATTTCGGGAATGAGAAAGTCCCAGTCGCCCCTGCCGGCGCCCTTGCAGTCCGACGTGTGGGCGCGCCATGCTGTGACGATTGCGGAGCACGGAGCGGATGACGATCCACGTCTCGATCCTGATGCTGACCACAGCTGCGGCGACCATCGCAGCCAGCTTCGGAATCGGTTGGCCGCAGCCTCGCGCGCAGACCAACACGCCGCCAGAAACTCATATTTTCATGGAGATAGCGCCGGTTTTTCAACACCGTCGATGCATGAACTGTCACGTCCTGTCCCCGTTTCCGCGACAAGGGGAGAATGGGCGAAGGCATATGATGAGCATCGCGGCCGGTGACGGCGGGCGCGGGTCACCCGGATTGCCTTGCACCACATGCCATCGTGGCAGCAATTCGCCGTCCGGCGTTCCTGGAGCGGAAGGCTGGCATCTCGCTCCATTGAAGATGGGTTGGGAGGGCCTGAGCGCAGGTGAGATCTGTCGTGCGCTACGCGACCCCGCCAGGAGCGGTATGACGCCGCACCAACTCATCCAGCATCTGACCCATGACAAGCTGGTATTGTGGGCCTGGCAGGGCAGCCGCGACCTCGCGGGCAAGGCGCGCTCGACTCCACCTTTGTCCCATGCAGCCTTCCTGGACGGCATCAGGCGCTGGCTGGCAGCCGGCGGCGGGTGCCCCCGCTAGACCCCGCGCCGTCACAGGACGTTGGCGCTGACCCACAGGCGTTCATGCGCCAGCAAGCCCGTGATCCAGGCGACGAAGGCGATGATGTCGGGATTGGCGCGATCCTCCCGACGATAGAGCAGGCGATGGGCGATCGCCGAAATCCCCAGCGGCCCGAACGGCATCACCAGCGTGCCGCGACGCAGATGGTCGTGCGCCTGCAAGGTCGATTCGAGCGCGAGGCCTAGACCGTCCGCGGCGACCGTGAGTGCGAGATGGGCGCGGTCGAAGTGCAGGCCGCGCGGATTGAGCGGCACCAGCGGCGCATGCCGCGCCGACCACTGGTCCCACGGCACCACACAGCGCAGCGAATGGATCAGCGGCACGCGGGCGATGTCGGCGGGCGTCGTCAGTCGGTGCTCGGCGATGAAGCTTGTGCACGCCAGCGGCACGATCAGTTCCTCGGCCAGCGGCACCGCCTCGCAGGATTCCGGCACCGGCCGCGCATACTGGATGTCGACGAGGATACCGTCCTGACCGAGCCGCGCCGGCTCATGACTGACGTAGAGGGCGATGTCGATCTCCGGGTGCTCGCGCAGGAACTGTCCGAGCCGAGGCACCAGCCACAATGTCGCGAAGCTGGGCGAGGCGTGGATCGGCAGACGGCGCACGCCGGCGCCCGACGCGACGCGGCTGGTGGCGGTCACGAGCCGGGCAAAGCTCTCGCCGATCGAGGCGCTGTAGGTCAGCGCTTCCTCGGTCGGAACGACGCTGCGCTTGACGCGCAGGAAGAGCTGGCGGCCGAGCATGCCTTCCAGCGCGCGCATCTGGTGGCTGATCGCCGAAGGGGTCAGGCTCAACAGCCTGGCCGCGCCGGCAAAGCTGCCGGCCTCCATCACGGCGCGGAAGGTCGAGAGCCATTGCAGGGGCGGCAGTCCGCCGATCATCGACGAATTCCGCTCATCGATAGAGGCATCCTTATTCGTTTTCGGGACGGCGTTTTGCCATGCTAGCACTGACAAATGAGGAATGCAGCTCATCAAAAGAAGCTGCTGATGATCGGGAGGAGGCGTCGCCCGCAATCGCGGGAGGCGGAGGCGGCAGGGCGTTCGATCCAGCCTTTGACCTCGTGGCCGGCTGCCGACGCGGCGCCGCGCTCGCTTTTCCCGCTTATCGGTTCCTCGCTCGATGAGGCTGGCCCGATCCCGATCGGCCCAAGGCGGAAGGCTTAAGACGACATGAACCTGCATCGCATGCTGCTTGAACGGAAGGCGGCCGGAAAGCCCGTCACGGTCGCCATCATCGGCGCCGGAAAGTTCGGAACGATGTTCCTCTCGCAGGCCCGCAACACCGACGGCATGCATATCGTGGGGGTCGCCGACCTCAACACCAACAGGGCCCGGTCCCAGCTCAAGCTCGCCTGCTGGCCCGACGAGCAATACGCGGCTGCGACGATTGACGACGCCCTCAAGAACGGCGCGACGATCATCACCGATAATGCCGACAGCCTGATCACCCATCCCGGAGTCGAGGTGGTGATCGAGGCGACGGGCGATCCCGGCGCCGGCATCGCCTTCGCGTTGAAGGCGATCGAGCACGGCAAGCACATCATCATGGTCAATGTCGAGGCCGATGCGGTCGCCGGCCCGATCCTGGCGCGCAAGGCCAAGGCTGCCGGCGTGGTCTATTCGCTGGCCTGGGGCGACCAGCCGGCCCTGATCGCCGACCATGTCGACTGGGCCCGCGCGGCTGGCTTCAAGGTGGTCTGCGCCGGCAAGGGCACGCGCTACCACCCGACCTACCACCAGTCGACGCCCGACACGGTCTGGGACATCCTCGACAAGTACATGAAGATCAAGGATCGCAATTCGATCAATCCCAAGATGTTCAACTCCTTCGTCGACGGCACGAAGTCGGGCATCGAGATGACCGCGGTCTGCAATGCGACGGGTCTGCACGCGCAGGCCGAAGGCCTGTCCTTCCCGCCCGCGACGCGCTTCGAGCATGCCGAGATCTGCAAGCCGAAGGCCGATGGCGGCGTGCTCGAACGGGCTGGCGTCACCGAGGTGACGTCCTCGGTCTATCGCGATGGAACCGACGTGCCGCATTCGCTGGTGATGGGCACCTATGTCGTCTTCGAGAGCGACAGCGCCTACAGCGAAGAGTGCTTCCGCGAGTATTCGATGCTGCCGGATGTGTCCGGCAAATATGCCTGTCTCTACCGGCCGATCCATATGATCGGGCTCGAACTCGGCATCTCCGTCGCCTCCGCCGCTTTGCGCAAGGAGCCGACCGGCGCGCCCGTCACGTTCAACTCCGACGTCGTCGCCACGGCCAAGCGCGCATTGAAAGCCGGCGAGATGCTCGACGGCGAAGGCGGCTTCTGCGTCTGGGGCAAGCAGACCCCGGCGTCGGCCTCACTCGACCAGGGCTATCTGCCGCTCGGCCTCGCCCACAACGTCAAGCTGAAGATCGACGTCGCCGAGGGCCAGCGCCTGAAATGGAGCGATGTCGCCTACGACCCGGCCAACATCGCCGTGAAGGTCCGGCGCGAAATGGAGGCAGCCTTCGCCCGCCCCAACACACAGGCGGCGTGAGCAAGACATGACGGCACGCGCGAGCGCGCCGTCATCGCATCCCGAGCCCGAAAACGGGCCGTTTCATAACCGAGGAGGAGACAATCATGACGAACAAGGGACGAAGCTTTCCCACCCGCCGCGCAGCGCTTGGCGGATTTGCGGCTGGAGCGGCGCTTGTCGCCATGCCAGGCGTGCTCAGGGCGCAGAAGATCAGCTGGATCGGGGCCAATGCTGCCTCCCAGCAGGACTTCATCGGCATCAGCCTCGACTTCTTCGGCAAGCGCCTGGCTGAGCTCAGCAAGGGCCAGATCGACGTTGCCAGCCATCATGGCGGCGCGCTCGGCGGCGAACGCGAGCATGTCGAGGCCCTTCTGCAGGGCGCGGTGCAGATCGCAACGCCGGGCCAGGGCGTGGTCGCCGGCTGGTATCGCCCGGCCGAGGTCTGGACCCACCCCTATCTGTTCAAGGACGTCGCCCATAAGGACCGCGTCTGGGACACGATGCGCGCCGAATACCAGGACGACATCGCCAAGGCCGCGAAACTCCGGCCGCTCGGCGCGATTCCGCGCATGCCGCGCATGCTGTCCTGCAACCGGGTGGTGAAAGTCCCGGCCGACATGAAGGGGCTGAAGATCCGCGTGCCTGAGACCGCCCTGTGGCGGCGCACCTTCGAACTGTTCGGGGCCTCGCCGACGCCCCTGCCCTTCCCGGAGGTGTTCCAGGCGCTGAAGTCGAGCGTCATCGACGGCCAGGAAAACCCGATGGGCCTGACCTTCAACTCCGGCATCTTCGACGCCAACACCCATCTCTCGCTGACCGAGCACATGATGCAGGACAACTGCATCCTGATGGGCGACCAAGCCTATCAGAAGCTGACGCCGGAACTCCGTCAGGCGGTGGATCAGGCAGCGCGCGACATGGAGGCCGAGATGCGGCCGAAAGTGATCGCCGATGATGTCCGCATTCTCGAGCTGATCAAGGCCAAGAAGATCGTGATTTCCGAGGTCGACAAGGCTGCCTTCACGGCCACGGTGAAAAGCCTGACGACCGAATTCCCCGCGGGGAAGAAATGGGCCGAACGCATCGGCCAGATCGCCTGACGCGCTCGTCCCTGCCGCGCCTGCGCACTGCTTCGGTCTCGGGCCGGAGTGGTGCGTGAGCGCGTCGGACAATCCCCGGCAAGAAATTTCCCGAAAAGACAGCGGAGCTTCGCATGAAGGCGCTCATCGGCAGGCTATCCGACATCGTCACCGAGATCGCCAAATTCGCGCTCGGCCTCTGCGTCGCGGCGATCGTGCTGATCACGCTGGCGGCGGTGTGGTGGCGCTATGTCGTCGATGCGCCCATCGCCTGGATCGAGCAGGTCTCCAACATCCTGTTCATCTGGATCACCTTCGTCGGCGCCGCCGTGCTCTATCGCCAGAAGCTGCATATCGGCGTCGACATGTTCATCGGCATGCTCAAGGGGCGCGCCCAGCAGGTGATATTCTGGGCGATCGAGATCGCGAACCTGACCTTCATCATCGTGCTGTTCGTCTACAGCGTGAAGCTCTCGATCGACGTCCTGCCGAATACCTATGGCGCGCTCGATATCACTCCGGCCTGGTTCTACGTCTCCGCGCCTGTCGCCTGCGCGATGATGATGCTCTATTTCGTCGAGAAGATCGTCGATCCCTCGAAAAGGCAGCCGGAAGGCTTCGCGGGGGAATTCTGACGATGAGCACGATTCTGATCGGCAGCTTCTTCCTGCTGCTGGCGCTCTCGGTCCCGATCGCGTTTGCGATGGGGCTCGCCACAATCGCCGCGATCATGGCCCATGGCTCGCTGCCGATGTCGATCCTGGCGCAGCGCACATTGGTCGGCGCCGATTCCTATGCGCTGCTGGCGATCCCGTTCTTCATCCTGGCCGGGAACCTGATGAATGGCGGCGGTATCACCCACCAGATCATCAAGCTCGCCAACGCGATGGTCGGCCGGTTCCGCGGCGGCCTGGCGCTGACCTCGGTGACGGCGGCGATGATCTTCTCCGGCCTGTCAGGCTCGGCCGCGGCCGACGCCTCGGCGCTCGGAAAGGTCCTGATCCCGGCGATGAAGAAGCAGGGCTATGGCGGCGGCTTCGCCGCTGCCCTGATGGCGTCCGCCTGCGTCAACGGGCCGATCATCCCGCCCTCGATCCCGCTCGTCATCTATGGGCTGTCGGCTGGCAAGGGCGTCTCGATCATCGCGCTGTTCCTCGGCGGCATCGTTCCGGGCGTGCTGCTGGCGCTCTCGCTGATGATCGCGGCCTACTGGATTTCGGTGAGGCGCAATTACCCGGTCTCGGAAGCCGTGCCGATCCGCCAGATTCCCCGGCTGATCCTGCCGGCGAGCTGGGCCCTGATGATGCCGGTCATCATTCTGATCGGCGTCACCGGCGGCGTCGTCACGGTCACCGAAAGCGCGACCATCGCCGTGGTCTACGCCGCCTTCATCGGCTTCTTCGTCTACAAGGAACTCAGCCTGAAGACGATCTGGCCGATCCTGATCCAGACCGCGCTCGACACCGCGCTGGTGATGTTCATCATCGCCCTGTCGTCGGGCTTCGGCTGGCTTCTGGCGGTCTCGGGCACGCCGCGCGCCATCGCGAGTTGGATCGCCTCGGTCTCCTCGGATCCGACGATCATCCTGATGATGATCAACGTCTTTCTGCTGGTCATCGGCATCTTCATGGAGCCGCTGCCGGCGATGTTCATCCTGATCCCGGTGCTGGTCCCCGTCGTACAGGCCGTCGGCATCGACCTTGTCCATTTCGGGCTGGTCATGGTGTTCAACCTTTGTCTGGGGCTGATCACACCGCCGGTCGGCATCCTGCTCTACATCTGCGCCAACTTCGCCGGCGTGACACTCGAGGAGGAGAGCCGGGAACTGGGCCCCTTCCTCGGCGCCGGCTTCGTCGTGCTGGTGATCATTTCGCTGTTCCCCGCGACGGTCCTCTGGCTGCCGAGGTTGCTGGTCGGCTACGGCCAGTAGGAAACGTCGCGCCGTAAATCATGAAGCCGCCATCAGCCGGTGGACGGCCGCGCAATTGATCAGCTTATTTTTTGATGACGAGCAAATTGACCCGACTAATTCATCGCCGCTTGGTCGCTTAGTTTGGGGGCGGTCTGAGTCTGGGCCAAGGACGCGATCGGGACACGGTCGCATCGACAGTCCCGGCGGGTCGGGCTGTCGATCGTCATTGCGGAGCCATCGAACATGCTGCGCAGAGCCATCCAGATCGCAGGCGTCGTCACAGTGGGGATGATCGGAACCGCCATGGCCCAGGAACGCATCACGATCTCGTCGGAGTGGGGCTCGATCACTGCGGAACTCGCCGACAACGCCGCGACGAAGGCACTTGTGCCGATGCTGCCCCTGACCATCGCCATGAGCGATCATCTGCGGCAGGAGAAGACCGGCAGCCTGCCGTCACCTCTCCCCATCGCCCCGCGACAGCGGGAGTTCAAGAACGGGACGATCGGTCTGTGGGGGCCCGACCACTTCGTCGTCTATTATCGCGACGGACAGGTTCCGCAGCCTGGCATCGTCATCCTGGGCGAGGTGAAGGACGGCGCGTCGATCTTCGACCGCCCGGGCAAGGTTTCGATCCGGGTCGAGCGTGCCAGGTAGCTTGAGGGCGCGCGTTGCCAATCGCTGCCAGGCGCGTCAATCTGGCCCCGACCATGAGAGGGTTTCATGAGTGCCGCGTGACAATGTGAATGAGCTGGTCGCATTCGTCGCGGTCGCGCGCGAGCGCAGCTTCACCAAGGCCGCGGCCAAATTCGGCCTGTCGCAGTCGGCCATGAGCTACACGGTCCGGCAGTTGGAAGCGCGCCTCGGCGTTCGCCTCCTGACGCGCACGACGCGGGCCGTGTCCCTGACCGATGCCGGCGAACGGCTGCTGGACGGGATCGGTCCGCATTTCGACGAGATCGAAGCGCAGGTCGAGTCCCTCGGCGAGTTGCGGGACAAGCCAGCCGGCACGATCCGGATCGTCGCGGCCGACTATGCGATCAAATTCGTGCTCTGGCCAAAGGTCAGGACGTTCCTGCCGCGATACCCCGACATCAAGGTCGAACTGATCCTCGACAACGGCCTCACCGACATCGTCAACGAACGCTACGACGCGGGCGTCCGGATGGGCGAGCACCTCGCCAAGGACATGATCTCGGCACGGATCGGGCCGGATTTCTGCCTCGCGGTCGTCGGGTCGCCGGCCTATTTCGCCGGTCGCGCGAAGCCCATGCACCCCAAGGATCTCGTCGGCCACAGCTGCATCAACTTCCGCCTGCCCAGCTCGGGCGGTCTCTACGCCTGGGAGTTCGAGGAGGACGGGCGCGAGATCAGGATCCGTGTCGACGGCCAACTCGCCTTCAACAACACCTTCGAGTCTCTCGAGGCGACGCTCGACGGCTTCGGCCTGGCCTACATCCCCGAGGAAATCATCCTTCCCTATGTCGCCGACGGCCGCCTGATCCGTGTCCTCCAAGAGTTTTCGCCGCCATGGGATGGGTACCACCTCTATTATCCCAGCCGCCGGCAATCCTCTCCCGCCTTCGTCGCGCTGCTGGATGCGCTGAGACATCGAACATCAAGCGCCTGACGCGGACCACTGAACATCACATCGGTATGCGCGATGTCATGATTGGCGATCGCGACCGTTTCTCGTCATGGCCCTCAACCGTCCTGCACCGGCGCGAACTCAGGCATGCACCGCTAGCCGAGCTTCAAGATGCGGTGCGCGACCGTCTCTGCAAGCGCGGTTTCATGCGTCACCATGACAAGTCCGAGGCTGCGCTCGCGGACGGCCTCGATCAGGATGGCGAAAACATCCTTCTGACTGACCGGATCCAGACGCGAGGTCGCTTCGTCAGCGAAGAGGAACACCGGGTCGAGCAGCAGCGCGCGCAGGATCGCGAAGCGCTGCAATTCGCTACCGGACACCTCGCTCGGGCGACGATCGAGCAGCTCCCGCCCAAGGCCGAAACGCTCCATGCTCGCCTCGGCTCCCAGGCGAGCCCATACAGCTTCAGCAGGTCACCAAGGCTCTGGCCGCAGCGTCTGGTGCGGTGCGAATGCGGCCGGTGGATCCTGGTAGAGCTTCTGGAAGCGGGTTGGCGCCATGCCGGCGGTACGTTCCACCTCTCCCCGATCGGGTGCGACGAGGCCGAGGAGGATGTTGCCGACCGTCGTCTTCAGCCCTTTATCGCTTCTATCACCGCGTTGACGTCCGACACCACGGCCACGTTCTGCAGGGCGTAATTGACCGAGGCAATGTGCCATTCGGCGTTCATCGTCGAGCAGGCATCCTCCGGCACGACCATGAAATAGCCCTTGTCGGCGCCGGTGCGGGCCGTGTGCTCGATCGACATGTTGGTCCATGCGCCGGTCACGATCACGACATCGCGGCCGAGCGCCTTCAGCACCGTCTCCAATCGCGTGCCCTCCCACGCGCTCATGCGGCACTTCTCGACGACATGGTCGCCCGCCTGCGGCTCCAGCCCCGGCGCAGGCGCCGCGCCCCAGCTGCCCCGCACCAGCGCCTTGGCATCGGCCAGCCCCTCGAACAAGGGCGCGTTCATCGTGACGCCAGGCGCGCCGGGCTCGACCACGAACCAGACATGGATGACCGGAATGCCGCTTCTGCGGGCGGCCTCCGCCAACCGGGCAGCATTGCCGATGGCGTTCTGCGTCTTGCAATGCTCCGGCGAGCCCGAGGCGGCGAAGGCGCCTCCTTCCATCACGACGTCGTTCTGCATGTCCTGGACGATGAGCGCGCACCGCGACGCATCGAGCCCGAAACCCGCGGCGGCCTTCTTCACGCCGCTGGCGGAGACAGAGCCCGCCGCATCGACGCGCGAAACCGGCCGGCCGCTGCCCGCACTTTCGGCGCCGCGGGCGGTCGTCGCGGACGCCTTCATATAAGGTTCGCGCCGCGGTCCGATCTTGGTCTCGACCGCATAGAGCGAATGGGTCGCGGTCAGGAACAGGGTGCGCCAGTCCGGTCCGCCCCAGGTCAGATTGCCGACGAGTTCGGGGACCCGCAGCTTGCCGATCAGCTCGCCCTTGATCGTATAGACCCAAACACCCCCCGGCCCGCAAACCCAGACATTGCCCTGCGCATCGCACTTCATGCCGTCGGGCACGCCGGGCTCAGGGCCAACGATACCCGAAGCGAAGACGCGGCCCGGACCGAGCCGCCCGTCCGGGAGCATCGGGAAGACGCGTATGTTGTGCTGGACCGTGTCGTTGACGAACAGCCGGTCCTCTGTCGGGCAAAAGCAAAGTCCGTTCGGCTGGTCGAAGAGGTAGCGGTCGACCAGAAGCTCGGGCCGCCCACCACCCGGCGGGATGCGGTAGACGCCCTGGAATCCGAGCTGGCGCGGCCGCTCGACGCCGAAGATCGGCATGCGCCCATACCAGGGGTCCGAGAAGTAGATCGCGCCGTCCGACTTCACCACGACATCGTTGGGGCTGTTCAGCTCCATGCCCTCGAAATGCGAGGCCAGCACCTCGCGCCCCCCGTCGGGCTGCTCGCGGACCACGGACGAGGTCGCGTGTTCGCAGACGATCAGGTTGAGCTCGCCGTCATAGGTCATGCCGTTGCATTTGTTGGCGGGACGCATGACCTCGCTGACCCCGCTCTTGTTCCAGCGCCGGCGGACATCGCCCGGCATGTCGGAGAACAGCAGATGCTGCTCGCGCGGATGCCAGATCGGGCCTTCGGTGAACTGGAACCCGGTGCCGAGCTGTCGCACCGGTGCCCAGAGGTCGATGCATTCGGCGAATTGCGGCCGGACGGCGATGTGCGTGGTCATGATGCGCGGCTCCTCAGGCCGCGAACCAGTTGCGCGCGGGCAATGACTGCACCACCGGGCCAGGCACCGACATGTCCATCCGGCCGACGACCTGGCCATGGGCGATCTTGGCCGGCTTGTCGTGCACCGGCAGCAGGAAGGCGCCGGCCGAGAGCAGCTTCTTGATCGCGGCCTTCTCTTGTCGCTTGGAGACGCCGTGGTTGCCGGTGGTCCGCGGCTCGTTGGCGCTGATCTCGTGGAACGGCGTGACGATCTGGTCGTTGAAGTCGTAGATCACGTCGCCGCACAGGATCGCCCTGCCCTCGGCCGTGTCGACATGGACATTCATCGATCCCTCGGTGTGGGCTCCCGCTGCCTCCAGATAGCAGCCCGGGAAGAGTTCGATCATGCCCGACAGTTCGAGATCTTCGAATCGCAGCGCGTCTCGCGTGTGCAGCCGGTCGATCAGGTGCTTGATATCGGGCGCCGGATATTGCGGATGCATCAGCCCCGAGACCGAATATTCGAGCTCGCGCCGGTTGACGAGCACCGTCGTGTTCATCGGGAAGAGCTCGTCCTTCCCGGCGTGGTCGATGTGGAGGTGGGTGTGCATGACGTAACGCACATCGCCCATCCGCACCCCGTGCTTGGCGAGCTGGTTCTCGATCATGTTCTCGTGGAACTGCAGGCCCCGCATGCCCAGGCTTTCCATGATCTGGTTGTGGCGATAGCCGGTGTCGACGACGACCGGCCAGGGACCGCCCAGGATCAGGAAGCCATAGGTCGGCACCCGGCGCGTCCGGCCGCAGTCGCGCCCAAGCACGAGGAAGCTCGATTCCAGCTCGATGTCGCCGTAGTCGAGAATCTTGATTTCTAGCGCCATTAGGGGTCCTCCGTCAGATGTCTTGCAGGCGGTAGACCCGCCTTGCGGTGTCGCTGAAAATGGCATCGTGGACGTCGGCGGGAACCGCCGCGCGGTGGGCTTCGATCAGCCCGGAATAGGAGGTCCAGAGCTTCTCGATCGGAAAGTTGGAGCCGAACAGGCAGCGCTCCGCGCCGAACAGCGCCAGCGTCTGCGCGACGACGAGGCGGATATGATCGCTGTCGTTGGCGCGCAGGAAGGTGCCGAGCCCCGAGAGCTTGCTGACGATGTTGGGCTGCGTTGCCAGCAGCGCCATCCCATCACGCCAGGCGGACATGCCTTCGGGGGAAAGGTCCTCCAGCATGCCGGCATGCTGGAGGACAAAGGTCACCTTCGGACAGGCAGCGGCAAGCTCGGCTGCTCCAGCCATCTGGCCTGCGAAGACCTGGAGGTCGAAGCTGAAAGTGTAGTCGGCAAGGTGGCCGACATTGGCCTGCAGCCGCGGATCGCGCGCCAGATCGGGAGCGCTGGCGAAACGGTAGAGCGCGTTTTCGTGCCAGTGCAGTTGCATCCGCACGCCACGGATCCGTGGATTGCGCGCAAGCGCGTCGAGCTGGGGACGGGCATCCCCAGCGAGCAGGTCGGCATAGGCGACGATCGCGATCGGAAAGCCGCTCTCCTCCGAGGCCTGCGACACGAAATCGACCTCGTCGAGATAACGCTCCGGCGCCCAGTTGGCCTGGACATAGACGGCCTGCGTCATGCCCTCGGGCCGGCAATCAGCCAGATATTCCGCGATCGGATAGTCGCGCCGGATCGGCTCATAGGGTCCAAAGATGCGCGGCTGCATCGGGCCGAGCAGCCAGGGCAGATCCGCCTGCCGCCAGATGTGGAAATGGGAATCGATGATGCCCGTCATGCCGCTCGCGCGCCCCCGAGTGAAAGGATGTGCCCGCAGATCCGCGCCGTACTCGCGCCGTTGGCGAGGCTGGCGAGGTTGGGCAGGATCAGCCGCAGCGCCTCGGTCTCGGGACGATAGCCCGGATCGGCGGCCAGCGGCGTCAGCCAGTCGATGCGGTGCGCCCGCGCCGCGAGCCGGGCCACGGCCGAGACGAGTGCTGCCTGGTCGCCGCGCTCCAGCCCGTCGGACAGCACCACGACGACCGCGCCGCGCGCATAAGCCGCAAAGCGCGGCACGGCGAGGAAGGCCAGCAGCGCATCGCCGATCCGCGTGCCGCCGTCCCAGTCGGCGACGAGGCCGGACGCCTCGATCAGCGCCTGCTCGCGCCGGCGGCGGCGTAGCGCCCGCGTTACCCGCGTCAGCCTCGTTCCGAAGGTGAAGGCCTCGGCGCGGGGCGCAGCCTGGATCACGGCATGGGCCAAGGCCAGATTGGCGTCGCTGCGCTGCTTCATCGAGCCGGAGACATCGATCAGCACCAGGATCGGGCGCGGCCGGGTGACGCGACGCAGCTTCTTCAGGCTCATCACCTCGCCGTCATGGCGAATGGCGTCCCGGAGACTGCGGGCGAGATCGACCACCGGACCACGGCGCGCGCCGCGATGGCGATAGCCGCGCCGGCGCGGCAATGCCGCCGGCAGCGCTCTGGCAAAGCGGCGCAGCACCTCGTTGTCATCGAGAGGCTGCAGGCGGCGCACCGACAGCGCTTCAGCGCCCGTGGCCGCCTGCCCGGTCTCGTTGATCTCCTCGCCGAGCAACACCTCGCGCGAACCGGCATCCTCCTGCACCGACATCTCCTCGTCGGGCACGAAGTCCTCATCACCCGGCTCAGTGATGGCGCCAAGGAAGAGCAAGTCGAACAAGGCGTCGAAACGTGGGCGTTGCTCGGGATGGGGAGCGAACGTCGCAAGTGCCGCCTTGCGGACGTGCTCGATGCTGCGCGGGCCCAGCAGTTCGACCGCCATCAGGAAGGAGGTCGTCTGTTCCGGAGCCACGGCAAAACCGTTCTCGCGGAGCAGGGCCGGAAAAGCCAGGAGGACACGTGTGGCGGCGGGAACGGGCGCCATCACGCCGCCAGCCCCGGAATGAACAATGGCAGCCGCGGGCGCAGATGCGCCATGTCCTCTTCGTCCTTGATGGCGGTGCCGAGCGAGCGACGAAAGGCTTCGGGCCAGGTTGCGCCGGTCTGCGCCAGTGCGGTCGCGGCTTCGGCCCAGTCGACAGCCTCCGCGACACCGGGGGGCTTGGCGAGCGGCTCCTGCCGCAGCAGTCCGACGGCATGGACGACGGCGCGCGCAGTGCCCTCGGCCACGGCGGAGGAGCGCAGCATGATGATCTGCGCTTCGCGCTCAGCCTCGGGATAGGCGATGTAGTGGTAGACGCAGCGGCGGCGCAGCGCCTCGTGCAACTCCCGGGTGCGGTTCGAGGTCAGCACGACGACCGGCCGTTCTGCCGCGCGCAACGTGCCGCGTTCGGGAATCGAGATCGAGAAGTCGGACAGGAATTCGAGCAGGAAGGCCTCGAATTCATGGTCGGAGCGGTCGATCTCGTCGATCAGCAGCACGGTGGAATCCGGCCGGCGCAGGGCCGCCAGCATCGGCCGTTCGATCAGGAAGTCATCGCGGTAGATATCGGGCGTCTCGCCTTCGCGGGCCTGCCGGATCGCCAGCATCTGGCGGGGATAGTTCCATTCGTAGAGCGCGCCGGACGCATCGATGCCCTCGAAGCATTGCAGCCGGATGAGCTGCCGGCCGAGGATGCCGGCGAGCGCCTTGGCAGCCTCCGTCTTGCCGACGCCCGGCGCGCCCTCCAGCAGCAGCGGCTTGCCGAGCGCGAGCGCGAGATAGCCGGCGGTCGCGATACCGTCATCGGCGAGATACATCGCCGCGCGCAGCACTTCGGCCAGCGCTTCGGGGCTCGATATGCCGGCAACGGTGGTTCTCAGCGCCATGCCGTCACCGCCAGTTCACCGGGCCGCCACGGCGGGCCTGCGGCTTGACGCCGCCATTGGCCTTGATGCCGCGCAGGATCTTCTCGGGCGTGATCGGCAATTCGTCTACGCGCACGCCAATGGCGTTGTAGACGGCGTTGGCGATCGCCGGCAGCACCGGATTGGCGCACATCTCGCCGGGCCCCTTGCCGCCGAACGGCCCATCCGGCGCCGGCCGCTCCAGCACCGTGACGTGATAGGGCGCGATGTCGCCCGGCCCCGGCATCAGATATTCGTTGAAGTCGCGCGGCCCGTGCTCGGGGTTGGGATAATAGGGCTCGGGCGTCTCGTAGAGCGCGTGGCTCATGCCCATCCATGCCCCGCCGACGAGCTGTTGCTCGACCATGCGCGGATTGATCACCCGGCCGAGCTCATAGGCGCTGGTCATCCTCTGGACCTCGACCTCGCCGGTCTCGTCGTCGACGGAGACGTCGGCGACCAGGCAGGCATGGGCGAAGGCCGTATTGGGGTTCATTTCACCGGTCTCGGCGTCGACCGCCGAGAGCGGGATCAGGAAGATGCCGCGCCCTGCGATGGTCTTGCCCTGCTTGAACTGCGCCGCCTGCGCGGTGGCCTTCACGGTGATCGTCTTCGAGGGCGCACCGCGAACATGGATGTTGCCGCGCCCGTCGGTGACGAGGTCGGCGGCGTTGACCTCGAGTTCCTCGGCAGCGGCCTCCAGCAGCACGCCGCGCGCCTCCCGGGCGGCGACGATGATGGCGTTGCCCATGCGATGCGTGCCGCGCGACGCGAAGGAGCCCATGTCGTGCGGGCCGGTGTCGCTGTCGGCGGTATCGACATGGACGTCCTCGATCGGCACGCCCAGCGTCTCGGCCGCGATCTGCCGCGAGACCTGCTTCATGCCCTGGCCCAGATCGATCGCCGAGAGCGCGACCGTGAACTTGCCATCGGGGTTGGAATGGATCAGCGCCTGGCTCGGATCGCCGCCAAGATTCATGCCGATCGGATAATTCACCGAGGCCATGCCCCTGCCTTCATGACGGGCCATCTCAGCGCCTCCTCGTACCGAAGACCGACGAGAACCGCACTGCCCCATGTGACGTTTGCGCCGGCGGCTGCGGTGGGGGTGGCGGTGGCGGTGCCGCCATGGGCGGGGGCGGATAGCCGGGCGGGATGCCCGGCGGCTGATAATGCGGTGGCAGCGGAGGGGCCGGTATGGCGGATGCGACCGGCCGGGCGGGCTCGTAGCGCGGAACCTGCGTCGGCGCGGGACGGCCGTCGCGCTCACCGTCCATGATCGGCTGCTTGCTGAGCGGAATCCGCGCCGTCCCCGCAGGCAGGATTTCGCCGGCTGGCCCGTTGCGTGTATCCGGCCGGCCGATCTGGCCGCGCTGGTCCAGCATCGTCGCCGGAATCTGTGCCCGCTCGCCTGTGCCGCCGCCGACCAGCGAGGATTGCCGCTTCGCTTCGTCGGGCAGCGGCCAGTTCGCCTTCTCGGCCGCGACCTGGACGCATTCGATCAACGCCGTGTTCTTGGCGACGCGACGATGTGGCTTCATGTCCCCGTCGCGATAGGCGTTGAGGATGCGGAACGTCATCGGATCGATGTTCGCCGCCTCCGCCAGGCGGTCCATCTGGACCTCCAGCGCGAAATCGACGGCGGTGATGCCGAAGCCGCGCATCGCGGTCGAGGGGCAGCGATTGGTGTAGGCGACATGGACGTCGGAGGCGACGTTCGGGATCCAGTACGGCCCCGGCAGATGGGCCGTGCATTTGATCGCGGCGTAGCTCGAAAGCCGCGTATAGGCGCCAGCGTCGAAATAGCTGCGGACGTAACGGGCAACGATGCGCCCGTCCCGCATCAGCCCATCCTTGATGTAGATGCGCTCGGCGCCGCGCGGCGAGCCGTAGAGCATCTCCTCCTCGCGATCGAGCACGAAGCGCACCGGCTTCCCGGTCAGCATGGCACCGAGGACGGCCAGCGGCTCGGTCAATGCATCGACCTTGCCGCCGAAGCCGCCGCCGACCGTGCCGCCGATGAAATGCAGCCGGTTGGATTCGAGATCGACGATCTTGGCGGCCGTGCCGAGGGCGAAGAACAGGCCCTGGGCGCAGGAATGCACGACATAGCGGCCGTTCTGCTCGGGGGCTGCGATCGAGCCGTTGGTTTCCGTCGGCGCATGCTCGATCGGCGACATCTGGTAGCGGGCTTCGACGATGTGGTCGGCCTGGGCGAAGGCCCGCTCGACATCGCCGAAGCGCAGCTTCTGGTGGTCGAAGCGCTGGTGATATTCGAAGTAATTCCCGGGATAGGTGTCGTTGACCACCGGCGCGCCGGGCTTCAGCGCCTCCTCGACATCGAAGACCGCCGGGATGGGCTCGTAGTCGATGCGCACGAGCTGGCGCGCGGCAAGCGCCGCCGCCTCGCTCTCGGCGATGATCGCGACCACCGGCTCGCCCTTGTAGCGGACCTTGTCGACGGCAAGCGAGGGCTCGTCGTCCTTTCCGAAGTTGATCAGGCTGAGCAGCGTGTTCTTGTTCACCGGCACGTCGCCGGCGCGCAGCACGCGCTTCACACCCGGAGCGCGCTCGGCGGCCGATACGTCGATCGAGCGGATGCGGGCATGGGCGTGCGGACTGCGAACCGCCTTCAGATGCAGCATGCCGTCGAAGGCGTGATCATCGAAGAACTTCGTCCGGCCCGTGACATGGCCAGGCATGTCCTGACGCTGCAGGCCCTTACCGATGACGTTGAGATTGTCATCGCGCTCGTCGGCGAAGAGGTCCTTGCGCATTTCAAGCATGGCTGGCTCCTCAGGCGCGTCGCGCCGCTGGCGAGCCAGCAGCGGTCAGGATCGCGGCGATGATCGGTTCGTAGCCGGTGCAACGGCAGATATTGCCGCTGATCGCCTCAACGACCTCGTCGCGGGTCGGGTTCGGGTTCCTGCTCAGCAGAGCCCTGGCGACGGTCAGCATGCCCGGCGTGCAGAAGCCGCACTGGGCGGCAAAATGGTCCATGAAGGCAGCCTGGAGCGGATGCAGCTCCGGCCCGTTCGCCATGCCTGACGCCGTCTCGATCTGACGGCCCTCGCAGGAGATCGACAGCGTCAGGCAGGAGAGCTGCGGTTCGCCATCGACCAGCACGGTGCAGACACCGCAGGCGCCCTGCCCGCAGCCATACTTCGGAGCGAAATCGCCGAGACCGCGCCGCAAGGTCTCGAGCAGCGTTTCGGGCGCATCCACGAAAGCCGCGCGGTCTGAACCGTTGAGCCTGAACTGGACCGGAACCTTGGCCATGTGCGTCGCTCCTCAGCGCTCTTCGCCGGCGAGGAGCCGGCCGAGATGGACGGGCAGCACCTCGCGGCGATACCACTCGCTGGCGATCGCGTCGGTCGCAGGCCTGCAGCCTTCCAGCGCCGCCTGCCTCGCGGCATGGATCGCGCCTGCATCCAGCGTCTTGCCCTCCAGCGCGCGCTCGACGCCGCGCGCCCTGACCGGCGTCGGCGCCATGGCGCCATAGGCGATGCGCGGCTGCGATATCCGGCCGCCGGCCGCCGGCAGGAGGGCTGCGATCGACATCAGCGAAATGCCCTTCGGCTTGACCCGGCTGATCTTTCGGAAGCGGAAGTCGCCGGCGTTCTGAGGACGGGCGAACTGCACAGCCGTGACCAAGCCCTGCCCGCCACGCTCGCGCGCGGCGAGGAACTCCTCGATCGGGATGCCGCGCCCGGAACTGTAGCCCGCCTGCACCACGATCTGCGCGTCGAGCGCCAGCAGAGCGACCGTGAAATCGCCATAGGGGGTTTGGGCGAAGAGATTGCCGCCGACGGTGGCCATCGTTCTGACGGCCGGGCCGCCGATGGCGCGCGCCGCCGGATGGAGGAAAGCGAGGTCGCGGTTGGCCAGCACCATCGCCATGGTCACACCCGCGCCGATTTCGATGCGCGCGCCGCCGGCGCTCATCTGGCGGAAGGCGGGGTCGGTCACGCGCACCAGGGTGCCGCTCGTCAGCCTGCCCTCGTTGACCTCGCGCATGACGAGCGTTCCACCGCCGATAAGGTGGGCCTGCCGGTCTCCGGAGAGAATGCCGGCGGCTTCGGACAGGCTGGCGCAGCTTCTCACATCGAGCATGTCAGGCGTCCTCTCGCACGAGCAGATCCCGCACCGCTTCGATACCGTTGGTGTAGACCTCGTCACCGACGATCCGGGCCAGTTCCGCCTCGCGCCCCAACGGCGTGGTGAACCGGCTTTCCCAGTGCCAGAAACTGCGATTGCCATCGGTCACGGGCAGCAGCCGGACATGGGCGACGTAGTTGAACAGCGGTATGGGCGTGTCGAGCAGGCAGTAGCTGAAGGTCATCTCCAGATCCGACAGCGTTAGCAGTTGCTCGCGCAATTCGCTGCCATCCTGCAGCGTGAAGCGGCGCACGCAGCCGACGCGATCGGACGGATGGCCGCGTTCGATCTCGCTTTTCGCCACGATCGGGTGCCAGCGGTCGTGGCCGTTGAAGTCGCGCAGAACCGACCAGAGCCGATCGACCGGCGCATCGATGATCGTGCTGCGGACGACATGCGGCATGGCCCCTAGCCTCCGAAAGCGCGCTTCAGCGCGTCGAAACCGCCCTGAAAGACGTTGCCGCCGATGCCCGCGACGAGCTCGGCCTCAAGTTCGGGCGCGCAGTCGAAATCCGCCGACCATTCCGCAAACGTCCGGTCCTGGTCGGTGATCGGCGTCAGCCTGAGCGTCGCGACATAGTTCGTCAGCGGCATCGGCGATTCCAGGATCGAATAGGTGCAGAACATGTCGTAGTCCGAGAGGCCGAGAAGCTGCTCGCGCAACCGGTCGCCGCTGCGCAGCGAGAAGGCACGGATGCAGCCGACCTTGTCGGACGGCTCGCCGTTCTCGATGCGGCTTTCGGCGATCCGGGGATGCCAGTTCGGCAGGCCGTTGAAGTCGCGGACCCGGGCCCAGACCCGGGCGGCCGGTGCGGCGATGACGCTGGAGACGTAGACGCGGGCCATCGATCAGCGCCTCACGACTTCTTGCGGGAGCGGGAGCCCCCGCCGGGCCCTGCCCCGGGAGGGGCGGCTGCCTCGGCTGCTTCACCGCCTTCGCGTGGCTTTGAGGCCTGCGCGTCCTTGGCGACGCGCTGCATGTCGGAGGCCTCGCGCATCAGGCCGCCCATCTTGGCGAGATTTCCGCCCTCGATGCCGATCTCCTTCAACACCTGGTCGATCATCGGAGCCTGCACGCGGTAGCGCAGCGCCGATTCGATGACCTCGTCCGTCGGCGAGCGTGCCGCCCCGCCCGCCCCCGACGAGCCGCCTCCCCCAGCCAAGCCGTCGACATGCAGGATGCGGATGCCCTCGATCTTCTCCAGCGGCTTGACGCTCTCGCGCACGATCCCCTCGATCTTGTCGAGCAAGCGGCGGCGGAAGAGGCCATAGCGGGAGCCGTCGCTGAGAACGTTCTCGGCCTCGTAGAGCAACTTCTGCGCCTCGGCCTCGACGGTGCGGCGGACCTTTTCGGCCTCCGCAGCGATCCGCGTTTCCTGGGCCGCCTTCTCCGCGAGCAGGATTTCGACGGTCTTGCGCCGTTGCGCGCCCTCGCTCTCGCGAATGGTCTGGACCTTCTCCTCGGCCTCGACCGCCTTGCCGCGTGCGATCTCCGCACTGGCATGCGCCGCCGATTGCTCCAGCGACTTGGTGTAGATGGCAATGGCCTTGTCCATCGCCGCACTCTCGACCTCGCGCTCGCGCTCGATCTCGAGCTTGCGCAGCTCGCGCTGGCGGCCGACCCTCGCCTCGTCGAGACCGCGGTCCGACGAGATGCGGGCGCGCTCGACCTCCTCGTTGGAGGCGATCTGCGCTTCCTGAAGCGCTTGCGTTCGGCCGATCTCGAGCTGCTCCAGCGCGCGCCGGCGCTCGATGCGCGCCGCCTCCAGCGCCTGCTCGCGGGCGATGTCGACCGTGTCGACCTGCTGGCGCGCCGTGATCTCGGCCTGCCGCAGCGTCTTGTCGGCGTCCGTGCGCTCGACCTTCTTGGCGGCGAGCACGATGGCGCGCTGCTCTTCCGCGATCTCGATCGCCTCTTTCTGGGCAATCTGGGCAATTTCGCGGGTCTTGGTCGAGCTGATGCGCTCCTGATCGAGCTTCAGCTCGGTCGTGATGCGCTGCCGCTCGACGGTGTCGCGGCGCTTGAGTTCGGCGGTGTCGAGTTCGGCCGCACGCTGGATCTCCAGCTCCTTCGTCGCGAGTTCCGCGGCGATGCGTTCGGCCGCGTTGATCCGCTCCTGCGCGATCCTGGCGGCCTCGGTCGCCTCGCGTGCCGCGATCTCGGCGGTTTCGATCGCCTGGTCGCGGGCGATCTCGAGGCCGCGCAGATCCTCGTCGCGGCGGATGCGCGCGCTCGAAATCGTCTGCTCCTGGGTGATGCGTGCCGTCTCGGTTGCCTCGCGGGCAGCGATTTCGGCGGCTTCGACCTTTTCCGTGCGCGCGATCTCCAGCAGCCGCGTCCGCTGGTCGAGCGCGATGCGGTCGGCGGCGATCGCGTTCTCCTGCGCGATCCGCGCCTTCTCGATGGCTTCGCGAGCAGCGATCTCGGCTTCGTCGAGTGCCCGGTTGCGCGCGATCTGCAGGGCGCGGACACGCTCCTCCTGCCCGATACGGGCGGATTCGACTGTCTCGCGGGCGGCAATATCCTCCTGCTCCAGGACGCGGGTCCGCTCGATCTCGCGGTAGCGGACCTCCTGCTCGCGGGCGATGCGCTCGGCGTTGATCGCACTCTCCTGGACGATGCGGGCTCTTTCCGTGGCCTCGCGCGCTGCGATCTCGGCCGCTTCCAGCACCTTGGTGCGCTCGATTTCCTTCTGGCGGATGTCGCGGTCGGACGCGATGCGAGCGACGTTGATCGCCTGCTCGTTCGTGATGCGCGCCTTCTCGACTCTTTCGTGGGCGACGATTTCGGCCTCCTCGACCGCGAGCGTGCGGGCGATCTCTTGCTGGCGGATGTCGCGGTCGGACGCGATACGGGCCTCGCTGATCGCGCGCTCATTGGCGATGCGGAATTTCTCGATCTCCTCGCGCGACAGGATCTGCGCCTGCTCGGCCTCCGTGTCGCGGGCAGCGCGCTCGCGAGCAATCTCGGCGCGCTGCACGGCGCGCTTGATCTCGATCTCGCGCTGCTGTTCGAGCCGCGCGCCTTCGCTCTCGCGCTCGATATCGAGCGCCTGGCGCTCGGCTTCGAGGTTGCGGGTGCGGATGCGGATCATCGCATCCTGCTCGATGTCGTTGCGCTGCTTCCGCTTGTCCTCGATCTCCTCGATGATGCGGGTCAGACCTTCGGCGTCGAACCGGTTGGACGGATTGAAATATTGCAGGTCGGTCTGGTCGAGGTCGGTCAACGCGACCGATTCCAGCACGAGGCCGTTCTGGGCGAGCGCTTCGGCAGCCGCATCCTTGACCCGCTGGACATAGGCACCACGCTTCTCGTGCATCTCCTCCATCGTCATCTCGGACGCCACGGTGCGCAGCGCCGAGATGAACTTGCCGGAGAGCAGCGCATTGAGCTGGTCGGGCTGCAGCGTGCGCCGGCCGAGCGTGGCGGCCGCGACGGCGACCGAGTCGCGTTCCGGCTTCACCCTGACGTAAAACTCCGCGTCGATATCGACGCGCATCCGGTCGCGCGTGATCAGCGCATCGTTGCTGGCGCGCGTCACGGCGAGCTGCAGCACGTTCATGTTGACGGGCGTGACGTCGTGAATGATCGGCAGCACGAAGGCGCCGCCATTGATCACCACCCTTTCCCCGAACAGGCCCGTGCGCACGAAGGAGACCTCCTTCGACGAGCGCCGATAGAGCCAGTTCACCAGATAGACGACGATGGCGATGATGATCACCGCCACGATCAGCCAGAGGATCAGCGATCCGATCAGCTGTCCCGTCATGTCTTCATCCTCCCGCCCGAAACCCGGGTCACTTCGTTTTGCCGGCTTTTGGCGCCGGTCTCTTGTTTGCGTCGTGAGCGGCCTTGCCACGGCCGATGCGCTTGAAGGCGCGCGTCTGGTCGCGGATCGCAACCTCGACCGGCAGGCGCTCCATCGAGGACGCGCCATAGAAGCCGTGGCAGTGCTTGGTGTTCTTCATGATGAAGTCGGCATCGGCCGGCTCCGCGACGGGCCCGCCATGGACGAGGATGAACGCGTCCTTCTTCACCTTGAGAGCCGCCGCCGCCCAGCGATCGACCAGCGCCGGGCAATCGGCGAGCGTGAGGGCGGTTTCCGCGCCGATCGCGCCGCCGGTGGTGAGGCCGAGATGGCAGACGATGATGTCGGCGCCCGCCTTCGCCATGGCCCGCGCATCGTCCTCGCAGAAGACGTAAGGCGTGGTCAGGAGACCCTTCGCGTTGGCGAGCGCGATCATCTCGACCTCGAGCCCGTAGCCCATGCCGGTCTCTTCGAGATTCCTGCGAAAGACACCGTCGATCAGCCCGACGGTCGGAAAGTTCTGCACGCCGGAAAAGCCGACGCGCCTGACCTCGTCGAGGAAGACATCCATGCTGCGGAACGGATCCGTGCCGCAGATGCCGGCGACCACAGGCGTGGTCTTGACCACCGGCAGCACCTCGCCCGCCATCTCCATGACGATCGCGTTGGCATCGCCATAGGGCATCATTCCCGATAGCGAGCCACGGCCTGCCATGCGGTAGCGGCCCGAATTGTAGATCACGATAAGATCGATGCCGCCGGCCTCCTCGCATTTGGCCGAGAGCCCCGTGCCGGCGCCGCCGCCGACGATCGGCTCGCCGGCAGCGACCATCGCGCGGAAGCGCTTGAGCAGGGTCTTCTTGTCGAAGCGTGTCATGGCGGCGATCATCTCTGCACTGCCCGTTCGCGCCGGCGCCCGGCGTGCAGCGCCTTGAAGTGCTGTACGAGCGCGGCCGCGAAGGCAGGGTCGTTGATGTGGTGGGGCAATCGGACGAGCTGCCGGTTGGGGCTCGGGCGCACCGTCTGCTCCAGCGCCTGGAACAGCGCCGCGTCGGCCATCGGATCGTGGAAGGGCTGTCCAGGCGCATCGAGCGCGGAAATGCCGAGTTCCGGGATCAGGAAGCGCACCGGGCCTTCCATCTGGTTCAAGCGCTCGCCGATCCAGCGGCCCATGCGGGAGTTCTCCTCCGCCGTGGTGCGCATCAGCGTGATTTGCGGGTTGTGCGGATAGAGCGTGCGGGTCCGATAGCGCTCCGGCACCGTGTCCGGCGCGAAGAAATTGACCATGTCGAGTGCGCCGACCGAGCCGACATAGGGGATGCGCGTCCGGATCACCGCACCAAATCGGTCCTCCGTCGCCGGCAGGAAGCCGCCCATCATCATGTCGCAGATCTCGGTGGTGGAAACGTCGATCACGGCCCCGAGCAGGCCGGAATCGATCAGCTTCTCCATCGCCTGCCCGCCCGTGCCGGTGGCGTGGAAGACCAGCGGCTCCCATTCGGCCGCGACAAGCTTCGAGACGTGCTGGACGCAAGGCGTGGTGACGCCGAACATGGTCATTCCAACCAGCGGCTTCTGTGCAGCTTCGGCACGCCGCTGCGGTGCTGCGGTACGAAGTTCGGCAAGCCGCGCCCTGGCCATGGCGGCGATGGCGCGCGCACCGTTCCCCAGCACGAGGCGCGAGACGCGGTTCAGGCCCTGCACGTCGGTGACGGAGTGCATCATGGTGATGTCGGAGGCGCCGACATAGGCGCGCACATCGCCTGAGGCCATGGTCGAGATCATCACCTTGGGCAGGCCGACGGGCAGCGCCTGCATCGCGGGCGTGACCATCGCCGTCGCACCGGAGCCGCCGGCCGAGATGATCCCGAGCAGGCCTTCCTGCTTCGGCAGCCAGGCCTGGAACGCCTCGGTCATCGCCGCCACCGCCGTGCCCCGATCGCCCGACGAGATGCCGGCGGAGCCCCGCGGATGGGCAAGCGCGACAGCCTGCGGCGTGACGTCACCGCCGACGCTGCGGCCTGAGGTCGAAAGATCGACAAGCCGCGTGCGCAGGCCGTCGGCGCGGATCAGGTCGCGGATGAAGCGCAGTTCCTCGCCCTTGGTGTCGAGCGTACCGGCGATGACGACATAGGGCTCCCCGGCCGCGGCCGCCGCGAGCGGGCGCACCTCGCCGACGGGCCGGCCATCGCGTGTCGCCAGCGTCGGGCGCGAGATGGTGCGGGCCTGCGCCTCGATCTTCGCCGCCGGCACGGGCTGCGACCAGCGCGTCGGTTGCACCGGGTTGGCGATGTAGACCTTCGTCGGTCCGGCGGGCGCGGCGGATGGCGCGTTTGCCGGGGCGGTTCCGGCCGGGGCCTCAAGCGCGCCGTCGGTCTCGTCATGACCGTGGCGTCCGACCCCGAGCAGGCGCTGCTGCAGCTCGCGGTCTCCGGCGAGCGTCGCGGATGCGATGATGCGGTTGACCCGGCCGTTGACCATGATCGCGACCGGGTCGGACATCTGCGTCGCGACACCGATATTCTGCTCGATGACCAGGATCGCGACGTCGCCCGCCTCGGCGAGCCTGATCAGCATCTCCTCGACATGGGCGACGATGACAGGCGCGAGGCCCTCGGTCGGCTCATCCATGAGCAGGAGGCGCGGATTCATCAGGAGCGCCCGGCCAATCGCCAGCATCTGCTGCTCGCCGCCCGACAGCTGCGCCCCACCATTGTTGCGGCGTTCCGCCAGGCGCGGAAAGACCTCGTAGATGCGCTCGATCGTCCAGGCTCCGCGCTTGCCGCGCTGCATCACGCGCAGATGCTCGTCGACCGTCAGCGAGCGCCAGAGCCTGCGGCCCTGCGGGACATAGCCGACGCCCAGCCGCGCCACCTCGGCCGGCCCGCGCCCGGCGATCTCCTCGCCGAAGAAGCGGATCGAGCCGGAGCTGATCGGCACCAGCCCCATGATCGCCTTGCACAGCGTCGTCTTGCCCATGCCGTTGCGACCGACCACCGAGAGCACGCCGTGCTGCAGCGTCAGGTCGACGCCCTGCAGCGCATGCGAGCGGCCGTAAAAGACGTTGAGCCCGGCAACCTGGAGGATCGGGACGCCCGCGCCGGCCGGCGCTTTCAGCCGCTCAGCCATGGCCACCCCCGAGGTAGAGTTCCTGCACCTCGGGATCGGATTCGATCTCCTCGGGCCGGCCTTCCTTGAAGATGCGGCCATTGTGCATCATCGTCACGCTCTCGACGACGCGCAGCGCCACGTCCATGTCGTGCTCGATGATGATGTAGCCGATATGGCCCGGCAGCCCGGTGAGGATATGGACGAGGTCGCGCCGCTCGGTCGGCGACAACCCCGCGGCCGGCTCGTCGAACAGGATGAAGCGCGGCGCCCCCGAGAGCGCCAGGGCGATTTCGAGCTGGCGCTGCTGGCCATAGGCGAGTTCGCCGACGAGCCGATCCTTGACCGCCGTCAGGTGGACGGCATCGACCAGGCTCTCGGCGGCATAGGTCAGCGCATCGTCGCGGCGGGGGCGCAGCAGCGAGAAGCGGTTTCGGGAGACGCCGCGGCAGGCGAGATAGACATTGTCGATCACCGAGAGCCCCGCGAAGAGCGATGAGATCTGGTAGGTCCGGCGCAGGCCACGGCGGATGCGCTCCTGCGGCGGGAATGCGGTGACATCCTCGCCGAAGAAGCGGATCACGCCGGAACTCGGACCGAAATCGCCGGTGATGCAGTTGAACAGCGTGGTCTTGCCGGCCCCGTTGGAGCCGAGCACGGCGCGACGCTCGCCCGGCCGGACCGAGAGGGTGACGTCCGACAGCGCCGCCAGGGCACCGAACAGCCGCGATACGCCGCGCAGCTCCAGCGCATTGGCGGAGCCGGCCGCGTTCATCGGTTCGCGCTGCGGCACGGCGCTCATGGCGCGCCTCCGCCGACGCGCATCGCCGAAGCGCGCGCGTCGCTGTTGCGCCGATAACGCTCGCGCAGGCGTTCCCAGATGCCGATGAGCCCGTTCGGCGAGAACAGCACGATGATCAGGAAGCCGAGCCCGATCACAAGCTGGTAGCGCTTGCCGTCGAGGCCGAGCCCTTCGAGCACATCCAGCGAGAAGGTGCGCAGCAGCACATAGATCAGCGCGCCGATGAACGGGCCGATCGGCCGGCTCAAGCCGCCGACCACCGCGATGATCAGCATGTCGACAACCGGTCCGACGCCAGCCGTCCCGGGAGAGATTTGCCGCTGGAACCAGACCAGCAGCACACCTGCGAAGCCGGCGATCACAGAGGCGAAGGCATAGGCTGCGACGCGGTGGGCGACGACATCGAAGCCGAGCGCGGCCATGCGTCTTGGATTGTCGCGGGTGCCCTGCAGAGCGAGGCCGAAGGGTGCGCGCGAGACATAGATCACCACGCCATAGGCGAGCGCGGCGCAGCCCAGGCAAAGATAGTAGAACGCCACCGTGCCGCCCCAGTCGATGCCAAGGAAGACCGGCGGAACGATTCCGTTAAAGCCGCTAAACCCATTGAAGATCGAGTAGTTCTGCAGCGTCAGGTAATAGAATGCCGAGGCGATCGCGAGCGTGATCATGATGGTGTAGATGCCCTCGGTCCTGACCGAGAGAGCCCCGCTCAGCGTGCCGAACGCCGCCGCGATGAAGACTGCGACCGGCACCACGGCCCACCATGGCCACTTCAGGCTGATCTGCGTGATGGCGCTGTCGCCGAGGATGGCGACGAGGTAGCCGGCGAGCGCCGCCACGGTCATCTGCACGAGGCTGACGACACCGCCATAACCGGCAAGGAACATCAGGCTCAGCGCGATCAGTCCCAGGATCATCGAATAGGCGAAGATCTGGCCCAGCCAGAACGGGCTCGCCAGCAGCGGCATCACCAGCAGCAGAGTGGAGACGATCCAGAAGGCGACGCCGCGCCGCGCGACCCAGTCGGCGAGGCCTTCGCTGGCCGGAACGCGCTCACCGGTGGTGCGGGTGTCGATCACCGCCATCGCTCAGCGCCTCGCCGCCAGGCCTTGCGGCCGGATCGCCAGCACCGCGACCATGATCAGGAAGGTCAGCATCACCGCATAGGTCGGCATGTAGACGGAGCCGAACTGCTCGGCGAGGCCCACGATCAGTGCGCCCATGGCCGCACCGGGAATCGAGCCCATCCCGCCGACGATGACGACGACCAGCGAGGACAGGAGGATCTTGGTATCCTCGCCCGGCTGCAGCGACTGGAAGGTGCCGCCGACGACGCCGGCCAACCCGGCGAGTCCGGCGCCGAAGGCGAAGATCAGGATGAAGATCAGCTGCACCCGCACGCCGGTCGCCGCCAGCATGTCGCGGTCATCGACGCCGGCGCGCACCAGCATGCCGATGCGCGTGCGGTTGAGCGCCAGCCACATCAGCACCCCGAGGAGGATCGCACCTGCCAGGATCGCGATGCGCACGAAAGGATAGGTCATCATCACGGCCTCGCCATTGCTGCGCAGCGCAACGACGAAGGGCAGTTGAACCGGCCCCGATAGCCAATCGGGCGTCGTGACCTGGAAAGTGTCGCCGCCGTAACTCCAGAGAAGCAGATCGGCGAAGATGATCGAAAGGCCGATCGTCACCAGCGTCTGGCGCAGATCCTGGCCTTCCATCCAGCGGAACAGCAGGACCTGCATGAGGATGCCGACGAGCGCGGCCGCCAGGAAGGCGACCACGAGCGCAATGAGCCAGGAGTCGGTGAGGTTGCCGACACTGTAGCCGACATAACCGCCGAACAGATAAAGCGAGCCATGGGCAAGGTTGACGTTGCGCATCAGCCCGAAGATCAGCGTGAAGCCGCTGGCGACGAGGAAATAGAGCGCACCGAGCGTGATGCCATTGAACAGGGCGCTGAGGAAAACCCGCTTGCGCCCGAAGCTCGCTTCCATGCCCGGCGTCCAGACGGCGAAGACGAGCCACAGCATCAGCGCGATCGCGATCGCGATCAGCAGCGACCAGAATGGGCGTCGGGCGACGAAATCAGCCATGGCCGGCTTTCAGCGGTGCGAGGCCGACGGTCCGCAAAACCCGCCGATAGTCCCGTGGCGCCATGCCCATATGGGCGGTGAAGAAGCGGGTGAAGACGCTCTGGCAGGAAAAGCCGAGCCCGTTGCTGATCCGCGTGACCGGGTCCTCCGAGAGAGCGATCCGGTCGAGAGCGGCGTCGAGGCGCATGGTGTTGGCGAAGACCGTCGGCGTGACGCCGACCTGCTCGCGGAAGAGCTTGAAGAAATGCGCCCGCGACAGCCCGGCTTCGCGCGCCACGCTCGCCAGCACGCCACCGGAATTGCGGCACTGGGCGAGAAGCCCCCTTGCGCGCTGCACGCGTCGGTCCAGCTCCAGCGCCGGCGTGACGTGAAGCAGCGACGACGCAAGGTCGCAGCCAATCGGCTCGCTCGATGCTTGCGCGAGGGCCATCAGCACGGGTGCGAGGTTGGGTTCGGCCTGCGACGACAACAGCATGCCGACCGCTTCGTCGCGCCAGGCAGCAAGCTCGCGCGTCACGACAAGCTCCGATGACGGGAAGGCAAGCGACCCGGACGGCGTCATGGTCTGGGCGGCCAGCCATTCGGGCTTGAGGTAGACGACGAGAAACAGGCCGAAAGCCCCTTGGCGTTCGGGCTGGAAATTGTGCGGCTCCCAGGGATTGATCGCGACCGCCATGAAGGGATCGACCAGAACGGACCGGTTGTCGACCCTGACGAGGCCACGCTTGCCCTCGATATGGAAGATCAGGTGAGCTTCGCGGTGCGCGTGAAGCACCAGTGGACGGTCAAGGTCGTAGATCGAAGCTCGGCCGAAGGGGCCGTGGCACACCGCGACTGCGCGACTCATGTTCGCTCTCTCGAAGTAGTCCGCCGCTCTGTGCACGGCCTCATCAGGCAAGCCTCCCCGTGGCCGCCAGGTTCTGGCGGCGGACGAACGCGTCAACCGAGGCGTAAAACGGGCGGAAGGGGACGCGCATGTCGCCGTCTCCCTTCCGAGCGTTGTCGTTCAGCCCGTCACGGCTTGCACTCGGGATTGGTCCGCGAGGGCAGGCCTACGGCTTTGAAGGCCTCGGCCGAAAGTCCCATCGTCTGCGAGACGTTGGGCACCGTCTTGATGAACTTGTTGGTCAGATCGCCGTTCGGGAGCTCCGCGACCTCGGTGATGAAGGTCGTTGCGATCGCCTGACGGTTCTCATCGAGCTTGACCTTGCCGTTGGGAGCGTCGAGCTCGGTCCTGGCAAGCTCGGCTCGCAGCTTGGCACCGCCATCCGACAGGTCGCCGTTGATCTTGCCCATCGCGATCGCCAGGGCATTGAAGGCGTTGTAGTAGTTCGTCGCGAAGAGCGACGGGCTGGCGAAGCGCTTGTCGGCCGGAAATGCCTCCTGATAGGTCTTCACCCAGGCCTGCCACTTCGGATCGTCCCATGCATCGGCAACGCCGCTGGACGTGGGCGTTCCCACGAGCAGGCGCTTGGCGGCACCGCGCGAGGACAGCACGGTCTGGTCGGCCATGATCGAGCCGCCGATGAACTTCGCCTTGCCGCCCGTCTGGCCGTATTGATTGAGGAAGTTGACGGCGTCGCCGCCGCCAAGCCCCAGGAAAACCGCATCGACGTCGTCAGGAATATTGGCGATGACCGAGCCGAAATCCTTCGTGCCCAGCGGCACCCATTGACGCTGAGCAATCTGGCCGCCGACCTTGCAGTAGCCAAGCGCGAAGCCGAAGACCTGAGTATAGGGGAAGGAATAGTCTTCCGCGATCACGGAGATCTTCTTGTAGCCCTTGTCCTTGAAGACATACTCGCCCAGCCCGGCCATCCACTGCGCGCCGTCGCTGTTGAAACGGAAGAAGTTCGGCGAGGGATTGACATAGGTCGTCTCGAGCGCGCCCGAGGAGCCGTTGATCATCACGAGATTGGGCACGGTCTTGCTGTAGTCGCGCATGGCGATGCCTTCGGAACCCGACAGGGGGCCGATGATGAGCTGGACCTTGTCCTGCTCGACAAGCTTCCGCGCAGCGCGAAGCGCCGAGTCGGGGCTGGCGTCAGTTGCGACGGTGATGATTTCGATCTCGCGCCCGGCGATCTTGTTGCCGGCCTGCTTGGCGGCGATCTGGACGCCGCGCACGCCATCCTCGCCCCCCGAGGTCAGCGCGCCCGACAGGGTTGCCATGACGCCGATCTTGAGTTTGTCCTGGGCGTTGGCGGCTCCGGCCGCCATGACGAGAGTAGATGCCGCTACAGCGGCCAACAGCGCCTTGCGCATTCCCATATCCTCCCTGAAAGCAGCAACGCCGAAGGGATCAACGGCGCAGCCGATGGCGGATTTTTCCGCTCTAACGGAAGGTTACCACAGCGCGCCCGGCTGCCAAGACGGCTGACATTGCACACGGTCTGCTTTTGCGGCCGTCGACTGGGACGATGTCTGAAGATCGGCAAGGTTGGCAGTCTCGTCTGCGCGTCCATTGGAGGTTCTGAAAAACCACCCTCCGCCGCTCAGGTTGAAACGCGCCAGTAGCGACATAGAGGCATCACCCAAAACCCGACATTTGTGGTCGGAGCGGAGCTGGCCAGCGGATCAACCCGTTTGTCCTGATCAGGCGCGCGCCGAGAAGCGCTCCAGCACCGCGGTCAGGTTATGGCTTTCACCCTGGGCCTCATCGAGGACCAGCCGGCTTTCGAGATCGTCGAGATGCTCACTCATCAGCGCGATCGCACGAGGTTTGTCGCCGCGCCCGACGGCTTCGATGATCTGGCGGTGGTGGTCGGCGCCGCACTGATCGCCATTCTTCCGCCTGTATAGGGCATCGACCAGCGAAATCCGGGCGAGGACCTTCTCCAGCAGTTCGAGCAGAACCGGATTGTCGCCGAGCCGAGCCAGTTCGACGTGGAAGCGGCCCGCGAGCCTGGACTTCGCCGCAGCGTCGGGGGCAGCGTGAATGCGCTCCTCCTCGATCGTGAGTTCTTCCAGCGCGGCGATGCGGTCCGGCGCGGCGCGTTCGCAGACACGTTCCAGCATCAGCAACTCGATGCTGCGGCGGGCCTCCAGCAGGGCGCGCGCCTCCTCGATGCCGGGCTCCGCGACGAAGGCGCCGCGATTGCGCTTGCGCTCGACGATATGATCGCGCTGCAGCACGGCGATGGCACCGCGGACGACGGTTCGGCTGACTCCGAAATGTGCGCCGATGACATCCTCGGGCAGCTTCATGCCGGGACGAAGCGCACCCTCCGCGATCGCTTCCGAGAGCGTATCGCAGATGCGGACGACGACGTCGTCCCCGGATATGTCGCTGACACGCTCGTTCATTGGGTGTTCCGGCTGCCGTTTGTGTGCCGATACCGATAGCCCCTGCCGCCATCGGGATACAGCCCATTTTGCGGGCACAGCGTCTAAATTTGTGCAACCAGATATGTTTTCATATCTGAAACCAGAAATAAATCCTCACTGAAAATCAGATCAGAAATCAATAATATTTGATATATATCAGTGTATTAGCAGAATCACCCAGGTTCGTCGCGACCGCTTGGCATGAGCTTTGCCAGAAGCTCCCCATCAGTTGCAGAGAGACGCGCGTCGGCGGACCCCGTCCAGAGCCGAGGCATTCCCTCTCGAACGCCCGGATGGTGCAGCATGTCGATGGCGGCCGAAGTGAACCCGGAGACTTCCGCCCCGCGACTTGGGCAGCGCCTGACCGTCACAGGCGTCAACCACGCCTATGCCGGAGCGGCCGCGATCGAGGATGTCGGCTTCGAGGTTCCCGCGGGGACCATCGCCGCGATCCTGGGACCGAGCGGCTGCGGCAAGTCGACGATGCTTCGGGTCATCGCCGGGTTGTTGCGGCCCGATGCCGGCTCCGTGCGGATCGGCGAGCGTGACGTCACGGACATCCCGGCGCGCGAGCGCAGCGTCGGCATGGTCTTCCAGAACTATGCGCTGTTTCCGCATCTCACCGTTGCCGAGAACGTCGCCTACGGGATTTCGCGCCTCCCGCGCGCGGAGCGCCGCGAGCGCGTCGACGAGATGCTCAGGCTGGTTCGGCTCACCGCCTTCGCGGATCGCCTGCCGCGGCAGATGTCGGGCGGCCAGCAGCAGCGGGTCGCGGTGGCGCGGGCCCTGGCGCCGAGCCCGGCCATTATGCTGCTCGACGAACCTTTTGCAGCGCTCGACCGTGGCCTGCGCGCCGATCTGCAGTTCGAGTTCGTCCGGCTCCAGCGCAGCCTCGGCATCACCGCGATCATCGTCACGCATGACCAGGACGAGGCGCAGTCGGTCGCCGACCGGCTGATCGTCATGAACAAGGGCCGCGTCGAGCAGTCGGGCCAGCCAGCGGAGCTCTACGATTCTCCGGCGAGTCTCTTCGTCAACGGCTTCGTGGGCCATGCCTCGCTGCTCGAGGCCAAGGTCGAGAAAGGTGCCACCGGCGCCGGCCTGCGGCTGAGTTCGGGCGCCTTGCTGCCGATGCCGGCTCCGGTCGCCTTCGTGCCGGGCTCGCCTGTCGTCCTCGCGGTCAGGCCCGAGCACGTGATGCTTCAGGCCGAGGCATCCGCAGGTGCCCTGCCGGCAAAGCGGATGCTCTCCGTCCCGCAGGGGCCGCTGATGATGCACGACCTTCTCGTCGCCGGCACGCACCCCGTCCGCGCCGCGGAAAGCCGCGTGCCGGGCTCGCCGACCGACAACCTGCCGGAAGACGTCTTCGTGACCTTCGCTCTCGATCGCTGCCGCCTGTTTCCTGCCCCCTGACCGCCATCAGAAGGATCGCCGCCATGACCAGCCATCCGCTCAGCCGTCGCCATTTCACCGCCGGCCTCGCCAGCCTCGCAGGCCTGGGACTGCTCTCGCCGCAGTCCGCTCGTGCCGCAGGCTCGGTCGTCGCCGCATCCTTCCCCAACGCCTGGGAGGACGCCTATCGCAGGATCGTGGCCCCGCTGGTCAAGGCGCAGGGCACCGAGCTGGTTGTCGCGCCGGCGCTGGCGCAGGATCAGCTCGCCAAGCTGCTGGCCAACCCGTCCAAGCCACCTTTCGACGCCCTGCTGATGTCGCCCGGCCAGACGGCGGAAGCCGCGTCGCGCGGGCTGATCGAGAAGATCGACCCGTCGAAGCTGAAGAACTGGAGCAAGCTCGATGCTGCCGCCCGCACCGAATACGGGCCCAATGTCACCGTCGAGATCAATGGCATCGCCTATAATCCGAGCCTGGTGCCCAAGCCCGCCGGCTACAAGGACCTCTTCGAGAACAAGGCCTATGACGGCAAGGTCGCCTGGATCGGCTTCGGCTCGAACACCGCGACGATGGCCTGGGTCGAGATCGCCAAGCTTTATGGCGGCAGCGAAGACGACATGGCGCCCGTCTTCAAGCTGCTTGCCTCGCATCTGCCGAAGATCGGCGCGATCGCCAACAACGGCAGCCAGCAGATGACGATGTTCCAGCAGGGTGAGATCGGCGTCTTCATGGCCAGCACCGGCAATGTCGCGCGGCTGAAATCGCTCGGCGTGCCCTGCGAGTTCGTCCATCCGGTCAGCGGCTCGCCGAGCGTCCCGGTGACGATCCACCTCGCCAAGGGCGCCGCCAACCCCGAGGGCGTCTACCAGTACATGGATGCGGCGATCTCGGCGGATGCGCAGTCCAAGCTCGCCTTGCCGCCGACCGAGATGGTTCCCACCAACACCGAGGTGCCGCTGCCGCCCGGCATCAAGGCCTTCGTCTCCGACGAGCAGATGAAGACGCTGGTCTATCCCGACTGGGCGAAGATCAACGCCAAGCGCGCCGCCTGGACGGCAGAGTTCGACCGCGTCGTGCGCAAGTGAACGAGGGCCAGGCAACGCGGGAGCGCGCGGGATGAACCGCAACGGACTGCCATTTCTGCTGCCCATGCTGGCGCTGTCGCTGGCAGGCTTCCTCGTGCCGCTCGCCCTGCTCGGGGTGTTCAGCCTCGTCGACACAGCCGGCTCGCCGACCCTGGATAACTATCGGCGCCTGTTCGCCGATCCGTTCATCCTCAGCGTCCTCGTCGATACACTGGGCCTGGGCGCCAAGGTCGTCGCGCTGACGACGCTGATCGCCCTGCCGATCGTACTGCTCTACTGGCATGCCGGCCCGAAGATGCGCCGCGTCATCGTCTTCCTGACGCTGCTGCCGATGCTGACCAGCAATGTCGTGCGCACCTTCGCCTGGATCGTCATTCTCGGGAGGTTGGGTCCGGTCAGCCAGGCGATGGTCGAACTCGGCTTTTTCCCGGCGCCGCGCAGCCTGCTCTTCAACGAGACCGCGCTGGTCGTCGTGCTCGCGCAGATCGAACTGCCGCTGCTGGTCTTGCCGGTGATCGCGGTGATGACGCGCAGCGACGGCAGTCTGGCGGCGGCCGCCGCCACGCTCGGCGCCGGCCCTTGGCGCGTCCTGTCGACGATCCTGCTGCCGATGATGGCCCCCGGCATCCTCGCGGGCTGGGTGCTGGTCTTCGCCGGGGCGACGACCTCCTACGTCACGCAGTCGGTCATCGGCGGGGCGCGGCTGATCTACCTGCCCCAGTTCGTCTACCGCGAGGTCGGCGTGCTGTTCAATTGGCCGTCGGCGGCCGCCGCCGCCTTCGTGCTGCTGGCTGCGACCAGCATCGTCATGCTGGCGATGACGGCCGCCTCCCGCCATCCGAGGCTCGCCGGTCATGCTTGACGGAAACCGCCCGCTCGACTGGGCCTACCGGCTCTTCGTCTATGGCCTCGGCGGGCTCGCCATCGCCTTCATGGTCGCGCCCGTCGTGGTCGGCCTGGCGATGTCGTTCACCGCCGGCCAGACCCTGAAGTTTCCGCCGGACGGGCTGTCGCTGCGCTGGTACTCAGCCTTGCTCGACCCGGAGCAGTCAGGCCCGATCCACACGGCGATCCTGCACTCCGCGCAGATCGCCGTGCTGACGGTGCTCGGCGCCGTGCTGGTCGCGGCGCCCGCCGCCTATGGCGTGACGCGGCTGAAGCCTGCGGCGTCGGCAGCCGTCGAGCCGCTGATGCTCGCCCCGCTCGTGCTGCCGAGCCTCGTCTACGGCCTGGCGGCGCTGATCGCCTCGGGCCGCGTCGGACTGAGCCCGTCCTTCGGCCTCGTCGTCTTCGGCCATATCGTCGTGTTCGGGCCGCTGATGTACCGCTCCTGCGCAGCGATCACCCAGCGGCTCGACCCAAGCCTCGAGGAGGCGTCAGCCCTGCTCGGCATGGGACCCTTCCGCACCTTCCTGCGCGTGACGCTGCCGCTGATGCTGCCGGGCATTCTGGCGGGCATGTTCCTCGTCTTCATGCAGTCGCTCGACAATGTCTCCGTGACGCTCTTCCTCGCCGATGCGCGCACCACGGTGCTGCCGCTGCGGATGTTCCAGATGATCGAGGAATCGCTCGATGTCCGGGTCGCGGCCATCTCCGGCGTGCTGATCGGCGCGGTGCTGCTCTGCCTCATCGTCTCCTGGAAAGCGCTTGAGCCCAAGCGCCAGGGCTAGGCGTCACTCCCGATTCCATATCGCCAGATTCCATCTCGCAAGGATCACTCTCGTGACATCACCGTCGCCTGCCGGCCGCCGCATCGAAGCCCTGCTGGCCGATTTCGAGCCCGACTTCCAGTTCGACGCGCCGCTGCCGTTGCCGCTCGAGGAGTTCGAGGAGCGGCTGCGCAAGGTTCGTCGCGAATGCGTCGTGGCCGGGCATGACGTGCTGATCGTTCACACCGACATGATCGGCTGGTTCCATACCTCAAACGCCTATCTGCGCTATCTCTGCGACTGGATGCGCGAGGGCGTGCTGATCGTCCCGATGGACGAGGACAAGCCGCTGACGCTGCTCTCCTTCTTCACGCAAGCCGTCATCCTCCCCCCCGGCGGCGAGCCGGTGCTGGTCGAGGATATCTGGCAGATCGGCGCGATCGGGCGCGAGTATGCCGACCGGCCGGGCTCCTCTGTGGTCAAGACGGCGGAAGCCTGTGCCAAGCTCCTGGCCGACATCGTTCCTGCCCGCCCGCAGATCGGCTGGATGGGCGACAGCCGCTCGGGAGAGTTCATCGGCCTGATAAAGGAGCTGGTGCGGGGCGCGAGCTTCACCGACGAAAGCGCCATCATCGACCGGATGCAGCGGGTGCGTTCGCCGCGCGAGGTCGGCATGTTCCGCGCCGCCTGCCAACTGATCGATATCGGCATCCAGGCGGCCTATCACGTCGCAAAGCCCGGCGTGACCGATCACGAGATTTTTGCGGCCTTCACCTATGCGCAACTGGCGCGCGGCGGTGAATCGGCCGATGGCTACCAGATCGGCGCCAACGCCTTCGGCACCCATTGCGGCAAGCCCTATGGCCACGTCATGCGGCCGGGCGACATCGCCAATCTCTACATCTCCAACGTGACCTTCCGAGGGTACAACGCCCAGACCTCCCGGATGATCGCCTTCGGCGACATCACCGCGCGGCAGGAACTGGTGCTGTCGGCCTGCGAGGAGGGCGTGAAGCGCGCCGAAAAGCTGATCAGGCCCGGCGCGCTGATGCGCGACATCAACAACGCCGCCTTCGAGCCGATGATCGAGAAGGGCATGCTGTCCTCAGCCGAAACGCGGACCATGCCCTATAACTGGAGCACAGCCGAGGATGGCGGCCCGCGGCTAATCAAGCGGCAGCAGGTCAGCGCGCCCGACTGGGAGGCGCAAGGGCGCAAGCTGATGCATGTCTATCCGGCGACGCACGGGCCCCATAACCCGAATATCGGCCACGCCGTCGGCATGGCCAGCGCCGGAAACGCCTTCAACCTTGCCTCGCACAACTACGATCGCCTGGAGGAAGGCATGGTCTTCGTCCTGCACGCGCAATGGCTGGAGCCGCTCTCGGCCGGCGCCAATCTCGGCGACTTCTACGTCGTGACATCAGACGGGTTCGAGAACCTCAGCTGCCATACGCCGCTCGCGACGCATCGCATTCCAGCTTGAAATCCGGTGTCCGCGAGGTCTCAGCGCCCCGCGCCATCAGCGAAAGATCGACCGTGACCGACACGAGTTCAACCGACTCGCCCGCCGGCGACATCGTCACCTTCGATTTCGCCAAGCTGACGCCGCGCGAGCGCTACAAGCTGCTGATCGGCGCGGTGGGGGGCGCCGGCGCTATCAGCAGCATTATTGTCGCTACTCGCTGACGCATTTTCCTTCCACAAACGTTACGCATGGAGCGTTGAGTGCTCGGCGAGCCTTGCAGGCCTCGGCCGCGCCGCGCCCCCATGCTGCAGGTTCGGACACCAGCGATCTTGGCCAGCAAACGATGGCCTGAGACTGGCCGGCGACTTGCCGATGCACTTCAAGAATCGCTGATTAGCCAAATGGACGGCTTTGGACAGCTGACTCCCAACCTTTAAGTCATTGAATTGTTTATGATGTGGACGGCTTGAACGGCTCTCTTTCTTTTTCTGAAAAGAGATCAAGAGACAGCGCACGCATGGACGGAACATCCATCGACTGGCCCGAGGGGTGCGGGGCAGCAGCATCGTTCAGCTGCTTACCCAGTGCTTACCTGAAGCAATTCATGAAACCACCCGAAGGTGTCAGCCGTTCCAGAAATCCCGGTCTTTACAGCGGGTTAGGAGTGGCTGGGGGACTAGGATGCGCAGCCAATTGGCCGGACCCTTTAAGTCATTGAAAATACTGACTACACGAGTGTGACACTATGGTTCTGTGCTACACCAGCATGTCAGACGCCGCAACACCATTATGGTCGAGCGGATCCGTCGGGGTAAGCCCCTCCGGCGTCAACTTGCCAGGCCTTGGTCGTTCCTAGTGGCACGTGATGGGCGCGGTGAAGCTGCCCTCGATGGTCAACAGCGTGTTGACGCGCACTTCGTGGCCGCGGTGCAGCTGCCAGACCCGGCCCTGGGGCGCCTCGGCGTCCGCGCCGAGCAGGACGCGGTAGGCGATGGCGTCGAGCTGGTTGCGGCACGGAATGGCAGCGATCGTCGGCGCCGGCAGGTCGAACCCGGTGCGCGGATCGACATACTCGTCGCCGATGACGACGTAACTGAACAGGCCGGTCTTGTCCGGCTCGTTCCACACGCCGAAGACCAGATCGGCCTCGGCGATCTCCTTGCGCACAACCTCAAGGTAATGCCGCGGCGAACCCTTGACCTTCATCATGATGCCCCGGGCGCTGCGGTACAGCCGCTCGCCCCTCTTTTCGCAGATCTCACAGCTCATAGTTCGTCTCCCGTGGCTTGAATGCGCGATGATTCGACGCCAGTAGATTCTGAATGCATGGGTTCGATTCGCTAAGTCGATGAGTGCGCTGGGGGCATGAGCGCGGCGCTTGTCCACAAATCGGCGAGCAGTCATTTCGTCGGTAGTCTGGCTGTCCGACTACCTTGCCAAGACCGATAGACGGGCAACGCAGTCGCTTTCGACGGGTCCAGAAAACCATGAAGCTTGTTCGCGATGCTCGCACTCTCAAGGCGAAGGCCATTAGCTCGCTGCGCAGTGGGATGACCGCCTTCAATAGCTTCGACGACGAAGGCAGAGTTACGGTCGTGCTGCTGCACCTCCAGCACGCGTGCGAGATGCTCCTGAAGGCGGTGCTCGTTCAGAACAAGGTCGGCGTGTTCGACAAGGCGACGGGCAAGTCGCTCGGTTTCGAAAAATGCCTTCGCATCTGCTGCGGCGGCCACGGCCTCACCCAGGAGGAGGCCGGCGTCATGAGGGCCATCGACAGCCTGCGAGACGCCGCTCAGCACTGGTACGTCTTCGTGGCGGAGGACCTGCTCTATCTGAACACCAAGGCCCTGGTGACCGCATTCGATGGGTATCTGAAGCGCACGCTGGATGACGACCTCGCGAGCCATATTCCGCCACGTGTCCTACCGGTCTCGACGCTTCCTCCCGGCGATTTCGAGTTCCTGGTCGATAGGGAGTACAACCTGATCGCGGATCTGCTCCAGCCCGGTCGGCGCCAGCGCGACGAAGCCCGGGCCCGCATAAGGTCAATGCTGGCAATGGAAAGCATCGTTGTCGACGAGGTCGAAATTTCGGAACGCGACATCGACCGCATCGAAAAGGCCGTGAAATCAGGAAGGCCGTTCGTCGACGTATTCCCTCGCCTGTCCACCGTTGGCACGCAAACCGATGGGGACGGCATCAATCTCACCGTGCATTTCACCAAAAAGCAGGGAGCCCCGGTGCGGTACATCGGCGGTGACGACCCAGCCGACGCAGCCGCCGTTCGAGAGCTGGATCTGCAGAAGAAATTCCACACACGGGCCGCCGATCTCGCTTCGAAAATCGGCCTGACGGTTCCGAAGGCCAACGCCCTAAGGGCTCACCTCGGCATAGATGACGATCCGACCTGCCGCCACGTCTTCGAGTTCGGGTCGCAAAAGATCGCTTGTTTCTCCGACAACGCGATCCGTCGAATGACAGAGGCGCTGCCTGCAGTGGATATGGGCGAAATATGGCGAACTCGGAGACGCTGAGCCTATCGATTAAGCCAGTCCCGTCTCAAAAGCGTGCCCTGGGAGCAAAAGGCAAAATGGAAGCCTCACCCCCACTATCGGCCTCCTTGAGGCCCTGAGCCGGCTTCAAGCGCACCACCTCAGCGCGTTCTCGCGAAAACCATCCATGTGGGAGGCTGGCCAAATTCTCGACATCTCCAGCCGGGATAGCGAACTCCAGAGCCAGCAAATCCGCTTTCGTCCGCCCGCCCTCTTCGGTGATGAGATGCAACGCATCCGACAGCAGGCGTGGCTCGACCGGAACCCACTGTCGATCGAACGGCTCTTCGCGCGACCATCCTTTCGCAGAGTGCAACTTGTAGAGGTGGGTCGCAAAGTCCGGCGGTATCACCTCCAAATCTGACAGGCGCTTGATCTGGGCCTTGACCGACACGCGCCAACGCTCTTTCAGGCTGACAAGGCCGGCAAGGGACGGCGAGCGGACCTCTATCGGATACGTCGTTGAGGGCAGGAGGAACGCGCTCGCAAGCCTGAATGCCTGCGCCTCAATCAGCTTCAGGTTCGCCTTCAGTTCCTCGCCTCCGACGTCCCGGTGAAGGACGCCGTGCGCCATCTCATGCGCCGCATCCATCTGCCGCCTCGCGAACGACATCTTATCGGTAGAGAGCAGAACGTGAGGCCGACCCGTGATGGGAGACCAGCTGCAAAGGCCGTCAAGCTTGGCGGTTCCCATTTCTATGGCGCCCACGACGAAGCCGACGCGCTCCATCAGCCCGACGACATCGGCACAAGGACCCTCCCCAAGACGCCAGTGACGGCGAAGGTCGAGTGCGATCTGCTCGAGATCCTCATCGCGCAGCTGCCGGTAGGTTGCACCGGCAAGCATGTCGGGGACGTCGATCTGCGGCAGATCGACATAATGCTCGACTACGGCACTGACTTCCTGAAGCCACCGCATCTGCGAACGCTGATAGTCGAGATCGCGCACCAGCGTTGTCGAGAGGGAGCGCAAGAAGACGGGGCGACCGTCGTCGTAGACCGGCCGCAGAAAATATTCCGGGCGCACGCCAAACTGTTCCGCAAGCCGGATCAACGCCTCGGTGTCGGGCGCGGATGATCCGTCTTCCCAGCGCGACACTGTGCTGGGATTAATGCCCATCACCCGCGCCAACGCCGACATGCTTGAAATGCGGCGCGCCCTTCTGGCCTCCGTTAGGCGGCCAGGGACGAACCCTGGTGTACCGACGCGCATTCGCTTTATCCTACTGGCCGACCATCATTCTAACGTCGAATGATTCTTAAGGCCTTAAGCTGAACCGTCAGCCGATCCCTCGTCGTCCCTGTCGTCGGACGCCTCCGGCGGCTTGAACGTCTTTCGGCCCGGCTTGAGCTTGATCAGGCTAGGCAGTGCCGCCGGCGCGTCGCTACCTGTCTCCGGAGCCGGTGGCGCGGCCGAGACATAGTTCGAGATGAACGCCTCGATCGTCTCGTAAAACAGGTAACTCTCGTACTTAGAGTCGATGGCACCGATGGCGATCTCATCAATCTTGCCCGAACGGGCGGGGTCGCGCGCCACGAGGAAGAGGACAAAAACGTCGCCGGGCTGGGGATCGGAAGCATCGAGGCTAAGGCGCGGCGTCAAATGGAAATTCAGCGTGACGCCGGTCATCCGGGACTGGTTCTTGTTCGGCAGTTCTCGCCGCGCAGGCATCGAGGCAAGACCAAGGATCACGCCGCCCTTGCTCCCTTCGAAACGCATGAACGGCTGGAAAAAGCGCAGTTCTGTTCCGGGCAACAGCCCCCCGCCCAGCGCGACCGCGCCGTGTTGCTCACAGATGTCCTGAAACCCCTTTTCCATCAAACGGAAGCGCACTTGTCCCTCGGCGCCGCGGGCGCTGCGGCCATCCAGGTCCGTGTGATCGCGAATGAGCTCATGCGCCTTCAAGGCGCGCGCGACCCCCATATCGATCAGGTCCAACAGAAGATCCCGGGGCAACGCGGCCACCAGTCGTCGCATAAAATCATCCGTCATAGCCTCGCTCCCAAACCATGCACTACCGCTGATTTATGATCGATAATTTTGCGTAATGCAAGTCCGTTGTCATATTCTGTGCGGAATGATCTGTACCGCCTGGTGGCGAGATCGCTGTGTCGTCCGTTTGCGAACCTCTGTCTCGACTTGCTCAAGAGGCCAGAACCTACCGTGTATGCAAAGTCACAGTTAATCGGCGGCTGGTGTCTTGCGCCAGCTTGAGGTCCGCCGAGCAGCCGCATAGGACTGGAGATATGATTTGAGTCTGGCGCCTTGCGCGCAGCGGAGACGATTGCCAGTGCCGAGGCCCATCACCAGCATCCGGGACAATCGTCAGCGCGGTTCAGCTTCTGATTTCATCAAGGATCGCGTTCTCGCCGACAGCAGGCTTAGCATCGTCTCCGCATACTTCACGAGCTCCGCATATGGCTGCTTAAAGCCAATTTTGGACAAAGCTGGCGCGGTCCGTCTGCTCTTTGGTGAGCCTCGCTTCCTATCGAGCGTTGAGGCTCAATCGCTCGTCCCGCCTGCCTTCGCCTTGACCGAGAACGGGCTAGCACTAGTGGATCAGCTCCGGCAGCGCGCCACAGCACAACAATGTGCGGAATGGATCCGACGGTGCGGCGAGGTGCGTTCGATCCGCCGAGCTGGCTTGATGCACGGGAAAATGATCCATGTGCATGATGGAGCCCGCGAGCACGCCCTAGTTGGAAGTTCCAACTTCACAGTGAAAGGGCTGGGCTTCACCGAGCGGCCCAACATCGAACTGAACTTGGTGGTCGACAGCGACCGTGATCGCCACGATTTACTGATCTGGTTCGACGAGCTATGGGGCGACGACACGCTGACCGTCGATGTGAAGAACGAGGTTCTTCAACGTCTGGAACAGCTTGGAGCCCATAACAGCCCTGAGTTCATCTACCATAAAACTCTGTTTCACCTATTCCAGGATTACCTTTCGGATCAGACCGCCCAGGAAGATCGGCTCGGCCAATCGGCCTTCGCGGACACGGCTGTATGGAAAATGCTGTACGCGTTTCAGCGGGATGGCGTCCGAGCCGTTCTCGGCAAGCTGAACCGCTACGGCGGATGCGTCTTGGCGGACTCGGTGGGCCTGGGCAAGACACTAACCGCGCTGGCCGTAATCAAGTGGTATGAGCTGCGCAACCAGCGGGTCTTGGTGCTGTGCCCTAAGAAGCTTCGGGAAAACTGGACCGAATACCTCGCGGGGAATAACTCGGACCTCAACCCTCTTCGAAGCGACCGCCTCGCCTATACCGTCCTGTCGCATACGGACCTAGGCCGGGAAGCGGGTCGGGTCGGTGACATCGACCTGTCGCGCATCAACTGGGGCAGCTTCGATCTCGTGGTGATCGACGAGTCGCATGCTTTCCGGAACGCTGCAGGAGGACGCTACCAACGACTGCTCGACGATGTGATCAGGGCGGGAAATCCTACCAAGGTTCTGATGCTGTCCGCGACGCCTGTGAACAATGACCTGGTTGACCTCAAGGCTCAGCTTGACCTGATTGCCAAAGACCGGCCCGATGCCTTCCAATCGCTTGGAGCTCCAAACTTGGCCGCGCTGATCGGTCAGGCACGGCAGCGATTTAAGGCCTGGAGCAAGGCGGGCGGGCGGAACACCGCGGCGCTGATGGCATCGCTTCCTCCCGCATTCACCAGCCTGCTCGATGGCGTATCAATCGCGCGGTCCCGCCGCCATATCGAACGGCACTATGCCGATGCGTTGGACGCGATCGGCCGTTTCCCGGCACGCGAGCGTCCGATGTCGCTCGCGCCTGGCATCGACCTTGCCAGCAAGTTTCCGTCGTTTGAAGCCATCGACGCGGAAATCAGCGGGTTGAACCTCGCTCTCTACAATCCTTTCGCGTTCGTGCGCCTCGAGCACCGCGCACGATACGACGAACGGGATCGGCGCACTGTCGGTTTCGACCAAGCTAATCGCGAACGGTACCTCATCGCCATGATGAAGGTTGGTTTCCTTAAGCGGCTGGAGAGTTCGGTCAATTCGTTTGGGTTGACGATGGGCCGAATGGTCGACCGCATCGACGCTCGGCTAGCCGAATTGACCGCCTTTCAAGCCAACCACGCCTCCGTGGCAGCCACGGCGAGCGTTTCGCTCGGCGACGAAGTCGACGGCGATGATGACCTCGCGGCAGCATTCGAGGTTGGCGGCCGACTGAAATATGATCTGCGCCACGTGGACGTCGGGGCGTGGGAGACCGCCCTGCGCCGGGACCGCGATCGCGTGGCGGGCCTGGCCGCCGCCGCCGCCGCCGTGATCCCGGCGCGCGACGCGAAGCTTGAGCGCATCAAGGCGCTTGTGCTGGAAAAAGCGGGATCACCTTCTCGTAACCGCGACGGCTCTCCCAACCGCAAAATCATCTTGTTCACCGCCTTTTCCGACACAGCCCGTTATCTGCACCGCGAGCTGGAGCCTGTGGCGCGGGCCGAGGGCCTGCATGTTGGACTGGTCACCGGCGATAGCAGCGCTGCTTCGATCGGCCGGGCCCGCTTTCAAGACGTGCTCGCCAACTTCGCGCCGCGATCGAAGAAGCGGGCGGCAATGCGAGGCATGCCAGGCGAGGAGATCGATTTGCTGATCGCCACTGACTGCATCTCGGAGGGCCAGAACCTGCAGGACGCCGACATGCTCGTGAATGTCGACATCCACTGGAATCCGGTGCGACTAATCCAACGCTTCGGGCGCATTGACCGGATCGGCGCGCAGGCCGAGACGGTACGGATGGTCAACTTCTGGCCCACCGACGACCTGAATCGATATCTGAACCTCAAAGATCGCGTGGAATCGCGCATGGCGTTGGTCGACCTCTCGGCCACTGGCGACGATAACCTGCTTGCCGAGGCACGTGACGCAGCAGAGGGCGAGACGCACTGGCGAGACGAGCAGCTTCGTCGGCTTCAGACCGAGGTCTTCGACCTCGAAGAGGTTCGCGAAGGCGTCGGCTTGGCAGAGTTCACACTCGACGAATTCCGCGCCGATCTGCTGAACTTCGCCCGCGCCAACGCCGACGCCTTGCGCGACGCCCCGCTGGGCTTGCATGCGATAGCGCCCTCTGTGACCGCGTCGGGTACACTCGATCCCGGCGTCATCTTCTGCCTGCGTCGCAAAGGGCCGCCGGCCGCGTCGATGGTCAACCCGTTAGAGCCCTTCTACCTCGTCTACCTCGGCGACGACGGTGTCGTGCGGCACGGCTTCTCCCAGCCGAAGTCGGTACTGAGAGCAATGGCGGCGTTATGCGCCGGTCGAGCCGAGCCGTTTGAGCAGCTATGCCATTCGTTCGACGCCGAGACGCGATACGGCGAAGCGATGGAGCGCTACAACGCCTTGGTGGCCGCCGCCGTTGCCGACATCGGACGCGCCTACGCGGTCCGGGCAGCTGCGGGCCTGGCGGCCGGACGTGGCGCGAGGCTGGCGGATGGCGCGGCTCAGGCGCGTACTGACTCGGAGTACGAGCTGATCACGTGGTTGATCGTACGGCCGGGCGATGGGAGCGCCGTATGAGCCACACTGTCCAACGGCTCGACCGGATCGGCGTCGCCCTGTCCACTCTGACGACCTCTGGCTACGTGGATGGCGCCCGCGAGCTGCTGCGCGCGCTCGGCTACGACAGTCCCAAGACGCTGGACACCGGCGGCGCGCCAGCCGCGCTGCTGGAAGCGGTCGGCCTCGATCCAGCCCGGTTCACCTCGTTCGGTGGCGTCGCAGCGTGGCGCGCTCTGGACATCGTCTTCCAGTTGACAGGCGACGAGTTGCCGGCGCTGGCACGGGGCAGCGTGCCGGCGACGTCCGGCGAATACCGCCACCGCGACATTGACAGCTTCGTCTTCCTCGCTCTCGACCTTCAGGACCGCACTTGGACGCGGCGCGAGCTGGTCGGGATCACACGCGAGCTGAACCGCGGCTTCGCGATGCCCGCGATCATCCTATTCCGCCATGGCGACCACGCGACGCTGGCGGTCATTGACAGGCGGCTCAACCGGCGCGACGCGTCGCGCGACGTGGTCGGCGGGCGGATCAGCCTGGTCAAGGACATCGACCTCGCGAGCCCGCATCGCGCCCATCTCGATATCCTCGCCGATCTGACGCTGGCAGGCCTGCGCCCAGCTCCCGCCGACTTCCGCAGCCTATATGACCGCTGGCTGACGGTGCTGTCGGCCTCGGAGCTGAACAAACGCTTCTATCGGGATCTGGCCGACTGGTTCGCCTGGGCCAGCGGCGAAGGCGTGGTTATGTTCCCGCCTGGCCAGGGAAATGGCGACGGCGAGCGGCAGATCGGCCTCATCCGCCTGCTGACCCGGCTGATGTTCGTCTGGTTCGTCAAGCAGAAGGACCTCGTCCCGGCTGAGCTGTTCGAAGAACAGGCGCTTCGTGACCTCCTGGTCGAGTCGCCGCATGCCCACCCTGACGCCAACGGCTATTACCTCGCCGTCCTCCAGAACCTGTTCTTCGCCTGTCTGAACACCGAGATGGACGAACGCGGCTGGCTTCCGCGAGACGGCTCGGGCGGGACCACCGCCTACCTCGTCCACAGCAAGCTGCGGCAGCGCATCATGTTCGCCGACGCCGATGCGGCGCTGGCGCAGTTCGCCCGTGTGCCTTTCCTAAACGGGGGCCTGTTCGACTGCCTGGACGTGGAGATCAAGCCCGGTGACCCACGCGCCGACCGCGCCACGACTGAGGGGCGCCGTCGGGTGCTACGCGTCGACGGCTTCTCAGAGGAGGCAGAGCGCCAGCCACGCTTGCCCAACCGGCTGTTCTTCGGCGGCCAGCCAGATGCCGATTTGTCGGGTTATTACGGCAAGCGCACGACCCGCAGCGTCCCTGGACTGATCGACCTGTTCGAGCGCTACAAATTCACTGTCGAGGAGAACACACCTCTCGAGGAGGAAGCGGCGCTCGATCCGGAGCTGTTGGGCAAGGTCTTCGAGAACCTGCTCGCCTCCTACAATGAGGACACCAAGACGACGGCGCGCAACAAGTCGGGCAGCTTCTACACTCCGCGCGAAGTGGTCGATTTCATGGTCGACGAGGCGCTGGTCGGCTATCTCGCTCCAGTGTTGAAGCCTTTGCTGGCGGGCGGCATGCGCCCTCGCACTCCGGGCCTTGATTTCGGTCCCTCTCCCGGCGAACTGACGCTGGAACGTCCCACGTCGTCGATCTCGGATGCGACCAGCGAGAGCTCGACGGACCAGCGGCTACGTGACCTGCTGAGCTATGCGGCGGCGGCACCCACCTTCAGCGACGGCGAGGCCGACGCCCTGGTGGCGGCGATCGAGCGCTGCCGCGCCATCGACCCGGCGGTTGGCTCCGGCGCGTTCCCGCTCGGGCTGCTGCAGAAGCTGGTCCACGTACTGAGCCGGCTGGACCCAAGCGGCGGCAAATGGCGTGCTCGCAACCGGGAACCTCTGGAGCAGGCGTTGGCGGCCGCCGAGCGCACGCCCGCGCTGCACGAGCGGCAAGACCGGGTGCGTGACGCCCGTGAGAAGCTCGCCTCCTTCGATGCGAGCTTCGACACCGGCGCCGCCGACTATGCCCGCAAGCTCTACCTGATCGAGGGGTGCCTGCACGGCGTCGATATCCAACCCATCGCCGTCCAAATAGCCAAGCTGCGCTGCTTCATCGCGCTGGCGGTGGAGCAGGCGGTCGACGACGCCAAGCCCAACCGCGGCATCACGCCCTTGCCTAACCTGGAAATGAAGTTCGTCGCCGCCAATGCTCTGGGGCTGGTCGCCTCCGGCCAGGGCCAACTACGCGACCCCGCGATCGTCGGGCTGGAGGCCCAACGGCGCGACGTCAATGCCACCTTCTTCTCCGCCCGCAACCGCCGCGCCAAGTCGGCGGCGCGGAGGCGGATCCTTGAGATCCGCGATGAATTGGGCGACTTGCTAGAGAAGTCGGGCTTTCCGGCCGAGGACGCCCGGGCGCTGGCAGCCTGGGACCCGTTCGACGCCAACGCCGCCGCGCGCTTCTTCGACCCGGAATGGATGTTCGGACTGGGCGACCATGGCCAGGCCGGCGAGGACGTCGGCTGCTTCGACATCGTGTTCGCCAATCCGCCCTATGTTCGGCAGGAGAAGATCGAGAGCTATCTGGTCGAGGGGCATCCCGCGAACCCGAAGAGTAAGTTGCGCGCTGACTATACCACCTTTGTTGGTACCGCCGACCTTTATGTCTACTTTTATGAGCGCAGCGTACGCTTACTTAAACCAGGCGGCGTCATCGCGTTCGTCACGTCGAACAAATGGTATCGTGCTGCGTATGGCGCGAAGCTGCGGGCGTGGATTATAGCACAAACAAAATTGCGGGCGGTAATCGACTTCGGCGACGCCGAGGTGTTTGAGGCTATCGCCTACCCCACTATTGTGGTGGCACAAAAGCGCTCGGGGCGGCCTGCAGTCGCCAGCGAGACGTTCCGTGCACTGAATTGGACACCGGGACAGCCTCCTGACGGTTTCTCGGAGCGTTTCGCGGCTGAGGCCTTCTCTATGCCGCAGACCGCACTGCCGTCGGGCGGCTGGCAACTAGAACCGCAGGGCAAACGCGATTTGCTAGGGCGCCTGCGAGCCGGCGGTCGGCCGCTCACCGAATGGTGCGGCGGGCGCTTCTATTATGGCATCAAAACAGGACTTAACGAGGCCTTCGTCATCAACGAGGATCAACGCGCTGAGCTGATCTCCGCCGATGGAAAAAATGCCGATATCATCAAGCCATTCATTGGGGGGCGAGACGTAAAGCGCTGGCAGGTGACTCCTCGCCCTCAATGGCTTCTGTTCGTGCCTTGGCACTTTCCATTGACTGAGGACCTCAGTATCACCGGACCGTCCTCTCGCGCCGAACAACTATTTCTAGAACGGTTTCCGGCAATCTATAAGCACCTGGAATCTCATAAACGGAAGCTGGAACAACGGGATAAAGCCGAAATTGGAATCCGATATGAGTGGTATGCACTACAACGTTATCGCGTTTATTGGCGCGAGTTCCTGGAACCCAAGATATTCGTGCCAGCCATCGAGAAAGCATGTGCATACGCTCCTGACGGAAGCGGGCTTTTTGGAAACGACAAGACTAGTATAATTGTAAGTCCCCGCTGGAGGTATCTGCTTTCTATACTGAATTCGTCCGTATCTTGGTGGCTTACAAGGCAGGAATTCTCATCTAAGCAAGGGGGATTTTATGAATTTAAGCCTATGTACGTAGGAAAGCTGCCAATACCCGATCCAACCCCCGAGCAAGAGGCGCTTATATCGGTTGCCGTTGATGCCATTCTCGCCGGAGCGCAGCCGCGCGCGACGCTGGAGTCCCTCCTCAACGCCTTCGTCTACGAGTTGTTCTTCCCCGTGGAGGTTGCCGGCGCCGGCTCTCCCTTCACGGCAGCCCGGGATGCCGGATTGCCCGCCCTTGCCGGTCTAACAGGGCCTGCCCTAGCTCGCGCCGCCGAAGCCTGGTCTCGGGTCATCTCGGATCCTGAAAGTGCGCTTCACCGCACCCTCTTCGCTCTTCAGTCGCTCGCTCCCGTTCGCATTATCGAAGGACGCACATGACCGAGCCCGCCGCGCCGCCTGCCGCGCCGCGCCTGAAGCGGATCGAGGTTACCGATTTCCGCGCTTTCCCAAAAGGCCATCCCGGCGTGCTCGACCTCGGCGCCGAGGGTGCCAGCCTGCTGTTGTTCGGCGAGAACGGCGCGGGCAAGTCGTCGCTCTATCGGGCGCTGCGCGACCTGTTCTCGGTGTCGCCGCCGCCGATCGCCGATCTTCACAACGTCTTCTCCGACCTGCCTTCGCCAAGTGTCCGCGTGACGTTGACCGACGGCACACAGTTGACCTGGTCGGGCGTCGGCCATCCGACTGCCGATGTGACCGACATCGCCCGCCGCTCAGCCTTCCTGACGCACACGGCGCTGCGCGAGTTGGTCTACAACCCAGGCAAGCGCGACGAGCCACTGGACCTGTTCCAAACCATGCTGGAGAGCCTGATCGGCGACTTCGACGCGACCCTGGACGGAGGCATCCGGCGCTCGGTCGGCGAGCTTTGGGCAGACGTCGATACCGCGATCACCACGCGTGTAGCGACGGCAAACGGCCCGCGACGTCCACGGGCCCACGTCGAAATGGTCGAAGCGGCGTGCGCGCGGTTCAACAGTGGGATGCGTCAAGCCCTGGAGCGGCTCGAGCCCCAGGTTCAGACGCTGCTTCGCCGCCTGCTCAATGTGCTCGGCGTCGATCCTATGGAATTTGTGGGCTTCGTATTCACGCCTGTAACCTACAACAATGTGCAGAAGGGTAAGATCGAGCGCCAGCCACTGACCGCCTCCGTCCGCATCCGCAGCCACCAACCGCGGGCGCCCCAAAATTTCTTAAACGAAGGCCGCCAGACGGCGCTGGCCATCGCCGTCTACCTGGCGGCGCGTCTGATCTGCGTGCCGCCGGGACGCGACAGGCTGAAGCTCTTGGTCATGGACGACCTGCTGATCAGCTTGGACGCAACCCACCGACGCCCGGTGCTGGACTTGGTCCTGGACCTGTTCGCCGACTGGCAAATCTTATTGCTTACCCACGACCGCTACTGGTTCCAACTTGCACGCGAGCAGCTCACAGATGGCTGGAAATCGGCAGAGATCTACGAGCGCTTTGACGGCGACGGCCTGATGACGCCCTACATTCGCAATGTGTGCATCGACATGGGTGAGGCAACGCTGCTTCAGGCGGAAGCCTTCATCGCGGACAACCATCCGGCGGCCGCCTGCAACTACGCCCGTTCCGCCTGCGAGCTGATCTTGAAAAAATTCTGTGCGAAGAGGTCCGTCAAATTCCCATACTTCGAAGACGATAAGCGACCTGATCTGAACGCTCTGCTCACCGCCGCAAGGGCTCATGTGGCGAACGATGTTCCAAGACTGAAGGCGCTGACGGACTTGGAGCCGCATAAGCGCTTCGTCCTGAACCCGCTCTCGCATGATCCGGCGAACCCCATACCGGCCGCGGACGTTCGCGCGGCGATCGAGGCGGTCCGGGAAGTCGCGCGAGCTTGCAGCAGGACCTATCAATAATCGTTAACCCTGATCGATCGCCACCACGCGCTAAATCGCCCAGCATTGGCGAAACGTTGACGAATTATTTCAGAATAGATAATTTGATCTGCTTAGAAATGCAGAGGTCAAGCGATGATGGACTCCGATGCGGAAGCGAAAACTCACGACTGGGTTCAGATCGCTAGCGCATCTCGGGATGCCGTGGGCCGGGCGCCGCATGGTGACAAGGTCGATGTGTTGCGGGAAGCGGCCAGCGAACACGGGCTAAGCGACAGTCATGTTCGTAGAATGATCCGCGCACTCACATTCGTAGACGCACAACACGGCAAAGACCCGACATTTGCTCAAGCGTTGCGCGGCGCGAGCTTCCGAGTCGCAGAGCTGGTCGATCGCTGGTCGCAATATGCCCCACAAGAGGCGAAAGCGGCGGCGCAGCGTTATTTCGATAGCAAGGTCAATTTCAAAGGCCTCCAGGCTCTATACGAGCAGGCCAGCGACAAAGCGGAACATCGGGTCGCGCCCGGCGGCTCGCAAATGCCAGATGACTATATTGCTGTGGCCCTGCAACGCGCCAAGGAGCTTGCGGACGTCGCTACGCAAGAGGTCACGGTCGATAGCGAGGCACGACTCGCGGGTGGAGTTGATCGGCTTCTCAAGGCACGAGATGGAACATTCTTCGCCGTGATCATCACCCCTCCGGGGCTGACGCCGCTGGCATATGGCGTAAGGCGCAAGCTAGATGCAGGGCGGATCGCACTCCACAATCTTGTCGGCATACGGACAGTCGTCATCCTTCCTGAGGAGGCGGCACCGTCTGAATTCACCGCCGTTCTCCAGATGTACAAGCTGCAGGACACGCCTGTCGGTGTGATAAAGGTGAAGCCACAGTTCTACGCGGAGTAGGTTGCGCGGCGGCGTTGCTATGCCTTCGCCCTCTCGATCGACGCGTCGATCAAGGCGATCTCCTTGGCCTTCGCCTCAGCCTCATCGCGCAGCCGCTGCTCCTCGTCCTGGCGCACCTCGTTGGCCAACGCAGTCATGGCAACTTCAGGATTTTCGATCGCTTTATCCCAGACGTTTTTGAAATCATCCGAGTAAATCAAAGCAGCTGCCGTGATCGCCTTGTTCATGGCAACCTTATCGCGCATGCGCGGCGTGCCGAGATGGAAGCTTGCGACGACCATCTCGTGAGCATGGGCGTGAACGCGCTTGCGCAGTTCGGCCACTTCGATCTCGTCCAATTGTTCGAACTTCATTGTCTGTATCCTTTCAGTTGCGCAGACGGACGAAGCTGCTTCGTCCGTCTTGGTCTTTCAGCTAGCGCCTAACTGACCGACCGATCGAGCGGGGCATCACCGCCATCGCCCGCGTTCTTCTTCCGCGTCTTCGGCATGCGCTCGGTGGCGACCCATTCTCCGAACTGGGTGCCAGTGTCGATCGGATAATCGGTGCGCGCGAAGGCCCGAACCAGCGGCTTGAGGTCTGCGGTCGTGCAATTCGCCCGCGCTGCCGCGTGCGTTGCCGCAACGATGGCTTCGCTCACCTCGTCATACTTCTCGAGGAAGCGGCGAAGGGCGACGAAGAAGGCGTCTCGCGTGGCCGTCTGCGCGGCGCGCGCTTGGAAGAACTTGTCGGCGTAGTCCGGCTTGCTGCCCATGCGGGCCTCCATCACGTCATAGCGACCCGATCGGCCGCGGCGCAAAAGTGCCGATATCAAACTGATTTGTCAAATTGCGTATTTCACTGGATCAGAAATGGTGATAGGAAAGCCGTATCCCCGAAGGGGCCCAATTATTCAACTTCGCCGCAGAGCGACTGAAGTTGATTGGTCCCGGCAGGGGCCTGAGGAGTGCCGCATGGCGTCATCATCGCCGTTGTTCGACAAGACGATGCATTTGCGCGCTCGGTGGGTGCGTGCTGACTACAGCGCTGGCGCCTTCGCTGTTGGCGCGGTGTCCGCCTATGTCGCTGGTCGATCATCGTTCGCAGGGCGGGCGATCACGAGCCCACACGGAGCCGCAGATATCGCGTTCACGGGCATCGCGGTGCCGCAGAGCGTCACACTCGACCGTGAAGAAATCTGGCTCCTAGCCGATCGTCTCGAGCGCAAACCCGATGGCGATTATCGCCGCAATGCAGGCCATATGCCGCGCATCGCCACGCATCTGGATGCAGCGCTGCCATGGGGCGTAGGCGACGAAGCCGCGCGCCGCATCGTCGAAGGATTTTCTCGCTGGGTGGTCGATACCTACGGCGTCGCGGTCGAGTACGCGGCTCACAACAAGGAGAAGCCGCTCGATCACGCTCATTTCCTGATCGGCACGCGCGTGCTCGCCGAAAATGGCTTTGGAAGGAAGGTTCGGGCGTTGAACGGGATCGCCCAACAGCACGCCGACCGCGCGGCCGGCAAGGAGATCGCGCATGCGCGCGGGGACGGCACGATCAAGCGCGTGTCGTCGGCCATGGACGAGATCCGCGCTCGGTGGGCCGAGTTGGTCGCCGCCGAAATCGGACACTCTGTCGATCATCGTAGCTACGAACGGCGCGGCGTCGACATCGTGCCGGTGCCGCGCGTCCGCCGGGGGGAGATCGAGTTTCAGAAACGAGTCGAGCGCCGCACCGGCGCAGCTCCTGAGTGGCGCAAGGATCGCGCTCGGCGAATGGCGGCTCGGTCCGGAACTCCGCTTGTGGCAAACGGCGTTGCCAAAGTGGCGACGCTTAATCTGAAGACCAACAGCATCACGCTGGCTGCGCGCCGTCAGCCGAAGCGCGTAAAGTCCGCCTGCGCTCCGACAGCATCAGCCGAGGTCGCCGCTCGTCATCTCTCGAGCCTTCGTCAGGACATCGCTCACCGAGAACTCGCCCCGATCGGCGATCTGCTTGAGACCGGACGACGGTTGGATGCAGAGGAAGCCACCAAAGGCCACAAGGCGATCGGCGAAATGGCCACGGCTCGTACGGGAAGCGGAGCTCATCCCAAGACGGACACCATCCAAAGCCGCTGGCGTGAGCGGGCGATAGATGTGAGCGACAACAACCTCTCGTGCCGTGTGTCGCTGATCAAGCAGCAGCGGCACTCCAAGGACGCGCTCGGCCACAAACAGCGACTCGTTCTGGTGCTTGTAGAGAAGCTGACCGGCGTCGATGCGCTCGTCGCTCTGCACCGCCTTGCTGAATGCGCTCGCCGCTTCGCCCAGGATTGGAAGAAGCTGACGTCCGTGCATGACGAGCAGTGGTTGAACCTGTTCGCCGCCCAGCGCGCGGCTTGGCGAGCGGCTATGCAAGAAGAGATCGTCCCCGCACATGCGGCAGAGCGCGAGACGGATCGGCCATCACGGGCCTCGGTCATGAGCACCGGCGACGCCGCCGGCCGCCGCCCGCGCAAACGCCGCGAGATGGGCACGGCTGCGCCCACCACGCAGGTTGTCGCGACCGCATACCTCGTGTCGTTGAGACATCAGTTCTTAGAAACATTCGCAAATCAGCGTGCATCATGGCGGATTCGGGCGAACGCCGAAGATGCCGATCGCGTTGCCCGCGGGCGTGTTGAGATCAGATCCAGGTGACGTGCTCCCCGAAAACTCGGCCAGTCCGAACTGGAATTTTCCACTTATGATCCCGGGATCGGGACGAGGAGAGTTCCATGAAGGCATCGAAGTTCACCGAGGCGCAGATCGCGTTCGTTTTGAAGCAGGCTGAGAGTGGCGTGCCGATCGCAGAGGTCTGTCGGAAAGCCGGGATTTCGGACGCGACGTTCTATAACTGGCGTAAGAAGTATGCGGGCCTGATGCCGTCGGAGATGAAGCGGTTG
>NZ_JBFUDG010000013.1:0-130924 GCF_056404835.1 Allobosea sp. P2_B12 | reverse complement strand
CTTCATCGAGTCCTTCAACGGCAAGTTCCGGGCCGAGTGCCTGAACACGCACTGGTTCATGAGCCTTGACGACGCCCGGGCAAAAATGGAGGCTTGGCGTAGAGACTACAACGAGGTCCGGCCACACAGCGCCATCGGCAACAAGCCGCCGATATCGCTGATGAACGGCTCTCCGGCGCCCCCGCCGGCATGAGCCCTAACCCCGGAAGATTCCAGCTCGCGCTGGCCCAAAATCGGGGAGCACGTCAAAACCCCGGAAGATTCCAGCTCGCGCTGGCCCAAAATCGGGGAGCACGTCACAGGGTCGAACAGGCAACTCAAATCCGGATGTCAAACACCACGACGCTGCGTGCGACTGGCTCCAACATCGCAACGACAGTTTTCTCGGGGTGGTATGAGCGCGTGCAGTTGAGCCTTGTTGAGCAAGGCCGTGCTCGGGAGGTGCTTCTCCAGGCGCAGGAGCAGGACGAGACAAAAATGCGCCAACGTCAGCGCCTCACGCTCATCTTGATGGAGCGTCTGGTCGCGAAAGACGCGATGCTGGCGCTCCATCGGATGGTGGTTGCCGCGAAGCATTTCGCGCTGGAGGCCAACAGGCTCTTGGAGCGGCAGGGACAGGATTGGATCGATCTTGTCGCGGCGCAGCGAAAGGCCTGGCCAGACCTACAACACCCTCAATCAAATCGGCCGGCGCCGCAGACGGATATGAGGCGAGCGTTCAGCGCCGTGACGGTTGCGTCCGACCATCCGGCCACCATTGCCACCACTCTCGACGCCGTCGCTGTAGCAGCGCCGCCTCTGCCTCCATCTCCGGCGACAACTCACGCCACACGGCGGCCGCTCGCCCATATCCGCATTGCGGAGGAGTTGGCCGATTGGCTCATCCTCAAGCACAAGTCGTCTGTCGATCACAATCGAATGTTGGCCAACTTCGTTAGCGAACCGCCCGATGCGTTCGACGTCCGCGCCCGAAGGCGGGTTGAAAAAAACATTGATCAGGCGAAGGAGCTAGGTCCGGGCCAGCAGTCCCTATGGGTGCCGCGCTCGGCGAAGCAGATGCTTGACGATCCCATCGTGAAGGCGTCGCCGGATCTCCACGGGCTGATCATGCAGGTGGGCTCGAGACCTAAGTCTCCTGCATCTGCGCGACAGCAACAGGCGGGTGCCGGCACGGCGCGCCGACCCAACGACAAAGGCAACTTCAGAGAGTGATGACCAGAGGGTTGGGAGCAGGCCCGGCGGCAGGCAGTGGCAGCAAGGCGGCGTGCGCCACTGGAAAACAGGTGGTGGGACTCAATGACGAGAACCCCCGAGACCATGATGGCCAGTTGCTCACAGAGTAGCTGTCTGGGCCGGGTCCAGAACTCTGGTTATGGACGAGACAGATGACTTCGAAGAACCCTGCGGGCGGCGACGCGCGCCCGAACCGTGAAGAGATGGAAATGTACGCGCGAGCCTATCGCCAACGCGTCCTGACCGACGACTTCTACCTGCGCTGGCAGTGCAACACTGCTCACGCGATGCTGCTGGAAAATGATCCGACCCGGATTTATCCCGAGCATGGCGACCTCAACGGCCGCCAGCTCGGTGAGGGCGCGCGCATCGCGGCGCGCCGCTTCGCCCTGCTGCTCGCGGAGCCTATCGCGTTCTCCGAGCCGCTTTTGCGGCTCAAGATCACTGCCTACGAGGCGATGATCATCGACGAGGACGAGCTGCGGCGCTCGCGCACCGTCGCCATGGTCGAAGCCGCCATTCGACTCGACGCGCGAGAGCTCGGCATCGTCGTCGATGACGCGGTGATCATGCCCGATCCCGGCAGCCGTCACTGAGGGCGGCGGTCATGTTCATCATCTACGATCTCGAAACGAGCGGCCTCAGTCCGCAATTCGACGTTCCGCTTCAGGCCGGAATGATCCACGCCGACGAGAACCTCACCACCTTGAGCGAGCTCTCGCTCCGGGCCAGGCTTCCGGCGCACATCGTGCCATCGCCACAGGCCCTGCTGGTGACCGGCGTCACGCCGCAGCTGCTGGAGCAGGCCCCTCTCTCGGTCATGGAAATGCTCTCTCAAATCGGCCGGGCCCTATCGGCCTGGGCGCCGGCGACGAGCCTGACCTACAACGGTCTGCGGTTCGACGATGAGGTGCTCCGGCACGCCTTCTTCACGCATCTGCTCCCGCCCTATGCGACGCAAGGTCCGGGGCTGAAGCGCGCTGACGTCCTCGTCATGCTGCGGGCGGTCCACCTGCTGGAGCCGGGCAACATCACCATTCCCATCGGTGACAACGGCAAGCCGAGCCTGAAGCTCGTCGACGTCTGCCGAGCCAACGGCATCGCCCTGCACGAGGACGACGCCCACGATGCCATGGCCGACGCCCGAGCGACCCTGGCGCTGTTCAAGCATCTCCGCGAGGTCGCGCCCACCACCATCGCGCCGATGCTGGCCAACGCCCACAAGTCCGGGCCGCAAGCGCTGTTGGCCGGCGACGACCCGGTCCTGCTTGGCGGCATGACGACGATGGTGCCGGTCATCGGCATCGCGCCGAGCCCGAGGAATGGCGCGGCCTGGGCGGTAGCCGATCTCTCGGTCGACCCGGCCACCTATCTCGACGGGACGCCTGAGGAGATTATGGCTCTCCTGACGGCGAAGGGCCGGCGCCAGATCCGGTCGGTGAGGACCAACGTCCAGCCGATCGTCGTCGGCTGGGAGCACGGCGCGCACGCCTTGCCGGTCGATCGGTTCGACGACGCCGTCTACTGCCAGCGCGCCATCCAGATCAGGGACCATGAGAGCTTCCGCAAGAACCTTCTCCTCGCGCTGGCTGGCCAGTACGCCGATCAGGAGCCGTCACCCTGGCCAGAGGCGACGCTGTACACGGGTGGGTTCGTCAGTGACGAGCAGGCGCGCCTGACCCGTCGCTGGCTCGAAATCCCGTGGGCTCAACGCCCCGCCTTCGCTGATGGCCTGTTCAGGGACGAACGGTTGATGGCCTTCGCCAACCGGCTGACCTTCTTGGAGGCGCCGGAGCATCTCTCGCCCGCGGCGCGGGCAAAAGGACGGGACTGGCTGCGCCATCGCCTGATGACCGGTGACGACGTGCCGTGGCTGACCCTGCCGAAGGCGTTGGTCGAGGTTGCCGCGCTCAAGGCGCAGACCGATCTGGGAGATCGTGACCGCCTCGCGCAGATCGATGCGATCGGGCGATGGCTGATGGAGCGCCAGCAGGCGCTCGACCGCGTTGCGGCGGCATAGCCGAGATCAGAATGAAAGAGGTGAGACAAGCCCGCGAGCCCGCTCGCGGGCTTTTGCATGTCTGGAGGGAGAGGAGGTCGTGCTGCCGCATGAGCAGAACCCACGAGAAATAGGAAAAGATCCCAATGACCAATCGCACCGCCACGATCGCCTCGCTCGCCGCCCTGACCATGGACATCAGCGTCCATCCTGTGGTGGACGAGCTTTCGGCTCTCTCGCGCCTTCGCCCGATAGCGCCGACCGATGAGGAGAGCTACGCCCTCCTGACCTACCAGACGCCGTGTCTCGCCGACATCGCGACGCGCGGCCGCCATCATGCCGGCGAGGTCGAGCGATTCCTCGCCTGCGCCGCCCGGACGCGCGATCTGGCCCTGGTCAATCGGAGCCTGCCGAGCCTGTGGGCCACGACGCTGCTCAATCACTCGGCGGCGATCGCCATCGCGCTGCTGCCCTCGGCGGGTCCGGTCGACGACGCGGTGCGGGTAGCGGCATGCCAGGCCGTCGTCGATGCGGCGCTGGCCAACGGACATACGGGGGAGGTGCCTGTCATCCGTGCCGCATTCGAGCTCGACGTCGGCGCGGCCTCGCCTGCCGTAGCGCTCCCGCCTGTCATGGCGAACGATGATGCCGGCGCGACTGGTAGCGACACTGGCATCGCGTCGGCTGCGTCCACGGCGGACGGCACGCTAACCCTTCCCGTGATCGAACAGGCTGCAAGCCTGTCGGCGTTCATGACCGCATCTTACGACCTTCATGCGCTGATGGCGGAAGCCCTGGTTCATTTCGACCATGCCGACCGCTTCGCTGCTCGGCTCGAAGATGGCGAGCGCCCCCTCGCACAGCGGGATCGGCTGGAGCGTGCGGTGTTCGGCGCGCACATTCTGGGTGTCGCGGCCCTCGCGCAGATCGGCCTGACGCCGGTGCGCGGCGATGACAGCCGCGCCATCAGGCTCGAGGCTAAGGCGCTGATCAGGCAGCGCCGCTTGCCTGACCGTCTCACGGCCATCGTCACCCTGGCGTGCAGCATGGGCCGCGCGGTTCGCGAGCAGATCGGTGCTTTCGAACGTCACGGCGGCCGGCTCTGACGCCAGGCCAGCGTCGAACGTAGTGCGAGAACGAAGGGCGCCGATCGGCGCCCTTCGTCGTGATGGGAAGAGAATCAGCACCGCCGTGAGCGGGAGACCCACGTGAATCAAGGACGACTTCGATGACTTTCGACGACAAGCATATCGACCAGACCCGCCGCGTCGTGGCGACCACTGGCCGCCGGGAGCAAGCGGCCGACCCGCTTGGCGCGCTGGTCGGCATGCTGCCGGACGATCCCACCATCGCCAACTTCCTCTTTCTGAGGCAGACGCCGCCTGATCTCCGCGAGACCGCCTTCCGCGCCTCCGCGCATGCCGCCGAGGCCTGGAAGATGCTGAGCTTCGAACATCTCAAGGAGATCGAAGGCGGGTACGCAGCCATTGCCGGCCTGAAGATCCTGGCGGCGGCCTATGAAGCCGAGGTCGCGCTATGGCCGTGCGACTACGACATCCATGCCATCGCGAAGGTCTCGCTTCATCCCTGTCCGTCGCATCAGGCCTCGCTGCGCCGCGATGGCTTCGCTCGTGACCTGCGCATTACCCTGGCAGCCCTCAACCCCGGCTTCCAGCGGCTGCCGCAGGATCGCCGGCCGCCAACCTTGGATCAGCGTGCCTTCGAGCCTCGCCCGCGCTGGGACTTCGATCTCGTCTCCGAGCTTTCGGCGCTGCCGAAAGAGGCCAGCTTCGGGCTGTCAAATCATAAGATCCTGGCAAAGTTGGCGAGGACCGAGCCTGACCTTAGCGCATTCGCCGCCCGCGCGCAGGCCTGCTTCAAATCTAGCAACACCCTCTTCGTCGAGTCGATGCGCGCCGGGCGCGACATGCAAAATCTCAGGGCTGCATCGGAGGGTGCGCGGATCGCCGCGTATGCGCTCTGCTGTCAGGTCGGGATCTGGCCGGCTCGCAAGGGCACGTCCGACCAGGAGGCCAAGTCGCGGGTTCAAGAACTCGTCAACGCAAGGGCCACGACGCAGGATCCGTTGCATATGATGGCGGCCGTGCAGCTTTCTTTCATCAGGAGCGAGCAGCCCATCAAATTCACGCCGGCACGCTGGGACGAGCGACAGCTGGAGACGCCCTGGTGCGAGAACGTGTGACGACATCGCCAAAGAGCTTGCACCAAAAAGGCGGTGCAGAAGTCCGGAAGCGCGACAATGGCTGATCGAAAGGGGCGGACCAAACGGTTCGCCCCTTTTCTCGTTCGAAGGGTCCGATCGGCAGGCCAATACGGCCACCCCCGGAACATCGAGAGAATTGACCGCGACATGGCTGAGCCCGACGCCGAATACGACAACCCGACGCCGATCAACAAGCGCAAGCGGCAAATCGCTGCTTCTGCGGCGCTCGAGGCCGACAGCCGCGAAGCGACGCGTCACCTCGCTGAAGACAGGATGATCCCGATCTACAATCGTGACGAGGTCGAGCGGCAAATCGCGCTCGCTTGGGGCTTCGAGCCGAGGCTTGAGGAATACTACGGACCGCCTCCCACGCTTGGCGCTGACGAACAGGCGCGCATCGACAGGCTCCTCTCAATCCGCAACGACCTGCGGGGCCCCCAGCGTGCCCTGCTGTTCGGAACACCGCAGCTTCGCGAAGCGCTGGCGCAGGTTCACGCCAAGTGTCCGGCCTTCGGCGAGGTCATCGCGCTCTATCAGCGCGCCGTCGCCCTGTCGGAGATGACCAGCGCTCCGGTCTCGGTTCCGCCAGTGCTGCTGCTTGGTGAACCAGGCATCGGCAAGACGCATGCATCAAAATCGATCGCCACGGCCCTGGGCGTCGATATCCACGCGTGCTCTTGCGCGACTTCGTCCGACGCCCAAGCGCTCGTGGTCGGTCATCCGCCGACCTGGCGCGGGGCGCGCGCCGGGGTTCTGACCGAAGCCATGATCGCGTCCGTCAGCGCGCAGCCGGTCGTGCTCTTCGACGAGGTCGACAAGTTCATGACGCACGCGACCGAACAGCCCTACGCCGTCCTCCTCGCCGCGCTCGAGCCCGAAAACGCCTGCGCCTTGAAGGACGAGTACCTTCAGCTCCCGTTCGATCTCTCTCGCGTGATATTTGTCATGACCGCGAATGACGCCGCGCAGATCCCCGACTTCATTCTGGATCGGGTTCTCACCTTCAACATCGCACCTCCGACGGGCGACGCCCTCGTCGCGATCGCGCGCAACATCGCCGTCGACATCGTCGATTCCCTGCGCGGCGGCGTCGCGCTGCCCGATGACATCGCGCTGCGCCGTCTGGCCCAGTCCAACCCGCGCGGAATCAAGAGGCTCGTCAGACTGGCCTTCGGCTTCGCCGCAGCGGCCGGGCGCAGCCAATTGGAGCTTGCCGACATCGACGCCGCGGAGGCCGTCTCCACGGGAGGATCCAAGCCCGCGCGGATCGGATTCCTGGCGGCCGGGATGGGATCCATGTCGAAGTAGGCGCGCGGACAGCCAGACCAGAAGCGCGGCCGTGCGGCTGCTGAAAGCACAGGAAATGGAGGAAGTGCGAAGAACCCCCCGAAACCCTGACCCAAAATCAAAATTCAGAAATCGATGCCGATGACCAAGAATCTCAAGACGCTCTCGCCGATCGTCTCTGCGACGCCCCGCAGCCCCGCCGCGCCGCGACGCCTCAAGGATGTCCACTCGCCAGCCGCCGTCCGACTGTGGATCGAGACCAGGTGGCCCGAAATCGGTGGGCCTCAGCTCAACCTGGCGCCCGACCCGCGCTTCGCTGGGCCCGACTTCACAAGCCGCTACGTCGCCGGCGAGCGCACCACCGTCTACATCTCCGGGTGCCGCGGCCTCCTGAGCTCTGTCGCTCAGCTCCTTCACATCGGCGCCTGGAAGATCTCCACGTCGCAGGACGAGTCGACTGGGCTCCAGCGACGTCTCGATGCCCTCGGCGCCGACCGGTACGGGTCGGCCTACAAGGCCGGTGGCAAAATCATCGAGGACGCACAATTCGACCGTTGGGGTCTCTCGACGGTGGGTACGGACGTCGCGCTGTCGCCGGGAAGCCCGCTGAAGGTCCTGCCTCGCGGCATCGAGGTCATCCTTCCGGCCGATCTCACCTTCGACAGCTTCGACAGGCTTCTGCGTGAGGCGCTTTCGGGCGCGGAACTCGGGCAGTGGGCATCATCGTGGCATGGGCGCGCCCACTGCGCACGGTTCGGTCTCTCGCCCTCGCGCTTCGAGCGGTTCACTCCCTACGAGATGGGGGGAGGAGTTCGCCTCTCCCGCGCCCGCGAGATCTTCCTGTTCAAGCCGTTCAAGCAGTCGCAGCGGCTCGTCAGGATCATCGAGACGATCATTCTCGACCATGTGCTCGAGAGGTGCCAGGCCCGTCAGTAGTGCGGCGGAGGACCGGCTCTCATTCCAAAGCTGCCGGCGCGTAGTTTCGAGGAGAGTCATCCGCGCGACTATCGGCTTAGTAGATTTAGGTCGATGGAATTAGCGGAAGGATGGTTCCTGCTCATCTTCGATCTGCGAAAGCGGAGATTCGTCGTTGATACTGTTTGAAACGGGTGTCGATTGCCGTGTCTGATAATTCTTAGTAGATGTATCGGATCGGTTCAAAAGCTTGGCTAAATTATCATACATCTGGGCGGCTTCAGGCATCCGATCCGCCTCCAAATACATATCAGCAAGCGACCTCATCGCCAACGCCTCACCGAGGTTGTTTCCCAGACGTCGATTGATCTGGACGCTCTCAATAAAGGCCTTCTCCGCCTCGCTTGCATCTTGGTGCAGGACAATTAACCCATAGGTTCTGAGGGTCTGAGCGAGATGGGCATTATCTTTGAGCGCCCGGCCGATTGCGATACTACGCTGAACGTCAAGCAGCGCCGCATTGGGGCGGGTGTTACGACGCAACCGTGAAAGAGAGTGCAACGCGATGGCTTCACCGCGCTGATCTCCCAATTGCCGAGCAAGGTCGATACACTCGGATAATAGCAGTTCAGCCCGCTCTGGCTGCGTCCGCACTAGAGCATTTCCAAGTGTCCCTAAAAAGACCGCGGTACTCCTCGCATCGCGAACTGCGCGCGCCATTTCTAGTCCACGCTCAAAAGTAAGGACACCAGCTTTACGATCAAACCGATAAATCAAAGTGCCTTGGCTATTCAGAACATGGAGCTGATGACCAATATCTCCTATCTCTTCTCCGATAGACAAGCTTTCTTCAAACAGATCAGTTGCACGGGCCGGGTCAATTCGGCCTACCGCTATACCTACGAGATGATGCGCGACTGCAACCTCCCAGCGTCGGAGCCGGGTTTCTGATACGCGCTCTAACAGTGTGATAGCTTGCTTGACCCTACCTTCGCGGTATTCGACCATCCCTCGCATGAAGGTTGGCTCAACTGCACTCTCTGAAATGAGCCCCGCTTCTTGCTGAAACGTGGATAAAGTTGCCCCAAGCCACTGGTCTGCGCTCGAGACTCCGCGAAATACACTAGTGTATCTACTGAGCGCACTTTCTATTTTAAGCGCGAGCTCGTGATACGCAACGCCGCTCTCGGTAAACAGATATGACGGCAGCTTTGTGCCCGCCTGTAACGGATCGCCACTGCGCGCCAAATCGAGCAAGTATTCATTGGCTTTGGCAAACAAAACCTGATCTGCCTGAATTATTCGATACATATTCTGCCGCACGCTTGGCACGATATGCCACTCGCTGTTCCTGGCCGCTGTCATTTCTGACTGGTGAAGCGAGTCCAAAAATAGTTCAGCTGAAACACCTTCGACATTGGCCAGAGAATAAAGCGCGCCCGCAACTTGATCCGTAAGGCTTTCAGCAACAGCCAAGCATGCGAGTGCTCGCTCCGCACCCGGGAGCGCGTGTGTCAAAAACTCTGAAATATTCTGATTATTGAGGTGTTGCATGGGCAATCAAACGCATCAGGGTGCCAGCCCAGACATTGTGTAGCCTGCACACGTCATCGCGATGAGATACGACGACTCCGGACACCATGTTACGAGCATCGTGCGCTGACACGCTCACACCTTGGAGGCGCCCTTTCTCAATCAGAATGTGCGCCATGTCTGTTATAGCCGCCGCTTCTGCATTTTCGTCGAGCGAGGACGGCAATGAGATCTCACACACCGGATGTGGCTCGTCGGAATCAGCGTCGCGCACCATCTTAGACGTGTCATACATCTTGACAAGCAGAAGGCCTTGTTCCTGGAGGTTAGCTAAGTAATTAGCCCATAGATCCCGCCAAAAGAACCCATGCTCGCCATCATTTGCTTGAAAAAGGACGATCATTAAGCGCCCATTTTCGAGGTATTCCCGTATTCCAGAAGCGACAGCTAGGCTTTTTCTATGCTGTATGTCCGATAGATCGAAAGAGGTATCCCCATAATCTATATTAACCTCAACATTCAGGTCTCCGCCAGCTTGATTTTGCGATCCGATCGAAAGGGGACCAAGAGGATTTGGGCGCGACACTTTTTCAAGCGTCAAGCCCACTTTTCGAGCTAAGGTGTTCAGCACGTCATCAAGGTAACGCGTGGTGAAAACTGCTGGGTCAAGTCGGACTGAAGTCCTCTGAAGATCGTCAGGCTTTTTCCCGTGGCTCTTCTCATACCGACTAGAAAGCGCCTTGACGAATGACAAAGGAGCACAATTTTCACCCGAATATCTCACTCGTACGTAGCCGCCTTCCCCCTCTAGATGCGGCTGGAGGCTGGCAAACTGCTCGCGCCAGTCTATTGCGGCAATCTCCAAACTCATTTGCCGTCTTTCTTACCAATCGAAATATTCATGTCACCTTTGGATCGATTGCGACTGCCAATATCTTGACCATTGCGAAACCCATCCGAACCGACTGTTGCGTCAAATTTCGCTCCAGATCGGTTTCCGCTGGCGATCTGCGCTCTGGCCGCGGATGACTTTCTCGCCAGAGCGACTCCAACCGCAGCGGGAACGATAAAAACCGTAATCAAGGCCGCTACCTGCCATCCACCTTCGAGAAGCTTCATATAGCGGTTTAGAAGCTCAAAGGCTCCCGTCGCACCAACGCCCACGGCCAAGCCGGCGAATGTTTCTCGCATTGACTAAACTCCGGCATTAAGAACTTTCGTCGGAAGCGCCGAACGGCGAGCAAGCGTAGCACACCCTCTTGGGTCAGTACCACTTGGTCTGCTCGCAGGCCTCCCAAAGGGATAAAAAGGCCGCCTTCGGCTCGGCTCCGTTCTTCGTTTGAAGCTTTGGGGGCAACGTCATCCCGTCGAGGCTGGGTCCGCCTGATCGATGTCCAGATCACGGGGCTGCCGGTCGCTTGCCTCTCGGGTCGCGTCTGGGCCCCTCGCGCCGTTGGGCCAACTGGCGTCTGATCATCTCCGTGCTCTTGGTGACCTCGAACAGCACGCGGTCCAGCATCTCGTGCCCGCCTGCGGGCATGGCAGCGACGATGTCGCGCGCAGCTTGCGCCTGATCGGCCACCATGGTGCAGAGCTCGTCAACGCGCTCCAGGGTTCGCGCAGAGTTCAGCCCGACGCTGCGCGCCAGCATCTGCCAGTCCGATCCCAGGACCTCGGCGCCGATGCGGCGCTCCCCCAGCTTCTGGGCCATCGTCGCGGTGATGTGAGGCCAGATGCGCGCGCACAGGACATCGTAGAGCGGCGCCAGTCGGCTCGAACCGCCAGCGCCGATCAGAATCGAATAGTTCTTCGCGTGCGCGTCCGTGTTGCAGCAGATCGTGTTGAAGATCAGCGCGTCCAAAAGGCCAAGACGCGCTCCGGGGCCGACATGGCGCTCCACTGATCCAAACAGCTCGACGAGTCCCGGACCAGAGCGGAGATCGTCCTGCCCGGCCATCGGTGCGTACTCGTACTTGTTGCGCGGGAAGACGCCGAGCGTCTGCGCAAGGTCCTCCTGGTGGATGCGCTGCACGCCCTTGGCTGTCGCGACCCGGTCATAGCGGGTGACGAGCACATAGGACCGCGCATTGGCCCGGCCGGTCGTGACCCTGGCCGCGTCCAGGCCGACGAGGCCGGCAAGGGTCAGGCAGAAGGCTTCGTTCTGGACGCTGGCCTTCATGGTCGGGGCGTCGGGCTTCAGGATATGCGTAGAGGGCGTACCGTCGAGCGGGATCGCGATCCTGCCATCGATGACGGCGACGCCGAGCTTCTCCTGCGCGCCGGCCAGCGACATCGAGACGCCGCGCTCACCAACCAGCATCGGCTTCATCGGCAGATCGGAGATGACACCCTCGAGTTCGTCCTCGGTCTCAATCACCCTGTAGCTGTCGTTCCCCTCGCGACGGTAGCCGAAAGACAGCGCCCCGGCCGTGTCGCGGCCGATCTGGGAGAGGATCCCTAGGATGTCCTGCGGCGCCACCCGCAGGATCTGGCCTATCCGCTGGAGGTGCGTCTCCGGCAGCAGGTTCGCCAACCATGGGACGACGGCATCGGCACCATATGGCTCCAGCCGGAGCGGCATCGTCATCGAGATCGGAAAAGCGGAGGGCCGCGATAGCCAGTCGGGATCGTAGGTCAACGCGATCTCGCCTGCGGCGTCCGCCATGGTCGCGACGCGCAGAGTCTCATAGAAGATGTCGGTCATCGTCTTGCCCTAGAACCGCGGGAGCGTGGCAAGTGGATCATCGGCGTCGTCCGTCCCTTGCCTGGGCGGTGCCGACGGAGACGTGCCGGGAGAGAGCCGCAGCCCCACTTCCCAAGCGGCCATCAGCGCCTTGCCGAGGTGCGTGCCCGACTTGCCGGCTTCGAGATCGATGATCGTGCGGCGCGTGATACCGCAGCGCGCCGCCAACTCGTCCTGGGTCAACCCTACGGCCTGGCGGTGCTTTCGGATGAGAAGACCAAACTCTTCGGCGGTGCGGATCACAGGCCTCGTCCTCGCATGAAGGTCGAAACAGCATAATGTGCAAAATCCTGCACAACAAGCGACTTAGCCCATCAATGTGAAGAATATTGCACTTTCGGCACTCAGGCTTGGAATGTGCAGAATCATGCACATCAGCCTAAGCCATTTGCCAAAGGCCTAACAGATCAAAAAAACCGCCTAAATATCGAGGATCGCAATGCATTTGAACGATCGACAACGTAATTCAATAAGACGGAGAATCAGGCTGCAGGCTGAAATGGCGAAGTGGCCTCAAACTATCGAGGGGCACGACGTCAGCAATTCAGCCTCCAGGCTGCGGTGGGGGGGGGCCGTCATCGGTCCGGTCGATCGCGCAGCATACGGATCCGACATGAAGCAGAGCCCGGAAGAGAAGAAGCTTCGTTTCAAAGAGGTGGCGAGGCGCAAGCTCGCCGGCGTGGTCGATAGCACCGGATCAGCCGAGCGCCTCTCGGCGCCGGCTGGAGGCTACATCAGGTGGATGCGCGAGGGGCTCGGACAGACCAGAGAGACCGTGGCGGGAAAGATGGGCATAGCCGCGCAGAGCTTCGCCGGATATGAAGACGCCGAAGCTGAGGGCACGATCCGGCTCGCTACGCTGCGCCGGGCCGCACTCGCCCTGAACTGCACGTTCGTCTATGCGCTCGTGCCGGACGACATGTTCAAGCCCCACGAGACCATCCACGATATCGGCGCCATGCTCGACGAAATGGCCGAGTTGACGGCACGGGCTCAAATGCGCACGGAGAGCCTTCGCCGCCTCCACCCCGCCGTCTCCTCAGACTCCGATCACATGCGGACAGCCGCAACGGAGCTGAAGGACGAGGAAGACTCTCCATCAACGTCGGCGTGACCTCGGCGCCTTCCGCGATGCGCGCTTCAGCGCCGCAGCCTCGCGACGCTCCGCCACGGCGGCCCTCGACCACGGCGCGATCTCCATCTTCTCCACCCAGGGGATTAGCTTGATCGGACGGCGCTCGACGCCGGCGGTGACCACGGGAACCATCGCGATCATGTCCAGTTGTGCGCCAAGCTCATACGCGTCAGCGTAGCGCTCCTCGGTCTCGCCCTTGCCGCCATGGCCCATCAGGTCGGCGCGCGCCTCTGAGGTGACGAACTTCTGCTTGAGAGCGTTGTTGAAGAAATGGCGCTGCATATGCGGCGTGAAGCGGAGCTTGATCAGACCCGGGCTCCATTCGTCATAATAACGGTCGCCAAGCGGGCTCTTCGACGATGGTGAGACGAGCTCGGGAAAGAGCCGGGTCTCGCCGATCGCCCCAAGCGCCTCGACATAGTCGAGGAGCCCAAGTCGCAGCAGTTCCGGGTGAAGCGCGAGCTGGCGCTCCGACTGGTCGTTCTTCAGCAGGCGCAGGGCATTCGGCCGAACCCAAATGTGCGGCGGGCCCTTGTCCGTCACGATGTCGGCGAGCTCCAGGCCACAGAACTCCTCACGACGGAGACCATGATAGTGGGCAAACATCGGCCCGAAATAGGCCGCGCGGTGGAAGACATGCGGGCCGGACGCAAAAAGATCGTCCCACCCTGCACAACCCACGTAGATCGGCTGCTGGAAAATCTTCTCGAAGACATCGACCTTCGGAATCGTGCGATCGTTGCGGGCGCGGCCCTTCGGCTTCGCCCGAAAATCGGAAAAGCTGAGATCTCGGTGCACGCCGACGCCGACCTTACGAGCCCGCGCCAGGAGATGGTTCAGGAAGAAAAAATGCTTGTTGCGGGTCTTCACCTCCAGGCCGCGCGCCGCAGCAGGAAGCGACGACCACCGCTCGCGCAGCTCTTCGATCGAGCGGGTCTTGTCGGCGGCCGACTTGCCGTAGTTCTTGCCCATCTGCCTCAGGAAGACATCGAAGGCGTCGAGATCGGCAACGCTCAACGCCGCAAGATCGGTGATGCCGCGATCCTCGGCTAGGAAGCGACCGAAAAGGTCGATGATCATGCGCGCCTGGCGCACCATCTTGTCGTCCCAGCTCCCATCCTGAGACCGATCGCTCACCAGCCTCTCGCCGATAGCCGCGATCGTATGATCCGTGGCGCGCGACCGGTCGATCGCGATCGGTGTCGGCGAGACTGAGACCCGCGGCACAGGCGAGATCAACGGGGGCGGCGCGGGCGCGATGATCTCGGCCGGTTGAAGGATCTTCACCGGAACGGGGTCCTGCACCGGTACCGGCGCGACTTGCGTCCAGCCGATTCCCCGCGTGTCCGCCTTGGCCTCTGCGATCAGATCGTCGAAATCGAGCTCGTCGTCATCGAAGGGTTGCGTCTTGAAGAAGGCCTCGCTCTTGGCGCGAGCGAAGACGGCGATGGCGCGCGCGACGTTGTCCTCAGTCGGGATGGCTCCGACCTCGCTCAGCACGCGCGCCACGGAGAACCGGAGCTGCTCGGCCTGCTTGGGCGCGGTGTGCCACTTCAGGAGATCGGCGACCTTGTCGATCATGTCGTCCGAGAGCTGGCCGGCCTGCATGTCGAGCAGATCCTGGAACCGCACCTCGGCGGCGAGGCCCTGCTTCTCGATCAGGCGATAGACCCAGCCGTTGGCGATGCCCTCCGAGCCGTCAGGGTCGATCGGCTCGCGATGGTCCTCGCGATAGCCCGCATGCGATCGCCGGATCAGCTCCTCGTGGATTCGAAAGGACTGCCGGAAGAAGTCCTGGAGCTGTTGCCTCGAGACCCAGTGGTCGGAGCCGGTCAACGTCATCTTTTCAACGATGGCATCCAGTTGCGCTGCGATATAGCGCGCAGAAATGTGTTCGCGTGTCCTTAAACTGATGACGAGAAAGCGCTGACCGAGTCGCCGCGCGAGTTGATGGGGGAGCCGACGGCGCCAATAATAGACCGCGCCGCGGCGTTCGAGATGGGATGCAACCGACACGTGCCAGCCCCTTGTGCCAGACAGATGTGTCATACCCGTGTGTCATACTGGGGGAAAACGACTCCCAGCTAGACACATAGGTTCAGCGATTTCAGGGACTTAGATACCAAAGCCAACGAATTGGCTGGGGGACTAGGATTCGAACCTAGACAACCAGAGTCAGAGTCTGGGGTCCTACCGTTAGACGATCCCCCAATGGCGAAGGGCGCGGTCGGCTGCGCTTGGCCTTGGTGAGCCGGGGGTCTAATCAAAGCTTCGCCGAATGGCAAGCCCCAGAATGCGCCCGGTCATGCAAACGCCGCGGACCGGTGAACCGGATCGGTCCGGCGCGGTGCACGGCGATTGTGGCGCCAACGCCAGACGGGTTTTTTCAATCAACCATTGCTCAGCGTCCGGCGCACGCTGTCGCGCCAGCCGTCGACCTTGCGGCTGCGCTCGCTGGCGGCCATGCCGGGCGTGAAGCGCCGCTCCAGCCGCCAGAGATCGGCGAAGCGGTCGGGCTCCGGCAGCAGGCCGGCGTCGAGGCCGGCGAGATAGGCCGCGCCCAGCGCCGTCGTCTCGCGCAGGCTCGGCCGGTCGACCGGCAGATCGAGCAGGTCGGCGAGGCGCTGCATCGTCCAGTCGGAGGCCGCCATGCCGCCATCGACGCGCAGCACCGAGCGGGCGCCCTGCCCTGCTTCAGGCCAGTCGGCATGCATCGCCTCGATCAGGTCGAGCGTCTGGTAGCAGACGCTCTCCAGCGCGGCCTTGGCGAATTCGCGCGGCCCGCTGCCGCGGGTCAGCCCGAAGATCGCGCCCCGCGCCTCGGCGTCCCAATGCGGCGCGCCCAGGCCGACGAAGGCCGGCACCAGATAGACGTCCTGCGCCGGGTCGGCCGCCCGCGCCAGCGGGCCGGTCTCGCTGGCGTCCTTGATGATGCCGAGCCCGTCGCGCAGCCATTGCACGGCAGCGCCCGCGATGAAGATCGAGCCCTCCAGCGCATAGGTGCGTTTGCCGTCGAGCTGATAGGCGATGGTCGAGAGCAGCCGGTGCTTCGACGCGACCGGCGTCGCGCCGGTGTTGAGCAGGGCAAAGCAGCCTGTGCCATAGGTCGATTTCACCATGCCGGGCGAGAAACAGGCCTGGCCGATCGTCGCCGCCTGCTGGTCGCCGGCGATGCCGCGCACCGGGATCGCGGCGCCGAACAGTTCGAGCGCGGTCTCGCCGAACAGGCTGGCGCAGTCCTTGACCTCCGGCAGCATCGCGGCGGGAATGTCGAACAAAGCCAGCAGCTCCTCGTCCCAGACGCCGCGGTTGATGTCAAACAGCAGGCTGCGCGAGGCATTGGTCGCGTCGGTGGCATGCACCGCCCCGCCGGTCAGCCGCCAGAGCAGGAAGCTGTCGACCGTGCCGAAGGCGAGCTCGCCGGCCTCGGCGCGGCGACGGGCGCCGGGCACATTGTCGAGCAGCCAGGCGATCTTGGTGGCGGAGAAATAGGGGTCGATGCGCAGGCCGGTCCGCGCCGCCACCAGCGCCTCATGGCCGGCCGCGACCAGATCGGCACACGCTCCGGCGGTGCGCCGGTCCTGCCAGACGATGGCGCGGTGGATGGCGCGGCCGGTCTTGCGGTCCCAGACCAGCGTGGTCTCGCGCTGATTGGTGATGCCGATGGCGGCGATTCCCGCCGCATCCAGCCCGGCCGTTTTGATCGCCTCGCGGCAGGTCGCGAGCACGCTGTCCCAGATGTCCTCGGGCTCATGCTCGACCCAGCCAGAGGCCGGGAAATGCTGGGCGAATTCGCGTTGTGCGCTGGCGACGACGTCGAGCTTCGAATCGAAGATCAGCGCGCGCGATGAGGTCGTGCCCTGGTCGATCGCGAGGATGTGGCGTGCGACGGCCATGCCGGCCTCCTTCCCTGATTCCGCGCCCGTCTGCGCGGGAGCTATCAGCGGGACACTGGCGCAAGCCCGCATTCAAGGGCAAGGCCTACCGCTGACGTGGGCACAACCGAAGGTTCCGCTTGGCACCACGCTCCCCCTGTTGTTACGCTCCGCTCCAAAGAGGCAGCCGGGCTTTTGCCCGGCTCAGCCGCAGCGCCCCGCGCCGATGCGCTTCTTGGGCAGATGCGGCAGGCCAGAGGAACGATAGTGTGGCGGTCGAGGACCGGCAGGAGCGGGATGTCGCGAGGGTGGCGCTTCCGCAGTTTCACGGCGCCGACCCGGATGCGGGCGACGCAGCGCACAAGGCTGTGCCGACGAACCTGTCTCTGCCAGCCTCTGCGATCGATGCCTCACGGGTTCATGGCCCCCGCCAGCCCGCCACGACCTATGCCGCGCTCGATCTCGGCACCAACAACTGCCGGCTGCTGATCGCGCGGCCGGCACAGCACGGCTTTCGCGTCGTCGATGCGTTTTCGCGAATCGTCAGGCTCGGCGAGGGTCTCGCCGCCAGCAGCCGGCTCTGCGACGCAGCGATGGACCGGGCCGTCGAGGCGCTGAAGATCTGCCGCGGCAAGATGGCCCATCGCAATGTCACCCGCGCCCGGCTGGTGACGACCGAGGCCTGCCGCGCTGCAGCCAACGGCTCGGATTTCGTCAGCCGCGTCGCGGCCGAGGCGGAGCTCCAGCTCGAGATCATCGACCAGCGCACCGAAGCCGCGCTCGCGGTCTCGGGCTGCGCCGCCCTGGCCGATCCGGCGGCCGAGGGGGTGATCGTCTTCGACATCGGCGGCGGCTCGACCGAGATTGTCTGGATGGGCGGCCGCAACGAGGCGCGCGATCCCGCCGCCCGCATCCGCGAATGGGCCTCGCTGCCGATCGGCGTGGTCACCGTCGCCGAGCGCCATGGCGGCGTCGATGTCAGCCGCGCCCTGTTCGAGACGATGGTCGAGGAGTGCGCCAGGGAATTGGCCCCCTTTGCCAAGAAGGCTGCCGCGGCGCGCAATGCCAGGAACTTCCACCTGCTGGGTACCTCGGGCACGGTCACGACCGTCGCCGGCATCCATCTCGGCCTGCCCCGCTACGACCGCCGCGAGGTCGACGGATTGTGGATGCGGCAGGAGGACATTCTGACGGTCATCGACCGGCTCGTCGAAATGGACTATGCAGCACGCGCGGCCAATGCCTGCATCGGCCGCGAGCGGGCCGATCTCGTGCTGGCCGGCTGCGCCATCTTCGAGGCGATCCGGCGCGCCTTTCCCAGCGAGCGGGTCCGCATCGCCGACCGGGGCCTGCGCGAAGGCATCCTGCTCAGAATGATGCACGAGGACCGCGCCTGGTGGCGCCGGAGATGACATGACGCCTTCGACGACACTGGCCGGCAGCACGGCAACGCCGCCGCGAGCGCGATCATGAGCACCATCAAGTCGGGCGGGAAATCCGCGGGCAAGTCGGGCGGCAAGTCGACGGGCGTGGCGGTCGGCGTCGCCGGCAAGTCCGGCGGCGCGCGCGACATGCGCGTCAAGGTCAAGAAGGCCGGCAAGCTCAAGCATTCGTCGCAGCTCTGGCTCGAGCGCCAGCTCAACGACCCTTATGTGAAGCGGGCCCGCGAGATGGGCTATCGCTCGCGCGCCGCCTTCAAGATCGAGGAGATGGATGACCGTTTCAAGTTTCTGAAGACAGGGCAGAAGCTGATCGATCTCGGCTGCGCGCCCGGCGGCTGGTGCCAGATCGCCGCAGGGCGCGTCGGTCTCGAAAAGGGCAAGGGCCGCATCGTCGGCATCGATCTGCTCCCGGTCGACCCGATCCCGGGCGTCGACCTGATCGAGATGGACTTCATGGCCGAAGACGCCCCCGCCCTGCTGACGCAGCGGCTTGGCGGCCGTGCCGACGGCGTCATGTCCGACATGGCCGCCAACACCACCGGCCACAAGAAGACCGACCACCTCAAGATCATCGCGCTCGCCGAAGCCGCGCTCGAATTTGCCAACGACATCCTGATGCCGGGCGGCTTCTTCCTGGCGAAGCTGTTCCAGGGCGGCGAGAGCGCCGAATTGCTGGCCCAGCTCAAGCGCGACTTCACCACGGTCCGCAACCTCAAGCCGGCGGCAAGCCGCTCGGATTCCTCGGAGCTCTACGTGCTGGCGACGGGGTTCAGGCGGAAGGCTGAGATTGCGCAGGAGGGTGCGCCGGAAGGTGTCTCGACAGGCGATCAGGAATCCTGACGCTGTTCTGCCGGCCTCAGGCTGCTCTCGGCACGATTCCCGCCAGCGTGGCCTCCATTGCCCGCTTGGCTTCCATCAGGTCGTAATCCGCCTGCAGCCCGAGGAAGAACCCTTCCGAGGCGCCGAAATAGCGGGCAAGCCTGAGATCGGTGTCGGCCGTGACGGCCCGCTTGCCCAGCACGATTTCGTTGATGCGCCGGGGCGATACACCAATTGCCCGCGCGAGTTCGCTCTGGCTCAGTTCCATCGGCTTCAGGAACTCCTCCAGCAGGATGACGCCGGCATGGGGGTTCGACAGCCGCTCCTCAGTGGTAGTCGACGATCTCGACATCATCCGCCCCTCCCTCGATCCAGCGAAAACAGATCCGCCATTGCTGATTGATCCTGATCGAATGCTGCCCTGCCCGGTCACCATGCAGGCTCTCCCGTCGGTTGCCAGGCGGAATCCGCAAATCGTCGAGACGGATCGCCCGGTTCAGCAAACGCAGCTTGATCAGCGCCTTGTCCTGAATCTCCAGCGGCAGCCGGCGCGACCGCAAGCCGCTCCAGATCTTCTCCGTCTCGCCATCACGGAAACTCAGGATCATCCAGAACTATACCGCATAACGTTATGAGGGCAATCACTAATGGGTTTTGCGGCTGAGGTGTTGGTCGCTCGCTACGGAAACAGGTCCCTCGGCAGAGCGTCAGGTCGGTAGATTCCGGGCCGGCTCTTCTCGATCGCATGATAGATCCAGGCGCCGAAGCCCAGCAGGCCCAGGAGCGGCAAGAACACTTCCAGCACGGGTATCGTGCCGTCGAGAGTCTTGAACAGGATCAGCGCGCCGGCTCCGCCAAAGACGATCAGGAAAACGACCCCGACGATTTTCATCGCCCTGTGCCGACCCTCCGTGACGCCGCGCAGGAAACGGATGCGCGCGGCATCCTGCAGCGGAATGCGGCGATGCAATTCCTCGACGAAGGCGATGAAGACCGGGTCGCGCGCCGGATCGTCCCCGCCCCAGGGCGCAGCGGAATGGACGACGAGCTGCTTGCCGCTGGCGAAGCTGAGCTCGACCATGGCCTCCCAGGGGCTGTTCTTGCCGCCATGGACGGCCTGCATCCTGACGCTGCGCAGATTGGAAAAGGGCCGCAGCCCCGTTCGGGCGTCGAGCGTATAGTCGATACCCTCATCGGTCAGCGTCAGCCTGGCCTCGGCCAGCTTGAACCGCATCCCGCCATCGCTGATGGCGAGGTCGAAATGCGCCTCGGGCTTGGTCGCAGCCGGCTCCATGGCATGATTGTGCCCTGCCGTAGCGGAAGATGACAAGCCTTGGGTCGGCCGGAGCCCGCTATTCCAGCGGCTTCTGGTCGGCGATCGCCTCCGCGGTCGCCTTGCGGGCGCTGGTTGGCGTGCTCAGGATATGGCCCGAGACCTCGGCGCCGGCATCGGGCGAAAGCCGCATCATCCAGAACACCGAGGAGGCCGAGATCAGCCCGACCAGCGCGAAGGCCGGCCAGAAATCGCCGGCACCCAGCGCTGCGCCGCCATGGACGGCATGGGCCGTCTCCAGCGCGAAGGCGCCGATCGTCACGCCGATGCTGAGCGACAATTGCTGCGCGACGCTCGACAGGCTGGTCGCGCTCGACATCTCCTTGTTGGAGACATCGGCATAGCTCAGTGCATTGATGCCGGTGAACTGCAGCGAGCGGAAGCAGCCGCCGACCAGCAGCACGCACAGCATCAACCAGTGCGGCGTCAGCGGTGTGAACAGCCCGGAAGCCGCGAGAAACGCCGCGCCGACCACGGCGTTCACCGTCAGCACGCGCCTGAAGCCGAAGCGCGCCAGGATGGTCTTGGCGAGCGTCTTCATCAGGAGCGCGCCAGCCGCCGAGACGAAGGTGATCAGACCCGATTGCAATGCATCGAGCCCGAAGCCGAGTTGCAGCATCAGCGGCAGCAGGAAGGGCACGGCGCCGATCCCGGTCCGGAAGATCGAGCCGCCGATCACGCCGATCCGGTAGGTCGGGATCTTCAGCAGCGCCAGATTGAGCACCGGATGGGCGACCCGCCGCGAATGGAACCAGTAACCGGCCAGGGCCGCGATTCCCGCCGCGACGCAGGCATAGGACACAGCTTCCGGGACAAGATGGCGCCCACCGGTGGCAAGCCCCAGCATCAGGCTGGCGAAGCCGAAGGACGACAGCACGAAGCCGCGGATGTCGAGCGGAGCGACGTCCTCCTCGCGCACATCCTCGAAGAACAGGCTCGCCAGCACGATGCCGATCAGGCCGATCGGGATGTTGATGAAGAAGATCCAGCGCCAGTCGAAATAAGTCGTGATGAAACCGCCCAGCGGCGGGCCGACAACGGGACCAACCAGCGCCGGCACCGTCAGATAGGCCAGCGCGCTGACCAGCTCCGACTTCTGCACGCTGCGCAGGATGACGAGCCGCCCGACCGGCACCATCATCGCCCCGCCCATGCCCTGGATGAAGCGGGCGCCGACGAAGGCCCCAAGCGAATTCGACAGGGCGCACAGCACCGAGCCGACCATGAAGACGCCGAGCGCGGCCCGGAAGATCGTGCGCGCGCCATAGCGGTCCGCCATCCAGCCCGAGATCGGGATGAACACGGCGAGGCTGACGAGATAGGAGGTCAGCGCCAGCTTCAGCGCGATCGGATCCTCGCCCAGCGACTGCGCGATCACCGGCAGTGAGGTCGCGATCACCGTCGAATCGGTGTTCTCCATGAAGAGCGCACAGGCCACGATCAGGGGCAGGAGTTTGGCGCGCTGCAAGGCGGAGGCTTTCGGCGGAGAGGCTCGGGACCTGCTTACTGCGGCAGGTCAGCGCCGACGAGAGCCGCGAGGCAAGAAAAACCCTGCGATGATCGGCATTGCGCCGGCTGCATAACCAAATCGTGAAGCTCAGGTCTGCTATGCGCCAAGGGCAGTCAAAACCTGCCTCGATCGGCACTATCTCCCAGGCGTCTCACACCGATGTGAGACGCGACTGGACTTCAGGCCAGCCACTAACGCTCGCCCAAGAGGTAATCCAATGATCGATCATGCAAGACATGCCCCGGCTCCGAATCGTGCTCGGTCATCGGGGGCATTGGCCCGGGCGGCCCTGCTGGCCTTTGCGGCCGGCAGCATCTGGATCGGCGCCGGCGCGGCGCCGGCTTCAGCGCAAACACAGCAGCCTGACATGAAATGGGAGACCGGTTGCGCCTGGCGCGAGGTTACGCCGGGCTCCGGCGATGCGCTGCGGCAGTACAACTGCACCCGGCAGAAGGAATGCCAGCTGATGGCCAATGCCAAGGGCGCCATGATGATGAATATGGGCTGCTTCTTCGTGCAGCCCGCCCCGACCTCGCCCTCGCCGGCGACGACCCGGACGCGTCCGGCCCAGCAGCAGTAGGAACCCCGGCGGCCGGCATCCGCGCCGGCCGCCTTCCTCTGGCTCGCGCAGGCATGACGCCACGCCGGCCTCGCATTGCAAAAAGATTCGCTGCTGCGCTCTAGCGAACGCCACGCACGCATGCTAACGGGCCTCGTCAACCCGGTCGCGGGCGCCCTCCGCGAGACCGCAACAGAGCCGGCCATAAGCCGGTGTCGGAGTTGACGATGACGCTTCCCCAAAACGGTCTGATTGCTCAAGGCGGCCTGATCCGCGACGGGCTCACCTTCGACGACGTGCTCCTCGAGCCCGGCCCGTCCGAGGTCATGCCGGCCGATGTCGACATCTCGACGCAGCTCACCAAGACGATCTCGCTGAACCTGCCGATCGTCGCCTCGGCCATGGACACGGTGACGGAGGCCCGCATGGCGATCGCCATGGCCCAGGCCGGCGGCATGGGCGTGATCCACCGCAATCTCGAGGCCGACCAGCAGGCGGCGGAAGTCCGCCTCGTCAAGAAATTCGAATCGGGCATGATTCTCAACCCGATCACGATCTTCCCCGACGAGACGCTCGCTGACGCGCTCGGGCTGATGAAGCAGAACCGCATTTCCGGCATCCCGGTGGTCGAGCGCGGGGCGCAGGGCCACAAGGGCAAGCTCGTCGGCATCCTGACCAATCGCGACGTCCGCTTCGCCGCCAATCCGCAGCAGCCGGTCTCCGAACTGATGACCAAGGACCGCCTGATCACGGTGCGCGAAGGCGTCGCCCAGGACGAGGCCCGCCGCCTGCTTCACCAGTTCCGCATCGAGAAGCTGCTCGTCGTCGACGACCATTACCGCTGCATCGGCCTGATCACCGTCAAGGACATGGAGAAGCAGGTCACGCATCCCAATGCGGCCAAGGATTCGCATGGCCGGCTTTTGGTCGCGGCCGCCACGACGACCGGAGATCTCGGCTTCGAGCGCTCGCAGATGCTGATCGACGCCGGCGTCGACATCATCGTCGTCGATACCGCCCATGGCCATTCCGCCAAGGTGCTGGAGGCGGTGACGCGGGTGAAGAAGCTCTCCAACGCCGTCCAGATCATCGCCGGCAACGTCGCCACCGCCGGCGGCGCCCAGGCGCTGATCGATGCCGGCGCGGACGCCATCAAGGTCGGCATCGGGCCAGGCTCGATCTGCACCACCCGCATCGTCGCCGGCGTCGGCGTGCCGCAGCTCACCGCCGTGATGGATGCGGCCTCCGCCGCGCAGAAGGCCGGCATCCCGGTGATCGCCGATGGCGGCATCAAATATTCCGGCGATCTCGCCAAGGCACTGGCGGCGGGCGCCTCCTGCGCCATGGTCGGCTCGCTCCTGGCCGGCACCGACGAGACCCCGGGCGAGACCTTCCTCTACCAGGGCCGCTCCTACAAATCCTATCGCGGCATGGGCTCGGTCGGCGCGATGGCGCGCGGCTCCGCCGATCGCTACTTCCAGCAGGACATCAAGGACGCGCTGAAGCTGGTGCCGGAGGGTATCGAGGGCCAGGTCGCCTATAAGGGCCCGGTTTCCAGCGTGCTGCACCAACTCGCCGGGGGCCTGCGCGCCGCGATGGGCTATGTCGGCGGCAAGGACCTGAAGGACTACCAGGCCAAGGCCCGCTTCATCCGCATTACCAGCGCGGGCCTGCGCGAGAGCCATGTCCACGATGTCACCATCGTGCGCGAGAGCCCGAACTACCCGACCCGCTCCTGAAGCGCCCGGACAGGCCAACTATCCACCATCATCTTCAACGCGGCGGGTCCATTGCGGCCCGCCGCGCTTGCATTCTGCGGGTATGTTCGCTTCGCTCCCGATCACGCTGCGCCGGCCCGACGCCGCGCCGCCGGACGATCGGAAACGCTGATGACGCTCAAGCTGGTCTATCCCTCCCTGGCCCTGATCCTCTGGATCTTCGTCGTCCTCGTCATCGTCTTCCTGCGGCGCAAGGCAGCGTTCACCGGCAAGCAGATACGGATGGCCGACATCGCAGTCTCGACGGAAGCGTATCCGGAGCCTGCCCGCCTCGCCGCCAATAATTTCTCCAACCAGTTCGAGACGCCGGTCATCTTCTTCGCGCTGATCATGCTGGCGATGGAGGTCGGCGCGGCCAGCTACATCATGGCCGGCCTCGCCTGGGCCTTTGTCGCGACGCGCGTCGCCCATACGCTGGTCCATATCGGCTCGAACGACCTCAAGCTCCGCTCCGCCATCTTCGCGGTCGGCGTCGTCATCCTGTTCGGCATGTGGATCGGCGTCGTCCTAGCCGTGCTGTAGCAGCCGCGGTCGATCGCGGAGTCACGCAAGAACCCTGCCGACATTGCGGGCGGAGCCAAGCAGTGACAATGAGCCCGCTTTCACGACACAAGTCCTGCGCAAGCGCGTCGCGTTAAGCATCGCGGCGGTTTTGCCGGCCGAATCCTGTGGCGGCGTTGAACCTTAACAAAAAGTAAACTACACCCGGCAGGCGGCGGACGAGTAAACAAGCGTAGGGTGGAGTCGACGCGATGTTGCGTGTCCGAGACGTTGCGACGCAGGCTTCGACCTGCGCCGAAAGAGCTGTCGCTTCAAGTGTTTCCGCCGAGAGCCTGCCACGAGGGAGTGAGCCACGGACCGCCAGTCCGGCGAGACTCGTCGCCTTGGCTGCTCTAGGACTTGCCCTAGGCGCTGGGGGGGCGGTCTTTACCGTCTCCCTGGTGCAGGCCGAGGACGACGCGGGCATCCGCGCCTTTCATCGCCAGGAAGCGGCGAACCGCCAGGCCGCCAGCTATCATGCGCCAGGTCAGCCGGCCCAGCCCCGCGCCTACGCCTATGCCCCGGCCCGCTCCGGCTGGCAGATTCCGCTGCTGCGGATGGAGGCGGACGGCCGCATCGCGCATCCGCCGGTCGATCTCAACCCGTTCCGGCAGCAGCGCGTGGCAAGCGACGGCCCGAAGCGCCAGGCCAAAAGCACTGCAAATACTGCCCATGTCCGGCTCGACACCGTCTCCGGCGCGGCCGACGTCGCGCGCACCATCTGCGTGCGCCTCTGCGACGGCTTCCACGCGCCGATCGGCTATCTGCACGCCGCCTCCGACATGAAGGCGCATGAGGCGCTGTGCCAGGCGATGAACCCCGGCATTCCCGTCAAGGTCTTCCGCGTCGCCGCTGGCGCCGCCGAGATTGGCAACGCGCAGGCCGCCGATGGCAAACGCTACAGCGCCCTGCCGATGGCCTACAGCCATGAGACCACGCGCGACGCGGCCGCGTGCCGTCCCGCCATCGTCCAGGCCGGCGAGCGTCGCATCTCGCTGCTGCGCGATTTCACCCTGCGCCCCGGCGATAGCGTCGTGCTCGACGGCAAGGTCAGGACCTTCGCGGGCGGCTCGCGCTGGCCCTACAGCACGCGCGACTTCCGCGACTTCCGCAGCGCGTCGGAACTCAGCAAGGGCCAGCGCAAGCAGATCGACGAGCGCGTCGGCGTCTCCCGCATGGAGGCGCAAGCCCGTGGCGTGCGCCGGCAGATGCGCCTGCGCGAGGCGAGCCTGCACGACGACAATCTCGCCAGCGACGCCGTCGTTGCGCTGCGCGGCTCGCTCGCCCCGAGCATGCGCGGTCCTGTCCGCATGATTTCGCTCACATCTGCGTCACAATAACAGAGACCAAAGGCGGGCGGCGAAAGTCGCACGCCACGCCTGTCGCGCAAAAAGCCAAGCCGTTTCCGATGGATGGCTCTTTTATTCGAATTATTCTAATAAAGAACTAGAGCTGAACCACTTTAACGCTTTGATTTAAAAGGTTTATCGAATTGACGCCCCGGCGGCGGGGCTCTATCGGTCCGCAGATGCGCGCTTGGCGCTTTTGAACCGACGGAGCGAACAATGATCGGAAAAAGGCATCTCTACGGCCTGGCGTTGAGCGCCAGCGTGCTGGCGTCTCCCGCCCTGGCGCAGAGCGTCAACCTCTACACCACCCGCGAGCCCGCTTTGCTCAATCCGGTCCTGGAAGCCTTCACCAAGGACACCGGCGTCAAGGTCAATGCCGTCTTCCTCAAGGACGGCCTGCAGGAGCGCATCAAGGCCGAAGGCGCCAACAGCCCGGCCGATGTGATGCTGGTGGTCGATGTCGGCGAGATCAACGCGGCCGTCGACGCCGGCGTGACCCAGCCGATCAAGTCGGCGGTCGTCGACAAGATCGTCCCAGTGCAACTCCGCGGCCCCGGCGACAACTGGGTGACGCTGACCAAGCGCGCCCGCATCGTCATCGTCTCGAAGGAGCGCGTCAGCCAGGACGCCATCACCTATGAGGACCTCGCCGACCCCAAGTGGAAGGGCAAGTTCTGCATCCGCGCCGGCCAGCACCCCTATAACAACGCCTTCTTCGCGGCCTATCTCGCCCGCAACGGCGCCGAGAAGACCGAGACCTATCTCAAGGCGCTGAAGGCCAATGTCGCCCGCAAGCCCGGCGGCGGCGACCGCGACGTCGCCCGCGACATCCTCTCCGGCCAGTGCGACATCGCCCTGATCAACACCTATTATATCGGGCTGATGAGCGTCGCGAAGAACGAGCAGAAGGGCTGGTATGACGCGATCAAGCCACTCAAGACCACCTTCGCCGGTGGTGGCACCCATGTGAACGTCTCCGCCGCCGCCATCGCCAGGAATGCGCCCAACAAGGACAATGCCGTCAAGCTGGTCGAGTACATGCTCGGCGAGAAGGCCCAGGCCCTGTACGCGGACGGCAATTTCGAGTTCCCGGTCAATCAGGACGTCAAGGAAAGCGCCGCGGTGAAGCTGCTCGGCGCGGTGACGCCCGACACCACGCCGCTCGGCGACGTCGCCAAGAACCGCAAGGCGGCGGCCGATCTCGTCGACAAGGTCGGCTTCGACAATTGAGCCTGAGCGCTCCTTTCGCCACCAAGCGACGGTCGCCACTGACGTGGCGGCCGTCGACGCGTTTTGTCTTCGCCTCGCTGCTCGGTGCGGCCCTCGTCGGCCTGCCGGTGCTGGCGCTCGCGATCACGGCCCTGTCCTCGCAAGCCGCGTCGATCTGGCCGCATCTGGCGGCCAACGTCATCCCCGCCGCCCTGGCCGACACGGCGCTGCTCCTGCTCGGCGTCGGTTTGCTCTGCGCGCTCATCGGGGTCGGAGCGGCCTGGCTGGTGACCCAGTACGAGTTTCCGGGCCGGCGCGCCTTCGAATGGCTGCTGGTGCTGCCGCTGGCACTGCCGACCTACATCACCGCCTATGTCTACGTCGAATTCCTCGGCTTCCAGGGGCCCCTGCAGGGGGCCTTGCGGGCGCTGACCGGCTGGCGCTCGCTGCGCGACTACTGGTTTCCCGATCCGCGCAACCTCTTGGGCGCGATCTGCATCATGGCGATCGTGCTCTACCCTTATGTCTATCTCAGCGTGCGGGCGCTGTTTGGCCTCCAGGCCGCGGCGATCGTCGAATCGGCCCGGACTTTGGGCGCCTCGCGCGGCCGGCTGTTCTGGCGCATCGGCCTGCCGATGGCGCGGCCTGCGCTGGCCGCCGGTCTGACGCTGGCGCTGCTCGAGGCGCTGAACGACATCGGCGCCAGCGAATATCTCGGCGTCCGCTCGCTGACGCTGTCGATCTACACGACCTGGGTCAACCGCAGCTCGTTGCCCGGCGCGGCGCAGATCGCCTGTGTCATGCTGCTGATCGTCGTCGCCCTGATCCTGATCGAGGGCAGGCTGCGCGGCCAGCGTCGCTTCGCCCTGCCCGTGCGCCAGCCGCGCGCCGTCGGGCGGGTGCCGCTCGCGGGGCGCCTCGCGCTGGCGGCGAGCCTCGCCTGCGCCCTGCCGGTCCTGCTCGGCGCGGTGCTGCCGATCGGTTTTCTCGGCCTCGAGGTGCTGCGGCGCGATCTCTGGCAGCAATTCGACGCCGCCCTGCTGCGCAGCCTCGTCAATGCCCTCGTCTTTTCCGGCCTCGCCGCCGGCATCGTGATCGCGATCGGCATCGGCATCGTCGCCGCCAGCCGCCAGGGTCGCGAACCCTGGCTCCCAGCGCTGGCCCGTATCGCCTCGCTCGGCTACGCCGTTCCGGGCACCGTGCTGGCGCTCGGGCTGCTGGTGCCGCTCGCCGCCTTCGACAATGTCGTCGCCAATGCCGCGTCGCGCTGGCTCGGCTTCAACCCCGGCCTGCTGCTGATCGGCTCGGGGGCCGCGCTCGTTCTCGCCTATGTCGTGCGCTTCCTGACGATCGCGGTTTCCGGCATCGAGAGCGGGCTGGCGCGGATCTCGCCCCGCATCGACGACGCCGCACGCACGCTCGGCGCCAGCGCGCCGCAGGTGCTGCGCAAGCTGCACTGGCCCCTCGCCCGCCCGGCCATCGCGGCCGCCGCCCTGCTCGTCTTCGTCGACTGCCTGAAGGAGCTTCCTGCGACCCTGCTGCTGCGTCCGCTGAACGTCGACACGCTGGCGACCACGGTCTACGGCCACGCCGCGCGCGGCTCCTTCGAGGACGGCGCGCTGGCCGGCCTGCTGATCGTGCTCGCGGGCCTCTACCCCGCCATCAGGCTGGCGCGCGCCGCTGGCCAGCGGGCATGAGGCAGCCGGCCCGGTTCGCCGGCTCGACAAGTCGCGGCCATCGGCCTAAACCGGGCACCGCACGGGACATGATGCCGAAAGCTGGGCGCCGTATTTCGGTCGGCTTCATGCCCTCCCCATGGTGAGTGAGAGGCGGGGCATAGGCCCGGACGGTATCGCTTGGGTGCGGCCGCCGACGCACCATCTCGGCGGGACGGCAAGCCGCCCCGACGCCGGTTCGACAGTCCACCACGTTTCGAAAGCCCATCGATCCGAAAGCCCATGATCCCCGAAACCCTATGACGCGACGCGCTTCGATCCTCGTCTACAGCATCGTCATCATGCTCGGATTGCTCGGCCTGCAATCCTGGAGCATCGCGGTCGCTCGCGTCGAGAAGCACGTCATCGCGGCGATCGAGGCGCGCACCGGTCTCGTGGTGACCGGGCTCGATCGCGCCGAGATCGCGCTGTTGCCGTTGCCGCGCATCAGCCTCTCCAATGTCGGCTTCAGCCAGCGGGGCGGAGAGGTCTCGGGCCGCGCGTTACGCATCAGAGCGCGCGCCAGGCTGTTGCCGCTGCTCGTCGGGCGCGTCGATTTCGACAGGATCGACCTCGTCGCGCCGCAGATCGACGTCGCGGTGGCGCCCAAAAGCGACGGCCTCTCCGATTGGCTCGCAGCCCCGGTCGACTATCTCCAGGGCCTGCGCGGCCAGAGCCGGATCATCATCACCGCCGGCTCGATCTTCATGCGGGCGCAAGGCGCGATCGCGACCATCCTGCGCGACGTCAATCTCGTTCTCGACGAGCGCGAGGCGGAGCAGCCGCTGGCGATCTCGGGCTCGCTGACCTGGCGCGGCGTTCCCACCGAGGTCAATCTGCTCTGGCCGGTCGCGACCGGTCGCGGCCGGACCTCGCTCAGCGTGACCTCGTCGCTGCTGAAGCTGAGCTTCGACGGCACCCGCAGCGCTTCGCCGGAACCCATCACCACCGGGCAATTGAGCCTGACGACGCGGGCGCTGCCGGAGCTTCTCGGCTGGTTCGGCGAGCGGCCGCGGCTGGCCTCCGCGATCGGTGCGTTCAGCCTCACCGCCGACGCCCGGATCAGGCCGCACGACATGGCCCTGAGCAATGTCGTCGCCCGCCTCGACGCAGACCGGCTCGATGGCGCGCTGAACGTCACCATGTCGGCCGGGCGCCCGTCGCTGTCGGGCACCCTGGCCGGCGCCGAGCTGGATCTCGGGCGCCTGGTCTCGCGCATGGACATCGCCGCGCCGGACGCAGGCCCCGGTGCCGCCGCCCTGCCCTTCGACGCCTGGACCGCGCAGGACATCGATCTGCGCGTCTCGGTCGAGGCCGCGCGTTTCAACGGCGCCAGGCTCGGCGACGTCGCGACCTATCTCCTGGTCAAGACGGGCCGTTTCGAGACCGGCATCCTGCGCGCCAATGCCTATGGCGGCAGCGTCAAGGGCCGCCTGCTCGCCATGGCGACGCCTGATGGCATCGACGTCAAGCTCATCGCCGGGCTGGACAAGATCAATCTCGGCCAGGCCGGCGTCGACCTGCCGCAGATCGCCCGCCTCAGCGGCACCGGCGGCCTGCAGCTCAGCCTCGACGGGCTCGGGCGCTCGCTGCCGGAGCTGCTCGGCTCGTTCAGCGGCAAGGCGACGCTGGCCCTGCGCCAGGGCGAGCTGGCCGGCTTTGCCTTCGGCGACCTGCTGCGCCGGGCCGAGCGCAATCCAGGGCCGGCACTGCGCGACTGGCGCCAGGGCAGGACGGGTTTCGAGATCGCCAGTGCCAATGCCGTCATCGCCAACGGTGTTCTGACGCTCGGCGATGCGCAGATGGCGGGTCAGGGCTATCGGCTGACGCTGGCGGGCACCGCCTCGCTGCCGACGCAGACCCTCGACATGCTGGCCCTGCTGCAGCCAACGACGGGCGCACTGAGGCTGCCCTTCAGCCTGACGGGTCCGATCGAGGCGCCGACGCTCGAACTCGAGCCGGAATCGATGCTGCGCCCGACCGGGGCGATCGGCGGCGCGCCTCTGCCGCTGCGCTGAGAGCATCGGCCCGAAAAGTGGCATGCGGTTTTCGGGAAAGCCGATGCTGCCACAATGCGCCGGATCATCGGATCGGATACGACATCCGGTCCGATAATCTGGCGCCTGTTTTCCCCGCTTCCGTTCGACGTCGAATTCAGCTTGGATGGCGTCAAGGCCGCGCGACGGCTGCACAGGGCAAGGAAACCGGCGAATGAAATACTGGATCGCGGCCACGGCCGGCGTCGTGGGATGGATGGCGATGGCGATGATCGAGGCGCAGCCGGCTGCGGCCCAAAATGCGGCCCAGGATCTGGTCACCGAGAAGAAGGTCTTCACGCTGCCGAGCTACACGACGCAGGGCGGCCGCACCCTCAAGGACGTCAAGGTCGGCTGGGAGAGCTACGGCACGCTCAATGCCGACAAATCCAATGCCATCCTGATCTGCCACTTCTTCTCCGGCAACTCGCATGCGGCCGGCAAATACGACGCCAAGGACGCCGCGCCCGGTTACTGGGACGCGATCATCGGCCCGGGCAAGGCGATCGATACCAACAAATACTTCGTGCTCTCCTCGGACACGCTGGTGAACCTCAACACCGGCGACCCGAAGACGACGACGACCGGCCCGGCCTCGGTCAACCCCGACACGGGCAAGCCCTATGCGCTCGACTTCCCGATCGTGACCGTCGGCGATTTCGTCAATGTCCAGAAGGCGCTGGTCGAAAGCCTCGGCATCAAGCGTCTGGCGCTGGTCGCCGGCCCCTCGATGGGCTCGCTGCAGACCTTCGAATGGGCGGCGTCCTATCCCGAGATGGTCGCCAAGGCCATGCCGGTGATCGGCGCCGGCGAGGCCGATGCGCAGCTCATCGCCTGGCTCGACGTCTGGGCTGCGCCCATCCTGGTCGATCCGAACTGGAACAAGGGCGATTATTACGGCAAGACACCGCCGAATGCCGGTCTCGCCAAGGCGCTGGCGGTGGTGACGCTGCAGGCCAACCACGCCGACTGGGCCAACGCCACCTTCGGCCGCCGCCCGGCCAAGCCGGACGAAGACCCGGCCAAGGCCCTGTCCAACCGCTTCCAGGTCCAGAGCATCCTCGACAATGCCGGCGAGGCCCGCGCCAAAGTCTCCGACGCGAACCATTTCCTCTATCTGGTCAAGGCGAACCAGCTCTTCGCCGCGGGCGGCACCTCGCTCGCGGATGCCGCCACGAAGATCAAGGCACCGATGCTGCTGATCACCCAGCCGAAGGACCTCGTCTTCACTGCCGACACCGTCAACCACACGGCCGAGACCCTGAAGAAGGGCGGGGTCGACCTGACCCATGTCCTGATCCAGGGCTCGCGCGGCCATCTCGACGGCGTCATCTCGATGAAGCAGGCCGAAGCCGCGATCCGGGCCTTCCTGGAAAAATAGCTACAGCTAAGGCGGAGTCGGGCGCGCTGGACTGGCCAAGCCGCGCCGCCCTGCGCTATCGCTGACGCGATCGGGGGGCAGCGGTTGATCGCGAAGCAGCGCATGGGAGGGAGATCTCCAGTCGGAAGGTCCTGGGTCGCGCTCGTGGCGGCCTATGCCGTCCTGCTTCAGGCCTTCTTCGGCAGCGCGCTGCTGGGGCAGAGCCTCGGCCCCGCCTTGCTCGACAAGGCGATCCATCTGACGCTGTGCGCGCCCGGCGCGGAAGGCGTCCCCAAGCCTGACGATGCGTCGATCCCGCATCTCCCCGCCTGCTGCCAGAGCGGCTGCAGCGCGCTCGGCGTTGCCTACGCCGCGCCGCCCGCCAAGATGTTGCTGCTTGGCTCGCCGGCCCGCTCCAGCGCCCCGACCTCCTTCCACGATCCCGCGCCTCCGGGCCTGCCCGGCCATGACCGGCTCGCCGGCCGGCCACGCGGACCCCCTTCCCTCGTCTGACGCGGGGCGGCCGATGCGGCCGCCTGCCATGCCGGGCACCGGTCGCCACAAGCTTGGCGCGCGCGGTCCCGGCGCTGTCCATCCAGACCGTCTACGAGGATCATCCATGACCGCTCATGCGGATTTCGAGGCGCGTGCCGAAGCCGGCCGTGCCATCGGGCTTTCGTCCGAACTCAAGGCGTTCGTCGCCAGGCTTCACTTCTATGCCGGGCTGTTCGTCGGCCCGTTCATCCTGGTCGCGGCGCTCACCGGCACGCTCTATGTGCTGACGCCGCAACTGGAAACGCTGCTCTACCGCCAGCAACTGACGGCGGCCACGACCGGCGAGCCTGCGCCACTCGCAGCCCAGATCGCTGCTGCCCGCAGCCATGTCGGCGAAGGCCCGCGCCTCTTCGCCCTACGGCCTGCACCGTCGCGAGGCGAGACCAGCCGCGTGATGTTCGCGCAGCAGGGCCTCGGCGATTCCGAAAGTCGCGCCGTCTTCATCGATCCGGTCTCGCTGGCGGTGCGGGGCGATCTCGTCGTCTACGGCACCAGCGGCATCCTGCCCTTCCGCACGACGCTCGACTACCTGCACCGCAACCTGCTGCTCGGCGAATTCGGCCGCAACTACAGCGAACTCGCCGCCTCCTGGCTCTGGGCGGTGGCGCTCGGCGGCGTCCTGCTCTGGTTCTGGCGGCGGCATCCTCAGGCCGCGAAACGCGCCGCGATCAACCCGGCGCTGCGGCTGCGACGCTGGCACGGCCTGACCGGGCTTGCGCTGTCGCTGGGCCTCGTCTTCGTCTCGGTCACCGGGCTGACCTGGTCGAAACATGCCGGCGACCGGATCGACGCCCTGCGCGCGACGCTCGGCTGGGTCACGCCTTCCGTTTCGGTGAAGCTCGACGCAGCTCCGGTCGCCGGAGGCGAACATGCCCATCACGGCACGGCCACCTCCGCCATGCCGATCATGCAACCCGGTAGCGCCGCGCAATTCGACGCCGTCCTCGCGGCGGCTCAAAAGGCCGGCATCGACTCGCCCCATCTCGAGATCCGTCCGCCGCGCGCCGAGGGCCAGGCCTGGCTGGTGCGGGAATACGACCGGAGCTGGCCGACGCAGGTCGATACCATCGCGGTCGATCCGCGCGATCTGTCCGTAGTCAGCCGTGCCGATTTCGAGACCTTCCCGCTGATCGCCAAGCTGATCCGCTGGGGCATCGACCTGCATATGGGCATCCTGTTCGGCTGGCCGAACCAGATGCTGATGGCCGGCCTTGGCATCGCGCTCATCGTGCTGACGCTGCTGGGTTATCGCATCTGGTGGCGCCAGCGCCCATCGGCCGGAGCCCTTCCGCGCACGCTCATCCAGTCCTGGCTGCGCCTGCGCGGGTTGGAGCGGGCGGCGATGCTGCTGGTCGCAGCCGCGCTCGGATGGGCCTTGCCTCTCATCGGCGCCAGCCTCGCGCTGTTCCTGATCGTCGATATTGCCCGCTGGCGAATGGCCCGCAGTTCCTGATCCCTTCCCTTCGGAGCGCCGCCATCACCGGCGGCGCTCCCCACCGCTCAGAAGCCGATATTCAAGCCCATGCGCAGCATGTCGCCACGGGTCTTCGCCCGCATCGTCGCATATTCGTCGGTGAAGAAGCCGAGCGTCTCGCTGAGCACGACGCGCTGCGTTCCGAGATCGTAGCGGAGATAGTCGAATTTCAGCGACAGCATCGGCCCCAGCGCATATTCGAGACCGCCGCCCAGAGCCCAGCCCGAGGCCATCTGCCCGTTCGAGCCCGCATAGGTCGGGTTGTTCGTCGGGTCGGGGTTGATCGCGCCGCGCTGGCCGAGATGGCCATAGGCATAGCCGCCGGTGGCGAAGACCATGAGGTCGCCGAAGGCGACGCCGGCCCGCGCGCGCACGGTGCCGAGCGTGAACAGCTCGTTTTGCGTCTGCGTCGTCACCTGGACGCCGAAGGGATTGACCGTCGACGACTTACGGCCGCCGGTGTGCATCGCCGAGAAATCCGTCTCGGCTCCCAGCACGACCATGCCGATCTGGTAGTTGAAGCCGGCCTGGCCCGAGATCGTGACGTTGCGGCCCGAGGGCGACAGCCGCGACGCGACATTGCCGGCATCGATCGAGGTCTGGACCTCGTTGTTGGGCCCGACGCCGGCGATCCGCGTCGGCGAACTCTGGTCGGCACCGCCGACCGAGCCGCCGACATAAAAGCCGGTCCAGCGCGGCTTGCCGGGCAGGAGCGCAGGCGGCAGTTCGGGAATCTCGGCCGGCTGTACCGGAGCCGGGCCGGACGGCGGCGCAAACGGCGCCTGCCGGGCCGGCGCGACGCGGGCGGGCGCGACATCGCGCGGCGTGAAGTCGGCGCGGCGGCTGCGCGGCTGCAACGCCGGGCAGACGGGGCACATCGCGGCAACCTGGACGCGGTTGCGGCTGGGCGCGCCGGGCGCCAGACGCAGCGCCTCCGCGACATGCGGCGAACCCGGATAGAGCCGGGCGAAGAGCCGCAGGGATTCGGCATCGCCCGCGCGCACCGTCTCGGCCCATGCCGTCTCCTCCGTGCGCAAGGTGAAGCTGCGATACAGCCGCACGGTGCGTTCGTCGTCAGGATGAGCGTCGAGCGTGGCGCGATAGATGTCGCGCCGGTCCCAGGCGATGGCGGCGCGATAGGCGTCGGCCGGTGCCATGGCGCGGAGCGCCGCCGCTGTCGGCCGCATCGTCAGCGAGGGGCCCGGCGCCGTGGCCGGAGCTGCCGGCGCCGTACCGGGCGCAGTCGCCGGACGCTGGAAGAAGGTGAAGTCGGTAATCAGCGAGGAGGTCTCCCAGGGGATCTGCTGGCCGCTGGTGGTGTCGTGGACGGCAAGCCGGATGCGGCGGAAGAGCTGCTCGATCGGCAGGCCAGGCTCGCGCATCTCGCGCAGGAAGGCGGTGGTGAAGGGGCTGTTGGTTCCCGTGCCGTCAGCGGCGGTGGCGCCCGGCGAGGTCGAGAAGGCTACGAAGGTGCCGCTGCCGGAATCGATCCGCGCCAGACCGGCCTCCGAGCGGATGCCTTCGCTGACGCCGTCGACGAGCTGGAGCGAGAGCCCGCGCGCGAGCTCGGCATTGGCGAAGGGGTTGTTGCGGCAGGCGTCGAGCACGACGATCTTGGAGACCGCGCCGGTGCCGTCGAGCCGCCGCAGGATCTCGCTCAGCGACAGCGCCCGCGATGCCAGATCGGTCGAGCGCGTCAGCCGCACATCGACCGGCAGCAGATAGTTGGTGCCGTCGAGCTGGACCGCATGGCCGGCATAATAGACCATCGCGGTCGCGCCGGTGCCGGCGGCACGGACCCGCTCGATGAAGGTATCGAGCGCGCTGCGCATCCCCGCCAGCGTCGCATCGGTCGCGGGCACGACGTCGAAGCCGGCCTCCTGCAGCACGGTGCGCGTCGCATTGGCGTCGTTCAGCGCGTTCTGCAGCGGCGCGACCCCGGTATAGCCGCCATTGCCGATGACGAAGGCGAGCCGCTTGGGCGCCTGCGCCGATGCGGCGCCCATCGTCACAATCGCAAACGCCATGGCGATAGCGGCGAACGCCGCCGCGAGCCTCCCTGATCCGAGCCGCATGCTGCCTCCCGATTCGCGTGATTCCCCGCCCGAGTATCGCCAAGCCGCACCGGGCCGGCATCATCCAATTGACGGAGGTCGCGGACTCGGGGGCGACAGTTACACGACGATGCATGGAACCGCGCCGTCATTCCGGACAAGCCGCGAAACGGCTCCGATCCGGGATGAAGACTTCGCTTGCTTGTCTCTCAATTGAGAGACATACTCCGCCTCGATCAGCAAGGGGAGCTCTCACGGTGGCTGCACGCACATCGATGTTGCATGTCCGCATCGACGATCACCTCAAGACGGAAGCGGCGGAAACGCTCGCCGGCTTCGGCCTCTCCGTTTCGGATGCCGTGCGCATTCTGCTGACCCGTGTTGTCAAGGAAGGCGGTCTCCCCGCAGGACTTGCTGTCGATCCCGAAGCCCATGACGCCTGGTTTCGGACCAAGGTGCGCGAAGCCCTGGCCGATCCGGGGGCCGGTCTGCCCCACGAACAGGTCATGGATGAGGTGCAGGCCCTGATCGACAGGAAGCACCTTGCCAAAGCTTGAATGGCGTCAGGTGGCGCGCGCTGACCTGTTGTCCATCGTGGACTACATCGCGGACGACAACCCCGAGGCGGCCCAACGCCTGAAGAACGAGATCGAAGCGAAGGTTGCGAAGCTACCGGCCTTCCCGAAGCTTTTCCGATCCGGCCGGGTTGAGGGCACACGGGAAATGACCATCGGGGCCAATTATATTGTCGTTTATGCGGAGGACGACACGACCATCCGCATCCTGCGGGTCCTGCACGCCGCACGGCAATGGCCGCCAAGCCAAGGCTAGGGCGCTCTGCGCCCTACCGGGAAACCCTGGCAACCGGCCTACCCCGCCCGGACCACCGCCCCCACCCCGTCGATCACGAACTGCACCGCCAGAGCCGCCAGGATGACGCCGAGCAGGCGCGTCAGCACGACGTTGCCGGTGATGCCGAGCAGGCGGGCCAGCGGCACGGCCAGCCAGAACACGACGAGGCAGGACAAGATCACCAGGCCGCAGATCAGCGCGAGCGCGGCCAGCCTCAGCGGGTCGCCGTCCGCCCGGCCCGCCAGCAGGATGATCGCGGTCAGCGCACCCGGCCCCGCCATCAGTGGGATCGCCAGCGGAAAGGCCGCGACATTGCGGATGTGATCCTGCGTGATCGCCGCCGTCGCCGTCTGCTGCTTGCGCTCGCTGCGGCGCTCGAACACCATCTCGAAGGCGATCCAGAACAGCAGCAGCCCGCCAGCGATGCGGAAGGCCGGCAGCGAGACGCCGAGCGCCTTCAGCACCACATCGCCCGCCACGCCGAAGAAGGCGAGGATGCCGAAGGCAATGATGCAGGCCCGGACCGCGACCTGCCGGCGCTCGCCCGTCGACATGCCCTGCGTCAACGACAGGAAGATCGGCGCCAGCCCTGGAGGGTCGAGCGTGACGAGCAGCGTCACAAGGGCGGAGGTGAGGAAATCGAGGAGCATGGGGGCAGTTAAGACACGCCGCGCGCCGCACCGGAAGGGCCGACGGCTCTGAAGCGCAGCGGCCTACGCTCAGCCCTCATCCTGAGGAGCTGCGCAGCAGCGTCTCGAAGGATGCTCCAGGAGGTTCCGGAGCGAGCTGGAGCATCCTTCGAGACGGTCGCCAAGGCGACCTCCTCAGGATGAGGGCTGGAGGATCAGTCAACGCGTCGCCACGTCGCTCGAGCCTGTTTTCGCTCCCAGCGAAGTCCAATCAAGGCGGGAATGTGGAGAGGATCGGAAGGCGTTTCCGAAACGGCATACAAGTACTTGATTTAATTGAATTTATTTTCCACCGAAAAGCCGGTGGCGCGGCTGGCCTAAACCACTGGAATCGGGTAGCCAGAAGCCTGAAAACAAGCAGGAATCGGGACCCAATCCCTTGAGCGACGACACAGACGACAAGCGCCCGGACGAGCCGCATTTCGGCGGCGACATCAAGCCGATCGCGATCACCGACGAAATGAAGAAGAGCTATCTCGATTACGCCATGAGCGTGATCGTGAGCCGCGCTCTGCCCGACGTCCGCGACGGCCTCAAGCCCGTGCACCGGCGCATCCTGTTCTCGATGCACGAGAACAAGAACCTGCCCGACCGGCCCTACACCAAATGCGCCCGCATCGTCGGCGACACGATGGGTAAATACCATCCGCACGGCAATCTCGCGGTCTATGACGCGCTGGTGCGCATGGCGCAGGACTTCTCGCTGCGCCTGCCGCTGATCGACGGCCAGGGCAATTTCGGCTCGATGGACGGCGATTCACCGGCGGCCGATCGTTATACGGAAGCCCGGCTCGACAAGGCGGCGATGCCGCTGCTGGAGGACCTCGACCTCGACACCGTCGAGTTCCAGCCAAACTATGACGGCAAGGAGCGCGAGCCCAAGGTCCTGCCGGCGCGCTATCCCAACCTGCTCGTCAACGGCGCCGGCGGCATCGCGGTCGGCATGGCGACCAACATCCCGCCGCATAATCTCGGCGAGGTGATCGATGCCTGCGTCGCGCTGATCGACAATCCCGAGATCACGATCGACGAGCTGATCGAGATCGTGCCCGGTCCGGACTTCCCGACCGGCGCCTCGATCATGGGCCGCAGCGGCATCCACGCCGCCTATCACACCGGCCGCGGCTCGGTGGTGATGCGCTCGAAGACGCATATCGAGGAGCTCCGCAAGGAGCGCGAGGCGATCATCGTCACCGAGGTTCCCTATCAGGTGAACAAGGCCTCGATGGTCGAGAAGATCGCCGACATGGTGCGCGAGAAGCGCATCGAGGGCATCTCCGACCTGCGCGACGAATCCAGCCGCGAGGGCGTGCGCGTCGTCATCGAGATCAAGCGCGACGCGCTGGCCGACGTGGTGCTGAACCAGCTCTATCGCTTCACCCAGCTCCAGACCTCCTTCGGCTGCAACTTCGTCGCGCTGACCGGCGGCCGCCCGGAGGTCCTGAACCTCAAGGACTTCATCGTCGCCTTCGTCGAGTTCCGCGAGGAGGTCGTCTCGCGGCGCACGCGCTTCCTGCTCAACAAGGCCCGCGAGCGCGCCCATGTGCTCTGCGGCCTGGCGACGGCGGTGGCGAATATCGACGAGGTCATCCGCCTGATCCGCACCGCGCCGACGCCGGCCGTCGCGCACGCCTCGTTGATGGACCGCGACTGGCCGGCCGAGGACATCGCCCCGCTGATCGCGCTGGTCGACGATCCGCGCCATCCGATCAATGCCGACGGCACCTATCGCCTGTCGGACGCGCAGGCCAAGGCGATCCTCGAACTGCGCCTCGCCCGCCTGACGGCTCTGGGCCGCGACGAAATCGGCGACGAGCTGCAGAAGCTCGCCACCGAGATCGCCGATTATCTCGACATCCTGCGCTCGCGCGTCCGCATCCAGACGATCATCAAGCACGAACTGGCCGAGATCAGAGCCGCGTTCGCCACGCCGCGCCGCACCGTGATCCAGGACTGGGGTTCCGATCTCGACGACGAAGATTTGATCGCGCGCGAGGACATGGTCGTGACCGTGTCCCATGCCGGTTACATCAAGCGCGTGCCGCTCTCGACCTATCGGGCGCAGCGCCGCGGCGGCAAGGGCCGCTCCGGCATGGCGACCCGCGACGAGGATTTCGTCGCCCGCCTCTTCGTCGCCAACACCCATACGCCGGTGCTGTTCTTCTCCTCGCTCGGCCAGGTCTACAAGGAAAAGGTCTGGCGCCTGCCGCTGGCGGCGCCGAACGCCAAGGGCAAGGCGCTGGTCAACATGCTGCCGCTCGAAAAGGGCGAGCGCATCACCACGATCATGCCGCTGCCGGAGGACGAGGAGAGCTGGGACAAGCTCGACGTAATGTTCGCCACGGCGTCCGGCGGCGTCCGGCGCAACAAGCTGTCGGACTTCGTCAACGTCAACCGCGCCGGCAAGATCGCGATGAAGCTCGACGAGGGCGACGCCATCGTCGACGTGCAGATCTGTACCGAGGGCAACGACGTCCTGCTAACCACCGCGCTCGGCCAGTGCATCCGCTTCGCGGTGCCCGAGGTGCGCGTCTTCAAGGGCCGCGATTCGACCGGCGTGCGCGGCATCAACCTGGGCAAGGGCGACATCGTCATCTCGATGGCGATCCTGCACCATCTCGACGCCACGCCGGATGAACGCGCCGCTTATCTCAAGCGCTCGGCCGCTGCCCGCAAGGCCTTCAACGGCGAAGGCGACGACAGCGCGGAGACCGTGGTTCCGGTCGATACCGAGGAGCCCGCCGGCGACATCGAACTCGGCCTTGAGCGCTATGCCCAGATGGACGCATCCGAGCAGTTCATCCTGACCCTGTCGGAAAAGGGCTACGGCAAGCGCACCTCGTCCTTCGAGTACCGGGTCACCGGGCGCGGCGGCAAGGGCATCGTCGCCATGGTCGTCAACGACCGCAACGGCAAGCTGATCGCCTCCTTCCCGGTCGATGAGCGCGACCAGATCATGCTCGTCACCGATGGCGGACAGGTCATCCGCGTTCCCGTCGATGCCGGCCCGGGCAACCGTATCCGCATCGCCGGCCGCTCGACGCAGGGCGTCACGGTGTTCAACACCGACGCCAGCGAGAAGGTGGTCTCGGTCGAGCGCATCGGCGACGAGGGCGACAGCGAAGAGGGCGAGGCCGAAGCCGGCCCGGCGCCGGAGGAGAACGGCGGGGAGTGATCTCCTCGCCGGTGGCTCACACGTCATGCTCGCCCTTGTGGCGAGCATCCACGTCTTGGTCATAGGGCTCGACGAAGGAAGACGTGGATGGTCGGGACAAGCCCGACCATGACGGCAACCGTCTACAGGGCCCGTTAGCCCCCTCAGCCCACATCCTTCGAGACGCCGCTTCGCGGCTCCTCAGGATGAGGGCTTCAAACAGTGTTTTACACCGTCTCCAGCAGCCCCTTGATCAGCGCGCGCCGCGGCGCGATCGAGGAGATCAGCGCGTATTCGCTGAGCGTATGGGCGCCCTCGCCATCGATGCCGAGCCCGTCCAGCGTCGGCACGCCGAGCGCGGCGGTGAAGTTGCCGTCCGAGCCGCCGCCGGTCATCGGGCAATCCTCCAGCGAAAAGCCGATGCCGGCCGCGATCGTCCGTGCCGTCTCGAACAGTCCCGCCACCGCCGTCGACTTCTCGTAAGGCGGCCGGTTCATGCCGCCGCTGATCTTGATCGCGACATCGGGGTCATGCGGCTTCAAGCCGAGGATGCGGCTCTCCATCTCGATGCCGTCCGCCAGGCTGGCGACGCGCAGATCGACACTGAACCAGGCATGCTGCGGAATGACATTGGCCGCCGTGCCGCCGCCCATCAGCGCGACCGAGGTGGTGATGCCGCGCGCATAGTCCGTCATGGCCTCGATCGCCAGGATCTGGTGGGCGGCCTCGCGGATCGCGCTGCGGCCATCGGCATGGCGCGAGCCCGAATGCGCCGGCCGGCCTTCGAGCTTGACCTCGAAGCGCCCGACGCCCTTGCGCGCGGTGACGATCTTGCCGCCCTCGCGCGCCGGTTCCGTCACCAGCACGGCAGCCGACGCCCGGCCGATCTGCTCGATCAGGCCGCGCGTCGTCGGCGAGCCGATCTCCTCGTCGGGCGTGAACAGGAAGACCATCGGCCGCTTCGCCGTGCCGGACAGCGCGACCTCCTTGAAGGCCTGGAGCGCGAGCCAGGCGCCGCCCTTCATGTCGTAGACGCCTGGCCCATAAAGCCTGTCGCCCTCGACGCGCACGGGCAGGTCGCGCGCGCTGGTCCCGACCGGATGGACCGTGTCGAGATGCGACATGACCGCGACCGACGCCTCGCCATTGTCGAGGCCGGCCCGCAGGATCAGGCTGTCGCCGAGGCCGTTGCGCCCGGGAATGCGCTCGACCGCGATCGGCAGACTTTCGACCTCGTGGGCGACCAGGTCCATCATGCCGTTAACGCCGGGCGTGTGGTGGGTGGGGCTTTCCAGGGCAAGCCAGACGGAGAGGGCGGAAACGCTGGGATCAATGCTGCTCATGATGCCGGCAGCTTCGCGAAGAACGCCGGCTCAGGCAAGAACGACGCGTGGGCCGGCCGCCCTGCCCTCGTTGCATGGCGTCACCCATCCGCGGGGCTTCAGGGTTGACATCGGCCATCACATTATTTAACCAATTGGTTAAGTAAATGACCTGACGCAAGCCGCGAAGACGACGATGGAGGACGCCATGAGCACGGTTCAGAAGATCACCCCCTTCCTGTGGTTCGACAATCAGGCTGAAGAGGCGGTCGCCTTCTATTTGTCCGTCTTCAAGAACGCCAAGGCCGGCCCGGTGATGCGCTGCGGCGATGCCGGTCCGGGACCCAAGGGTAGCGTCCTGTGTGCTTCCTTCGAGCTCGAAGGCATGCAGTTCACGGCGCTGAACGGCGGGCCGCATTTCACGCTCACCGAAGCGGTTTCGTTCCTCATCCATTGCGACTCGCAGGAGGAGGTCGACTACTTCTGGGAGAAGCTCGGCGAAGGCGGCCAGACCAGCCACTGCGGCTGGCTCAAGGACAAGTTCGGCCTGTCCTGGCAGGTCACGCCCGACCGGCTGCTCGAACTCAACATGGACCCGGACCCCGCCAAGGCCGGCCGCGTCATGCAGGCGATGATGCAGATGACGAAGATCGACATCGCCGCGCTGGAGCGCGCGGCGGTCGGCTGAACGGCCCCTTTTTGAGCCAGTAGAAGCGCGCCGTCATCCCGGGCGACCAAAGGGAGACCCGGGATCCATTCCGGAACGGTTCAGGCATGGATCCCGGATCGGCGCGGCTTCGCCGCTTGTCCGGGATGACGCCGCGCTGTTGCGATCACGCAAGCCCTGGCTTGAAGGCTTGCGACCTTACACCCGCCGGACGTTCCAGAAGGTCGGGAAGCTCGGCAGCACGCCGGTGATCGTCCGGCGATAGGCGGTCGGCTGGAAATACTGGCCGAGCGGCGCATAGGGCACGTCCTCGAAGACCTGGCGCTGGATGTCGGCGGCAATCCGCTTTTGCGCCGCGAGATCGGGCGCCTCGATCCAGGCTTCGCGCAGCGCCTCGATCTTGGGCGCGACCGGCCAGCCCGGCCAGGCCGCGGCGCCGTTGCCGCGCAGCGAGAGATGGCCGACGGGGTCGAACATGTCGAGCCCGGCCCAGCCGGTGAAGAAACAGTTCCAGCCGCCCTGCGAAGGCGGCTCCTTCTTGGCGCGCCTGGCGACGACGGTGCCCCAGTCCATGCTCTGGTAGTCGACATTCATGCCGATGCGCTTCAGCATCTCTCCGGCGACCTCGCATTCCGCCTTGAGGTTGGCGAGATCGGTGACGCCGAGCAGCACGACCTTCTCGCCGTTGTAGCCGGCCGCCGCCAGCGCCTGCTTGACCCGGCCGACATCGCGCGGGCTGTTCAGCACCTCCATGCCGGCATCGCTCGCCATCGGCGTGCCCGGCGGGAAGACGCCGACGCCGGCGCGCCAGAGCGCCTTGTCGGGCCCGCCGACCGCTTTCATGAACTCCGCCTGGTCGATCGCCAGCAGCATGGCGCGGCGGATCGCCGGATTGTCGAAGGGCGGATGCAGATGGTTCATCCGCATGATCGCGACCGCGCCGGTGGTCTCCTTGATGACGACCTCGATCGCCGGGTTCTTCGCCAGCACCGGCAGCAGATCCGGCAGCGGCTGCTCGACCCAGTCGATCTCGCCGCTCTGCAGCGCGGCCGCCGCCGTCGCCGGATCGGGCAGCGTGTGCCACTCGACCCGCTCGAAATGCACGATTTTTGGGCCGGCGGTCCGGCCCGGCTTGCCGTCGCCACGCGGGACATAGCCCGCGAATTTCTCGTAGACGGCGCGGCTGCCGGACTGGCGCTCGGCCGCGACGAAGCGGAACGGCCCACTGCCGACGACCTCGGTGACCTGGGTGAAGGCATCCGTCAGAGCCAGCCGCTCCGGCATGATCACCGGCATGAACGCCGTCATCTTGGCGAGCGCGTCGGGCAGAAGCGGAAACGGCTTCTTCAGCCGGAAGCGCAGGGTCCGGTCATCGACCGCAGCCAGTTCGTCGGTCAGGCCAAACAGCGTCTGGCCGAAGGAATCGCGCTTGCCCCAGCGCGTCAGGCTGGCGACGCAGTCGCGCGCCAGAACCGGCGCCCCGTCATGGAATTTCAGCCCGTCGCGCAGTCTGATGGTCCAGACCTTGCCGTCGGCATCGGGCACCGCGCCCTCGGCCATCTGAGCTTGAGCCTTGTAGGTCTCGTCCTGCCCGAACAGCGTGTCGTAGACCATGAAGGCGTGGTTGCGCGTCACCGTTGCGGTCGTCCAGATCGGATCGACGACCGCGAGGTCCGCCTGGGGTACGAACTTCAGGACCTTTGCATCTGCGGCCCCTGCGAGCCGTGGTGCAGAGAGGGTCAGCGCCGCCGCGCCGCCTGCCAGGAATCCGCGCCGTGTCGTCATCTCCGCCTCCCCTGTGACCGGAGGCCTTGTCTCAGGCAGGCCCCGCGATGACGCAGGCTATCGCAAGCCGCGTGCCAGCCCAAACCACCAGGAGAGCGAGTTCACACATGAGAACCGCGCCGCACCGGGGAAGCCCGGCACGACGCGGTGCAATGTTTTCAGGCGCGCCGATGCAGGCGCGTTCGGCGGTCGCGATGCAAATCCTAGAACGGGATGTCGTCGTCGAGATGGCTCGAGGACGAGCGCCCGCCGCCGCTGCTGGCGCCACCGCCCGCCATCGCCGGCTGGCGCGAGCCGCCACCACCGCTGCTGGGGCCGGAGCGGCCGAAGGACGAGCCGGAGGAGCGATCCTCCATCGATCCGCCGCCCTCGCCATACTCGTCCGAGCCGCCCTGGCCGCGGCTGTCGAGAATGGTCAGTTCGCCGCGGAAGCGCTGCAGCACGATCTCGGTGGTGTATTTCTCGACGCCGGACTGGTCCTGCCATTTGCGGGTCTGGAGTTGGCCCTCGATATAGATCTTCGAGCCCTTCTTCAGATACTGCTCGGCGACCTTGGCGAGGTTCTCGTTGAAGATCACGACGGAGTGCCACTCGGTGCGCTCCTTCTTCTCGCCCGACTGCTTGTCGCGCCAGGTCTCCGACGTCGCGATGCGCAGGTTGACGACCGGCTCGCCCGAGCCGAGACGCCGGACCTCGGGATCGCGGCCGAGATTGCCGACCAGAATGACCTTGTTGACGCTACCAGCCATGAGAGGCTCCATTTCCTGCGCACATCGAAACCGGCTTGCAACCGGAGCCGGACCCTACCGGCTGACCGCGCCACTATCAATCATGTTCCTGTTTTGTTCAAGGGCCATTTGCAGGGTTGTCCCCGGATTTCGTCGGCGCGTCCCGGAGACCGGGCAGGCTCAGGCCAGGCATTCGCCATCTCCCCAGACCATCGCTTCGGTCAGGCCGAGCGCCGCGAACTCCTCGGCCCTCAGCCCGGCCTCGCCGGCCGAGAAGAACTCGTCGAGTTGCGGTGGCGCCACCGTCGTGCCGCTGAGCATGGCATGCGCCTGGCCGCGATGATGGACCTGATGCTGGAACAGGTGCAGCAGCAGCCGGTCGAGCCGCTCGCGCTGGATGCTCGCTCCGCGATGCACCTCGACGACGCGGCCGAGGCCGGGCCCGGAGGCCGCCTCGACGACTGCGATCAGGCGCCGGTCCATCGCCTCCTGCGCGGCCTGCAGGGCGGGCAGAGTCGCGCAAGGCTCCGGATCGGCCCAGGCGGCGGGCCCGAGCCTGCCGCCTTCCATGGCGTCGATATAGAAATGGTCGATGATCAGGATGTGGTTCAGCGTCGCGCGCAGGCTCGGGAAGAACCCGGTGCGCGTCGCGACGAAATCCTGCTGCGACAGCCCTGCGCAGGCGTTCAGCAATCGATGGTTGGCCCAGAGATTGTTGCAGGCCATCGCCCGGTAGGGACGCAGCTCATCCATGACGGTGTCCTGCATGACGACCTCCTGTTCGACGAAACCACGCTATCACGGGCCGGCAGGTCAAGTCGCGGCAGCAGCTAGGCCGGATCGCGGCGCCCCCGCCTAGCCGTGTCGCTGCTCACGGATTTTCGGCAGGAACCAGGCGAGCAGGCCGATGGCCGGCAGGAACGAGCAGATCCGGTAGACCGCGTCGATGCCGATCTGGTCGGCGAGTTCGCCAAGGATCGCGGCCGCGACGCCGCCGAGCCCGAAGGACAGGCCGTAGAACAGCCCGCCGACGAGGCCGATGCGACCGGGCATCAGCTCCATCGCGTAGATCAGGATGGCCGCAAAGGCGCTCGACATGATCATGTTGATGACGATCGTCAGCACGCCGGTCCAGAACAGATCGGCGAAGGGCAGGATCAGCGTGAACGGCAAGGCGCCCAGGATCGAGAACCAGATGATCTTGTTGCGGCCGATCCGGTCTCCCAGCATCCCCCCGAACAACGCGCCTGCCGCCGACGAGGCGAGAAACAGGAAGAGCATGACCTGCGAGCTCTGCACCGACACCCCGAACTTGCCGATCAGGTAGAAGGTGTAGAACGAGCTGAAGCTCTGCGAATAGGCGTTCTTCGAGAACAGCAGGATGACGAGGATCGTCACGGCCAGAACCACGGCGCCGGCCGAGCGGGCCGGACCGGTGGCCGCCGCGCCCTTGGGGGCCGATGGCGTCGCTGCCTGCTGGCGCCGCAGTTCTGCATAGCACCCGGCCGTCCAGGTCAGCAGCATCATCGCGAGCAGCGCGGCGGCCGAGAACCAGGCCAGGCTGGCCTGGCCGCGCGGCACGATGATGAAGGCGGCAAGCAGCGGCCCGAGCGCGCCGCCGGTCTGGCCGCCGACCTGGAAGATGCCCTGCGCCAGCCCGTGCCGGCCGCCCGATGCGTTGCGCGCCATGCGGGTCGCCTCGGGATGGAAGATCGACGAGCCGAGCCCGACGCAACCCGCCGAAAGCAGCAGCAGCGGATAGCTGCCGGCATAGGCCAGCCCGATCAGCCCCGCCAGCGTGAAGCCCATGCCCGCCACCATCGAATAGGGCATCGGGTTCTTGTCGGAATAAGCACCGACCAGCGGCTGGAACAGAGAGGCCGTGATCTGGAAGGTCAGCGTGATCAGCCCGATCTGGCCGAAATCCAGCCCGTAGGCGGTCTTGATGATCGGATAGATCGCCGGGATCAGCGACTGCATCATGTCGTTGAGCAGATGCGTGGCGCTCAGCGCGATCAGGACCGGCATGGCGGCACGATGGGAAAGGCGGGCGGGCGTGCTGATGGTCATGTCCGGCGTTTCGTCTGGCGTCTTGTCGCGGTCGTCGGTTGCCTGGCTAACCAACCGATTGGACCCGCAAGAGGCGCGGCGCCAGCCGAAATCATGCAGGGACGGCATGCATCCAAGCAAGGAATGTCATGACCAAACAGCCCCGGAAGCCTTGCTTGAGCCCCTGATCTGTCGCTAAGGCCTCGGGCCAGCCCCGTGAGCGACAATCGCGCGGCCGATAAAGGATTCCACCCCGATGAGCATCGCAAACGGCCGGCCGATCCTGGCCATGCCAGGGCCGACCAATATTCCCGACCGCGTGATGCAGGCGATGATGCGCCCGGCGGAGGAGCTCTCCTCGCAGTCGATCATCGGGCTGACCGAGTCGATCCTGGCCGATCTCAAGCGCATCTTCCGCACGCAAGGCGAGACCTTCGTCTACGCCGCCAACGGCCATGGCGGCTGGGAGGCGGCACTGAGCAACGTGCTCTCGCGCGGCGACAAGGTCCTGGTGCTGGCGAGCGGCCGCTTCGCCATCGGCTGGGGCGAGATGGCGCGCTTCATGGGGGCCGACACCGAGGTTCTCACGGGCAGCTGGCGCGCCGCCGTCGATCCGGCCGCGGTCGAGGCGAGGCTTCGCGCCGACACCGGCCACATGATCAAGGCCGTGATGGTGGTGCAGGTCGACACCGCCTCCGGCGTCGTCAACGACATTCCCGCGATCCGCCGGGCGATCGATGCCGCCAACCACCCTGCCCTGTTCATGGTCGACGGCGTCGCCTCGGTCGGCTGCATGCCCTTCGAGATGGACGAATGGCGCATCGACGTCGCCATGTCGGCCTCGCAGAAGGGGCTGATGTCCTCTCCGGGCCTCGCCGTGGTCGCCGCCGGCCCCAGAGCCATGGCGGCCCATGCTCTTGCCGACATGCGCACCGGCTACTGGGACTGGACCGGCCGCATGAACACGCTCGCCTATATGAAGCATTGCGGCACGGCGCCGGAGCATCTGCTCTTTGGCCTGCGCGCCGCCTTCGACATGATCTTCGAGGAAGGGCTGGAGGCGATCTGGCAGCGCCACGCCATCCTCGCCCGCGCCACCCATGCCGCCATCGAAACCTGGCAGACCGGGCAGGTGCTGAGCTTCAGCGTGCCGGAGCCGGCGCAGCGTTCGCCTTCGGTCACCACGATCCTGGTCGAGGGCTTCGACGCCGCCACGATCACCGATTTCACCCGCGACATCTGCGGCGTCTCGCTCGGGTTGGGCATCGGCGACTATACCGGCAAGGCCTTCCGCATCGCCCATATGGGCCATTTCAGCGCGGCGACGCTGCTGGGAACGCTCGGCGCCGTGGAAATCGCGCTGCAGGCCAAGAGCGTGCCGCATGGTTCAGGCGGCGTGGCTGCAGCCGTGGCCGCCCTGAGCGCGGCGACGGCCTGAGGCGAACCGGCCGGGCCGGATGGGCTGCAACCATCCGCCGGGCCGAGCCTGCCCCATCGTCGAGCCTGCCCATCGTGAAGAATTACTCGACGCCTTCATTCGAATGCGAGGCGTCGCCGAAGGCCTATGTTCGCGAACATCCTCTATGGCTTGGCCGACTATAGGGGGTGCCGATGGCCTTGAAGATGATGATTGCGACGGCGGCTGCCATGATGCTCCGGCAGATGCCCGACATGAAGCCGGTCAAGCAGAGCCCGCTCGTCGCGCACGCGCCCGGCGACCTCGGAATGGAGGACGCGCCGATCGAGCCGTCCTGGATCATTGCCGGCACGCCGAAGGCGCGCGTCGCGCTGCATTCCCGCAGCGGCGACGACACCGCCAGCACCGCGGTCTGGGAGTGCACGGCCGGCGAATTCCGCTGGTTCTTCGATTGGGACGAAACCGTCGTCATCCTCGAGGGCGAGGTTCATGTCACCGCCGAGGACGGGACGCAGCGCACGCTGCGCGCCGGGGATATCGGCTATTTCGCCGGCGGCACCTGGGCGACCTGGCGCATCGATACCTATCTCCGCAAGATCGCCTTCTGCCGCAAGCGCTTCCCGACACCCGTCGTCCTGGCCTACCGCCTGCGCAACATGCTGCGCGGGACTTCGGCGACGCAGGGCGGCATCGCAGCTTGATGCTGGCGCTGCGGCCGACAGCGGATCCGCATCGAGCCGTGGCCGTAGACTCATAAGCACGGAGCCAGAGCCGCATTGAAGCGCGTTGGACCATGGCGAGGACGTTGGCGGCGAGCTTGTCGTAGCGGGTAGCGACGCAGCGGAATTGCTTCAACCTGGAGAAGAAGCGCTCGACTAGGTGACGGCCAGCCAGCCGACGAAATCCCCGATATCGCTGTCGAGCTCGACGGAGGTCGATCGGAGTTGCTGGGCCAGATCGCGCGCCTGCCCGGTCGTCTCATGCAGGATGCCGACCGCGTTCTGGACAATCCCGGCGCTTGTCATGGTCCCTTCCGCGATCATCGAGACCTCGGCCGCGTCGCCATAAATCAGCGCCGTGGCCGCGCTCTGCTTTGAAGCCAGTTCCGAGATCGACCTCATTTCCGTCTCCATCTCGCGAATGGTTTCGGAGATCGACCTGACCCCGACGATGGACCCGTTTGCGATCGCCTGCAGCGCCGTGATCTGGGCGGAGATCTCCCTGGTCGCCAGTTCCGTTTGGCCGGCCAGGGCCTTCACCTCGCCGGCGATTACCGCAAAGCCGCGACCTGCCGGGCCCGCACGCGCCGCCTCGATCGCCGCATTGAGCGCCAGGAGATTGGTTTGCGTCGCAATGGCCGCGATCAGGCCGATGACGGAGCCGATCTGGTTTGCGACGGCGCCGAGGCTTTCGACATTGTCGGAGAGCCTGAGCGCATCCGCGACGCCACGCACAGCCGTATCCCGGTGCCGCTCCATCGTGCTGCCGATCTCCGCGGCGGCCATCGAGAGCTGTTCCGTGGCCGAGGCGGTCACGGCCGCGCTTTCCCGGGTCCGGCGCGCTGCCGAACTGACCTCGGCGGTTTCGTGAGCCGCGGCCGCGCTGATCTGCGAGGCCTGGTCGGCGCTTTTGAGAAAGCGGTCGGATGAATCGTAGACGGCCTGATTCAGCTGCTTCATTTTCGACTGGAAATCGGCGGCGCCGTCGGCGAGGCGGATTTGTCGCGCGGTGCCGTCATGGGAGAGCTTCAGCTGCTCCAGCGCGATGGTGGTATTGATATCCAGCGTGAAAACCCGCCCGACGATCTCCATGTCGCGCGCCAATTTTCTCGGCGAGAACCGGTTTTTCCGCGCCAGCGCCAGCGAGATCGGCTCGAGCAGGCGCATTGCTATCGACAGGCGCGACCGGGCGCCAAGCGACGACGCAATCTCGATATTGCGGAACCGGACGACCGAGGCGACGTAGTCCTCGTCGAAATTCGCAGCAAACAACACGCAGAAATGGCGCGAAGCACAGGCAACCATTTCGTCCATTCTGGCAGAGATATCCCCCGTCTTGTCGGCATGGACGATCAGAGCCCGTCGGTAATCGACGTAGCACAGCCGCTCGATATTCTCCTCGACGACGGGCTTCAGCCAGCGGAGGAGCGATCGAGTCTTGTCATCGAGCCCGAAAACCGGCAGGCGCTTTTCGATCTCGCATCTGACGATTTCGACGAGGGTTGTCATAGGACGGCCAGACGGTTGGAGGCCGGGACCGCGACTAGGCGGCGGTTTCCCTTAACGCGGCGTTACGGATCGCGGCGGCAGCGATGCTGGCAGATGAAGCGGCGCTCCTGACAGGAGCTGTCAGTGGAAGCCGCTCCTGTCAGCCACACTGCGTGATAGACATGCCGGCCAACCCAAGCCGGGGCTGGCATGGCCCGGCTTTTGCCCTATCTCTACGCTTCATCCCTGACCGGACGGCCCCATGGCTCGCAAACCCTCGCCCGACAGCAAGACCTCTGCTGGTGGCAAGACCTCTGTTGGCGGCAACAAGACCTCGCTCGCCGACCAGGCCGCCTCGCTGGAGGCGCTGTTCGACGAGGCGCGCAAGACGGATTCGCGCGTCATCTCGGTGCGCGGCGCCCGCGAGCACAATCTCAAGAACGTCGATCTCGCGATTCCCCGCGACAAGCTCGTCGTCTTCACCGGGCTGTCGGGCTCCGGCAAGTCCTCGCTCGCCTTCGACACGATCTATGCCGAGGGCCAGCGCCGCTATGTCGAGTCGCTCTCGGCCTATGCCCGCCAGTTCCTCGAGATGATGTCGAAGCCCGATGTCGACCAGATCGACGGGCTCTCGCCGGCGATCTCGATCGAGCAGAAGACCACTTCGAAGAACCCGCGCTCCACCGTCGGTACGGTCACCGAGATCCACGACTATATGCGCCTGCTCTGGGCGCGCGCCGGCATCCCCTATTCGCCCGCGACCGGCCTGCCGATCGAGAGCCAGACCGTGCAGCAGATGGTCGACCGGCTGACCGAGCTGCCGGAGAAGACGCGCGGATACCTGCTCGCGCCGGTGGTGCGCGGCCGCAAGGGCGAGTTCCGCAAGGAGATGGCGGACTGGCTCAAGCGCGGCTTCCAGCGCGTCAAGGTCAATGGCGAGTTCGTCGAGATTTCCGACGCGCCGACGCTCGACAAGAAGTTCAAGCATGACATCGACGTCGTCGTCGATCGCATTGTGATCAGGCCCGATCTCGGCGCCCGCCTCTCCGACTCGCTGGAGCAGGCGCTCGAGCTGACCGACGGCATCGCCGTCTTCGAATATGCCGACGAGAAGGAGGAGAACGGCGAGGCCAAACGCATCATCTTCTCCTCGAAATTCGCCTGCCCGGTCTCCGGCTTCACCATCCCCGAGATCGAGCCGCGCCTGTTCTCGTTCAACAACCCCTTCGGCGCCTGCCCGGCCTGCGACGGTCTCGGCCACGAGATGCGCATCGACCCGGACATGATCGTGCCGGATTCGAGCCTGACCCTGAAGAAGGGCGCGATCGCGCCCTGGGCCAAGTCGACCTCGCCCTATTACGGCCAGACGCTGGAATCGCTGTCGAAGCATTTCGGCTTCTCGATGACGAAGCCCTGGGCCGAGCTTCCCGACAACGCCAGGATCGCCATCCTGTTCGGCACCGGCACCGATCCCGTCCGCATGGCCTATAATGACGGCCTGCGCGCTTATGAGGTGAGGAAGCCCTTCGAGGGCGTCATCACCAATATGGAGCGGCGCTGGAAGGAGACGGAGTCGGACTGGGCCCGCGAGGAGATCGGCCGCTTCATGTCGGAGACGCCGTGCAAGGCCTGCGAGGGCTATCGCCTCAAGCCCGAGGCGCTCGCGGTCAAGCTCGACATGCGCCATATCGGCGAGATCTCGCGGCTGTCGGTCAAGGACGCGCTGGAATGGGTCTCACGCCTCCCCGCGCGCCTGTCGAAGAAGCAGAACGAGATCGCCCCGCGCATCCTCAAGGAGATCCGCGACCGGCTGACCTTCCTGCTCGATGTCGGACTGGAATATCTGACGCTGGCCCGCGCCTCGGGCACGCTCTCGGGCGGCGAGAGCCAGCGCATCCGGCTGGCCTCGCAGATCGGCTCGGGCCTCACCGGCGTGCTCTATGTGCTGGACGAGCCCTCGATCGGCCTGCACCAGCGCGACAATGAGCGCCTGCTCGGCACGCTGCGTCGTCTCCGCGACCTCGGCAACACCGTCATCGTCGTCGAGCATGACGAGGATGCGATCCTCACCGCCGATTATGTCGTCGATGTCGGCCCCGGCGCCGGCATCCATGGCGGCGAGATCGTCGCCCAGGGCACGCCGCAGCAGATCCTCGACAACCCGGCCTCCCTCACCGGCAAATACCTCACCGGCGAGATGTCGGTCGCGGTGCCGGTCCGCCGCCGCAAGGCCCAGAAGGGCCGCTCGCTCAAGATCGTCGGCGCACGCGGCAACAACCTCAAGGATGTCACGGTCGACATCCCGCTGGGGCTGTTCACCTGCATCACCGGCGTCTCCGGCGGCGGCAAGTCGACGCTGGTCATCGACACGCTCTACAGGGCCGTGGCGCGCAAGCTCAACGGCTCGATCGAGCACCCGGCCCCGCATGAGCGCATCGAGGGCATGGAGCTGCTCGACAAGGTCATCGACATCGACCAGTCGCCGATCGGCCGCACGCCGCGCTCGAATCCGGCGACCTATACCGGCGCCTTCACGCCGATCCGCGAATGGTTCGCCGGCCTGCCCGAGGCCAAGGCGCGCGGCTACCAGGCCGGGCGCTTCTCCTTCAACGTCAAGGGCGGCCGCTGCGAGGCCTGCCAGGGCGACGGCGTCATCAAGATCGAGATGCACTTCCTGCCGGATGTCTACGTCACCTGCGACGTCTGCAAGGGCCGCCGCTACGACCGCGAGACGCTGGAGGTGAAATACCGCGACCACTCGATCGCCGACGTGCTCGACATGTCGGTCGAGGAGGCCAGGGACCTGTTCAAGGCGGTGCCCTCGATCCGCGACAAGATGGAGACGCTCGCGCGAGTCGGCCTGAACTACGTCAAGGTCGGCCAGCAGGCGACGACGCTGTCAGGCGGCGAGGCCCAGCGCGTCAAGCTCTCCAAGGAGCTCTCCAAGCGCGCCACCGGCCGCACCCTGTACATCCTGGACGAGCCGACCACCGGCCTGCATTTCCACGACGTCGCCAAGCTGATGGAGGTGCTGCACGAGCTGGTCGAGCAGGGCAATTCCGTCGTGGTGATCGAGCACAACCTCGAAGTGGTCAAGACCGCCGACTGGGTCATCGACATGGGCCCCGAAGGCGGCGACGGGGGCGGCATGGTCGTGGCTGAAGGAACGCCGGAAGAGATCGTCCGCGCCGGCAAGGGCCACACCGCGCGCTTCCTCAAGGAGGTGCTGGCGCGGCGGCCGATCAAGGGGGTGAAGGCGAGGCAGGCGGAGGCGGCGGAGTAATGCTCTCCCCCATCGACCTCGCCGCCTATCTCGCTTGCATCGGCTATGACGGCCCGGTCGCGCCGACGCGCGCCGTGCTCGATGCGCTGCACCTGCTCCATCCCCAGGCGATTCCATTCGAGAACCTGAACCCGCTCGCCGGCCTGCCGGTACGGATCGACCTCGCTAATGTCGTGGAAAAGCTCGTGCGCTCCCGCCGCGGCGGCTATTGTTTTGAGCACAACACGCTGTTCCACGCAGTGCTCGCAACCTTCGGCTTCGACGTAACGCCGCTCGCCGCGCGCGTGCTGATGGGTCAGCCGGAGGATGCGCAGGTCGCGCAGACCCACAAGCTGCTGCACGTGACCTGCGAAGGCGAGGATCTGATTGCCGATGTCGGCTTCGGCGGCATGACGCTGACCGGCCCGGTCCGGCTCGTCGCCGACCTCGAACAGGCGACCCCGCACGAGCCCTACCGGCTCGACCGGACCGGCGAGGACTGGTGGCTGCGTGCCAAGGTCGCCGGCGACTGGCGCCTGCTCTACCGCTTCACCCTGCATCCGACCTGGCGGATCGACGAGGAGGTCGCCAACCACTATGTCGCGACGCACCCGGACGCGGCCTTCACCACCACGCTGCGCGTCGCCCGCATCCTGCCGCAGGGCCGGCTGACCCTGCTGAACCGCCGCCTGACCGAGCACCGGCTCGGCGCCGCCTCGCAGGTCGAGGAGATCGCGAACGACACGGCCCTGCGCAGCGTGCTGGCGGACCGTTTTGGAATCGAGGTGAGCGACGCGCAGTGGGCGAAGGCCGCAGGCGCGATAGGCGACTGAAGCCGCCCTTGCGTCGTCGGTGGCAGCCAACACGCCTCGATAACAACCCCGCGCTGCGGCCTCGCGCCGCTTTGGTCGGCAACGCAATCCCCGTCGCTGGCGGCGGCGTGGTGGTGGCGGAGGGCACGCCGGAGGAGATCGTGCGCGCGGGCAAGGGGCATACCGCGCGCTTCCTCAAGGAGGTGCTGGCGCGTCGGCCGATCAAGGGGGCGAAGGGGGTTAGGCAGGCGGCGGAGTAGTCACTAGCATAGCGGCGCCTCCTATCAGGCGGCCATGCCGAGCTAGCCCACGACCCAAGTTTACCCACCTGATCGCCTCAGCCGATTACAACACCGCGTTGGCGATACATCGATTTCATTCAGCCCTTCCACGAGAAGAGCGCCCCCGCTGCGTTGACATGCATCTGCGTTAACGCATCATCGTTCTGGGGGAAAACCATGAAATTCGAGCTTTTGAGTTTTGATGCCGCTTTCAAGGCTGCATCGGCGTATGGCAAACGGCATCTTTTGCTGGGAAACGGCTTCAGCATTGCCTGCAAACGCGACATTTTTTCCTATCTCTCTCTATTTGAAGAGGCGAGAAAGACAATGTCGGCGGAACTCGCCGCCATTTTCGACGCCATGGGAACCCAAGATTTTGAAGAGGTAATCCGCGCGCTTCAGAACGCGGCGGCTATTGTGAGCGTTTATCGCCCCAAGTTTGTCGCTACCAAGAAGCTATTGTTATCGGATTCTGAGAAATTGAAGGTCGATCTGATCCAAGCTGTCGCTGGACGTCATCCTGCACGCCCTAATGAGATCGCCGACGATCGCTATGCCGCTTGCCGATCCTTTCTTGCAAATTTCGTCTCCGAGGGCGCTACAGGCAAAATCTACACTATGAACTATGACATCTTGCTCTATTGGGCTCTAATGCACGAGGAAGAAGATGTTCTTGCGAGAATAGCTCTCAAGCACGATGATGGATTTCGCAAAGATCATGACGACTATGAAGCGCCCTATGTTGAATGGCAGGGCGAGGGAGCGGCTCACGGCCAAAACATTCACTATCTTCATGGGGCGCTGCACCTATTCGACGCAGGACACCAACTTCAAAAATATACATGGGTAAACACCGGGAGAGCGTTGGTCGATCAGGCCAACGAGGCACTTAGAAACAACCTTTTTCCGCTTTTCGTTGCGGAAGGCGACAGCAACAGCAAGCGCTCCAAGATTCAACATAGTGCTTACTTACATCACAATTTTAAAAGCTTCTCCGGAATTTGCACCAGCAAGGCGCGCGACGGAACGGCGCTATTTGTCTACGGTCACTCTTTCCACGCGAACGACGCTCATGTCTTGAACATGATTGGCTACGGAAAGATAACCCATCTTTTTGTTAGCTTATATGGAGACCCTTCGAGCAAGGAAAATCTTCAAATACGAAATAATGTCGATTATATTTCAAGTTTACGGCCTCGTGAATATCCTGCATTGAAAGCAGATTTTTATGATGCCGCGTCAGCAAAGATATGGGGCTAACTCATTTTTAGTTTAAATATTACTGTTCCCTTTATCATCACCATCACCCAAACCGCCGCGACCGTCCGGAGCTATACCAGAAGTGGGGCGGCGCCTGCAGGCGGCTTGAATTAGACGCGGTGCCTCCCTCTCCCGGATGGGTGGCAGGGGTGAGGGACTGCCGCCGATCATTAAAGCGCACCGGCGCCGCTTGAGCCCTCTATTGCAACGGCAGGCCCTCATCCGGCGCTCCGCGCCACCTTCTCCCATCCGGGAGAAGGAAAGAGGCATCACGGTTCCCTCGCCTTCCGCGAGGTTCGGGGCCCCGCCCTCGCAGGACCAAGTGCGGGGAACCCCTCTCCCGGATGGGAGAGGGGCAGGGGTGAGGGACCGCCGCTGGGCGCTAAAAACAACGGAGCCGCTGCGCCCTCCCCCGGCAACGGCAGGCCCTCATCCGGCCCTCCGGGCCACCTTCTCCCATCCGGGAGAAGGATAGAGGCGTCGAGACCGCCTTGCCGGCAGCGCCCTTCGCGCGTTAGGAAGCCGCCCCGTAAGCGCTCCATGGAGGGTGTCATGACCAGGAACAAGCACGACGTCACCGACCAGCCGTCCTTTTGAGGTCACGAGCAAGCGTCGCAAATCCTATCCATCCGAGACGCGCGTGAAACGCGGCGTCCGCGTCGTTCATGGCGACGTGGAACTGCACGAAAAGCTCGGCCGTAACGATCTCTGCGTCTGCGGCTCCGGGCGCAGATTTCAAAAAGTGCTGCATGCCGGGCGGCCAGTTCGATGGTTCCGACCGGGACGACTACTTTCAGGGAGTGATGCCTCCCCTCCCCGGTAAAGCGCGGGGAACCCCTCTCCCGGATGGGAGAGGGGCAGGGGTGAGGGCCCGCCGCTGGCTGTTGAACACAACGGAGCCGTTGCGCCTTCTTGCTGCAACGGCAGGCCCTCATCCGGCCCTCCGGGCCACCTTCTCCCATCCGGGAGAAGGAAAGAGGCGTTGGGCTTTACGCCGCGGCGCGGCGGATTGCTGCCACGACCGCGTCGCGGTCATCCAGCACCTGCGCGTTGGTGAAGCGCAACACCGTGAAACCGAACTGCTCGATCTCCTGCGTCCGGGCAGCGTCGTAGTCGCGCTCCCAGCCATGCTGCCGACCGTCGATCTCGACGATGAGCTTGCGGTCAATGCAGAGAAAATCGACCGTGTAGGCCAGCAGCGGCACCTGCCGGCGGAACTTGAGGCCGTCGAGACGGCGCTTGCGCAGCAACTCCCAGATGATGTCCTCAGGCTCGGTGGCCTGTCGCCGAAGCCGCCTGGCGAAGCTGCGCTGCTCGGTGGTCATGCGTCAGGATGCTGCCATCGCGGAAGGCCGCGGGGAACCCCTCTCCCGCATCGAAGTCGGGTCTACCCGACTTCGACACTCTGGGTGCTGATCTCGGGCAGGCCCGCGATCAGTGAGAGGGGCAGGGGTGAGGGACCGCCGCCGATCGTCAGGGTGCGACGGAGCCGTGGCGCCTTCTTGCTGCAACGGCGGGCCCTCATCCGGCCCTCCGGGCCACCTTCTCCCATCCGGGAGAAGGAAAGAAGCGTCGAGGCTCCCAACCGAAACTTATCCCCGCCCCTTCCCGCCCACCCCATACTCCCCTCGCCCATCACCCAAACGGGGCGGCCGTCCGGAGGTATGCTGGAGGTTGGGTGAGGGTCGGCGCCTGCGGGTGGAGTTACGATCCACTCCCGGGAGGCTTCGGGGCACCGCCCTGGGGACACTACGGTCCCTGTGCGAGGAGCTCGCTGGACGGGACGGCGGAAGCGGTCAGGTCCGACACCGCGGTGTGGCGCACCCCATGGGGCGTTGAGGCTGCAGGACGGCAAGGCAGGCCAAGCCTCTCCCTATAAGCGCGGCCCGAGGTCCGAAATCGCCGGAGGCGGAGCGCCACGGGGCGTGCGACGGGTGGCTCAACCCCGCCGCGCCGCGTCCTGGCTCAACGGATGCGGATCTCTACTCTCGCGCCTCGCGGCGCTCCGCCAGCCCCTGCTTGTCCCCGCCGCGCGCCCGCGCGGGCGGATCGTCAGCGCGTGCCCGGCTGAAATGGAGGCGGGCCGCGCGCCCCACACAGGAGCCCGCCATGGCCAAGACCGAAAAATCGCCCTTCAGCGCCGAGCACATCGCCCAGTTCCACCGCATCCAGCAGGTGCGCAAGCAGGTCCTGCATCGCATGGGCAATCTGCTGGAGGTCTGGCGCCACTGCGAGAACAAGGCCTGCCAGCGGGCCAAGAGCTGCCGGCGCGACGACGCGACCTGCCTCTATGCCTTCATGCAGGCGATGCCCGACGAAGATCGCCGCTTTGCACGCTACGCCATCGAAAACGGCAGCGCCGGGCTCACCCCGCAGGAGGCGATGAGCCGGGCGCAGGCCCGCATCGACGACGAGATCGCCCGGGACGGCGGCTGAACGCTGAGGCCGGGGCAATGATGTGGGGGCTGTCCACCCGTCGTCATTCCCGCACCGTCATCCCGGACAAGCCGCGTCAGCGGCGCCGATCCGGGATCCATGCCTGAACTTCTCGGATCAGCGTTCCGGCATGGATCCCGGGTCTTCGCTGCGCTCCGCCCGGGATGACCCGCGCGTTGATGCGGATCATCCCGGCGATCGTGCCGGACATTCAGGGGACGCCGTCATCGGTGCGGCAACAGGGGCGCGAATCGATGACCCGCCCCGGCCGCCTGCGGAACTGCGAATATGGTGAACGTTTCCGGACGCGCCGCTACGGCCGGCAAAAGCCCTCTGCCGGCCCGCAATCGCGGCCGGCAGGCGCTCGAAACCGCCCATCGCGGTGGCAGGGACGCGCCCATTTCGCAGTTGCAGCATAAATTGCCCAGGGAATGGGCAGGAAACGCTCAAATCTTACCGATCCGTTAACCGCTCAGCGCGTGCGACTCGGCGAAAATGAAGGATTTGAGAATGGTTCATGCGTTGATTGCATAACAGAACTGACGTCATGCCTCTGTTTGGGGCGCACTGGCTCACTTATATGCACTGCACAACGAATTCATCGCTGTGGGCACCGACCCGCTCCGGAAACCTAGTAGGACCCTCGTTATGTTCGTCACCATGATCGCCGCCAAGATCCGCTCCTATCTGCGCTATCGCGAGACCGTTCGCGAGCTTTCCCGTCTGACCGACCGCGAGCTCGACGATCTCGGCCTGTCGCGCTCGGAGATCGCCTTCGTCGCGCGCAGCCACGCTGCCGTCTGAAGGCGTCGCGCTCCGCTCGGCGGGGCCGACAACGCCTAGTGTCTCCCGGCTTCGCGGTCCCTCCCCCGCGAAAATCGGTTGAAGAGCGAATGCCCGCCCCCCGGCGGGCATTTTGCATTTCAGGGCCCTGTATCCCTTGACCTTCCGGCCGGCTGCGGACACATGCCGGGCATGGAACCCATTCACATCATCGGCGGCGGGCTCGCCGGCTCGGAAGCCGCCTGGCAGGTCGCGGAGGCCGGCGTCCCGGTCGTGCTGCACGAAATGCGCCCGGTGCGCGCAACCGAAGCGCACCAGACCGAAGGCCTGGCGGAACTGGTCTGCTCGAACTCCTTCCGCTCGGACGATTCGCTGAACAATGCGGTCGGCCAGCTGCATTGGGAGATGCGGCGGCTGGGCTCGCTGATCATGGCCAAGGGCGACGCGCATCAGGTCCCGGCCGGCGGCGCGCTCGCGGTCGATCGCGACGGCTTCTCGCAAGGGGTGACGGCGGCGCTCGAAGCCCATCCGCTGGTCACGATCGACCGCGCCGAGATCGCCGGCCTGCCCCCGGCGGCGTGGGACAAGGTCATCATCGCAACCGGCCCCCTCACCTCGCCCGCGCTCGCAGCCGGCATCCAGTCGCTGACCGGCGAGGATTCGCTCGCCTTCTTCGACGCGATCGCGCCGATCGTCCATTTCGACTCGGTCGATATGGACCAGGCCTGGTTCCAGTCGCGCTACGACAAGGTCGGGCCGGGCGGCACGGGCGCCGACTACATCAACTGCCCGCTCGACCGTGAGCAGTACGAGGGCTTCATCGACGCGCTGCTGGCGGCCGAGAAGACCGAGTTCAAGGAGTGGGAGGGCACGCCCTATTTCGACGGCTGCCTGCCGATCGAGGTCATGGCCGAGCGCGGTCGCGAGACCCTGCGCTGGGGGCCGATGAAACCGGTCGGCCTGACCAACAAGCATAATCCGACGGTCAAGGCCTATGCCGTGGTCCAGCTAAGGCAGGACAATGCTCTGGGCACGCTGTTCAACATGACCGGCTTCCAGACCAAGCTGAAATATGGCGAGCAGGCCGCGATCTTCCGGATGATTCCGGGCCTGCAGAACGCGGAGTTCGCAAGGCTCGGCGGCATCCACCGCAACACCTATCTGAACTCGCCGAAGCTGCTCGACGAGCGGCTTCGGCTGAAAGCCGATCCGCGCCTGCGCTTCGCCGGCCAGATCACCGGCTGCGAGGGCTATGTCGAGAGCGCCGCGATCGGCCTGCTCGCCGGGCGCATGGCCGCCGCCGAACGTCTTGGCCGGGAGCTGGAGCTTCCGCCCGCGACGACGGCGCTCGGCGCGCTGGTCAACCACATCACCGGCGGGCACATCGTCACGATCGACGAGGGGCCGCGCTCCTTCCAGCCGATGAACATCAATTTCGGGCTGTTCCCGCATATCGAGGGCCAGCAGACCCATGGTCCAGACGGCAAGAAGCTGAAGGGACCGGCCAAGAGCGTCGCCCGCAAGCATGCCCTTACCGCCCGCGCCAAGACGGAGATGGATGCCTGGGCCGGGGGCGTGGCGCAGGCAGCGGAGTGAGAGCGGTCTACCTCGCCGCCCGCGCCGCGCGCCAGATCAGCCATTGCCGCTGCCAGGCCGGTAGCGTGATGATCGTGCGGTAGGGGTCGTAGCCGCCGCGCTCCATCCGTTTCAAATAGGGCTCGACCAGCGCCGTCGGCAAAAAGGCCGGCATCACCGCGCTCGGCACCGTGCCGCGCAGGTCCCGCAGCTTCTTCAGATGCGCGCGCGCGATCTCGCGCAGTTCCTTCAGCGAATACAAAACACCCGGCCCGCCGCGCCCGCGCACGATGTCGTCGCGGGTGACGCCGTTGCGGGCGAGGATGTCGGCGGGCAGATAAACCTGCCCCTCGGCTGCATGCCAGGGGAAGGCGCGCATCAGCCCTGTCAGCGCATAGGCGACGCCGGCATAGCCCGCGGCCGCCGCGCCACCGGGATCGCGGCCATTGGCGAGGATGATCGAGGCGAGCCGGATCAGCGCGCTCGATGTCTCGCCGGCATAGCCCTCCAGATCCCGCAGCGACGGCATCGGATCGTCATAGAGATCGAAGACCCGCGCCTCGATCAGCCCGGTCAGCGGCGCGATCGGCAGGCGGTAGCGCGCGATGGCGTCGAGCAGAGCTGCCGCGACCGGATGCGCCTGCGCCTCGCCGCTCGCCTCGCCTTCGAGCAGGTCGCGCCACCATTGCAAACGGACCTCGCCCGGCAGCGGCTCGCTGACGAGGCCGCGCACGCGGGCGATCTCATGGCTGAAGGCATAGAGCGCAAACAGCGCCGGCCGCTGCGATTCGGGGGCGTAGAGGCAGGCGATGTAGCGGTCATGATCGTGCTCTCGCACCAGCGCCGTGCAATGCGCATAGGCCTGCGGCAACGCAGAGGGCGTCGTCTCGCTGCGGCGGTCGGTCTCGGTTGTCTGCGGCATCATCCTGCCTCGATCCGGAGCCTGCGTTCCTGGCCACGATCGCGGCAGTGTAGGACGAGCCGGCCGCGGATGGCTACGCCTCTCGGACATGGCAGGCGCGATTTGGCACGAGGCGGCCTGAAAGGACGTGCTAATCCACCGCGATCAGCGCCGCCGCGACGCGACGGTCCTCGCCGACCAGCACATTGTAGGTCCGTGCCGCCGCTCCCGTCGCCATGCCCTCGACGGTGATGCCGCGCTCGGCCAGCAGGCTGCGCCAGGTTTGCGGGATGAAGACGATATCGGTTCCCGTGCCGATCAGCAGGAAATCGATCGCCTCGGCCTCGTCGAGCACCGGCTGGAGCGTCTCGGGCGTGATCTCGGAAAAGCGCGTCACCGGCCAGATCCGGATGCCGGCCGGCGTCGCCAGCACCGAGCCGCGATGGCCCATGCCGGCGAAGCGGAAGCCGCCGCCGCCGAAAGCGTCGAGCTGGTGCCGGCCGGGAACGAAGCCGTCGAAGCGGGGCATGCCGGAAGGCCAGCGTCGCGCGTCAGGCCTTGGCCTTGCCGGAAGCGGTCGCCTTTTCCAGCGCGTCCTCGCGCGCTGCGGTGCTGCGCACGTCCATGTAGAGCAGCACCGGCGTCGAGATGAACATCGCCGAATAGGTGCAGACCACGACGCCGAACAGCATGACCAGCGCGAAGCCCTCGATCGCCGAGCCGCCGAAGAGCACGAGCGCGATCAGCGCGAGCACCGTCGTGGTCGAGGTGATCGCCGTGCGTGACAGCGTCGAATTGACCGAGAGGTCGAGCAGGTCGGCGACCGGCATGGTCTTGTAGCGCCGCAGCAATTCGCGCGTGCGGTCGAACACCACGACCGTCTCGTTCAGCGAATAGCCGACGATGGTCAGGATCGCGGCGATCGAGGTCAGGTTGAATTCGAGCTGGGTGATCAGGAAGAAGCCCATCGTCAGCACGATATCGTGCAGTGTGCCGAGGATCGCGCCGATGGCGAGCGGCATCTCGAAGCGGAACCAGAGATAGATCAGCACGCCGACGATCGCGAGCACGACGCCGAGCGTACCGGCCTGGACCAGTTCGCCGGAGACGCGCGGGCCGACCGTCTCGACCCGGCGGAAGTCATAGGTCGAGGCGAACGCGTCGCGCGCCTTGACGACGACCTGCTGCTGCGCGACTTCGCCGCCCGGCTGGAGCGCGAAACGCATCGAGATCTCGCCGCCGGAGCCGAACTCCTGCACCTCGGCCTCGCCGAAGCCGAGCCCGTTGGCAGCCTGCCGCACCGAGGCGATCTCGGGCTTGCCAGCCTTGGACTGCATCTCGATCAGCGTACCGCCGCGGAAGTCGATGCCGAAATTCAGGCCCACCGTCAGGAACAGCGCGAGGACCAGCAGCGAATAGGCTGCCGAAAACGGATAGCTGAAGCGCCGGAAGCGAACGATCTTGAAAGTCGTACCATCGGGAACGATGCGAAGCAGACGCATGTGCCGGTCTCCTTGAACAGTGGGCTTGCGTCAGAACGGCAGGGCTTTGGGGCGTGCCCAGCGATACCACAGCGCGATCAGCATTCGGGTCAGCGTCACCGCCGTGATGACGGTGGTCAGGATGCCCAGGATGAAGACGACCGCGAAGCCGCGAACCGGGCCCGAGCCGAGCGCAAACAGCGCCAGCGCCGCGATCAGCATGGTGACGTTGGAGTCGATGATGGTGGCAAAGGCACGCTGGAAGCCGGCTTCCAGCGCCGAGACGAGCGAGCGTCCCTGATGCGATTCCTCGCGCATGCGCTCATAGATCAGCACGTTGGAATCGACCGCCGTGCCGATGGTCAGGACGATGCCAGCGATGCCCGGCAGCGTCATCGTCGCGCCCAGAACCGACATCAGGCCGAAGATCAGGCAGACATGCACGAGCAGCGCGATCGAGGCGATCAGCCCGAACACGCCATAGGTCCCGATCATGTAGATGATCACCAGCACGGTCGCGATCAGGGTCGCAAGCTTGCCGGCCTGGATCGAATCGGCGCCGAGACCGGGACCGACGGTCCGTTCCTCAACGATCGTCATCTTCGCCGGCAGCGCGCCAGCGCGCAGCAGGATGGCGAGGTTGTTGACCGATTCGACTGTGAAGTTGCCCGAGATCTGGCCCGAGCCGCCAGTGATCGGCGACTGGATGACCGGCGACGAGATCACCCGGTTGTCGAGCACGATGGCGAGCGGCCGGCCGAGGTTTTCCGTCGTCGCCTGGCCGAAGCGCTGAGCGCCGCGAATGTTGAAGCGGAAGTTCACGATCGGCTGCGACGTCCGCGAATCGAAGGCGGGTTGCGCATCGATCAGGTCGGCGCCCTCGACGATCACGCGCCGCTCGACCGGAACAGGCTGGCCGCCGGCATCGTTGGACGGCAGCATGTCGACATCGCCGGCCTGGCTCTCGGCGACCATGCGGAACTGGAGCTTGGCGGTCTGGCCGAGGATATCCTTCAGCCGCTGCGGGTCCTGCAGGCCCGGCACCTGGACAAGGATGCGGTCGAGGCCCTGGCGCTGGATGTTGGGCTCCGTCGTGCCGAGTGCATCGACGCGGCGGCGCAGCACCTCCATCGCCTGCTCGACGGCGCGGCGGACGCGTTCATTGGCGCCGCCTTCCGACACCGAAAGCTGGATCAGCCCGTCGGGCTGCTCGACGATGTCGATGGTGTTGTTACCCGAAGGCCCGAAGGCACCCAGAGTTCCGACCGGCTGGGACAGTTCGCGCAGCTTCGGCAGGAGCTTCGCCCGGTCGGCCGCCTCGGGCACGCGCACGCTGACGCCGCGCGCCGTCATGCCGATGCCGCCCTGGAAGCTGATGCGCTCGTCGCGCAGGATGCGGCGGACATCGTCGCGCAACTGCGTCACCTGGCTGCGCACCAGATCGGCACGGTCGATCTCGAGCAGCACATGCGAGCCGCCCTGCAGATCGAGGCCGAGCACGACCGCATGGATCGGCAGCAGGATGCGCGGGATCCAGGAGGGAGCTCCGGTCTCGATCGCCTTGCGCGTCTCGGGCGAGAACAGGTTCGGCAGCGCAAAGCCGCAGCCGAAGAGCAGCACGAGCAGGACGACGATGACCTTGCGGGTCTGGAAACGGAGCATCTGCGGAAACAGCCTTGTTGTCGTGCGCCGGCCCGTCGAGGAGCCGGAACCTGATTTTACCCCGCCGGGGGCTGGTTAGCTCTTGACCGGCTCGCTCTTGGTGCGAACGTCGGTGATCATGCCCTTGACCAAACGGACACGGACACCTTCGGCGATTTCCACCTCGACCTCGGCATCGTCGATGACCTTGGAGACCTTGGCGACAATGCCACCGGCCGTGACCACCGTGTCGCCGCGCCGCACATTCTTCAGCAGTTCCTGATGCGACTTCACCCGCTTCTGCTGCGGCCGAATGATCAGGAACCACATGATCACGAAGATCAGGACGAACGGCACCAGCGACATCAGCATGTCTGTGGAGCCACCGGCGCCAGCGGCTTGGGCAAAAGCGGGGGTGATCACGAAAGGGCTCCTTCATCGCAGCGGCGCAAACGCACCACCGGCCGCGGGGCGCGGCAAACTTCGGCACAGGCTTAAAAATCGCGCGGACTATAGCCAGCGACGCCGGTAAATCAATCGGATGGGCAGGGTCGCCCCGACCGCGCTCCTCACCTATGGGCTTGCGGCTATTCGCGCAATGGCCTTGCACTTCCGGGAGCGGCGCGCTTTACCGTTTCCATCCACCGTAACGCCGGGTACGGTTGCGGAACGACATTTCGAAAGCCTGCCTCATGACCGACCTCGCCACCGACCAGACGCTCGCCACCTTGCTGCGCATCGCCGACGCGCTGGAGCGGATCGCGCCGCCGGCCCGCAAGCCCGCCGATCTGACGCTGGCTGACGCCTTCGTCTGGCATCCGGCCGGCTCGGAGTTGGCCCCCGTCGCCAAGGTCAACCGCGTCGCGCTCTCGCTGCTGCGCGGAGTCGACCGCGTCCGCGACACGCTGGCCGAGAACACCGAGCGCTTCGCCCGAGGCCTGCCGGCCAACAATGTGCTGCTGTGGGGCGCGCGCGGCATGGGCAAGTCGTCGCTGGTCAAGTCGGTCCATGCCGACACCAACCGGCGTCTCGCAGGCGAAGGTTCGCAGTCAGGAATCCGGCCCCTCAAGCTGATCGAGATCCACCGCGAGGACATCGAGAGCCTGCCGGCGCTGATGGGGCTGCTGCGCCCCGACGCGCACCGCGCCATCGTCTTCTGCGACGATCTTTCCTTCGACGGCGAAGACACCTCCTACAAGTCGCTCAAGGCCGCGCTCGACGGCGGCGTCGAGGGCCGGCCCGGCAATGTCGTGTTCTACGCCACCTCAAACCGCCGCCATCTGATGCCGCGCGACATGATGGACAATGAGCGTTCGACCGCGATCAATCCCGGCGAGGCGATCGAGGAGAAGGTCTCGCTGTCGGACCGCTTCGGCCTCTGGCTCGGGTTCCACAAATGCAGCCAGGACGAGTATCTCGCGATGATCGACGGCTATGTCGGCCATTTCGCGCTGGCGATCGCGCCCGAGACGCTGCGCCACGAGGCGCTGGAATGGGCGACGACGCGCGGCTCCCGCTCCGGCCGCACCGCCTGGCAGTATATCCAGGATCTCGCGGGCCGCCTGGGGAAGCCGCTGGAGGGGTGAGCGGGCACGAACGGACCATCTTCGTCATGGTCGGGCTTGTCCCGACCATCCCCGTCTTCCTGCGACGAGACCTATGCCCAAGACGTGGATGCTCGGCACAAGGCCGAGCATGACGGGGAGCGCAAATAGGAGATGGTCGGGTCAAGCCCGACCATGACGCCGCTCAGGCAAAGAATGACGGGGCGGCCTTTCCTGGGACCGCCCCGCCTTGTTCCGACCGGTGGGGTCTCGCGGAGACCGGTCGAAGGGAAACCGGGACAAAATCAGTTGTTGAGGTAAGGCGTCGGATCGACCGGCGATGAGCCCTTGCGCAGTTCAAAGTGAAGCTGCGGCGAGGAGACATTGCCGGTCTGGCCGGATTTGGCGACGACCTGGCCGCGCTTGACCGTCTCGCCGCGCTTGACGTTGAGCTCGCCGGCATGGGCGTAGGCCGAGACATAGCCGTTCGGGTGGCGGATCAGCACGAGATTGCCGTAGCCCTTCAATTCGTTGCCGGCATAGGCGACGGTGCCGCCCTCGGCCGCCTTGATCGGGGTGCCTTCCGGCACGGCGATGTTGATGCCCTCATTGCCGCCCCGGCCACTGAAGCCGGCGATGACGCGGCCACGGGCCGGCCAGCGGAAATCGGCCTTCTCACCGGCCTCTTCCGGCTTCGCCAGGCTGGCGGTGGTCGAAGCAGGCTCGGGCTCGGACTTGGGAACGGCTGTGATCTTCGGCTCGGTCGCGGGAGCGCTGGCGACGACGACCGGCTTGGGCTTCTCGGGCGCGGGAGCGCGGACCGGCTTGGCCTCGGCGACGACGGGCTTCTCCACGACCGGCTTGGCGACGGCAACCGGCTTGACGGCGGCGACAGGCGCGGACGCCTTGGCGGCGGCCTTGGCCTTGGCCTCGGCTGCAAAACGGGCGCGCGATTCGCGCATCGCCAGGGCATCGGCGTCAGCTTTGGCCTTGGCCTCGGCGGCAGCGGCCGCTTTCGACTGGGCAGCCGCGGCCTTGGTGTCAGCAGGCGCAGCGGCGCGGATATCCCGCACCGGCGCGGCCGGACGGATCGGCGCGAGCGAGGCTGAGGGCGCGGGCCCGGTGACGAAGCGCGACGCATCGGAGCGCGTCTCGCTGGCCGCCTGGGCAACCTGCTGCCGCGGGGCCGGCGCGGCGCCGGCAGCGCTGTAGACCGGAATCGTCAGGCGCGAGCCCGGCGCGATGGTCGAGCCCGAAAGCCCGTTGGCCGAGATCAGCGCCGCACGCGGGACGCCGTAGCGCGACGAGATCATGTCGAGCGTCTCGCCCTGGGCAACCACGATCGGCGTGCCGCCCTGGGCGCTCCAACCGGAGGCGTTTCCGGCGACCGCCTGGGGCGCTGCGCTGCGCAGCGCGACGGCCGATTGCGGCGGCGGCAAAGGCTGGGAGCGCACCGCGCTCATGGCAGGCGCGGGCGTCGAATAGATCGGGGTGTTGGCAGAGCGGCCGATCGAGCCGGTGGTCGCCGGATCGCGCGCCGGGGCCGGCGCCTGGGCACTCTTGAACGGACTGGCAAAGGGCGTGTCAGTGAAGCGCATCGTCTCCGACGAGCAGGCACTGACGCCCAACGCCAGGAGGCACGCCGTCGACGCGCGAAGGACGAGGCTGAACTTGACCGATCCGGCTTGGCTACGCATGGAACTGGCACTCGCGAACAACGCAACTCGATAGCCAGCATTAAAGCCCCGTTCAGGTTACGAAAGCGTTTCGCGCCGCTCCGTCACGTTTGCTTTTTCGCAGGTCATCGCGAGCTGGGATGGCGAATGCAGTCCTGGCTCGGAAACACCGCGTCATCCCGGGCTTGACCCGGGATCCATCGGAGGGCTCCGGAGCTCTACGATAGATCCCGGATCGGCGCCGCTTCGCGGCTTGTCCGGGATGACAGCGAAATTCGATCCGTCGTCTAGAGCGCCCGCGCCAGCCCCGGCACCAGCGGCGGCAGGCGCACGACGGGCCCCATCGCGTGGTCGAAGCCGCCATCAGCCAGCCGCGTCACCACCACGCGCCGCGCCGCGCCTTCGACGCGCAGCGCCCCGACCAGGCGCCCGCCCGGCGACAGTCGCATCATCAATGATTCGGGGATGGCATGGGTGACGCCATTGACGAGGATGCGGTCGAACCGGCCCAGCGTGCGGTCGGTCTGGAAGCCGTCGGCATGGCGCAGATCCACCAGTTCGCCATAGCCGCTGCCCGCGACGCGCTCATGCGCAGCCAGCGCCAGCGTGCGGTAGCGCTCGAGCGAGACCACCTCGCCGCCCATCGCCGCCAGCAGCGCTGCGACATAGCCCGAACCGGTGCCGACCTCGAGCACGCGGGCGGCAGGCTGCATATCGAGCGCGGTCAGCAGCGCCGCGACGGTGTGCGGCGCGGTCATGGTCTGGCCGCAGGGCAGCGGCACCGAGACGTCCTGCCGCGCCAGATCGGCAAAGCGCGACGGTGCGAAGCGTTCGCGGGCAACCTTCTCCATGGCGCGCAGCACGGTGAGGTCGCGCACGCCCTGCGCCCGCAGCGACAGCAGGAAGGCGACGGTCCGCTCGCCCTCGCTGGCCGGCGCTTCGTCGCTCATATCATTGTCCGCCATCTCAGCCCTCATCCTGAGGAGCCGCGCAGCGGCGTCTCGAAGGATGCTCCAGAGCGCGCTGGAACATCCTTCGAGACGCGGCCTGAAGGCCGCTCCTCAGGATGCGGGCTGAGGGGTTCATTTGGAACTGCTCAAGCGAACACGCGCGCAAAGCGCGTCAGGGTCGGCTCGTGCGTCAGGTCGAGTTCGAGCGGCGTCACCGAGATTTTCTTCTCGGCGAGCGCGCGCAGATCGGAGCCGTTGGCCGGTTCGCTTTTGCTGCGCGCGAAGGCGATCCAGAAATACGGATTGCCGCGGCCGTCCTGCCGGGGCTGCAACTGCAGCAGTTCCTGGTCGCGCCGGCCCTGCACGGTCACCGCGATGCCCTCGACCTCGCCCGGCGGAACATTAGGAAAGTTCAGGTTGAACAGCACGTCCTTGGGGATGCCCTCCTCCAGCAGCCGCCGGATGATTCCCGGTGCATGATGCTCCGCGCAATCCCAATGGATGTTATCGCGCCCGCCCGGGCCATAGGCCTGGCTGACCGCGATCGAGGGAATGCCCAGCAGCGTGCCTTCCATCGCGGCGGCGATCGTGCCCGAATAGGTCACGTCCTCGGCGACGTTCTGGCCGCGATTGACGCCCGACAGCACGAGATCGGGCCGGTTCTCGATCATGATCGAGCGCGCCGCCATGATCACGCAATCGGTCGGCGTGCCGGTGACGGCGAAACGCTTCTCCGAGATCTGGCGCAGCCGCAGCGGGTTCGACAGGGACAGCGAATGCGCCACGCCCGACTGGTCGGTCTCGGGCGCCACGACCCAGACGTCATCCGACAACTGCGCCGCGATGCGCTCCATCACGCCAAGCCCCTCGGCATGGATGCCGTCATCATTGGTGACGAGAATGCGCATGGTCAGAAGTCTTTCAAAGGAGCGCGAAGGCGTTGGGCGAAGAGCGCGGGGAACCCCTCTCCTGTAAGGAGAGGGGCAGGGGTGAGGTGTAGGCCCCTGGACACCATTGCCGTGAGCTAACGGCGGCCATCTTACGGAAAGTTGGTCGAGGGACCGACCCCTCACCCTGCCCTCTCCCTACGGGAGAGGGTTCCCCGTGCTTAAATCCGCAAGCCTGCAGCATCACGCCTTCTCGATGCGCGTCACGCCGCGCATATAGGGCACCAGAACGTCGGGCACGGTGATCGAGCCGTCGGCGTTCTGGTAGTTCTCCATCACCGCGATCAGCGCCCGGCCGACCGCCGTGCCCGAGCCGTTCAGCGTGTGGACGAAGCGCGGCGCGCCGCCTTCCTTGGCCCGGTAGCGCGCATCCATCCGGCGCGCCTGGAAATCGCCGCAGACCGAGCAGGACGAAATCTCGCGATAGGTCTTCTGGCCGGGCAGCCAGACCTCGATGTCGTAGGTCTTCTGCGAGGCGAAGCCCATATCGCCGGTGCACAGTGTCATCACGCGATAATGCAGGTCGAGCTTCCTGAGCACGTTCTCGGCGCAGCTAAGCATGCGCTCATGCTCCTGCGCCGATGTCTCGGGCGTGGTGATCGAGACCAGCTCGACCTTCTCGAACTGGTGCTGCCGCAGCATGCCGCGCGTATCGCGCCCGGCCGAGCCAGCCTCGGCCCGGAAGCAGGGGGTGAGCGCGGTGTAGCGGCGCGGCAGCTCTTCCTCGGAGAGGATCGATTCGCGCACGAGGTTGGTGAGCGGAACTTCAGCGGTGGGGATGAGCCAGTGCAGAGGCGCATCTTGTGCTAGTGGCGCCATACGCTCCCTAAAGCGGGCTTGAGCGTCCGCGAACTCGCGGCTCACGTCCACAGATAGTGCTCCGTTTTCGTTCCGGACATTTCCCGCATCCGCAAACAATCGGCGCCGATACTCAGAAAACTCTGAGATGAATCCATCGAAGTCGCCTCTTGCAATCCGCGACGTAAAGTCGATCGCAAAACTCAAAGGTGGCGCAGCGGAAAACTGATCATCGGCAAATTTTGGAAGCTGAGCCGTACCGAACATAGCGGCCGATTTGACCATCAGCGGCGGCATCACTTCGGTGTAGCCGTGCTCCTCCGTATGCGTATCGAGCATGAACTGTCCGATCGCCCGGCTCAGGCGCGCGATCTGGCGCTCCAGCACGACGAAGCGCGAGCCCGACAGCTTGGCCGCCGTCTCGAAATCCATCTGGCCGAGCGCCTCGCCGAGCTCGAAATGCTCCTTGGGCGCGAAATTCTGGCCGAACAGCCGCCCGCCCGTCTTTTCGGGTGCTTCGCCATGCACCGACTTGACGACATTGCCGTGCTCGTCGGCACCATCCGGCACCTCGTCCTTGGGCGTGTTGGGGATCGCGGCGAGCTGTTCGTCCAGCTTCGCCTTCGCCGCCTTCTCTTCCGCTTCCAGCGCCGGCTGCAATTCCTTCAAGGAAGCCACCTCGGCCTTCAGGCTGTCGGCGAGCGCGACATCCTTCGCGCCCATCGCCTTGCCGATCTCCTTGGAGAGGGCATTGCGGCGTTCCTGCGAGCTTTGGGCCTTGGCGATGGCCGAGCGGCGTGTCTCATCCAGCGCGAGCAGCGAGGCCGACAGGGCCTTGAGCCCCCGCCGCTTCAAGCCGGTGTCGAACGCCTCGGCGTTCTCGCGAATCCATTTGATGTCGTACATCGTCGTCAGGCCACGCCGTCACGTTCGGGGAACAGCGTGATGCTCTAGACCGGGATCGCGCGCGAGGGAACAGGGATCGTGGCGGAACGAGCCGACGATCATCCCCTCCCCGTCATGGTCGGCCTTGTCCCGACCATCCACGTCTTCCTTCGGCGAATGCGGTGGTCGAGCCGTGGATGCCCGGCACAAGGCCGAGCATGACGGCGGAGCCTTACAGAGAAGGTTGGACTACTCGCTCGCCGCGTCAGCCGCGTCGTCGGCCGCCTTCTTCGCCAGGCGCTTCTTCTCGACATGGCGCACCGAGAACACCGAGAGCTCGTAGAGCAGCAGCATCGGCACGGCGAGCATGAGCTGCGAGATCACGTCGGGCGGAGTCAGCACGGCGGCGATCACGAAGACGAAGACGATGGCGTAACGGCGCTTGTCCTTCAGGAACGCCGAATCAATGATGCCCGCCTGGCCGAGCAGGGTCAGGATCACCGGCAGCTGGAACGAGATGCCGAAGGCGAAGATCAGCGTCATGATCAGCGAGAGATATTCGCTGACCTTGGCCACGAGAACGATGCTCGCCTGCGTCTCGGTCCCGACCTGCTGCATGCCGAGCGAGAACTTCATCAGCACCGGCATGGCGAAGAAGAACACCAAGGCAGCGCCGGCAACGAAGAAGATCGGCGTCGCAGCGAGATAGGGCGCAAATGCCGCCCGCTCGTTCTTGTACAGCCCCGGCGCGACGAATTTGTAGATCTGCGTCGCAATCACGGGGAAGGCAAAGAAGCCCGCGCCGAAGGCCGCGATCTTGATATGCGTGAACAATAGTTCGAGCGGCGCGGTATACTGCAACGGCGCGTTCGTGCCGGACCCGGCCGCCCAGATATAGGGCTGCAGCAGAAGATTGTAGATCTGCGTCGAGAACGCGTAGCAGATGAAGAACATCACCAGAAAGGCGATCAGCGACTTGATCAGCCGGGCGCGCAATTCGATCAGATGGTCGATCAGCGGGGCGCGCGAGGCTTCGATCTCGTCCTCGCCGTCGCGTGGATTGGCGACGCTCATGCCGCGCTCCCTTCACCCGGTTCGGCGGCTGCGGTCTTGCGCTTGCGCGGCGCCTTGGCCGGCGCGGGCTCGGGCAGCGATGCGGGTTCGGCGGCGACCTCGACGGGGGCCGCCTTGCGGGCACGCTTCGGCTTGGCCTCGGGCGACGGCTCGGCAGGCGCCGTAATGTCGCCCGGCGTAATCTCGACCGGCGGCAGCGGCTCGGGCGCGGGAATCGCGGCGAGCTTGGCCTCGGCCTCCTTCAGCGCGGCATCGTCGAGCCCGCTCGAAGCCGGCATCTCGATCGGCTTGAAGTCGGTATTCAGCGAACTGGACACGGAGCCGCCGATATCCTCGACCTCCTTCTTCAGGTCGTGGAGTTCGGCCTCGCGCATCGCATCGTTGAACTGGCCCTGGAACTCCGAGGCCATGCGGCGAATCTTGCCGACGGCCTGGCCGACGGTGCGCATGGCTTTCGGCAGATCCTTGGGGCCGATCACGACGAGCGCGACCGCCCCGATCAGCATGAATTCGCTCCAGGCGATGTCGAACATCGACGGCTCGTCCTCTCAGCCTTTCACGAAGGCTTGCTCTCGCCAGTAGCGAGCGGCTCGGCCTCAGGCCTTGGTCTCGGCCTTGGCCGGAGCGGGATTGGTGGCCTGCGCGTCGATGATCTTGGGATCGACGGGGGTCGAGGCGCTCGGCGGCGGCGGGGTGTCGTCCTCCGCCATGCCCTTCTTGAACGACTTGATGCCCTTGGCAACGTCGCCCATCAGCTCGGAAACCTTGCCGCGCCCGAACAGCAGCATCACGATGACGCCGACGACGATCCAGTGCCAGATACTGACGCCACCCATGGCGAACTCCCTCAATTCAAGTGTTGCCGGGGGATTGCGACCCCGGATCAAGCTGTTGCGGCGGAACCTATGTGTACCCCGCAGGGAACACAAGAACTTCGTCGGTGGGAATATCGAGCCCGACATCGTCGCCCTCGGCGATCGCGCCCGCCAGCGAGGCGCGCACCGAGAGCAGCCGCTCGAAGCCGTCGACCGCGATCAAGAGATGGTCGACCTCGCCGAGGAAGCGCCGGCTCACCACCCGGCCCGGCAGGCAGAAACCGTTCGGTACGATCCGGATCGCATGGGGCCTGATGCAGGCCACCGCCTCGGCACCCTCAGCCATCCCCTTCGCCGGGAAGCGCCCGAACGGCGTCTCCACCGCGCCGCGCAAGACCGTCCCGGGAACCTCCGTAAAATCGCAGAAGAATCGGGCGGCAAAGAGACTGCCGGGCTTGCGGTAAAGCTCCTCGCCGGTGCCGATCTGGACGATCTCACCGGCCCGCATCAGCACGATCCGGTCGGCGATGCGCATCGCGTCCTCGGGGTCATGCGTCACGATGATCGAGGTCGCGCCGGTTTCCTGCAGGAGAGCTGCGGTCTCGTCGCGGACGACGTCGCGCAGGCGCCGGTCGAGATTGGAGAACGGCTCGTCCATCAAGAGCACGCCGGGGCGCGGCGCCACGGCGCGCGCCAGCGCGACCCGCTGCTGCTCGCCGCCCGAGAGCATATGCGGATAGGATTCGGCGAGATCGGCCAGGCCAACGCGGGCGATGGCCCGCAGTGCCGTCGCGTCGATGGAGGCCTCGCTCTCGCTGCGGCGGCTCAGCCCGAAGCGGACATTCTCGCGCACCGTCAGGTGCGGAAACAGCGCGTAGTCCTGAAAGACCAGGCCGACGCCGCGCTGCTCCGGCTCGACAAACGAGCCCTGCGACGAGACGTCCCGGCCCTCCAGCAGCACCCGCCCGGCACTCGGCCGCTCGACGCCGGCCGCCAGCCGCAGCAGGGTCGTCTTGCCGCAGCCCGACTGGCCGAGCAGGGCGACGATCTCGCCGGGCTCGATCGCAAGCGAGACGTCCTTCAGCGCCGTGACCTCGCCGAAGCGCTGGGTGACGTCCTCAAAACCCAGCGCCATCGGGATGGCGGCGCCTGCCGTGCCGCGTCGGCCCCAGCTCAACCAGCGCGATTTGGTCTCGTTGACGGCCAAGGAATGCTCCGAACTTGCAAAAGCCTCCGCCGTCATCCTGGGCGACCGCAGGTCGTCCCGGGATCCATCATAGGGCGCGACATCGCCCTATGATGGATCCCGGATCTGCGCGGCTGCGCCGCTTGTCCAGGATGACGGTGGCGGAAACGGCGTGAAACCGCCCCGCCCTACTCGCCCGCCCCATGCGGCCCACCGTCGCCGTCGTCAAGCGGCGTGAACAGGTCGCCGAGCGGATCCTCATCGGCGCGCAGGTCCGGATCGTCGTCGGGAACCGGCACGGCGAGGTCGCGCGTCAGCCGTCCCTCGATGAAGCCCGAGCCCTTCAATTCCTCCAGACCAGGCAGATCGTCGATCCGGTCGAGCCCGAAATGATCGAGAAAGCCGGGCGTCGTGCCGAAGGTCACGGGACGCCCGGGCGAGCGGCGCCGGCCGCGCAGCCGCACCCAGCCGGCCTCCAGCAAAATGTCGAGCGTACCCTTGGCGGTGGCGACGCCGCGGATCTCCTCGATCTCGGCCCGCGTCACCGGCTGGTGATAGGCGATGATCGCCAGCACCTCGAGCGCCGCCCGCGACAATTTGCGCGGCGGCTCGGCCTCGGCCGCCAGGAGATAGCCGAGGTCGGGCGCGGTGCGGAAGGCGTAGCCCCCGGCGAGCTGGCGCAGATTGACCCCGCGCGGCTCATAGAGCGCGACCAGCCGCGCCAGCACCTGATCAATGGCGATGCCCGACGGCACCGAATGCGCCAGCACCTCGGCCGACAGCGGCGTGGCGGAGGCAAACAGCAGCGCCTCGACGACGCGGGTCGCCTGCGCGAAGGCCTCGGCCCCGCCGCCATCTTCGTCCTCGTCGAAAGGCTCCGTCATCGCGACCGTCATGAGGCATCCCGGCTGGCCAGCGGCAGCACCGGCGGGCGGGCCGAGCGGCGGCGCAGATAGAGCGGCGCGAAGGCGTCGTCCTGGCGCAGATCGAGCACGCCTTCCTTGACCATCTCCAGCATCGCAGACAGCGCCGAGGCCCGCACCGTCGCCGCCATCTCCCGCGCGGGCAGGCCGTGCGACGACATGTAGCGGGTCAGATAAGGGTCGATCTCGGTCCAGTCGCCGGCCTCGCCGACCAGCCGCTGCAGCGCCTCGCGCGCCTCGACCAGCGACCAGACCACACGCTGGCCCACCGAGATATGGCCCTGCACCCGCTTCTGGCGCTGCTGCGCATAGGCCGAGAGCAGGTCGTAGAGTTCCGCCTCCCAGACCGGCCGGGCGCCGGCGACGATTGCTTCCGGCGCGCCTCGCGCGAAGACGTCCTGTCCCAGCCGCTCGCGCGAGGCGAGCTTGCGCGCCGCCGCCCGGATCGCCTCCAGCCGGCGCAGGCGCAAGGCGAGAGCCGTTGCGAGATCGGCCGCGCTCGGCTCCTCGCCCTTGGGCGGTTCCGGCAGCAAAAGCCGCGATTTGAGATAGGCCAGCCAGGCCGCCATCACGAGATAGTCGGCCGCGAGTTCCAGCCGCAGCGCCCGCGCCTGCTCGACGAAGACGAGATACTGCTCGGCCAGCGCCAGGATCGAGATCCGGTGCAGATCGACCTTCTGCCGCCTTGCGAGATCGAGCAGCAGGTCGAGCGGCCCTTCATAGCCGTCGACATCGACGAGCAGCGCCGGCTCGTCGTCCCGGCGCGGGCCGTCATCCTCGAATGGCAGTTGCGCCGCCATGGATGGCCGCCCCCTCTCGCTCACGCGAAAGACGCGTGAGCGCCGCAGGTTCGACGGTTCAGGCGCTCAAGGCAAGCGCGCTCGCGAGCTGCGCCCGCGCGCTGTCCACATCCAGCGGCTCAGGCCCGTGCCGGATGCGCGCCAGCGCCATTGCGGCGCGGCGGGCGCGGTGGCCTTTCATCTCCGGCACGGCGCCGGCAATCGCCACCATCTCGTCCATGATGCCATGGCAGTGAAGCACGACATCGACGCCAGCCCGGATCGCCGCACTCGCCTTCTGCGCGAAGCCGCCCGACAGCGCCTTCATCGAGATGTCATCGGTCATGATCAGCCCGTCATAGCCGAGTTCGCCGCGCATGATCTCCTGCACGACCTTGCGCGACACCGTCGCCGGGTTCTTCGCGTCGAGCGCCGTGAAGACGACATGCGCCGTCATCGCCATCGGCATATCGGCGAGATGTCGGAAGGGCCGGAAGTCATGGGCCCGAAGCTCGTCCAGCGAGGCCTCGACCACGGGCAAATGGTGATGGCTGTCGGCCCGCGCGCGGCCATGTCCGGGCATATGCTTGATCACCGGCAGCACGCCGCCGGCCATCAGCCCTTCCGCGGCCGCGCGCCCGAGCCGCGCCACCATGTCGGGCTCATGGGCATAGGCACGGTCGCCGATGACGTCGTGGCTGCCGGCGACGGGCACGTCGAGCACGGGCAGGCAGTCGACATCGATGCCCACAGTCTTGAGGTCATGCGCCATCAGCCGCGCCGAGAGCCGCACGATCTCGCGCTGCTGCACGGGATCGTTGATCCCAAGGAAAGCGCGGGCGGGCGGATATTTCGGCCAGTGCGGCGGCGCCATGCGCTGGACCCGGCCGCCCTCCTGATCGATCAGGATCGGCGCGTGCCAACCGACTGTCTCGCGCATCTGCGCCGTCAGGGCGGCAATCTGCTCTGGGTCCTGCGTGTTGCGCCGAAACAGGATGAAACCCCAGGGCCGCGCGTCCCTGAAGAAGGCGCGCTCGTCTTGGGTCAGGCTCGTGCCGAGGCAGCCGGCGATGAAGGCGCGTGAGGTCATGGCTCAGGGGTAGGAAGGCGAAGGATGACGGTCAAGCCTCTACCGTCATCCTGGCCGGAGCGAAGCGGAGCGCCGGGATGACGGCGCAGGGTGTCAAAACCCGTCCGCCGTCAGCCCTAAGTATCCTCAGCGCATCTGCGCCGACATCTGGGCGTTGAAGGCGTCGAAAGGCAGCTCGGCGATGCGGAACCAGAGCTGTTCCTTCTTCCAGTAGGGCAGGAAGGAATCGTAGAAGGTCTTGAAGTTCGGGTTCGAGGCGGCAAGCTCCGCATACATCGCGAAGGCCTCCTTGAACGCCGCCAGCATGACCTCCTGCGGGAAGGGCCGCAGCTCGGCGCCGGTGCCGGCCAGACGCACGAGAGCGTCGGGATTGCCGTGGTCGTATTTGGCGACGCACAGCGCGTTCGCCTCGGCGCAAGCGGCTTCCACGATGGCCTTGTAGGAGGCTGGCAGCGCGTTCCACTTCTCGAGGTTCACCAGGAAGGAGACGTTGGCATTACCCTCCCAGAAGCCGGGATAGTAATAGTACTTCGCGACCTTCTGGAAGCCGAGCTTCTCGTCGTCGAGCGGACCGGAGAACTCGACCGCATCGAGCGTGCCGCGCTCCAGCGCCGGATAGATGTCGCCGCCGGCGATCTGCTGCGGCACGACGCCGAGCTTGGCCATGATCTGCCCGCCCATGCCGGCGATGCGCATTTTCAGGCCCTTCAGATCCTCCAGCGACTTGATCTCCTTGCGGAACCAGCCGCCCATTTGCGCGCCCGTATTGCCCGACGGGATGGTGTGGATGTTGAATTTCTGCATGAAGGCACGGCAGAGCTCGAGCCCGCCGCCGGAATAGAGCCAGGCGTTCTGCTGGCGGGTGTTGAAGCCGAAGGGCAGCGAGGTCTCGAAGGCGAAGGCGGGGTCCTTGCCAATATAGAAGCTCGACAGGGTGTGGCTGCATTCCACCGTGCCGTTCTGCACGGCGTCGAGGGCCTGGAGGCCCGGCACGATCTCGCCCGGCGCGAAGACCTGGATCTGGAAATTGCCGTCGGTCGCCTCTGCGACGCGCTTGGCGACCTGGGTCGACAGGCCAAACAGCGTGTCCAGGCTCTTCGGATAGCTCGAGGTGAGGCGCCAGGAGATCTTGGGCTGGCCTTGCGCGATCGCGGGCGCGGCGATCAGGGCGCTGCCGGCGGCGCCTGTGGCGGCGGTCTTGACGAAATTGCGACGATCCATGGTGTCCTCCTGGTCCTTTACGGTCTTCGGCCGTGGCTTCGCGAGATATCCTGCGAGATGCCTGAACGACTCTGCCGCGGCGCTCATCGCATGAAACCGGACCGGCAACCATCGACCGTCTCGCCGGGAGGCATTGCACCAAACGCCAACTAAAAACCGGCGACGCAGGGCGCCGCCGGTTCGTAGGTCACGAGGTGATCGCGATGCGGGCGGCTGGCGCTGCCCGTATCAGTTCTTCGGTGTCAGTTCTTGGCGATGAAGCACTGCCCGCCGGCGGACTGCAGCGCGGTGCACATCGTCGTCGCGTCCTCGCGAGAATACGGCCCGACACGGAGGCGGAACACCGTCTTGCCACCGGCAAGTTCGGTCTTGCGCACGATCGGCGGCTGGCCGCCGAGCTGCTCGGGATATTTGCGCTGGAGCGCGGCGAAGGTTGCACGCGCCTCCGATTCGCTGCCGGGAGCGCCGAGCTGCACCACGAAATCGCCGGTTCCGCTGCGAATGCCGGCGGTCGAGGGTGCCGGAGCGGCAGGCGTCTGCGCGGCCGGAGCGGAGGCGATGCGCATCGGAGCAGAAGGCGTCGTCGCCGGAGCCGGCGTCGCGGCGCGCTCTTGAACCTTTGCGGGCTCGGGAGCCTTGGCCGGCTCCTGTACCTGGACATTGTTCGGGCGCGGGCGGGGCTGGGTGGTCGCCGTCGTGGTCGTCGGGTCGGCCGGAACGATCGCGCTCGGCCGGGCCGGCGGCGCCGAACCCGTGGACAGCGGCGCCGCGGCTGCCGTGTAGGTCGTCGGGCTGTTTGCGGCCGGCGCAGGCGTGCCGTCGGGCCGGATCGAGACGGTGCGGACCCGGCGCGGCTCGCCCAGGCCCGGCACCGGCGGCACCGGCGTCAGGGCGGGTTCGGACGGGACCAGATCACGTATGGCAGCAGCCGGCGCCTGCGACAGCGCATTGGCCGCGGGCGTCGTGGCGACGCCCGAGCCCGGCCCCGGCAGCACGACGCGCGCCGGCAGCGAGCGCGCCGCCTGCTGCACGTCGACGGGCTGCTCCTCGCGGCTGACGACCTTGGTCTGCCCGACCGGCGCGTCGCCGGGACGCTCATAGATCTGCTTGTTCTGATTGGGGATATCGGCACCGCCGGGATTGACCGGCTCGACCTTGGTCGGCCCGTTGGCGGCGCTGATGGTCGGCGGCTGTCCGTCCGAGCGCGTGGTCGTGCCGCGCAGCGACATCGCGGCACCGACGCCGACGACACCGACCACGATCAGGGCCGCAGCAGCATAGAGCCCCTTGCGCGAGCGGCGCGGCTCCAGATCCGGCATCTCGTCTTCCGCCGGCAGGGCAGCATGCTGCTGCGCGTCATATGCGCCCTGCTGCTCGTGATACGGATAGGGCTCGCGCTCCTCGTCGAGGTCGCGCGGTGCCGGGGCCAACCCCTGCACGGCGGCGGGGCGCGCATAGGCCTGCGGCGCAGGCTGGTCGAAGCTTTCACCCTCATGCCCGTACTGTTGGGCCGCATAGTCTTGGGCCACGTAGTCCTGAGCGGCGTAGTCCTGGCCGAAGCGCGGCTCGGTCCGCGCCGGCGCTGCCTCGGCGGGCACGGAGGCTGGCCGCACTGCATCGGTACGGCGCAGCAGCGCCTCGAATTCGTCGAGGGCGCCACGCAGCTCGGCCGGCGGCGACGACTGCTCGGCGGCCGCCTGCAGTTGCTGGACCGGATCGAAAGACGGCTCCTGACGCGGCGGCTCTTGACGCGACGGCTCCTGCTGGCGCGATTGCACCTGCGCCTGAGCCTGCCACGAAGCGGGCACCCGCTGGGGCGCGGCGGCTTGGCCGCGATGGCCGAAGATGTCCTTCAGCGGATCGCCCTGATCGACGATACGCGTCAGCTCGGCCAGCGGATCGGCCGCCTGTCCTGACTTGGGCGCCTGTCCGGCACTGCGAAGCTGGCGCTCGAGATCTTCGAGATCGAGGGCGAAACGGTTTCTAGCTGGCTCACTCATGGCATGATCCATTCCAGCGCAGACCGGCAACACGGATGGAACGCCCAACGCGCCGCGCGGTCAATCTGACCTTGTGCGCACTGAGGGCCAGGTGGCCATCAGCGCATCTCGTCCGGCGCCGCAACTCCAGCGACGGCCAGACCGGAAGCAAGGACGCTGCGCACAGCATGCACAAACGCCAACCTCGCCAAAGTCGACTCTCGATCAGTTTGATTAACGAACCGTAATTGCGGCGAGTCTTTGCCCTTGTTCCAGAGCGAATGGAACGCGCTTGCCAGCTCATGCACGAAGAAGGCCACGCGATGTGGCTCATGGGCGGCGGCCGCGCCTTCGATGATGCGCGGATAGGACGCGATCAACTTGACGATACCCAATTCCGCCTCGTCGGTGAGGCGGGCGAGGTCGGCCCGCGCCAGCGCAGCGGGCGCAAGGTCGAGATCGGGAAACACCTCACGCGCCTGCCGGAAGATCGAGGCGCAGCGCGCATGCGCGTACTGGACATAGAAGACCGGGTTGTCCTTCGACTGCTCGACGACCTTGGCAAGATCGAAGTCCAAGGTCGCGTCGTTCTTGCGGAAGATCATCATGAAGCGCACCGCATCGCGGCCGACCTCGTCGATGACTTCGCGCAGCGTGACGAAATCGCCCGAGCGCTTCGACATCTTCACCGGCTCGCCATTGCGCAGGAGCTTGACGAGCTGGCAGAGCTTGACGTCGAGCGCGCCCTTCTCATGGGTCACGGCCTTCACCGCCGCCTGCATGCGCTTGACGTAGCCGCCATGGTCGGCGCCCCAGACGTCGATCATCTGGTCGAAGCCACGGGTGAACTTCGAGCGGTGATAGGCGATGTCGTTGGCGAAATAAGTGTAGCTGCCATCCGACTTCAGCAGCGGCCGGTCGACATCGTCGCCGAATCGCGTGGCTCGGAACAGAGTCTGCTCGCGATCCTCCCAGTCCTCGTCCTTTTGGCCTTTGGGCGGCGGCAGGCGGCCTTCATAGACCAGGTCGCGGGCGCGCAGATCGTCGATCGTCTCGGCCACCGCATCGCGGTTGCCGTCCTGCGCCTGCAGCGAGCGCTCCGAAAAGAAGGTCTCGTGGACGACGCCGAGCGCGGACAGATCCTCGCGGATCATCGCCATCATGCCGTCGATCGCGACGGTCCGCACCACCGGCAGCCATTCCGCCTCGGCTCTGTTCAGCAGCGCGTCGCCATGGGTCCTGGCCAGCGTCTGCCCGACCGAAACCAGATAGTCGCCGGGATAAAGGCCCTCGGGAATGGTGATCGTCTCGCCCAGCGCCTCGCGGTAGCGCAGGAAGGCCGAGCGGGCGAGCACGTCGACCTGCGCACCGGCATCGTTGATGTAGTATTCCCGCGTCACGGCATGGCCGGCGAAGGCGAGGATGTTGGCGAGCGAATCGCCGAACACCGCGCCGCGGCCATGGCCGACATGCATCGGCCCGGTGGGGTTGGCCGAGACATATTCGACATTGATCTTCGGCTCGGGCTTGGCTGCACCGCGCCCGTAATCGGCGCCGCGCTCGACGGCGTCCTTCAGGATCGCGGTGAAGACGGCCGGCTGCAGCGTCAGGTTGATGAAGCCGGGCCCGGCGATCTCGGCCTTGACGATTGCGGCGTCCTTGACGAGTTCCTCGACCAGCAGCGCGGCCAGCGCGCGCGGATTGGTGCCGGCCTCCTTGGCCAGCACCATCGCGGCGTTGGTCGCAAGGTCGCCATGGGCGGGGTCGCGCGTCGGCTCGACCACGACGCGCCCGAGATCGAGCCCGGCAGGCAGGGCGCCACGCTCGGCGAGCTGCCAAAGCGCGGCGTTGACGCGGGCGGAATAGGTCTCGAACAGGTTCATGGCGGCCAATATCTGCTGCAAAAGGCAGGTTCTGGAAGATCGGGAGAGCCCGGCCCTATCGCAGCGTGGGGGTCGCGTCAAACAGGCGGCGGTGCTCGTCGAGCGCGTACCAGTCGGTCATCCCGGCGATATAGTCGGCGATGCGACGCGCCCGGCGATGCGCGTCGAGGCTGCCGCAGCCCGCCGCCCAGTCGGGAGGCATCAGGTCCGGATCGGCGCTGAAGCGCCCGAACAGGTCGGCCACCACCTGCGCAGCCTCCGCGCGGATCGGCGCGATCCGGGCATGGCGATACATGTTGGGATAGAGGAAGGCCTTGATCTCGCGATCTGCTGTCTCGATTGCCGCGGGAAAGGCGATGACGGGGGCGCCCGCCCGCCTGATCGCATCAGCGTCAGTCGGCGCCAAATCCGCGAGTCGCACCTGCGATTCCCCGATCACACCCTCGACGAAGCGCGTGATCACCCGCCGCACCAACTCGTTGGTGGCGCGCGACGTCTCCAGCCCGGGATGCAACGCCTCGATCTCGTCGAGCAATTCCGCCAGGAAGGGCACCGCGCGCAGATCGGACAGGCCAAACAGCCCTGCCCGCAAGCCGTCATCGATGTCATGGGCGTTGTAGGCGATGTCGTCGGCAAGCGCGGCGGCCTGCGCTTCGGCGGAGGCGTAGCTGTCGAGCCAGAGATCCTGCCGCGCCTGATACTCGACGATCGCCGCCGGAATGCCGGTCGCAGCATAGCGTTCGGTCGGCATCCCATCGGCGAAGAGCAGCGGCCCGTTGTGCTTGACCAGGCCCTCCAGCGTCTCCCAGGTCAGATTCAGACCGTCGAAGCCGGCATAGCGCCGCTCCAGCCGGGTCACGATCCGCAGCGTCTGGGCGTTGTGATCGAAGCCGCCGAAGCCCGCCATGCAGGCATCGAGCGCGTCCTCGCCGGTATGGCCGAAGGGCGTGTGGCCGAGATCATGGGCCAGCGCCAGCGCCTCGGCCAGATCCTCGTCGAGCCCGAGCGCCCGCGCCAGCGCGCGGGCGATCTGCGCGACCTCGATCGTATGCGTCAGCCGCGTGCGGAAATGGTCGCCCTCATGCGAGACGAAGACCTGCGTCTTGTGCTTCAGGCGGCGGAAGGCGGTCGAATGGATGATGCGGTCGCGGTCGCGCTGGAACGGGTTGCGCGTTGGCGAGGCAGGCTCGGCGACCAGCCGGCCGCGGCTCGTTGCGGTGCGGCAGGCGTAAGGAGCCCGCCAGCGATCGCCCGGCTCGCGCCCGCCTTCGGCGTCGTGTCGATGCGGCATGGCTGATCCGTTGCCGGCCCCTGCTTGTCGGAGCGCTGCGCTGCCATTACCTTTGTGGGCAACTCAGGTGCAAGGAGCTTCTGCTCCGGGAGATCGCCAGAATGTCCATCGAGCTCGCGGTCAATCCGCGCGGGATCGCCGTCACCGACAAGGCCGCGAGCCGCATTCTCTCCGTGATGGCCAAGGAGCCGCCGGGCTCGATGCTGCGCGTCAGCGTCGCCGGCGGCGGCTGCTCGGGCTTCCAGTACATCTTCGATGTCGATCATGAGAAGGCGCCCGGCGATCTCGTGATCGAGCGCGACGGCGCCACTGTGCTGATCGACGAGACCTCGCTCGACCTGCTCGAAGGCTGCACGATCGACTTCGTCGACGATCTCGTCGGGCAATCCTTCAAGATTACCAATCCCAACGCGACCTCATCCTGCGGCTGCGGGACGTCGTTTGCGCTGTAGCAGCCGATTCGGGCAGCGTCAGGAGTTGCGCGCCTGCCGGCGTGCGGCATTGACCTCGGCATAGCGCAGCAGCCGATCGAGATCGTCGCGGCTGATATCGAGCGACTCGCCCATCTGCGCCACCGCTTCGTCGATATCCTTGGGGCTGAAGGCGGCGACGAGGCCATTCGGATTCATGTCGGCGCCAGCCGGCGCCGGCGCACGATGAGGATAGGACCGGCGCGACAGCGCGTGGAACGCCATCCCGAGCGCAACCAGCGACAGCGAATTCAGCGCCACTGGCACCAGCGGGAACAACGCGCCCCATTTCGCGACGATGGGGCTGCCGAGCGCCGCCGTCAGGGCGACCGCGCCTCCGGGCGGATGCAGCGACCGGGTCAGCGACATCACGGCGATCGCCAGCGCCACCGCACAGGCCGCCGCGATGGTGGCATCGGGAATCATCCAGGCGGCACCAAGCCCGACGATGGCCGAGATCGTGTTTCCGCCGATGACCGGCCAGGGCTGAGCCAGGGGGCTGGCCGGAACCGCGAAGACCAGAACCGCAGAGGCGCCGATCGGCGCCGCAAGCAAGGGTGAGGTCATCGAGAAGGCAAAGCCCGCTGCCGTAGCCGTCAGGGCCACGGCGACGAAGGCGCCGGCGCAGGCGATCACGCGCTCGGACAGGGTCGCGCCGGCAAGGATGGGTCTGAACAGCTTCACTGGGCCCCGCTGCGATAGGAACGGATCAGATGCTTATATAATAAGCAGCCCGCCCAGTTTAACGCCAGATCTGGGATAATGTACACCACGGCACATGGCCGCGGGCGATGCAGCCAGCGCATGGCCCGCACATGAAAAAGGCGCCGTTCCCGGCGCCTTTCCTCCTGTCAGATTGCCGTTCGGCTCAATGCGAGTTCGGCGGCCCGCCCTGCTCGAGCCGGATCTCGGCGGCCATCAGGCCCTTGGGTCCGGGTCCGTAGCGCACCAGCACGACCTGGCCGGGAATCAGCTCGACCAGCCCGTAGCGGCGCATCGTCTCCATGTGGACGAAGACATCGGGGGCATTCTCGCCCGCCGAGACGAAGCCGAAGCCGCGCAGGCGGTTGAACCATTTCACCGTCATCCGCTCGAGCCCGCTCGTCGGCGTGACCTGGACGTTGGTGCGCGCCAGCGGCATCTCGGCGGGGTGGCGCGCCGCGCTGGTGTCGATCGAGAGGACCCGCACCGCCTGCCGGCCGCGCGGCTTCTCGATCGCTTCGAGAACGATATGGGCGCCTTCTGCAATGGCGTTGAAGCCGTCGCGCTTCAGGATCGTGACATGGACGAGGACATCGGCGCCGCCATCCTCGGGCACGACGAAGCCGTAACCCTTGCTGACGTCGAACCATTTGACATGACCGCTGACCTCGACGCCGGCCTCGTTGCCGAGACCTTCTTCGTCGAGCCGCATCACGCGATTGAGCGACTGGATCGGCCCCATCGGTCTCCGTCCGCCCTCACCGAACTCGTCGGACATTTGCCACCCACCCCCGCCCGAAATGGCTTGATTCGTGGTGTCACGATACCATTGCTGGGGAGTCGCGATACAGCCGGCTTCGCGTCATCCACATCCGCGATCAAGGAATTCCACATCTGCGATCAAGGAATTCTTGGTCCGGCAGCTCCGTTTTGCGATACACCATGGCAGGCGCGACACACCGCCCCGCTGGAGGATGCAATGCCCGATCTTGCGACGCTGGCGCTGTTCACCGCCGCCTGCGCGGTCCTGACCGCGACGCCCGGCCCCGACATGCTGCTGATCGCCTCGCGCAGCCTGAGCCAGGGCCGCATGGCCGGCTTCCTGACCTATCTCGGCATCGCTACCGGCAGCTATCTCCAGGCCTTCGCGGCGGCATTTGGCCTGTCGCAGCTCTTCCTGCTGGTGCCGGCGGCCTACGACATCCTGCGCTTCGCGGGCGCGGCCTATCTGGCCTGGCTCGCCTGGACGACCTTGCGCGCGCAGACGCCGCTCTTCGCTCCCGACGCAAGCCACGCAGCCGTGCCGATGCGTCGCATCTTCCTACAGGGGCTGCTGACCAACCTGCTCAACCCGAAGATGGCGCTGTTCATGCTGGCGCTGCTGCCGCAGTTCCTGAGACCCGAGGCCGGCTCGATCGCGCTGCAGGTGATGGTGCTGGCGACCATCCTCAACCTGATGGGGCTGGTGACCAACGGCCTGGTCATCCTGACCGCGAGCCGGCTCGGCCACGCGCTCGCCGCCCGCCCGCATCTGGCGCGCCTGCCGCAGAAGCTGATGGGCGCCGTGTTCGGGGCGCTGGCGGTGAGGCTCGCGGTCGCGTCGCGGGAGTGAGGGAGGGTCACTTCAGGCGCTGGGCGTCCACGAACCAGGTCTTGCCGCGATAACGGATCTCTGAAGCCCCCGCGCCCGCATCCTCCTCCACGACGACGACCTTCGTCCCGGCGGCGAGACGCCGCGGGCAGTGCTTGCTCATCCGCGCTCCCCGGGGCCTCAGGGAGGCCAATCCGTATTCGTGCCAGCCGGCCCAGCTCACGCAGACAAACGTCTCCCGATTGATCGTCGTCATCCGCTCGGCGGCCAAGGCCGGACTTCCTGCGATCAGGGCGACGGCGATCAGGACCGTTTTCGACATCAGCACCATGGCCGCCTCCCTCCCCATGCAGGTCTCTGCCTATTCCGCCAACCGCCCCAGCACCGCCCCGATCTCGGCGCGCACCACCAGATCGGCGATGGTGTCCAGCTCCGTCGGCTCGCGGTTGACGATGACCAGCGTCGCGCCCTGCTTCTTGGCGATGATCGGCAGCGTCGCCGCCGGATAGACCACCAGCGACGAGCCGACGACGAGGAAAAGCTCGGCGTCCAGAGCCAGTTGCTGCGCCCGGCTCATCTGCGCCTGCGGCATCGCCTGGCCGAAGGAGATCGTCGCCGATTTCACCGGCCCGGCGCATATCAGGCAGTCCGGCGGCTCGCCCGTGGCCTCGAAGGCGGGGCGGATCGCCGCCAGTTCATGCCGCCAGCCGCAGGTCAGGCAGGTCGCATAGGTGCCGTTGCCGTGGAGTTCGATGACCTGCTCGTCGGGCACGCCCGAGGCCTGATGCAGATTGTCGATGTTCTGCGTGATGATCGCGGGCGAACGGCCCTGCGCCACCAGGCGGGCCAGAGCCCGGTGGCCGACATTGGGGGCAGCGCCTGCAAAATGGTCGTCCATCGCGAATTTGCGCCGCCAGGCCTCGATGCGCGCCGCGCGACTCCCCACGAAGGCCTCGAACGGGATCGGCTGGTTGACCATCCAGGGTGAGCCCGGCGTGCGGAAATCCGGCACGCCCGATTCCGTCGAGATGCCGGCGCCGGTGAAGGCCACGATGGAGGCGGCGCGGTCGAGCATGGCGTGCAGCGCCGCGACGGCCTCATTGGTCTCGTCCTGCATGCGTGGCTCCGCTTTCTCCCCCGGTCCAAGATATGGCCCGATCCGGCGCCGCATCCAAGCCGATAGCCCGGCATGCGCCAGGGTCGATTGACGGAAAGCCGGACGCGTCCCAAAGCTGCCCACCATGCTCCAGACCGCGCCCGCCTTCCTGAACCCCAACCTCATCGACACCGGCACGCCGCCGATCCCGCAGGCGCAAGGCTGGGCGCGCGCCTATGACGGCCGTTCCGGCCCGCTGGTCGACCTGTCGCAGGCGGTGCCGGGCTCGCCGCCGCCGCAGGAACTGCTGCAGCGCCTGTCCGAGGCGGCGGCCGACCCCGGCAACACCCGCTACGGCCCGATCACCGGCGACATGGCGCTGCGCGAGGCCTATGCGGCCGAGATCTCGCAGGCCTACGGCACAAGCTTCAAGCCGACCGAGGTGGCGATCAGCTCGGGCTGCAACCAGGCCTTCGTCATGACGATGATGGCGGTGGCGAGGGCCGGCCAGAGCATCCTTTTGCCGGCGCCCTGGTATTTCAACCACGAGATGACGCTTCGCATGCTCGGGATCGAGGCGCGCCCCCTGCCCTGCGACCCCGCTGCGGGCTTCGTGCCCGATGTCGCAACCGCCGAGGCGCTGATCGATGCCGGCACGCGTGCGATCGTGCTGGTGACGCCCAACAACCCGACAGGCGCGATCTATCCGCCCGCCACGATCGCCGCCTTCGCCGAACTCTGCGTCCGGCGCGGGCTCTGGCTCGTGCTCGACGAAACCTATCGCGATTTCCTGCCCGCTGGCGTTGCCGCGCCACATCAAGTCTTTGCGACAACGAACTGGCAGGCTTCGGTGATCGGGCTTTACAGCTTCTCGAAGGCCTATGCCATTCCGGGCTGGCGATTGGGCGCGATCACGGCAGGTGAGTCCGTCATGGCCGAGATCGCCAAGGTGCTCGATTGCGTCCAGATCAGCCCGGTGCGCGCCGGCCAGGCGGCCGTGACCTGGGGCATCGCCGGCATCCGCGCTTGGCGCGAGGCCAACCGCAGCGAGATCAATGCCCGTGCGACGCTGTTCCGCGAGGCGATGGCCCCTCTCAATGACTGGCAGGTGCTCGCGGCCGGCGCCTATTTCGCCTATGTCGCGCATCCCTTCGCTGGCGTCCCCGCTGCCGATGTGGTGCGCAAGCTGGTCGAGGAGCGCGGCGTGCTGGCCCTGCCCGGCCCTTATTTCGGCCCGGGACAGGAGCAGCATCTGCGCATCGCGATTGCAAATGTCGCGGCCGACCGGATCGGTGAGTTGAGCGACAGGCTGCGCGGTTTTTCGGTTTGAGGTCGCCTGGGTCGTCATGCTCGGGCTTGACCCGAGCATCTCTGAAACCAGCTAACCGGTCTGAGAGATTCTCGGGTCTGCTCTTCGCTTCGCCCGAGAATGACGGCTCACGTCAGCGCAGCAGCGCCGCATAACGCTCGCGATACGCGAAGACCAGCAAGCCACCGAGCACGACGAGGATCACCGCGACCGGAATCCCCTGCGGGTTGATCGCCAGATGGAACAGCACGATGACCGCCATCACCGGCGCGATCAGGGCCAGCCCAAGCGCCGGGGCGATGTTCAGCAGCAGGCTGAGCCCCCCGACCAGATTGACGCTCTTCAGCAGTGGCCAGAAGAAGCCGGAATTCTGCAGCGCCATCTCGAAGACGACGCCGCGCTCGCTGATCGGCGGATGGATGAAGTGGGCGCCGGTCGCCATCCACCAGAAGCCGTCGGCGGCCGAGACGAGGAAGAGCAGCCCGAGCAGGACGCGCGGCACGGTGACGAGAACGATGGACTTCATGATGAACCTTGGCCGAGAGACGAAAACGCCGGCGCGCCTGATGGCGTCGCCGGTTCACACGCTTCGTCGCATCAGGAGCCGATCCGGTTCAAGCCGTTCGCTCGAACCGCATCCCGATCACATCGTCGCGCCGATCTGCCAGGGCACGAATTCGGCGTCGCCATAGCCCATCGCTTCGGACTTCGAGTGCTCGCCCGAGGCGACGCGCAGCAGGTAGTCGAAGATTTCCTTGCCCTTCGCCTCCAGCGTCACGCCGTCGAGGACATCGCCGCAGTTGATGTCCATGTCATCGGTCTGCTTCAGATACATCGGCGTGTTGGTCGCGAGCTTGACCGACGGCGTCGGCTTGCAGCCATAGGCCGAACCCCGCCCGGTGGTGAAGGCGAGGATGTTGGCGCCGCCCGCCACCTGCCCGGTCGCCGAGACCGGATCGTAGCCGGGCGTATCCATGTAGACGAAGCCCTTGGATTTCACCGGCTCGGCATAGTGATAGACAGCGGCCAGCGTCTTGGTCCCGCCCTTGGCCGCAGCGCCCAGCGACTTCTCCAGGATGGTCGTCAGCCCGCCGGCCTTGTTGCCGGGCGACGGGTTGTTGTTCATGTCCATCCGGGCGCGGGCCGTATAATCCTCCCACCACTTGATGATGCCGACGAGCTTCTCGCCAACCTCGCGGGTGGCGGCACGGCGCGTCAGAAGATGCTCGGCACCGTAGATCTCCGGCGTCTCGGAGAGGATGGCGGTACCGCCATGCTCGACCAGGAGGTCGACAGCCTTGCCCAGCGCCGGGTTGGCAGTGATGCCGGAATAGCCGTCCGAGCCGCCGCATTGCAGCGCCAGCATCAGCTCCGAGGCCGGCACCGTCTCGCGCACGGCGCGGTTGGCGATCGGCAGCATCACCTTGAGCGCCTCGATGCCGGCCGCGACCGCCTTGCGGGTGCCGCCGGTCTCCTGGATCGTCAGGGTGCGGAAGACATCGCTTTCCTCGACGCCATAGGCGTCCTTCATGCGCTTGATCTGGAAGCCCTCGCAGCCGAGCCCGACGACCAGCACGGCGGCCATGTTCGGGTTGCAGGCATAGCCCCAGGTGGTGCGCTTCAGCACCTCGAAGCTCTCGCCGTTGTAGTCGATGCCGCAGCCGGTGCCGTGGGTCAGCGCGATGACGCCGTCGACATTGGGATAATCGGCGAGCAGGCCGGAGCGCTTGACCTCCTCGGCCATGAAGCGGGCGGCCGAAGCCGAGCAGTTCACCGAGGTCAGGATGCCGACATAGTTGCGCGTGCCGGCCTTGCCATTGGCGCGGCGGAAGCCCTCGAAGGTCGCCTGCTGCTCGACCGGCAGCACGAATTCGGGCTTGGCCTCGGCACAGAAGGCATAATCGCGCTCGAAGGCGTGGAAGCCGGTATTGTGCTCATGCACCCATTCGCCGGGCGGAATGTCGACGGTGGCGAAGCCGATGATCTGGCCGAATTTGCGGATCGGCTCGTCCTTGGCGATCGGTGCCAGCGCCAGCTTGTGGCCGCGCGGAATCCGCTTCAGCGCGGTGACCCCCGCAGCGGTGACGCCGACATCAATCGGATCGACTGCGACGGCGACATTGTCGACCGCGTTCAGCTTGAGGGTCCGCGGCGGAATCGCTTTGTCGAGCATGGGAGAAACCATCATCAGGAAAGGCCACGGAGCCCGCGGCACAACGCGCGCTAGACATGCGCCTCATCGCGCCAGTTTTCAATCGTTTGAAGCAGGGTCTTGCTCCTGCACGACCCAGACTCCCGATCAGGCACGGCCGGCTGGTCCCTTGATGAAATCGAGAAACGCCCGCAGCGGCGCCGGCACCAGGCGGCGGCCCGGATAGTACAGGAACGGGCCAGGGAAGCTCTGCCACCAGCTTTCCAGAACCGGTTCAAGCGCACCGCTGTCGAGATGCGGGCGCAGCCAGCCCTCGAACAGGAAGATGATGCCGCTGCCGGCGATTGCGGATTCGGCCAGGAGATCGATCGCCCCTCCGGCACTGACGATCAGCGGACCGGTGGGATCGACTCGCACGGTCTCGCCGTCGCGCTCGAACTCCCATGGCGCCGTCAGGGCGCCGCTCGCGAACCGGCCAAGCAGGCAGTCGTGGCCGAGCAAGTCGCGCGGATGCTCCGGCCGGCCGCGACGGTCGAGATAGGAAGGCGCGGCCGCAGCGGCGAAGCGCTGGACGCGCGGCCCGATCGGCACCGCGATCATGTCCTGCTCGAGGCGCTCATCATAGCGGATGCCGGCATCGCAGCCGGCGGCAAGCACATCGACGAAGCTCTCCTCGGCGACCACCTCCAGGCGGATATCCGGATAGGCAGCAAGGAAGCCCGGCACGATTTCCGGCAGGATCAAGCGCGAGGCGCTGACCGGCACGTTGAGGCGCAGTGTTCCCGCCGGCCGGTCGCGGAAGCTGTTGACGACGTCGAGAGCCGCTTCCATTTCGCTCATGGCCGGCCCGAGCCGTTCCAGCAGACGCTGGCCGGCTTCGGTGGCCGCAACGCTGCGCGTCGTGCGGTTGAGCAGCCTGACGCCGAGCTGCGCCTCGAGCCGGCGCACTGCTTCGCTCAAACCCGATGCGCTGCCGCCGCTCGCCCGCGCCGCGTCGCGAAAGCCCTTGGCACGCGCCACCGCGACGAAGGCGTTGAGATCGCCGAGATCGACTTTCATTGTTCGCCATCCCGCACAACCCGTGCCGATTATGGCCCATTCTCGCGCGGTATCGCAATGAATAGGTCAGGCTCGTTCCCACAGGAGATCAGCCATGTCCAATATCGACCAGTCCGACACGCTCGTCCTCGGCGACCGTCCCGTGAAACGCCTCGGCTACGGCGCCATGCAGCTTGCCGGCCCCGGCGTCTTCGGCCCGCCCAAGGATCGTCAAGCGGCGCTCGCCGTGCTGCGCGAGGCGGTTGCCACCGGCGTGAACCACATCGACACCTCGGATTTCTATGGGCCGCATGTCACGAACCAGATCATCCGCGAAGCGTTGCATCCCTACCCGGACGATCTCGTCATCGTCACCAAGATCGGCGCCCGGCGCGGCGAGGACGCCTCCTGGATTCCGGCCTTCTCGGCAGAGGACCTGACCAAGGCGGTCCATGACAATCTCCGCAATCTCGGTCTTGACGTGCTCGATGTCGTCAATCTGCGCGCCATGTTCGACATTCACGGCCCGGCCGAAGGTCCGCTGGAGGAACAGCTTGCCACGCTCGCCGAGCTGCAGCGCAAGGGCCTCGTCCGCCATATCGGCCTGAGCAACGTCACGCGCAAGCAGATCGCGGATGCGCGCAAAATCGTGCCGATCGTCTGCGTCCAGAACCAGTACAATCTCGCGCACCGGGGCGACGATGCCCTGGTCGAGGACCTCGCCCGCGACGGCATCGCCTATGTGCCGTTCTTCCCGCTGGGTGGCTTCAGCCCGCTGCAATCATCGACGCTGTCGGATGTCGCCGCGCAGCTTGGCGCCACACCGATGCAGGTCGCGCTGGCCTGGCTGCTGCACCGGGCGCCCAACATCCTGCTGATCCCGGGAACCTCGTCGGTCGCGCATCTGCGCGAGAACCTGGCCGCAGCCGACCTCGTTTTGCCGGCGCAGGTGCTCACGGCGCTGGACGGCATCGCCACGCGCGTCGATCACGGCTGACCGTCCAGCAGCGCACAAAGAAAAAGCCCGGCCGCAAGGCCGGGCTCGATCGGATGGAAGGAACTGCGCCGCCCGCTGCCAGAGGCTCGGGCGGGCGTCACATCACTTGGTGGCCGGAACGGCCTTGGCGACGATGCCCTCGAACGGCTTGTAAGCGTCCTTGGCCAGCGAGGAGTAGAGCTCGCCCATCTTCGTCATCTGGGCGACGGCGCCCTCGAAGGCGGTCTTGACGTAGTCGGTCTGGATCTCGATGGCCTTCTCGAGCGTCTTGACGCCGGCGAGCTTCTCGATCGTGGCCGTGCCGGTCTCGAACGACTTCTTGGCATAGTCGGTCGCCTCGACGGCAATGGTCTGGACGCTCTTGGAGGTGGCGCCGAAGGCCTTCAGGGCCGCATCGACGTTCTCTTTGGAGGCCTTCTGGATGGTCTCGAACTGCTGGATCATGTTTCTTCCCTCGGCACGGAGTGCCGCCTCTGCTGACGAGCCTGAAGCCCGGGTTTCTTCGCCCCTAGGTCAGATGAAAGTGTTCATCACCGGGACTGCTCTCATATTGTGCACCGCAACATGAATGTCAAGGACGTGCTGCAATGCATCAGACGCAGGCGCGGCACATCGGCGGCACGCATCGAGATCGTTAGCCTTTTAACGGCTCCGTAACCGCATCGTCCTAACCTCCTCAACTGTGTCCCTTATGCCACGTCGCAAGACGGTGCCGGGGACCGGGGACGTGAGTTCTGGTTGAGGCGGGTTGCATGGCTTTCAGTTGCGTTGGGTCCCGGCGCGTGCGCTTTCGCACGCTCGTCGGAATGATCGGTATCGTCGCGATCGCAGTGGCGGCGGTGGCGTCTCCGGCCGAGGCGGCCCGCAAGAAGCGGCGCCATGTCGGCGGCGGCTATGCGCCGCCCTATGCGGCGATGGTCGTCGATGTGAAGAGCGGCCGCACCCTGCATGCGGTCAACGAGGATGCCCCGCGCATCCCGGCCTCCATCACCAAGGTCATGACGCTCTATCTGCTCTTCGAGCAGCTCGAGCGCGGCAAGTTCAGGATGGATTCGGAGCTGACGGTCTCCGCCAACGCGGCGCGCCAGGCGCCCTCCAAGATCGGCTTTGCGCCCGGAGAGACGATCTCCGTGCGTGACGCGATCCTGGCCCTGGTGACCAAGTCGGCCAACGATGTCGCCATGGCGGTCGCCGAGAATGTCGCCGGCTCGGAGGACGAGTTCGCGCAGATGATGACGGCGCGCGCCCGCTCGATCGGCATGAGCCGCTCGGCCTTCTACAACCCGCACGGCCTGCCCCACAGCCCGCCCAACATCACCACGGCGCGCGATCTCACCATCCTCGCCCGCGCCATCCAGGAGCGCTTCCCGCGCTACTACCCGATGTTCTCGACGCGCGTGTTCAACTATGCGGGCGGTGCCTATCGCAACCACAACAAGCTGCTCGGCCGGGTCGAGGGCGTGGACGGCATCAAGACCGGCTACACCAATCTCTCCGGCTTCAACCTGATGACCTCGGCCAAGTCGGAAGGCCGGCACATCGTCTCCGTCGTGCTCGGCGGCCGCTCCGGCAATTCGCGCGACAAGATCATGGCCGATCTCGTCGCCTCGACCTTGCCCCGCGCCGCCACCGGCGGCCGCGCCACCATGGTCGCCGAAGCGCCCGAGCCCGAGGAGCGTCAGCCGGAGCGTGTCCAGGAACGCGCTCACGAGCGCCAGCGGCCCGCCGCACCGATCGTAACCGCCGCCGTGCCTGAACCCGCGCCCATGCCGGTGCCGCGTCCGCGCATCGAGACGGAGGCTCCGCTTCCGGCCGCCGCCCGTGCCTATGCGCCGGTCGCGACCACCACACCGATCGCCCCTCCGCGCCCCGTGAATGTCGGCGCCGCCCAGCAGTTGCAGATCTCCGGCATGCGGCCCGTCACCGCGACGACGACGCCCTCGGCCATGCGCTGGTCGATCGGCGCTCCCGCCGTCGACGGCAAGGTCATGCGCCCACCGGCGAATGTCGACGTGACCTCGTCGATCGCCAAGGTCGCCGAGCCCGAGGAGAAGCTTGCGGTCAAGCTCGCCGCAGCGCCCGCTCCGGTCGAGAAACTCCACGACGCCGGCACCACCACGGTGGCGAAACTCGCGGAGAAGGCCCCCGAGCAGGCCAAGCCGAGCGAAGCCCGCCCGGCGCTGGCCACCGCCGGCAAATGGATCATCCAGCTCGGCGCCACCGATGACGAGGCCAAGGCCAAGGACATCCTGGTCCGCGCCCGCGCCAAGGCGTCAGGCCCGCTCGCCGACGCCTCGGGCTTCACGGAGAAGGTCGAGAAGGGCGGCTCGACGCTGTTCCGCGCCCGCTTCGCCGGCTTCGAGGATCCCAAGGATGCCGAGAAGGCCTGCGCCAGGCTCAAGCGCGACGGCTTCGCCTGCTTCGCCACGCGCGGTTGAACGGACAAGGGACAAGGAACGCTGACGATGTCGTACCAGACTTACCCTTTCCCGGCCGGCACCTCACTTCAAAAGGACGTCCTTGGCCTGGTTGACGCGAGCGGCAAGTCCGCTGGTGCCCCCGGCGTCCGGGTGGATGCGCTTCATCAGGGCGCGATGGGCCTCGCGGACCGCCTCCTCGCCCGCCCCCGGCTGAAGCCCCAGGATCTCGTAGGCCTCCTGCTGCGACATCGCGCCCGTGCCCGTCGCGCGGCCCTGCCCCGCGTCGCGGTGACGATCAGCGTCTTCACGCCAGCCGGGCGACCGGCGGTCGAGATATGCCTCTAGCAGCCGGGCTCCCTCGGGATCCCCAGCCAGGCATTCGCGCATCAGCGCGCCGATCTCGGCCAGCGACAGATCGTCGAGATTGCGCCCGGCGAAACTGCCGGCGCTGACCGTGCCGGTCATGCCGCCGCTGTCATGGTCGAGTTCCATCGCCAGCAGCGCGGACGTCACCTTCGAGCGCGCTCCCGGCGTCTCGCCCGCCCCCTTGCTCCAGGGAAAGCGGATGCCGCCCGGCCCGGTCGCGCTCCAGCCGAGCAGCCAGGCGCCGATGCCGCCGACGAACAGCGCCATGTCCATCCGGCCGCGCATCATCAAAAGCCCGGCGACGCCGAGCGAGAGCACGCCACCGCCGCTCTTGACGACCTTCGCGAGCAGCTTCGGATTGGTGCTGGCGAACAGCTTCGAGACCCACCAGAACAAGAGCAGGGCGGCCACGCCGTAGAGCAGCGTCACCGGCGGCCTCCATCCATTGCGCCGATCAGCCCGCGCACGGCAGGGCTGCCGCCGGCGAGCTTCAGCATCGCCTCGCGCCCGCCCGCCGCATAGGCCGCGGCCCCGCGCAGCAGCTCGAGCAGCGAGTCCGGCGCATTCACGTCGAAGCGCGCATGCGCGCCGCCGGTCAATCGCGCCATCGTGGCGAAGGCCGCGCTCGCGGCGGGATCATGCCCCTCCTGGAACAGGAAACCGCGGATGCCGCGTAGGCCGAGTTCGCCTGCGAGCGCCGCCAGCGCGTCGACATCCTCCTCCATCGCGTCGCCGACCAGCACGAAGGCGCGGATCGGGACGGACTTCGCCTCGTCGCGGACATGCTTCAGGACGCGGGCGATCTGGGTCTGGCCGCCCTGGCAGGCGATGGCGCCCATCAGCCCGTTCAGCCGGCGCGGCTCGCCCACCCAGCCCGAGGCCCGGCATTCGCCGAGGCCCCGGAAATAGACCAGCTGCACGGCAAGCCCGCCGCTCGTCGCCGCGACCTCGAACATCCGCGCCTGCAGCGAACAGGCGAGGTCCCAGGTCGGCTGGCGGCTCATCGTGGCGTCGAGCGCGAAGACGAGCCGCCCCGCCTGCCCCGTCGCCAGGGGCGCGAGCTGCTTCGCCGCGCCGAGGAAGCGGTCGATCTCGCCCGGCGCAGAGCGGCCCGGGCTCACGCCCGTGCTCGCAGCCTTGCCGAGGGCTCTGTCGGTCTTGTCTGTCATGGGTCTGATATTGGCCATCGCCGGCACATTTGCTACCCGTCAACCGACCGGACGGTTGCCACTTCACAGCCCTCATCCTGAGGAGCCGCGAAGCGGCGTCTCGAAGGATGCTTCAGGAGGCTCCGGAGATCGCTGGAGCATCCTTCGAGACGCAGCCTTCGGCTGCTCCTCAGGATGAGGGCTGAAATATCCATGCCGACGATGAGAGACACGCCATGAGCCAGATCGCGATCTTCGAAACCGTCGCCGCGATGCGCGCGGCCGTGGCGGGCTGGCATGCCGCCGGCGAGAAGGTCGGCCTCGTGCCGACCATGGGCGCGCTGCATGAGGGCCATATCGCTCTGGTCAGGGAGGCACAGCGCCATGCCAGGCGCGTGATCGTCACAATCTTCGTCAACCCGACGCAGTTCGCGCCGCATGAGGATTTCAAGAAATACCCGCGCACCTTCGACGATGACTGCGCCAAGCTCGTCGCGGCCGGCGCCGACGCTGTGTTCTTCCCACCGGTCGAGGAAATGTATCCGGCCGGCTTCGCCACCCGCATCCTGCTGCTCGGCCCTGCGGCGGTCGGGCTCGACGACCGCTTCCGGCCGACGCATTTCGAGGGCGTCGCCACGGTCTGCTGCAAGCTCTTCACGCAGTCGCGCGCGGATCTCGCCGTCTTCGGCGAGAAGGACTACCAGCAGCTCAAGGTGGTGACGCGCATGGCCGCCGATCTCGACCTCGGCATCGAGATCGTGCCGCTGGCGACGTTCCGCGAGCCCGACGGCCTCGCCATGTCCTCGCGCAACCGCTACCTCTCGCCCGAGCACCGCGCGCTGGCGCCGCTGCTGCACCAGGTCATGCAGGCGCTGGCCGCCCGCATCCGCAACGAAGACCCGCTCTTCCAGGCTGTGGGCGAGGCACAGACCGAGATCATCTCGGCCGGCTTCGAGCTCGACTATCTGGAGGCCCGCCATGCGCAGACGCTGGCACCCGTGACCTCGCTGGCCGACGGCCCGATCCGGCTTCTCGTCGCGGCACGGATCGGCGCGACAAGGCTGATCGACAATATCGGGGTGTGAGAACGGTCGAGCCGCCAATCACAAATGGCGGCCGACATCCATCCTTTCGTGAAGGATGCGCATGATGTCGATACCGGCTTCCGAGAGGCGGTAGAAGACGAGATGCGATCCAACCCGATATTTGAGATAGCCGGCGCGGATATCGACGGGGCGGCCGTGCTTCCCGCCTGCCGCCAGCCCCTCGAACGCGGCGATGATCGTGGCGTGATAGCTTTCGGCCTGCTCCGGTGACCAACGCCCGACGGTATAGGACCAGATGTCTTCGAGATCGGCCTGCGCCAGCGGGGAAAGCCGGTAGCGACCCGCCTTAGCCATGCTTGGCGCGCATCCGCGCCACAAACGCATCATTGTCGAAGGCAACGGGCGAGCCGGACTGCTCTCCGGCGATCAACGCCTCCTGAAGCGCCTTGACCTTGGCCTCGTGTTCTTCAAGCAGGCGCAGACCGGCCTTCACCACATCGCTGGCCGAGTCGTAGCGGCCCGCCTTCACCTGCGCGCCGACAAAACGGTCGAAATGATCGTCCAGCAAAATCGATGTGGTCTTCGACATGGCAACGCTCTCCGGTCGATGCCAACAGATAGCAAAATCGACGGTCATCGCCAATCGATGGCGCGCAACGCCTACAGCAGTCCCATCTCCGCCAGCTCGCGCCGCAGCGCCTCCGGCATCGCGCCGAGATCGCCGCTGCGGCCGTCGATGTCGCGGGGAGCGTCCTTGTCGGCGAGGTAGCGCCAGCCCTGGAACGGACGGCACGGGCGCGGCTCCAGCGGCACGACCACCGGCTCCATCACGAGATGGCAGCGGCCGATGCCGTCGCCATCGGTGAAGGGGCGGATCGCGGTCAGGCGCTGGCGGGCCGAAATCTGGCCCTTGATCACCCAGTAGAGCGAGCCGCCCGCGACGATCTCCTCAACGCGCTTGGGCACCATGCGGGTGGTGTGGATCTGCTCCTCCGGCCGGCCGAGCCGCCGCTCCAGCGTCATCCGCTCCTCGATCCACTCTTCGAGATCGCTGATCGATTCGGCGCCGACGCAAAGCTTGAGCAGGTGGAGAGGCATGGCGGCAATCTAGTGCGCCCGGGGCAACCCGACCAGCGGCTGCGGCGTTTCTCCACAGCCGGCGGCACTCTTCTCGTCAGGGTCGGGCTTGTCCCGACCATCCACGTCTTCCTTCGTCAAGGTCGGTGTTCAAGACGTCGATGCTCGGCACGAGGCCGAGCATGACGGGACTTCTCCGGCAGGCTAGTAAGACGCCCAACACAACGGAGGAACAACATGCGCGGACTTGCAGGCAAGGCCTTCCTCGTCACCGGCTCGTCGAACGGCATCGGCTACGCCATGGCGCAGCGCCTCGTGGCTGATGGCGCCAAGGTCCTGATCCATGGCCGCGACCAGACCGAGATCGATGCCGCCTGCCGCCATCTCGGTTCCGCCACGCAAGGCATGGCGGGCGATCTTGCCGATCCCGCCACGGCGCAAGCCATCGTCGATGCCACGGTCAAGGCCTTCGGCCGCATCGACGGGCTGGTCAATAATGCCGGGATCTATCCGCGCGGCGCCATCGGCGAGACCACGGCCGCGTTCTTCGACCATATGTTCGCCGTCAACACCCGCGCCCCGCTGCTCTGCGCCGAGGCGGCGATCCGGGCCTTCCGCCTGCAGAAATCGGGCGGCTCCATCGTCACCGTCGGCTCGCTCAACGCCTGGTGCGGCCTTTCCAACCTGACCGTCTATTCCATGTCGAAGGGCGCGCTGATGACGATGACGCGCAACCTCGCCGACGCGCTCGGCCCCGAGTGCATCCGGGTCAACCAGCTCAATGTCGGCTGGACCTTCACCGCCAATGAGGACGCCACCCAGCAGCGCGAAGGCCGCAAGCCCGGTTGGGAGAACGAGGTCCCGCTCCGCCAGGCGCCAACGGGGCGGATCATGCAGCCCGAAGAGGTCGCTGCCCACACCGCCTTCTGGCTCTCGGACGAAAGCACCCCGGTCTCGGGCCAAGTCTACGAGGTCGAGCAGTTCCCGGTCGTGGGGCGGCTGTAATCAGGCCAATCCCTGATCCTGCGGCGAGCGAGTCATCCACGTCTGCGGCGTAGATATCGAGATCGAGTTCCAGCCCGCGCTGGCCGATCGCTACCTGTATCGCCGGGCTGAGATTGATGCCCCAGTTCATGCGCGGCATGAACACCCCGCAGAACAGATCCGCCCGAAAGCGGACCGTCAAAACGTCCCACCGCGACAGGTCCTGCGTCGTCGCGCCGAGCAGCGCCACAATCTTCGCTTCAAGGTCGCCGGGCTGATCTTGGCTTATCGATAGCGACCACAATCCGAACCGAGCCAAACCCAAGGAGGTCCCGTTCGGCGAGGTTCTCGGGTCACCTTTCCGATACGCTCGCGTCGGCTGGCTGCCGATCACGGTGCTGATCTCGTCAGGATCGAGGTCGTCGCCGCTAAATCGCAGGCTGACAGCGATGCGCTCGCTCAGAGCATGATCGATCACGCCTCACTCCCGGAGCACGACCACCTTCGCGCCTTCCGCCACCTGCGCCCCCGGCTCGCCGGCGACCTCGCTGACGGTGCCGTCGCGCGGGGCAGTCAGGACGTGTTCCATCTTCATCGCCTCGACGATGGCGAGCCGCTGGCCCTTCACCACGGCATCGCCGGCGGCGACGAACAACGCGATCAGCTTGCCGTGCATCGGCGCCTTGATCACGCCGCCGGCTCCCGCCGCCGCGTCGAGATCGACGCTGAACGGGTCGAACAGCGAGACCGCCGTCTGCCGGCCGCGATGCAGCGCGAGCCAGGTGCCGCGCTCGGCCTGCGCCAGCGCGATCTCGTGCTCGCCCTCCTCGATCTCGTGGCCGGGCAGGCTGACGCGGGCGCCGGCTTCATGCCATTCGATCCGGGCCTCGACGCGCTCGCCATCGACCAGCAGCGGCAGGCCCAGCGCCGGGCGCGGCATGAGCGAAAACGCGTCCGCCACGAGCCAGGGCGAACGCGCCTCGCCATCGGCCCGCTCGGCCGCCTGCATCACGACCGCAAGCTCCCGCTCCTCCTCGAGCTGGAGCGCGGCCGCCGCGACCGAAGCCGCATCGAGCGGCTGCGGCTCGGCCCCAAGCGCCGCGATATTGCGCTCGATGAAGCCGGTGTCGAACGGCCCGTCGCGAAAGCCCTGCGCTTCCGTCAGCTTCTTCAGGAAGGCGAGGTTGGTGCGCGGCCCGGCCACCACCGTTTGCCCCAAGGCCGCACCGAGCCGGTCGAGCGCCTCATTGCGCGTCGCGCCATGGGCGATGATTTTGGCGATCATCGGATCGTAGAACGGCGTCACCACATCGCCGGCCTCGACCCCGGTATCGATGCGGATGCCCTCAGCCACCGGGAACTGCAGCGCCCAGAGCTTGCCGGTCGAGGGCAGAAAACCCTTTTCGGGATCCTCGGCATAGAGCCGCGCTTCGACGGCATGGCCGGTCGCCTTCACATCGGCCTGCGAGAACCCCAGCGGCTCGCCCGCCGCGACCTGCAACTGCAGTTCGACCAGGTCGAGCCCGGTGATCGCCTCCGTCACGGGATGCTCGACCTGCAGCCGTGTGTTCATTTCCATGAACCAGAAGCCGTCGGGTTTCAGCCCGTCCCGCCCGTCGGCGATGAACTCGACCGTACCGGCGCCGACATAGCCGACGGCCCTCGCGGCCTCCGTCGCGGCCTTGCCCATGGCGGCGCGGACCTCGTCCGTCATGCCCGGCGCGGGAGCCTCCTCGATCACCTTCTGGTGGCGGCGCTGCAGCGAGCAATCGCGCTCGTAGAGATGGACGACATGGCCATGACTGTCGCCGAAGACCTGGATTTCGACATGGCGCGGCGAGAGCACATATTTCTCGACGAGCACGCGCGCATCGCCGAAGGCGCTCTGGCCCTCGCGCTGGGCGCTGGTCAGCGCATCCGCGAAATCGTCGGGCCGATCGACCTTCTTCATGCCCTTGCCGCCGCCGCCCGCAACCGCCTTGATCAGCACGGGATAGCCGATGCGCTGCGCCTCCTTGCTGAGGAAATCGACGCCCTGCTCGGCGCCGTGATAGCCCGGCACCACCGGCACATTCGCCTTCTCGACCAGGGCCTTGGCGGCGTCCTTCAATCCCATCGCCCGGATCGCCGAGGCCGGCGGGCCGACGAAGACGATGCCGGCCTTGGCGCAAGCCTCGGCGAAATCGGCGTTCTCCGAGAGGAAGCCATAGCCCGGATGGATGCAGGCAGCGCCGGACTCCTTCGCGACCGCGAGAATCTTGGCGGCGTCGAGATAGCTCTCGCGGGCCGGAGCGGGACCGATGCGATAGGCCTCGTCGGCCATCTCAACGAACAGCGCCTCCGCGTCCGCGTCCGAATAGACCGCGATGGTGCGCAAGCCCAACCGGCTGGCGGTGCGGATGACGCGGCAGGCGATCTCGCCGCGATTGGCGATCAGGATGGAGGGCAGCTTTTCGGCGATCGACATCAGGCGGCTTTCCTTCGCAGGCATGCCGCCTTTATAGCCCGCCGGCTTGCCCTGTCGCGGCCTTGTTCTGCACAGCCGGATCGGCAGGCTCGACATGATCGGCAGGCCTGCCGCGCAGCGAGCGCCAGATCGCCCAGCTCGCCTGGAAACAGATGCCGGCGACGATGACGTCGAAGAGATATTCCGGCCAGCGCACCGGCGCGACGCGGGCGAAGAGTCCGACCAGCGCGAAGCCGGTCGTCGAGATCACGTCGTTGCGCGAGGACAGCCAGGTCGCCTTGATCACCGGGTTGGCCTCGGCCCGGAAGCGCCAGAGCACGCCGACGATCAGCACCGCGACGACGACCGCGCTCGCAGCCGAGAAGCCGAGCGTCCAGATCTCGATCGGACGCGGCGTGATGATCTTGGCGGCGAGGTCGTAGAGCGTGTGCAGGCCCGCCACCGCCATCACCGCGCCGATGGCGAGCGCCGCCAGCTTTTCGGCCCGGGCGTCGCGTCCGAAGACGACCGCCGCGATGCCGTAGAGCGCGACGTCATAGACCCAGTCGACGCCGTCCTTGAACAGCTGCGCATTGCCCACCGCCAGCGCCCAGGCGACGACGCCGATCGCAAAGACGAGGATCGACAGCGCGATCCCCCAGATGGTGAGGGTGTAGGCGCGGGCCGTGGCCCGGCTTACGCCAATGGCGCCATCCTCATGCGCGAGCATCGATCATCCCCGTGCCGTCATCCCGGACAAGCCGCAAAGCGGCGCCGATCCGGGATCCATGCCGGAACATAGTCGATTCAGGTTCAGGCATGGATCCCGGGTCTACGCTTCGCTACGCCCGGGATGACGGGCAGGTCCGCCCTCACCCCCGCCCGACAAACGGTGCGTTCGTCGCCATCACCGTTACGAACAGCACGTTCGCCTCCGGCGGCAGGCTCGCCATGTGCAGAACGGTGGTGGCGACGTTGTCGACATCCATCACCGGCTCGACCTTGATCGAGCCGTCGGCCTGCGGCACGCCGGTGGTCATGCGCTTGGCCATTTCGGTCAGCGCATTGCCAATATCGACCTGGCCGACGGCGATGCCGTATTTGCGGCCGTCGAGCGAGGCGGTCTTGGTCAGGCCGGTGATGGCGTGCTTGGTCGCGGTATAGGCCACCGAGTTCGGCCGCGGCGCATGGGCCGAGATCGAGCCGTTGTTGATGATGCGCCCGCCCTGCGGCTGCTGGTCCCGCATCGCCTTGAAGGCCTCCTGCGTGCACAGGAACGGGCCGGTCAGATTGGTGTCGACGACCTTCTGCCAGTCGGCCAGCGAAAGGTCCTCCAGCATGATGCCGCCGGGCGCATTGACGCCGGCATTGTTGAACAGCACGTCGACCCGCCCGAACGCCTCCTTGGTCTTGGCAAACAGCGCCTGCACGGAAGCGGGATCGGTGACATCGGTCGAGACGGCGAGCGCCTGCGAGGCCGGCACGCCGGACAGCGTAATCGTCTCCTCCAGCGCGTCGGTGCGGCGGCCGGCCAGCACGGTGCGGTAGCCGTCTTTCAGGAAGGCGAGCGCCACGGAGCGGCCGACGCCCGATCCGGCTCCGGTGATGATGGCGACCTTGTTGTGAGACGGCATGGCGTATCCTCGTCTTTTCTTCGGCTTCAACCGATTGAATGGAGGGCCGACCATAGCAGCGCGCCGCGCCGACGGAACAGGCTTTCGCGCAGCCGTGCCGCGCTTTGGCGACGGCACCGCCTGTCGCATCCGTGTCTTGCCAAGGCGGTAAACGGCCATACTCTCAGGCCAAAATGGGAGGACGTGCCATGATCAGCCTGACCCGCCGCCATCTCCTCGCCACTGCAGGCGCGACGCTCGCGGCCCCGGCGCTGGCCCAGCAGCCCGGCCACGAGCACCATGGCGGCCATTACGAGCGCCTGAGCCAACCCGGCCGCATCCAGAAGCCCGAGCTGGCGACGAGCCAGAACGTCTTCGATTCACCCGCCCCGAAGGCGGCCAATCCCGGCCGCTGGAGCACCAAGGCGCTGCTGCCGATGCCGCGCTCGGAGATGGCCTGGGCGACGGCCTATGACGACCGCATGCACATCGTCGGCGGTTACGCCGAGCAGCGCGTCGACCGGCCCTATCACCATGTCTACGAGCCCGCGTCCGACCGCTGGACCGACGCGGCGCCGCTGCCTGTTGGCGCCAACCATGTCGGCGTCGCCTTCCTCGACGGCAGGCTCTACGCCATCGGCGGCTTCCTCGAGCAGAACCGCAAGCCTCATCCGCGCTGCTTCACCTGGGACGCGAAGGCCGACCGCTGGGCCGAGATCGCGCCCCTGCCCCGCCCGGCCGGCTCAACGGCGGTGGTCGCGCTTGGCGGCCTGCTGCATGTCATCGGCGGCGCCATCGGCGAGACCACCGAGGCCAAGCGCTCGGTCGACTGGCACCTGGTCTACGACCCCAGGGCCGACCGCTGGAGCGAGCGCGCGCCTCTGCCCACGGCGCGAGACCACACCGGCACGCTGCCGATCGGCAATCTGATCCATGTCATCGGCGGCCGGGTGGATAGCTTCCACACCAACTCGAACCTGCACCACGCCTATGACCCGGCGACCGACAAATGGGCGCCGCGCAACCCGCTGCCGACCGCCCGCTCCGGCCATGGCGCGGTGCTCTACCGCGGAAAAGTCTTCGTGATGGGCGGCGAAGGCACCAACCGCGTCTTCGGCCAGATTGAGGCCTACGACCCCGTCAGCGACGGCTGGGAGCAATACGCCCCGATGCCGACCCCGCGCCACGGCCTGGGCGCAGCCCTGGTCGGAGACGCCATCCACGTCGCCGGCGGCGGCCCGGTCATGGGCGGCGGCGTGCAGAGCGCGGTGCATGAGGCGTTTGCGTTGGGGTGAGGTGGGTACCCCCGACGAATTCTGATGCTAATATTGCATGTATCAATACCGCCGTGGACGTTTAATCATTACAAGAATCGCGGCCGGCTTATGCCTCCCCTTAAGTCCCATTCGCGAACAGCGTTTATTTATCTGGTATTCATACGATTGCGCCTTTCAAAGCACTGAAATTAAGGACTCGCTATGAGTGGGGATGTAGAAGCGGCACGCCAACTCGATCGCCATCTAAGATCTCCACGCCAAATCTGGCTGACAGGCGCTGGCATTAGCCTAGCAGCCGGCTTACCTCTCATGTATCCGTTGACGGAGCAGGTATTTAGCCGCCTTGCGGCCGATACAGTAAATGCCGACGCGTATAAGCTCGTGGAGGCAGTGCGAGCCGATCTTCCGACAAATCTCCATATTGAACACGTTCTGAGCCATTTTTGCGATCTGATTGCGCTGGCCGAGCGAGCAAAAGATGCTAGCGCCGCAGTCGGCACTAATCGCGCACATAAGACACGCCTTCAGGCGGCGCATCATATGATACTACGCCATATTCGAGATATTCTGAGGTGGGGTTACAGCCCTCTGAATGGAAGCACTCCGGAACGGATTGGTGCACCGGGAAAACCTATAGTCACCATCACCGATCATTGCCGGTTCGTTCGAACACTTTACAAAATAAACCGAGCGGGTCTCGATGATCGGCGCGACGCGATCCAGTTCATCACCACTAACTATGACACCCTATTGGAAGACGCGCTGGCACTCGAACTCATACCCTTCGCAGACGGCTTTGCGGGTGGCGCCATCGCAGCATGGGACGAACACTTATTCGATTCCGCACACAGAACTCCCAATATAAAAGCTGTTGTTACCAAATTGCACGGCTCAATTGATTGGTATCGAAGCAATGCGGCGGGAGGTCGGGTGTTTCGCGTACGTCATGACGACCTCTACCCGGACCGATCTGACGAAAACGGCAGCGTGGTCATTTATCCCCAATCGACCAAATACATGGCATCGCGTGAGGATCCCTTCGGCCATCTGTTCCAGCGCTTTCGCGAACTGCTCTCGCAGGCACAACAGCAGGTTCTCTTCGTTTGTGGCTACTCGTTCGGCGATGATCACATCGACGCTATTATCGAGCAGCACCTTCTCCATCCGGACTGTAAGACGACGCTTGTCGCATTTGCGGGCACGCGTAATAGCAAGTTGAAGCGCTGGGGCGGAAGTAGTGCAGGCGAGCGAATTTTCGTAGTCGCCAAAGATGGACTTTATCGCGGCAAGGATGGACCATATTTTCCGCCTGTCTCGCCCGCGACAGAACGCGACTGGTGGACGTTCTCGGGTACTACCGCCCTGCTGGAGGACGGCTTGCCGGCAGACATAGCGGAGATGATCGAATGAGTGACTTTGATCTCGACCCGCACCTTCAGATAGGCACGGTATTCGAAACCTCGGGCACCACGATCAAAGTATCATTGCGGCGTAGCCTGACGGAGCTGGTGCAATCTCACGGTGGCACCGTCTATTCAGTTGGCCAGATTGGAAGCTTAATCAAACTCCATATGGGCCGTACTGTCCTGTTCGCAATGGTGCGACTGCTGCGCCTGCAGACAGAGGAGGAAGCCGCTGCCCGGGGCGCGATTGACGGCCTGGACCGACGCATTCTGGAGGCAGATCTTTTCGGCGAAGCACGCTGGCAGAAGGCTAGCGAGGCACTAACCTTTGATCGAGGCGTACGGAACTCGCCGCTTCCATTACAGGCCGCTTATCTCGTCACATCGTCCGAGACACGCCGCCTCTATACCGCCATCGAGAAGCAAGGGGGAGATGGGGTCAATCGATTCATCACGTTTGGTACTTATGCAGGCGCCGACGGAGTTGCTTGCCATGCAGACATGGACAAACTATTTGGCCAACATTTCGCGGTACTCGGCTCTACTGGTTCAGGCAAATCTACAGCTGTCGCGGCTATTCTGCACGCGGTATTAGACCATAAGGCGGCGGAGGCCGGACCTCGTGCAACGCCACGCGTGATTGTCATCGATCCTCATGGGGAATATGGCTCCGCATTCGGCGAGCGAGCGACTGTATTTAGAGCCTACGAAGAAGCGGGAGCGGATAGCGCAGCTTCGCGCCCCGTGAACCTCCCCTATTGGCTGATGTCGAGCGATGAATTCCGTCGGCTGGTTGTGGGCAAGGGCGAATTCGAAGCTACTTCGCAAGCAAACGTCGTATACAAGGCGCTAGCTCACGCTCGAATGCACGCAGCGGGGCTAGTTAGCGCAGCAAATGATCCCGCGCGAAAGACAGATGGACTGGGTCATCCGGATCTGCCACGCAACGCCCCTGGGAAGACGATGGTAGAAATCGCGGAATTTAACCGCGATTGGCCCATGCCATTCGATATTGAAGAATTTATAAATCATATTGAATTATGTCAAAATAATCGTCGAGTATCAAACGCGTGGCAATCTCTTACGGACAGTGAATACCAACAGAAATTCGCATCCATACTCGATAAACTACAAGTATTATGCTTAGATAGCCGAATTTCCTTTTTAATGCGTAATCACGTTGCGGGCGATCCAACCCTTGCTGATATTCTCGCTCAGTTCGTTGGCGCGGACACCGCAAAGCCGAACGCCTCTATTCGAATTCTCGATATCTCCGGTCTTCCAACTGAGGTCGCGGGCCCTCTAACTGCCGCAGTTGCCCGCCTCCTCTTCGCTTACAAACTCAATCAAACGCGAGAGGAGCGCGAAAGCGACCCGATCCTTCTCGTCTGCGAGGAGGCCCATCGTTATGTGCCGGATCGTGGTGAGGCTCTGTATGGCGCGGCACAAGACGCCGTGCGACGTATCGCGCGGGAGGGACGAAAGTATGGAATTGGCCTCATGTTGGTATCGCAGCGGCCGTCAGATGTCGAAAGCACGGTACTATCCCAATGCAATTCGTGGCTTGTCTTGCGCCTAACTAACGGCAATGACCAAGAGCACGTTAGCCGGTTTCTGCCAGACATGATGGCTGGTTTGATAAAGCTTCTTCCCTCATTACCGCGCCGGGAAGCATTGTTTGTGGGCGAGGCAGCGGCGCTACCAGCTCGAATCAAATTGACGCACTTGCCTTTAGACAAGCGTCCTCAATCGAATGACATCTCTTTCGCTGCCGGCTGGGCACAGGCTGTTCCCGATATTACCGCGTTGACGGCGATCGCAGAGCGCATGGCTAGCCGATAAGCAGTCGGCACCTACTTGGAAAACATGACGTACGCCCAACTTATCCCCGCCCCTCGCCCTTCCCCCATAATCCCCTCGCCCATCACCCAAACGGGGCGGCCGTCCGGAGGTATGCTGGAGGTTGGGTGAGGGTCGGCGCCTGCGGGTGGAGTTACGATCCACTCCCGGGAGGCTTCGGGGCACCGCCCTGGGGACACTACGGTCCCTGTGCGAGGAGCTCGCTGGACGGGACGGCGGAAGCGGTCAGGTCCGACACCGCGGTGTGGCGCACCCAATGGGGCGTTGAGGCTGCAGGACGGCACGGCAGGCCAAGCCTCTCCCTATAAGCGCGGCCCGGAGCCCAAAATCGTCGAAGGCGGAGCGCCACGGGGCGTGCGACGGGTGGCTCAACCCCGCCGCGCCGCATCCTGGCTCAATGGATGCGGATCTCTCTCGCGCCTCGCGGCGCTCCGCCAGCCCCCGATCTGAAACGTCCGCGCCCCTGAGCGCGGGCGGGTCTTGCCATGCCTGATCCCGGCCATGCCTGTTCCCGGCGAGGAGACGAGCGATGCCTGACGACAGCCGATCCGGCGCAGCCGCGCAGCGCGCCGCCGAGAACGCGATTCACCGGGCCCATCACGAGCGCGTCCTACGCGGGATGGGCGACCGGGCCGGCCTCTGGGCGTACTGTCCGGCCGCCGGCTGCAGGCGCAGGCGGGCCTGCAGCCGCGACGACGCGCGCTGCTACCGAACAGCCGTCAGTGCCCTGATGACCGATGAGGACCGCGCCTTCTACGGCGCGGCCTTCGCCCTGATGGGCCGGGGCGTTCCGCGGCAGCAAGCCTTCGCCCAGGCGCGCGATGCGATTGTCGCGCAGGAGCGCGCCCTGCGCGAGATCGGCGCCGGCCTCACATCCTGAACACGCCGAACTTCGTCTCCGGCACGGGCGCGTTGAGGCAGGCGGAGAAGGCCAGCGCCAGCACGCGGCGGGTTTCGGAGGGCAGGATGATGCCGTCGTCCCAGAGCCGGGCGGTGGCGTAATAGGGCGAGCCTTCCGCCTCGTAGCTCTCGCGGATCGGCGCCTTGAAGGCCTCCTCGGCCTGCGCCGACCAGTCCTTGCCCTCGGCCTCGATATTGTCACGGCGCACAGTGGCGAGCACGCTCGCCGCCTGCTCGCCGCCCATCACCGAGATGCGCGAATTCGGCCAGGTGAACAGGAAGCGCGGCGAATAGGCCCGGCCGCACATGCCGTAATTGCCCGCGCCGAACGAGCCGCCGACCAGCACGGTGATCTTGGGCACGCGGGCCGAGGCGACGGCGGTGACGAGCTTCGCCCCGTCCTTGGCGATGCCGCGCGTCTCGAAGTCGCGCCCGACCATGAAGCCGGTGATGTTCTGCAGGAACAGCAGCGGAATCCGGCGCTGGCAGCACAGTTCGATGAAATGCGCACCCTTCAGCGCGCTTTCGGAGAACAGGATGCCGTTATTGGCGATGATGCCGACCGGAATGCCGTGGATGCGGGCAAAGCCGGTGATCAGCGTCGTGCCGTAGAGCTTCTTGAACTCGTCGAACTCGGAGCCGTCGACGAGCCGGGCGATGACCTCGCGGATGTCGTACTGCTTCTTGAGATCGGTCGGCACGACCGCCTCGAGCTCCTCGACCGGATACAACGGCTCGACCGACTCGGCGATGTCGATATCGGGCCGCTTGACGCTGTTGAGGTTGCCGGCGATGCGGCGCGCGATCGCCAGCGCATGGGTGTCGTCGCCGGCATAGTGATCGGCGACGCCCGAGAGCCTGGCATGGACATCGGCGCCGCCGAGATCCTCGGCCGAGACGACCTCGCCGGTCGCAGCCTTCACCAGGGGCGGGCCGCCGAGGAAGATCGTGCCCTGCTTGCGGACGATGATGGTCTCGTCCGACATCGCCGGGACATAGGCGCCGCCGGCGGTGCAGGAGCCCATCACCACGGCAACCTGTGGAATCCCCTGCGCCGAAAGATTGGCCTGGTTGTAGAAGATCCGGCCGAAATGCTCGCGATCGGGAAAGACCTCGGTCTGGTGCGGCAGGTTGGCGCCGCCGGAATCGACCAGATAGATGCAGGGCAAACGGTTCTCGGCCGCGATCTCCTGCGCGCGGAGATGCTTCTTCACCGTCATCGGGTAATAGGTGCCGCCCTTGATGGTGGCGTCGTTGCAGACGACCATGCATTCGCGGCCGGCGACGCGGCCGATGCCGGCGATCATGCCGGCGCCATGCACGTCGCCCTCATACATGCCGAAGGCGGCAAGCGAGCCGATCTCAAGGAAGGCCGAGCCGGGATCGAGCAGGCGCAGCACGCGTTCTCTGGGAAGCAGCTTGCCGCGTGCGGTGTGGCGCTCGCGCGATTTGGCATTGCCGCCGAGCGCAGCCGAGGTGCGGCGCTCCTGAAGCTCGGAGCGCAGGCCTGCCCAAGCTTGCGCATTGGCGCGCGTCTCGGCCGAGTTCAGATCGACCTTGCTCTCGATGACCGGCACAGTGCGCGCTCCCAGGCGGTGTTCTCCACCGGGTTATGGCGCGGCCAGCGGCAAACGCCAACCGGCGCGGATGCTCAGAGGCGGAAGCGGAAATCCCCCATGCCGTCCCGGCGCGTTATTCTCTGGCCTTGTTGATCGAGCCGGTCACGCTCGGCCCCGCCACCGCCCCGATCGCGCCGCCGGCCACCGCCCCGATCGGCCCGAGCACGATGGCGCCGGCCCCCGCCCCTGCCGCCGCGCCAGCGATGCGCTGGTCGGTGTTGGTGCAGGCCGCAAGGCATGCCGCGATGGCGGCCGCGCAGATGAATTTGGTCATGGTCGTCCCGTCCCTCTCCGTCTGTCCGTGACGGGAGGATGGGCCGGCTTGGTCAACGCAAGGTAAACCGGATGTGCCGCGCGGCTTTCAGGGAACGACCGTCGCGCCGAAGATGCGCTCGAACTGGACGCGTAGCTCCGCGTCGACGTCCGCCATCGTCAGCGGCAGGCCGAGATCGACCAGCGAGGTGACTCCGTGGTCGCTGACGCCGCAGGGCACGATGCCGTCGAAATGCGACAGCTCCGGCTCGACATTCAGCGAGATGCCGTGGAACGAGACCCAGCGCCGCACGCGAATGCCGATCGCGGCGATCTTGTCCTCGGACCCTGCCGCCTTCTCAGGCCGTCGAACCCAGACGCCGACGCGGTCCTCGCGCCGCTCGCCGCGGATGTTGAAGCCGTCGAGCGTCGCGATCAGCCAGGATTCGAGCGCCGCGACGAAGCGCCGGAGATCGGGCTCGCGCCGCTTCAGGTCGAGCATGACATAGGCCACGCGCTGGCCCGGCCCGTGATAGGTGAACTGCCCGCCCCGGCCGCTGCGATGCACCGGGAAGCGCTCCGGCGCGATCAGATCCTCGTCCCTGGCCGAGGTGCCGGCGGTATAGAGCGGCGGGTGCTCGACCAGCCAGACCCGCTCGCGGGCGAGCCCGTCGGCGATCAGCCCGGCGCGCATCTCCATCTCGGCGACGGCATCGTCATAGCCGACGAGCCCGTCGGCCACGACCCATTCGACCGGTGCCGAGCCCGGCTCGGGGAGGAACAATTCGGCAAGCGCCTCGCGCGTCTTCACTGCGCATTAACCCTGTTTGGCCCAACCTCGGGATCGAAGCGGCGGCCAGCCTCATGCTCCCTGAAAGAGCAGCAGGCAAGTTTCGTTGGTGGAATTCTGAAGTAGTGTTTCGGAGGCAGGACTTGAAGGCCGATCTCGATCTCGTACCTGTCGAACTCACCGTCGTGCTGGGCTCCACCCGGATGCCGATCTACAAGCTGCTGCGTATGGGCCGTGGCGCGATCATCGAGCTCAATGCCAGCGAGACCGACGAGGTCCAGATTCTTGCCAACAACCACCCCTTCGCCAAGGGAATCGTCGTCGTCAGCGGCTCGCGCATCTCCGTCGAGATCACGCAGATGCTGAAACGGCCGACGGTCTACACCCTCCAAAGCGTCGCGGCCGCAGCCTGAGCACGTTTTCCTTCGCAACGCCCTTGTGGCGACGGATTCGATTTGCTAGACCCGCGCCGCTCCGGAGTTCACCGCGTCAGCGCGGAATGGCCGGAGCCGCTGCGGTCATGGCGGAACTGGTAGACGCACTACCTTGAGGTGGTAGCGGGGAAACCCGTGGAGGTTCGAGTCCTCTTGACCGCACCAGATTGAGGGCCTCCGGCCCGGCGAACGGCGATCCGCAGGGGTCGCCGTTCGCGTTTCAACGTCGCAATTCGCGTTTCGGAACCCGCCTGCGCGGTTCTCGCCGTCAAACCGCCCTGCTGCATTGCAACAGGGCAAGGCCGCTGACACAAGGGCGGCTGGCACCCAGCCGAATCCACATCTCGAATCGCGGAGCGGGCCGATGACGGACACGCACAAGGCTCCCGGCGACACGCTCGACCGCCCGATCCGCGACGAGGACGGGGCGATCGATGCCGGTCTGGTCGAACAGGTCTCGCAGGCGCTGCTGCTGTCGGACCTGACGACGCTGCGCGCCGTCGTCGCCGACATGCACGAGGCCGATCTCGGCGCGCTGCTCGAGGCGCTCGACCCTGACGAGCGGCCGCGGCTGATCTCGCTGCTCGGCAGCGACTTCGACTTCACCGCGCTGACCGAGGTCGACGATTCGATCCGCGAGGAGATCCTCGAAGAGCTCTCGCCACAGACCGTGGCGGAGGGCGTGCGCGACCTCGACACGGACGATGCCGTCTACATCCTCGAGGACCTCGACGACGCCGACAAGAAGGAGGTGCTCGACCGGCTGACCCCCGCCGAGCGCATCGTCCTGCAGCAGGGCCTCGACTATCCCGAGGATAGCGCCGGCCGGCGCATGCAGAGCGAAATCCTCGCCGTACCGGCCTTCTGGACCGTCGGCCAGACCATCGACCACCTGCGCCAGACCGACAATCTGCCCGAGCGCTTCTTCGAGATCCTGGTCGCCGACCCGGCCCATCATTTCGTGGGTTCGGTGCCGCTCGACCGGCTGCTGCGGACCCGGCGGCCGGTCGCGATCTCGACCCTGGTCGACGAGGACAGCCGCGCGGTGAAGGCGACCGACGACATCGAGGACGTGGCGCGCATGTTCCAGCGCTACAACCTGATCGCCTCGCCGGTGATCGACGATGCCGGGCGGCTGGTCGGCGTGCTCACCATCGACGACATCGTCGACGTGATCGAGGACGCCGCCGATGACGACGTCAAGCAGCTCGGTGGCGTCCACGCCGACGAGGAACTCTCCGACCCGGTGCCGATGATCGCCCGCAGCCGCTTCAGCTGGCTGTTCATCAACCTGGTGACCTCCTTCCTCGCCGCGGCGGTGATGAGCCTGTTCGAGGCGCAGCTTTCGCAGGTCGTGGCTCTCGCGATCCTAGCGCCGGTGGTGGCGAGCCAGGGCGGCAACGCCGCGACGCAGACGATGACGGTCGCGGTGCGGGCGCTCGCGACGCAGGAGCTCGGCGCCTGGAACCTGCGCCGGTTCTTCACCCGCGAGATGATCGTCGGGCTGATCAACGGCGTCGGCTTCGCGCTGATCACCGGCGTCGTGGCGGCCTTGTGGTTCGGCAGCCACGGCCTTGGCGGCGTCATCGCCATCGCCATGGTCGTCAACCTTCTGGCTGCCGCGATCGCCGGCGTCGTCATCCCCGTCTTGCTCGACCGCTACGACATCGACCCGGCGATCGCCTCGGGCACCTTCGTCACCACGGTGACGGATGTGGTGGGCTTCTTCTCGTTCCTCGGCGTCGCCGCGATCTGGCTCGCACATAGCTAGGAGCGAGGCATGCTGACGCAGCACCGTTCCCAGATGGTCCGATTTCAGTAACGTAAACCCGCCGTCAAGTTTTCTCCACGATCTTGCGCGACATGACGTCCCGCCGCATGAAAATCTTCCAGCCCGCAACCCTCCTCGCCGCCGCCGCTCTCGCGGTCCTTGGCGGCTGCGTGGCGCTGGAGGGGAACTACCCGGCCAAGGGCGATGCGCGCCCCCATCCCGGCGTGGCGCAGGCACACAGCTACCCGATCCACGGCATCGACATCTCGCGCTGGCAGGGCGAGATCGACTGGACCGCGGTCAAGGGCGCCGGCACCCGCTTCGTCTACATGAAGGCGACCGAGGGCGGCGACCATGTCGATCCGGCTTTCCAGCGCAACTGGGAGGGCGCGCGGCGCGCCGGCATTCCGCGTGGCGCCTATCACTTCGTTTTCTGGTGCCGCCCGGCCCATGAGCAGGCGATCTGGTTCAAGCAGCAGATTCCCAACGATCCCGACGCGCTGCCGCCGGTGCTCGACGTCGAATGGAACGGCCATTCGAAGACCTGTCCGCAGAAGATCGACCGCTCGCTCGCGCTGGAGAAGATCCAGCTCATGCTGACCGAGCTCGAGCAGCTCACCGGCAAGAAGCCGATCATCTACACCGACATCACCTTCCACAAGGACGTGCTGGAGGGGCAATTCAACAACTACCCCTACTGGATCCGCTCGACCGCGGCCCTGCCCGAGGCCCGCTACACCGAGCGCCCCTGGGCCTTCTGGCAGTTCACCACCACCGGCCGCGTGCCCGGCATCAAGGGCGACGTCGACCGCAACGCCTTCTTCGGCAATGAGGGCCAGTTCGATGGCTGGCGCCAGGGCGAGTTCGACATCGGCACGCGCCGCTGGGACAAGCCCAGGCCCGTGCCGCCGCAGCCGAGCCCCGGCCCCGAGCGCCCGGCAGCGCCGACGCCTTCGCCCGCCATCGCGCGGATTCCCGGCAGCGTCGCGCCCGTCGCCTCCTCGTTCCAGCCACCCGACGACGAGACCGCTCAGGCCGACTGACGTCGGGCCGGCGCGGCGGCAGGCTCCCTGGTTGGCCAAGGCCTTCTCGATTGGCCAAGGCCTCCCCGGTTAACCAAAGCTGAAACAAGCCCGCCGCATTCGCTTCAAATCTAACCGGCTCTTAACTGTCGCATCCGCATTTCGAAGGACGACGCGGGATAAGGAGTTGCCGGTGCGATCGAGGATACTGGAGCGGACGACACGCGCCGCCATCGCCATCGGCAGCCTGCTGACCTTGCTGTCGACGCCCGCAGCCGCGCTTTATCCGAAGAAGAGCGATTCCGCGCCGCATCACGGCGTCCGGGATGCGCGCCGCCAGGCGATCCAGGGCATCGACGTCTCGCGCTGGCAGGGCGAGATCGACTGGACCAAGGTCAAGGATGCCGGCACGCGCTTCGCCTTCATCAAGGCGACGGAAGGCGGCGACCATCTCGATCCGAGCTTCAGGCGCAACTGGGCCGAGGCGAAGAAGGCCGGCGTCGCACGCGGCGCCTATCACTTCGTCTGGTGGTGCCGCCCGGCGAAGGACCAGGTCCGCTGGATGAAGCGTCACATTCCGCGCGATCCCGACGCTTTGCCGCCGGTGCTCGATGTCGAGTGGCAGAACGGCTCGCAATGCGACCGCAAGGTCTCGCGCGAGGATGCGCTGGAGAAGATGCGCATCATGCTCGCAGCCCTGCAGGAGCACACCGGCAAAAAGCCGATCATCTACACCGACATCAACTTCCACGAGGATATCCTCGAAGGCGAGCTCAACGATTACCCTTACTGGCTGCGCTCGACCGCGGCCCCGCTGAGGCATCGCTACAACCGCGAGAAATGGGAGTTCTGGCAGTTCACCACGACAGGCCGCGTGCCCGGGATCACCGGCGACGTCGACCGCAACGCCTTCTTCGGCAGCGAGCATGAATTCGCCGCCTGGCGCCAGGGCCGCTTCGACATCGGCGCCCGCAAATGGCGCGGCGGCGAGCCAAAGGTCGCCAGCGACCGGGCGCCGGCAACCTCGGCGGGCTCGCGTGCGCCCAAGGCGGCCGGCGGCACGGCGCTGCGCATCGCCCCGCCCGCGAAGATACCGCAGCGCACCGCCCACAACGACTGACGCCGGCGGATTGACGTCAACGAACCGTCGACGTCATCGAACTGTCATGGCGCAGGCGCAGGGCTCGCGCTCTTGCCAGCGAGTTCGCCGATCACATCACGATGCCCTCCCCGATCGCCATTGCCGACGCGCAGTCCCGCATGGGCATCATCTGGGCCTATCGCTTCGATGCCGGTGGCGTGCCGACGCTGATCGGGCGCGAAACCCTTCCCGGCGTCGACCCGTCCGAGGGCTTCGTCTGGATCCATCTCGACCTTGTCCACAGCCGCGCCAAGGCCTGGGTCACCGAGCAGCCCTGGCTGCCGGCAGCCGCCGAGGAGATGTTCGTCTCGCCGGAAAGCCATCAGCGGCTGGACCATTCCGCCGAACTCGCCTGGGGCATTGCCCACGACCTCGTCCGCGACATCGCCTCCGATTCCGATCTGGTCGGCGCGTTGTACTGGATCGTCGGCGAGCGGCTGCTGGTGACCGGCCGGCGCGATGCCCTGCAGTCGATCCGGCTCGCCGCCGATGCGCTCAACCGCGGCGAAGTCGTCGAAGGGCCGGTCGCACTGTTCGAGCAGATCATCGAATACATCATCGACGACGTCACCCGCGCGGTCGTGCGGCTGATGGATGAGACCGACAGCGTCGAGGATCATGTGCTGGCCGACCGGTTCGACGACGCGCCGGCGCGCGTCGGCGCCGTGCGGCGCATGGCGGTGCGGCTGCACCGCCAGATCGGCGGGCTGCATCTGCTGTTCCGCCGCTTCGCCGAGACGAATTCCGGCCGCAGAGCGCCCGAGGAGGTCAAGGCGGCCGCCGCGCGCCTGCTCCAACGCATCGACGGACTGCATCACGACGTCCAGTCGGTGCAGGATCGGGCGAGGCTGCTGCAGGACGAGACGACGGCGCGCACCGCAAGCCAGACCAACAGGCAGCTCTATGTGCTCTCGATCCTGACGGCTCTGTTCATGCCAGCGACCTTCATCACCGGCCTGTTCGGGATCAATGTGAAGGGCCTGCCCTGGATGGAGCACGATCTCGGCGCGTTCTTCGTCACACTTACCTGCATCGGCGCCGCGCTGCTGACGCTGATCCTGCTGCGGCGCAGGGGCATCATCGGCGGTTGAACGCGGCTATCGGCCCGCCAACAGTCCTACCCAGCCGTGATAGCCGACATAAAGCCCTACGAGGATGATAAGCCCGCCGGATAGATAGGGCGCCCTCCGAGCGAATTCCCCGAACCATGACCAGCGTCGCGTCGCATGCCGGACGCTGAGCGCGGCCGCAGCGCCGACGGCGACCAGCGTGATCGCCAAGCCGATCGAGAAACACAGCACCAGCGCGAAGCCCAGCGTCAATTCCTTCAGCTGCAGGCAGAGCAGCAGCACCGTGATCGCCGCCGGGCAGGGAATGAGCCCCCCGGTCAGGCCGAACAGCACGATCTGCCAGGTGGTCGCCTCCCGGCCCGTGAAGCGGCGGCGGATATCCTCCGCATGCGCCCGCTCATGCGCATCCTGATGGCCGTCGGCTTCGGCCAGGATGGTCGCTCCCGCCGAGCCGAACGGGATCGCATCGCGAGGCCCATCATGATGATGGTGATGATCATGGGCGCCGCGCCCGTGGTCATGAGCATGACCATGATCATGATGATGATCATGGTGGTGGCCGTGATCATGGGAGTGATGCCGCGCCTGCGTCACCGGATGCTGGTCGCGCCAGGTGCGCCACAGCATCCACAGCGCCAGCGCGATAATCGCGGCCGCCGAGGCGAGCTGGAAATAGGGCTCGAACGTCTCTGAAGCGACATCGCGCCAGAGATAGAGGCCTCCCAACGCGATCGCCCACACGACGAGCGTATGCGACGCCGTCGCCGCCAGCCCCAGCAGCACGGCCTGCGTCACCGTCCCCCGGATCGCAATGATGAAGGCTGCCATCATCGTCTTCGAGTGGCCGGGCTCCAGCCCGTGCAGCGCCCCGAGCAGGATCGCGCTGGGAACGAACAGCCAGGCCTGCCCTGCCCCCTGCTGGATCAGTTCGGCGAAAGACGGCATCGGCGCCTCACAGATATTTGGTCAGGGCCTTGAGCCCGTCGATGGTGCGGCGCATCTCGGGTGTCGACGCCTGCCCATGGTCGAACAAATGATGCTCGATATGGTCGAAGATCAGCAGCTCCTTGACCTTCTCCAGCGCCTTCTCGACCGCCTGGAGCTGCTGCACGACATCGGGCACGTCCCGCCCGGTTTCGACCATCGCGATGACGGTGCCGAGATGCCCCTGCGCCCGGCGCAGACGGTTGGTGATGTCGGGATTCATCTCGTGGCTCATGGCCTCTATCCTATCCTCCTGGATAGGATAGGCAAGTGGTCGTTGTTCGTCGTGCTTGAGCTTGTCCCGAGCACCTCAAGGCACGATGGCTCTGGCTCGACGGAGCATGGCCAGGACCGTCATGCTCGCCCTTGTGGCGAGCATCCACGCCTTGTCCACCGCACTCGCCAAAGGAAGACATGGGTGGCCGGCTATCTCTGAAGAACAATCAACAAGCACGACCATGACGGAGGAGATGCGCGGCACGGCGTCGATACCCAAACCCTGTTCGCGCTCACGCGCGCTGACTTGGTCGCCATCCGCGCTATAAGGCGGGAAACGCCGCGCGCCATGCCGCGCCGCTCGCCGGGAGGACACCATGCTCGCCAACGCGCCCCGCCCCTTCAATTTCGACCTCGGCGAGACCGCCGATGCGATCCGCGACACCGTCCATGCCTTCGCGCAGGAGAAGATCGCGCCGCGCGCCCAGGAGATCGACGCGACGAACCAGTTCCCGCGCGATCTCTGGCCGCAAATGGGCGCGCTTGGCCTGCACGGGATCACGGTCAAGGAGGAGGATGGCGGCGCGGGGCTGGGCTATCTCGAACATGTCGTGGCGATCGAGGAGATCAGCCGCGCCTCGGCCTCGGTCGGCCTCTCCTATGGCGCCCATTCCAACCTCTGCATCAACCAGATCGCCCGCAACGGCAATGCGGCCCAGAAGGCGAAATACCTGCCCAAGCTGATCTCGGGCGAGCATGTCGGGGCGCTCGCCATGTCGGAGCCGGGAGCGGGCTCGGACGTCGTCTCGATGAAGACGAAGGCGGTGAAGACCGGCGACCGCTATGTCCTGACCGGCAACAAGATGTGGATCACCAACGGCCCCATCGCCGAGACGCTGGTGGTCTATGCCAAGACCGATCCCGAGGCCGGCTCCAAGGGCATCACCGCCTTCCTGATCGAGAAGGGCATGAAGGGCTTCTCGACCCACCAGAAGCTCGACAAGCTCGGCATGCGCGGCTCGGACACCTGCGAGCTCGTCTTCCAAGACTGCGAGGTCCCCGAGGAGAACGTGCTGGGCACGGTCGGGCGCGGCGTCAACGTGCTGATGTCGGGCCTCGACTACGAGCGCGTCGTGCTCTCGGCAGGCCCGCTCGGCATCATGCAGGCGGCGCTCGACGTCGTCATGCCCTATGTCCACGAGCGCAAGCAGTTCGGCCAGGCGATCGGCGAGTTCCAGCTCGTCCAGGGCAAGCTCGCCGACATGTATGTGATGATGAACGCCTGCAAGGCCTATGTGTACGCGGTCGCAAAAGCCTGCGACCGCGGCGAGACCACCCGCGAGGACGCCGCTGGCGCGATCCTGATCTCGGCCGAGAAGGCGACCCAGATCGCGCTCGACGCGATCCAGCTTCTGGGCGGCAACGGCTACATCAACGACTACCCGACGGGACGCCTGCTCCGCGACGCCAAGCTCTACGAGATCGGCGCGGGCACGAGCGAGATCAGGCGGATGCTGATCGGGCGGGAATTGTTCGCGAAGACGAAGTAGGACGAGCCGAATCGCGGTAGCGTGAATCATGCCAGTTCCCGCCCGGCCCAAAATCTACCATATCGTCCACGTCGATCGGCTGGCTTCGATCATTGCGGACGGCTTTCTGTGGTCAGATGCGGCAATGTTTCAGAGACAGGGTGTCGGCACTACGATCGGCATGAGCAATATCAAAACCCGTCGCCTGAACGAGCTCAGTTTGAGTTGCTATCCCGACCTGCGCGTGGGTCACTGCACTCCATTCTATTTCTGTACGCGATCGATTATGCTCTATCTGATTTATCGAAGGAACGAAGAGCTTAGTTATAAGGGCGGGCAAGAGCCCATTGTTCATCTCGAAGCCGATCTCCATGCAGCGATTGCATGGGCACAACAGAATAACCAGCGTTGGGCATTTACCTTATCCAATGCAGGCGCATATTACTTTGAAGACAGTTCAGATATCGCAAGATTGAGCGATATCAACTGGGATGCCGTCGGTGCTCGCCAATGGTCGGGAAACGGTGTTTCGCGTTCGATTAAGGAAGGCAAGCAGGCTGAATTCCTGATCGAGCGCGCTTTCCCTTGGCATCTCATCGAGCGCATAGGGGTCTATGCGCAGGGCATCGTGCCACTTGTCTCCAACGGCATGCAGGGCGCGGCGCATCGGCCGATGATCGAAATAAAAAGAGAATGGTATTATTGAGGGCTATGGCGATGATCACGTTCCGGACCGGAGATATCTTGAGGGCGGATGCGGAAGCGCTCGTCAACACGGTCAACTGCGTCGGCATCATGGGTCGCGGGATCGCCCTCCAGTTCAAGAATGATTTCCCGGACAATTTTAGGGCCTACGAAGCCGCCTGTGCCCGCGAAGAGGTGCAGCCGGGCAAAATGTTCGTATTCGAGACGCGAACACTGACCAATCCGAAGTTTATCATCAACTTTCCAACTAAGCGCCATTGGCGTGGCAAGAGCCGAATGGAGGACATCGACTCCGGCTTACAAGCCCTCGTAGCAGAAATCCGGAATCGCAGCATCCGGTCGATCGCCATTCCGCCTCTAGGCAGCGGCCTTGGAGGTCTGAACTGGAGCGACGTGCGCCCCCGCATCGAAACAGCGCTGCGCGGTATCGACGATCTCGACGTCATCATCTTCGAGCCGAACAGTGCGCCCATTGCTACCAGGTCCCGGGAGGTTCCGAACATGACCGCGGGACGCGCCGCGCTGGTCGTTTTGATGCACCGCTATCTCGGTGGGCTGATGGACCCTTTCGTGACATTGATTGAAGTTCAGAAGCTCATGTACTTCATGCAAGAAGCTGGAGAGCCGCTTCGGTTGAATTATATCAAGCACCACTATGGCCCTTACGCAGACAATCTGCGCCATGTGTTGACCAAGATCGAAGGGCATCTCGTGGCCGGATACCACGACGGCGGCGACGCCCCGGAGAAGCAACTCGAACTCGTCCCTGGTGCAGTGACGGACGCCGAAGCATTTTTGAGGCAAGATTGCGAAACGCGAGGCCGCTTCGATCGGGTCGGCAAGCTGGTCGAAGGCTTCGAGACGCCGTTTGGCCTCGAACTGCTTGCAACTGTTCATTGGGTTGCAACCCACGAGAAAGCAACGAGCGCCGAAGATGCCGTAGTGAAGGTCTATGCGTGGAACGATCGTAAAAAGTGTTTCTCGCCGCGCCAGATCGGCATCGCGTTCAAGACCCTTCATGCGAAAGGCTGGTTGGAGGAATCCGAAAACTCAGAGCACTTACCTCAGTAGGATGCCCCTCTACTTCGCCTACGGCCTCAACATGGACCCCGCCGGCATGGCGCAGCGTTGCCCGCGCTCGAAGCCGCTCGGCCTCGCCCGCCTGCCGCGCCACCGCTTCATCGTGACCCGCGACGGCTATGCCTCGGTCATCCGCGATCCGCGCGAGGAGGTCCATGGCGTGCTCTGGGACTGCGCGCTGGGCGACGTCCGCACGCTCGACAAGTTCGAGGAGCTGGCGAGCGGGCTCTACGTCAAGATCAGCCAGCCGGTCATCGTGCCCGGCGGCGCCAAGCGCGCGCTGGTCTATATCGGCCGCTCGGGTGACCCCGGCCGGCCCAAGCCCGGCTACATGGAAACAGTGATCGCCAGCGCCAAACACTGGTCTCTGCCAGAGAGTTATGTAGCCGGCTTGAATCGGCTTCTGAGCAAGCCAGTTCTGGATGCGAAGTCGCTGAATCCAGTTGCGAGCGATCTGCCGCCGGGCCCGGTCAAGGGCGTCAGACCTAGAGCACTCGCGCCGAAGTAAGGAGCCGGCCGTCATGCTCGCCCTTGTGGCGAGCATCCACGTCTTGGACACCGCCCTCGCCGGCCGAAGACGTGGATGGTCGGGACAAGCCCGACCATGACGCAAGGGCTCGGCTGGTGGTCCTACACCGTCAGCCCCTTCGCCAACTCGCTGACCTGCTTCTCGAACAGGCCGCGATAGGCGCCGTTTTCGCGCTGGAGCAGCGCCTCGTGCGGCCCTTCCTCGACGACGCGGCCGCGGTCGAAGACCAGGATCCGGTCCATCGCCCGCACCGTCGAGAGCCGGTGCGCCACCACGATGGTGGTGCGGCCCAGCATCAGCCGCTCCATCGCCTCCTGGATCAGCGCCTCCGATTCCGAATCGAGGCTCGAGGTCGCCTCGTCCAGGATCAGGATCGGCGCATCGGCCAGGAAGGCGCGCGCGATCGCGACGCGCTGGCGCTCGCCGCCCGAGAGCTTGACGCCGCGCTCGCCGACCAGCGTCGCATAGCCCTTGGGCAGCCGCATGATGAACTCATGCGCGTTGGCAAGCTGTGCCGCCTGCTCGATCTGCGCCAGCGAGGCGCCGGGCCGGCCATAAGCGATGTTCTCCGCCAGCGAGCGGTGGAACAGCACCGGCTCCTGCTGCACGATCGCGATCTGGGCGCGCAAGCTCGCCTGCGTGACATCAGCGATGTCGCGCCCATCGATGGCGATGCGCCCCGAGGTCACGTCGTAGAGCCGCTGGATCAGCTTGACGAAGGTGGTCTTGCCCGAGCCCGAGCGTCCGACCAGCCCGACCTTCTCGCCGGCACGGATCACCAGCGAGAAATCGCGATAGAGCGGCTCGGCATGCCCGCCATAATGGAAGGTCACGTCCTCGAAGGTGATCTCGCCTGCCGTCACCGCCATGGCGGTCGCACCCCTCGCGTCGGCGACGCCATAGGGCTGATCGTGCATCGCGACGAGCTCCTCCATGTCGTTCACCGAGCGCTGCAGGTTGTGCACATGCTGGCCGACATCGCGCAGATAACCATGCACCACCGCATAGCTCGTCAGCACGAAGGCGACATCGCCGGGCGTCGCCTGCCCGTTCGCCCAAAGCCAGATCACAAGCCCGATGACGGCCGCGCGCAGGGCCAGCAGCACGAGCTGCTGCGCCGTGCCCGAGGTCGTGCCGCGCACCCAGGTCCGCCGCGTCCGCAGCGACCATTTCGCCAGCACTCCGGCGGCGCGGGCGTCCTCGCGCAACTCGGCGCCATAGGCCTTGACCACCGGGTTGCACGAGATCGCATCGGCCAGCGCCCCGCCGACGCGGGTGTCCCAGCTATTGGCGAGCCGTGCCGCCGGCGCGACATAGTTGAGCGACAGCGCGACGGTGACGCCGACATAGAGCAGCGCGCCCGCGAAGACGACGAGCCCCATCGCAGGCCAGTGCCAGGCGAGCAGCACGGTCGAGCCGAGAAGCACCACGACCGAGGGCAGCAGCGCGATCAGGATCGTGTCGGTGAGCAGGTCGAGCGCCCACATGCCGCGCGTGATCTTGCGCACGGTGGAGCCGGCAAAGTTGTTGGCGTGCCAGTCAGTCGAGAAGCGCTGCAGCCGCGCGAAGGCTTCACTCGCCGTGTCGCCCATGGTGCGCAGCGTCATGCCGGTGATGCCGATGAAGCCGAGATGGCGAAAGACCACGCCGCAGGCGCCTAGCGCCAGCATGGCGGCGAGCGCCCACAGCGCGGCCTCCAGCGCCGACGCGCCCTCGCCTGCCACCGCATCGACGAGGCGCCCGGCATAAACCGGCATGAACAGGTCGGCGACGGTGGCAGCCATCATCGAGCCGGCGACGAAGCCGACGGGTCCGGGCCGGCGAGCCCAGTGGCGGAAAGTGAAGCCGAGAACGGCCCGGAACGGCTCGGGCCGCCCGGTGCGATCGGGTCGGGACATGTGTGTCTTCGGCCCGCAGGGGAGCCGACTCCAGATCATGCTGCAGACGGCGACGCACGCCGATCTTCAGCGAAGGACAGGAAAGCGATGGAGAATGCTCAGGCGCCGCCTTTGGCGGGCCACGGGCGAGTCCGACCTAGTGGCGGGACATTCGCGGGGAGCTGACGATGATCATGAATTCCATTCAGCCCTCCCTGTCTCGTGCGTGAGCGATGGAGACAGGATGCCGCAGGATGATCGGGCTGGCAAGACGGCTGGCGCGCATCGCGGGCGGGATGAGGCTTCGCGGCAACAGATGAAGGCGTGGCCGCTCGGACCTCACCACCCTCGCCGCCCCTACCAGAACAGCGCCAGCAGCCTGACCGCGATCACCAGCAGGAAGCCGGTTATGATGGTTGCCAGCACCTGCTGGCGCCTCGCCCGGTTCGGGAACTGGCGCGCAAAAATCCGCCCCAGCGGCTTGCGGAACAGGAAGGCGACGACGGCCAGAACGATCAGGATGTGGGACAAAGGCGGCGGCTCGAACCGTTCAGGACGCGGCGGGTTTATGCCGGACACCCTTGTCGGCTCGGGCGAAGCAGGTCAATGCGGAGCACGTCTTCAAATCCAGCGACGCCTTGGCAAGCGACGATGGAACACGCAAGCTGCCGCCAGGGGATTGGCATGACCGGCATGATCGGATTCGAGACGCTCGACATCATCGGCATGGTGTTCTTCGCCGCGTCCTGGATCGGCTATCATTTCGCCGTCGAGATGGGGCCGCATGCCGGCAAGAGCCTGAACATGCGGATGAACCTGCGCCGCGCCCGCTGGATCCGCGAATCGATGAGCCGCGACAACCGCATCGTCGATACGCAGATCATGAACGGCCTGCAGAATGGCACGGCCTTCTTCGCCTCGACCTCGCTGATCGCCATCGGCGGCACGCTGACCCTGCTGCAATCGACCGACCGCGTGGTGGCGCTGTTCTCGGACCTGCCCTTCGGCACCGCGCCGACCCGCGCCGCCTGGGAACTCAAGGTCATCGGGCTGGCGCTGATCTTCGGCTACGCCTTCTTCAAATTCGCCTGGAGCTACCGGCTGTTCAACTACTGCGTCATCCTGCTCGGCTCGCTGCCCCCGGCCAAGAACCACGAGCCCAAGGACGCCGAACGCGCCGTCCATGAGGCGACCGAAATGAACATCGCAGGCGGGCGGCATTTCAACCGCGGCCAGCGCGCCTTCTTCTTCGCGCTCGCCTATATGGGCTGGTTCCTCGGGCCGACGACCTTCATCCTCTTCACCGGCGCCGTGCTGGTCGCGATGTACCGGCGGCAATTCGCCTCCGACGCCGCCCGCGTCTTCCGCTATCCGGACACCACACAGAAAACCCCCGAGTGATGACCAAGCCTGACGATGCCGAATTCGAAGCCACGATCCTGAATCTCGCCGGCGAGCGCGGCGAAGGCCGCACGGTCGGCCCCTCCGACGTGGCGCGCGTGCTCGGCGGCGATCATCCCGATGGCTGGGGCCCGCTGATGCAGCCGATCCGCCGCGTCGCGGTCCGGCTGATGAAGGAGGGCCGCATCGTCATCACCCGAAAGGGCCGGCCCGTCGATCCCGATGATTTTCGCGGGGTCTACCGGCTGCGGCTGCCGGAAGGCGAATAGCTCGCCTCCCCGCGTCCTACGGCCCCGGAAACAGCGTGTCGGTATAGCCCGCCAGCCAATAGGCTAGCAGTCCGACCCATTCCTTGAAGCCGTCATCGGCGATGACGAGGCCGCGCGGCGCTCGCGCATAGGGCCGGATGAAATCGGCCGGCTCGCCCTCCGAGAGATAGTCGACCGGGAAGGCCTCGACCGCAAAGCCCGCCTTGCGAAACACGCCCATCGAGCGCGGCATGTGCCAGGCCGAGGTCACCAGCAGCCAGCGCTCGCCGGGTTTGGGATCGACCAGCCGGCGGGCAAAGACGGCATTCTCCAGTGTGTTGCGCGATTTGTCCTCGAGCACGAGCCGCTCCGGCGCCAGCCCGAGCCCGGTGAACATCAGCCGCGCGCCGTCGGCCTCGGTATAGGTCACCGGCGAGATCAGATTGGCAGCGCCGCCGGCGAAGACGACTTTCGCCTGCGGATGCAGCCTGGCGAGTTCAACCGCCTTGGTGATGCGCGCGCCGGCCGAGAGCAACACGACGTCGTCGCGGGCGATCCCGATCGGCCCGCCGAGCACGACGATCCCGGCGACCGGCCCCTTGGCCGCATCCTGCTGCGGAAACCGATCCTCCAGCGGCCGCACCACGATGCGTGGCAACGGGCTGAAGGCCATCAGGACGAGCCCCAGCGCAGCCGCCGCGCCGATCCAGCGCCCCAGTCGCGCGAAGCGCGTGAACGACAGCAGCGCGCTGAGCCCCACGATGAGGATGACGAAATTCACCGGCGAGAAGGCGAACCAGACAAGCTTGGACAGGGTGAAGAACATGCTGTCTCCAGGCCGCGGATAGTCCCGGCCGTTCTTACCCTGCGAAAGCTGACAGCTTGATAATGCCTGCGCTCAGCGGAAGATCTGCGGTGGCGATTGCGGGCGGCGGGCCGGCGCCTGCGGCAGCGCGGCGCGTTCCAGTTCGAGCGCACGCATCGCGACCTCGCGCAACTCGCAGCCGGCCTGCCGACCAAGCTGCCAGCCCTCGCGCTGGGTCGAGCCATAGAAGGCGCATTTCTGCGCGATGAAGCCCTCCCAGGTCAGGTGCAGCGCCGCAAGGCGGCTGCGCTGCCCGGCATCGAGCGTGCGGCCGCTCGCCTGCAGCGCCTGCGTCAGGCGCTCGCGCCAGACCGTCTCCTCGCGCCGGGCGCAGCCGGACTCGGCGGAACGCCGGTCGGCGCTGGCCGCACTTATGCAGCCGACGGCGATGGCGCCGATGCAGGACGGTGCGGCCGAGCGATTGTCGCGCAGGCAGGCCGCGAGTTGGGCGCGGTCGGAAGCAAGCGTCGTGCTCCCCTGCGCCCAAACTGGCGAGACGCCGAAGATCAGCAGCAAGAGAGCGAGCCTGGGCAGGAGCATGGCCGCCATACTGACACCGATCGCAGCCGGATCAAGGCGTCCCCAGGCCATGTCAGGCGACCGGCAGGGGCAGCGCGGGCTTCGCGGCGGGGCGGGAGAAGATCGCATCATACCAGCGCCGCACATGCGGGCGCTCGGCCTGCTCGACCGGCATGTTGAGCCAGCGATGCGCGCCGCAGCCCACCGTGATGTCGGCCATGCCGAAGCGCTCGCCAGCCAGGAAGCTGCGCGTCGCCAGATGCGCGTCGAGGATGTCCATCAGCTTCTCGGCCTTGGCCGCGCTGGCCGCGATCCTGTCCGGGTCCATGTACTCGGGCACCTTGCGGACCACGCCCCATAGGACCGGCGTCATCGCCGGCTGCAGCTCGGACTGCATCCAGTCCATCCAGCGGTCGGCATCGGCGCGCAGCGCCGGGTCCTCCTCCCAGATCCAGCCCGAGCCGTAGCGCGCCGCGAGATAGCGCACGATGCTGTTGGATTCCCAGATGCAGACATCGCCATCCTCCAGCACCGGAATCTGGGCGTTGGGATTCTTGGCGAGGAAGACCGGCTCGCGCAGGCCGCCGAAAGCGCCGCCGCAATCGATGCGCTCGAAGCTCTGCCCGACCTCGCCGGCCGCCCATACGGCCTTCTGGACATTGATGGAGCTGATCCGCCCCCAGATCGTCAGCATGTGAACCTCCGCAATCCCGTCATGCTCGCCCTTGTGGCGAGCATCCACGCCTTGAACACCGCCTTCAGCCGCAGAAGGCGTGGATGGTCGGGACAAGCCCGACCATGACGAGACAGCCTAAGCCTGTCTCGGCGCACTTACTTGAATTCCATGATGACGGCATCGACGGCGAGCGAATCGCCCTCTTTCGCCAGGATCTTGGCGATGGTGGCGTCCTTCTCGGCCAACAGCACGTTTTCCATCTTCATGGCCTCGACCATGCACAGGGCCTCGCCGGCCTTGACCTCCTGGCCGACGGTGACCGAGATCGCCTTGACCACGCCGGGCATCGGGCAGAGCAGGAATTTGCCGGTGTCGGCCGCGACCTTCTCCGGCATCAGCGCCGCGAGTTGCGCCTCGCGCAGCGTATGGACATGGGCGTTGGCATAGGCCCCGGCATGGCCGAGCGAAAAGCCGTTCAGGATCGAGCGCACCTGTGCCGCCACCGCGACGCCGTCGAGCGTGCCGCGCCAGACCGGCTCGCCCGGGCGCCAGTCGCTGACGACCGAGAGGCTGCGCGGGCCGAAGCCGATCACCACTGTCTCGCCCTGCTCCGTGACCTCACCTTCGAAGCGCTCAGCCCCGAGCACCACGATGCGCGTGCGCTCGAAGGCGACCTTGCGCCAGCCCTCCATCTGCGCGCTGACATGACGCTTGCGCTGGTTGAGTTTGTGGTCACAGGCGATCGCGATCGCGGCCATCCGCAAGGCGACTTCGCCGACAGGCACCGGCAGCGCAAAGCCCTCGGGGAATTCCTCGGCGATGAAGCCGGTCGAGAGATTGCCGGCGATCCAGCGCGGATGATGCATCAGCGCCGAGACGAAGGGGATGTTGTGGCGGATGCCCTCGATAGCAAAGGCATCCAGCGCCCTCGCTTGCGCCTCGATCGCAGCGAGCCGCGTCGGCGCATGCGTCACCAGCTTGGCGATCATCGGGTCGTAATAGATCGAGATCTCGCCTCCCTCGAACACGCCGGTGTCGTTGCGCACCATCGCGTCGCCATCCGGCCCCTCCACCGGAGGCCGATAGGTCACGAGCCGCCCGGTCGAGGGCAGGAAGCCGCGCGTCGGGTCCTCGGCATAGACGCGGGATTCGACCGCCCAGCCGTTGAGCTTGACCTCGCCCTGCGTCAGCCCGAGCTTCTCGCCATAAGCAACGCGGATCATCTGCTCGACCAGATCGATCCCGGTGATCATCTCGGTGACCGGATGCTCGACCTGAAGG